>NZ_JBFBAH010000003.1:0-547009 GCF_040682115.1 Streptomyces sp. NPDC051364 | reverse complement strand
CCGGCACGGCACCTCGCCGCGTTGTCGCGGCACCCGAGTACGCCCGGTACGGGGGCGCCGCTCCGCCGTGCGATCCACCGCACCGCACGACGCGGGAACGCACCCCACTTCCCCGAGACCGCTCAGGCCGCGGGGCTGGATTCGGCCCGGCGGCCGGATGGGTTCGCGGGGCTGGGTATCGGCGCGGCCGGCGCTCCCGAAAAGCGGGTGAGGCTTGGGGGGTCTGTGCGTAGCCTGCGGGGATGGAGAACTTGATCATTCGGCTTGAGGGTGCCGATGGGGCCCGGCTTGCCGATCTCGCCGATGCGAGTGGGCGGACCCCCGAGGAAGTGGCGCAGGAGGCCGTGCGCCAGTACCTGCAGCAGGAGCGGGCGCGGGTCGGGAGCGAGGCTGCGCGGTTGGCGCAGCGGCATCAAGTGCTGCTGAAGAGGCTCAGCCAGTGACCGGGTCCGGGTCCGGGATCGGGTCCGGGATCGGGACCGGGTCCGGGATCGGCGTGCGGCATCTGACCCTCGCCGAGGTGCTGGACGTGGCCCGGGTCGCCTGCCTCGCCAACGAGCAGAGCGTCGAGCTGCGCGCGCCCGGGCTGCTGGAGTCCGCCGTGCATCGGCCGCGGGCCCGGATGTTCGGGACGCCGGCGTACGAGGACCCGTACGAGCAGGCCGCCGCGCTGCTGCACGGGATCGCGATCAACCACCCCCTCGTCGACGGGAACAAGCGGACGGCCTGGCTCGCCGCCGCGACCTTCCTGGCCGTGAACGGCATCAACCTCGCCGACGTCGACCAGGACGCCGCGTACGCACTGGTCATCGATGTCGCGGCCGGTGACGAGCCCGATGTGGCCCGTATCGCCGAGCGGTTGCGCCGGATGTGACGCTCACCGCACCCGCCGAGGTCACGGGCCTGTCCCTCCGCGAGGGGCCGTCCGGCCCCGGTAAGGTGGCCCGGTTGTCCTACGTACGACCGCCGCCACCGCCACCGAGAGCCCGAACCGGAGACCGTGACTACTACCGCCTCCCACCACCTCTCACCCGCCTTCCCCGGCCGTGCCCCCTGGGGTACCGCCAGCAAGCTGCGCGCCTGGCAGCAGGGTGCGCTGGACCGGTACGTCCAGACCCAGCCCCGCGACTTCCTCGCGGTCGCGACGCCCGGCGCAGGCAAGACGACCTTCGCGCTGACGCTCGCGTCCTGGCTGCTGCACCACCATGTCGTGCAGCAGGTGACCGTCGTCGCGCCGACCGAGCACCTGAAGAAGCAGTGGGCCGAGGCCGCCGCCCGGATAGGCATCCGGCTGGACCCGGAGTACTCCGCCGGGCCGCTGAGCAAGGACTACCACGGGGTCGCCGTCACGTACGCGGGTGTGGGCGTGCGGCCGATGCTGCACCGCAACCGCTGCGAGCAGCGCAAGACCCTCGTCATCCTCGACGAGATCCACCACGCCGGTGACTCGAAGTCCTGGGGCGAGGCCTGCCTCGAGGCCTTCGACCCGGCGACCCGGCGCCTCGCGCTGACCGGTACGCCCTTCCGGTCCGACACCAACCCCATTCCCTTCGTTACATATGAGGAAGGGAACGACGGGATTCGGCGGTCTTCCGCCGACTACACCTACGGGTACGGGAATGCCCTGGGTGATGGTGTCGTGCGGCCCGTGATCTTCCTTTCCTACAGCGGCAACATGCGCTGGCGCACCAAGGCCGGCGACGAGATCGCCGCCCGCCTCGGCGAGCCGATGACCAAGGACGCCATCTCGCAGGCCTGGCGCACCGCGCTGGACGCGCGCGGCGACTGGATGCCGAACGTGCTGCGCGCCGCCGACCAGCGGCTGACCGAGGTCCGCAAGGGCATCCCGGACGCGGGCGGGCTCGTCATCGCCTCCGACCAGGACTCGGCGCGTGCGTACGCGAAGCTGATCCGCGAGATCACCGGGACGAAGGCCACCCTGGTGCTCTCCGACGACACCGGCGCCTCGAAGAACATCGACACCTTCAGCGGGAACGACGACCGCTGGATGGTCGCGGTCCGGATGGTGTCCGAAGGCGTCGACGTACCGCGCCTCGCGGTGGGCGTGTACGCGACGACGATCTCGACCCCGCTGTTCTTCGCACAGGCCGTCGGGCGCTTCGTGCGCTCGAGACGGCGCGGCGAGACGGCTTCCGTGTTCCTGCCGACCATTCCTTATCTTCTGGGCTTCGCCAACGAGATGGAGGTCGAACGCGACCACGTCCTCGACAAGCCGAAGAAGCAGGGCGAGGACGACCCGTACGCCGAGTCCGAGAAGGAGATGGACGAGGCGAACCGGCAGGAGGACGAGGACACCGGCGAGGACGAGCAGATGTCCTTCGAGGCGCTGGAGTCCGACGCCGTCTTCGACCGGGTGCTGTACGACGGCGCCGAGTTCGGCATGCAGGCGCACCCGGGCAGCGAGGAGGAGCAGGACTACCTCGGCATCCCGGGGCTGCTGGAGCCGGACCAGGTGCAGATGCTGCTGCAGAAGCGGCAGTCGCGGCAGATCGCGCACAGCCGGCGCAAGCCGGACGCGGAGGCGGACCTGCTGGAGCTGCCGGCGGACCGGCGGCCGGTGGTCTCGCACAAGGAGCTGCTGGAGCTGCGGAAGTCGCTGAACACGATGGTGGGGGCGTACGTCCACCAGAGCGGCAAGCCACACGGGGTGATCCACACCGAGCTGCGGCGGGTGTGCGGCGGGCCGCCGAGCGCGGAGGCGACGGCGGGGCAGCTGCGGGAGCGGATCAAGAAGGTGCAGGAGTGGGCCACGCGGATGCGGTGAGCCCGTCGTCCCTTCTCCCGGTCCTCCCGTCCGCGGAGCCTCCCGCCCTCCGGTCGTCCCGTCCTTCCGTCCTCCGTTTCTACGGACTGTGACCCGGGGTTCGTGCGGAGATTCGTACGGGCCCCGGTCACGTTCCGTGTCCGTCGGCGGGTCCGCGTACGACGCTGCGGGGGTCGCGGACTCGGGACCGGCGTCGGGGGATCGCACAGGCACCGCCGGCGGGCCGAAGTCGCGAATCGGCTCCGCGGGCGATCCTGAACCGGTACAAAGGGGCAGTTGGCGCCCGGATTCTGGACGAGGCCTTCCGCTGAGCGGACCCGCTCGCTACTGTCCCCGCATCGAACGCCCCGTGGCAGCGCCGCCGCGGGAGCGCAGCCGGTGCCATGGCCGCTACCGGCGGCCTCTCCGTGCGTCGCCGTGGGACCGGCGTCGTTCCATCCCGAGAGTCACCGCCGCTCACCGAGAGAGGGAGAGGCGTCGTGACCGCGGAAACCTCCCAGACTCTGGACCGAGGGCTCAGAGTCCTCAAACTGCTCGCCGACACCGACCACGGTCTGACCGTCACCGAGCTCTCCAACCGCCTCGGTGTGAACCGCACCGTGGTCTACCGCCTGCTGGCCACCCTCGAGCAGCACGCCCTGGTCCGCCGCGACCTCGGCGGCCGGGCCCGCGTCGGGCTCGGGGTGCTGCGGCTCGGGCGGCAGGTGCATCCGCTCGTGCGCGAGGCGGCCCTGCCGGCGCTGCGGTCCCTCGCCGAGGACATAGGCGCCACGGCGCACCTGACCCTCGTGGACGGCACCGAGGCGCTCGCCGTGGCCGTCGTCGAGCCGACCTGGACCGACTACCACGTGGCCTACCGGCCCGGCTTCCGCCACCCGCTGGACCGCGGGGCAGCCGGGCGGGCCATTCTGGCGGCCCGTCAGGGCACGCTCACCGAGCCCGGCTACACGCTGACCCACGGGGAGCTCGAAGCGGGCGCCAGCGGCGCGGCAGCGCCCCTTGTGGGCATCACGGGACTGGAGGGCAGCGTGGGCGTCGTGATGCTGTCCGACGCCGTGCCCGAGCGGGTCGGCCCGCGCGTCGTGGACGCAGCCCGCGAGGTCGCCGACGCCCTGCGCTGACGCCCGGCCCTGACGCCCTGCGCCGAGGGTGGCGGGACGGCGGGGCGTGGGGGCGTCGGGGGCGCCCGATAGATTGGGCGGGTGCTCTCTCGCCTCACACGTCTGCCGCGTCCCGCCGCCCTGGCCGTCTGCGCCGTGCCCGTGCTCGGGCTGTTCGCCGCCGTGGCCTTCGCGCCGCTGCCCTTCGTGATCGCCCAGCCGGGGCTCACGGCCGACGTGCTCGGCGCCCGCGACGGCAAGCCCGTGATCACCGTGACGGGCGCCCCGACCCGGCAGACCACGGGCCAGCTCCGGATGACGACCATCCAGGCCACCGGCCCCTCCACCACCGTGACCCTGCCCGAGCTCGTCGACGACTGGTTCGACAGCAGCCGGGCGGTCCTGCCCAAGGAGGCGGTCTACCCCTCGGGCGGAAGCGACAAGGAGATCGAGGCGCACAACCTGGAGGAAATGGCCACGTCGCAGTCGACGGCCACCCAGGCCGCCCTCGGCTACCTCCACAAGGTCCCGAAGGACGTGAAGGTCCAGCTCAACCTCGCCGATGTGGGCGGCCCGAGCGCCGGCCTGCTCTTCTCCCTCGGCATCGTCGACAAGCTCGACGGCGACGGCAGCGGCGGCGATCTCACCGGCGGCCGCACCATCGCCGGTACGGGCACCATCAGCGCGGACGGCAAGGTCGGCGCGGTCGGCGGCGTGGCCCTGAAGACCCAGGCCGCGCAGCGCGACGGGGCGAGCGTGTTCCTCGTACCGGAGGCCGAGTGCGCCGACGCACAGTCCGAACTCCCCGAGGGGCTCCGGCTGGTCCCCGTCAGTTCGCTGACGGACGCGGTGCAGGCTCTGCGTGCGCTGACCCGGGGAGAGCCGGTTCCGTCCTGCTGACCTCGGCGGCGATGCCGGCGGAGCCGGCCGGCTCCGGTGCGCGCTCCATTGTGCGCCAGGCCGGGAAGACCAGCGGCGCGAGCGTGGTCAGCAGGTACACGCCGCCGAACAGCAGCAGTGCCGGGGTCGCCCCGAACCCGTCGACGAGCAGGCCCGCCGCGAGCCCGCCCAGCGGCATGGTCAGCTCGCAGCCCGCGGTGGTCACGCCCGAGACGCGGCTGCGCAGCGCGTCCGGGACCCTCTCGTAGATCAAGGTGGTCAGGATCGGGTTCAGCATGCCCGCGCCCAGCCCGGACAGCGCCATCGTCACCGCGAGCGGCAGCGGGGTGTCGGTGAAGGCGGCCACCGCGTACCGGGGTGCACCGCACAGCAGGAAGGCCGTCGTGTACACGGTCCTGCGGGAGAACCGCTCGCCCCACGCCCCGTAGAGCAGGGCGCCCAGCAGCGCGAAGCCGCCGAAGAGGGAGACGAGCAGGCCGACCGCGGTGGCGCCGCCGAGAGCCTCGCGGCCGTGCACGGGAAGCAGGACCGCGGACCAGCCCTGGTCCAGGCCGTTGGTCATCATCACCATCACGGTGATGCCGGCCAGCAGCCGCGAGCGGGTGAGGAAGGTCCAGCCCTCGGCCAGTTCGGCCCGGTAGCCGGCGAAGGAGATCTTCCCGGCGGCCCGCTGCGGCTCGGCGGCCGGGACCCCGCGCAGGAATGTGGTGACCAGCAGCGCCGACACGGCGAAGGTGGCCGAGTCCAGCAGCAGGGCGGACTCGGCCCCGAACACCGCGATCAGTACGCCGGCCAGCGCGGCCCCGATCATCCGGGCTCCGCGGGAGACCGCGTCGTACAGGCTCGCCGCCCGGGTCACGGTGGTGCCGGCGTGCTCGGCGAGGTCCGGCAGCAGGACGCCGCGGGCGGTCAGGCCGGGCGTGTGGACGAGGCCCCCGACGGCCATCAGCGCGCACAGCATCCAGAACTCCAGCGCGCCCGCGTAGTGCAGCAGCGGGATCGCGCCGACCGAGACGGCGCAGATGAGGTCGGAGGCCGCCGAGACCCGGCGGCGGCCGATCCGGTCGATGACGGGGCCGCCGACGAGCGCGGCGACGACGACGGGCAGGGTGGCGCAGAAGGCGACGACCCCGGCCCGGCCGGCGCTGCCCGTGGTCTGGAGCACGAACCACGGGACGCCGATCAGGGTGAGTGAACTCCCGGCTATGGAGACGGTGTTGGCGGCCAGGACGGCCGCGAAGGGGCGTCGGTCGCTCATGCGGCGCGCTGGATGCGGGCGTGGATGTGGGCAGGCTGCATCAGCCGGATCCCGGCGCTGACCAGGGCCTGGCCGAGCAGGTTGCGCAGGGCGGGGGCGGCCGGGGCGGCTTCGCGGGCGAGGTGCCAGGCGGCGGCCTCGGAGGCGAGTTCGGCGGTACGGGCGGCGTGCGTCTCGGTGTGGATCTCGGCGGGCGTGAAGGCGTGCACGGCAGGACTCCTTCTGCGGGATGGTGAGAGGGGGAGCGGGCGGGGCTATGCGCCGGTGCGCGGGAAGGCGTGCGTGTGGAAGCGGACCGTCTCCGTGCCCTCCGCGGGCGGCAGGTCGCGGTAGCTGTTGATCAAGTCGTGCATCTTGCGGATGAGTTCGAGGCTCTGCTCGGCGGTCAGGTGCAGCGTGAAGTCGCTGATGTCCGAGGCGCGCCGCCAGTCCTGGGACCAGCTGTGGGCCGTACCGAGCCAGGTGCTCATCTCCTGCGTGTGGATCGTCGCGATCTCGTGCAGGAAGAGGTCCGCCGCACCGCGCGTGGCCGGGTCCTCGGCGTACAGCAGCTTCTCGTCGAACTGGGTGCCGTCGTGGACGGCCCGCCACCAGCGTTCGCGGCCCTTGCCGTGCTCCGGCGCGTCCTCGACGAACCCGTGCGCGGCGAGCTGGCGCAGGTGGTAGCTGGTGGCGCCGCTGGACTCCCCGAGCCGCTCCGCCAGTTGCGAGGCCGTGGCCGGGCCTTCGTGGCGCAGCGTGGCCAGCATGCGGATGCGCAGCGGGTGGGCGAGGCCGCGCAGGGAGCGGGCGTCGAGCGTACGGACCTTGGGTTCTTCGGCGTTCGGTTCTTCGGGCATGGCTCAACCGTAGAGTTACAAAGACTCCTATGCAAGGGTTTCTTTGCAACGTCTTCTTTGGAACCCCCGGGACCACCCGGACGGCTCAGCCCTCGTGTGCCGCCTGCTCCACCAGCGGGATGACCCGCAGTGGTACCGGGTTCTCCATGACGATCGCCGTCGAGGCCCGCACGATCCCCTCGAACCCGACGACCCGGTCGATCACCCGCTGCAGATCGGCGTTGGACCGGGCCACGAGCCGGCACAGCATGTCCCCGTGCCCGGTCGTGGTGTGCAGCTCCAGCACCTCCGGCACGCCGTTCAGGTGCGCCCGTACGTCGGCCCCTTGGCCCTGCTTGATCTCCAGCGTCGCGAACGCGGTCACCGGGTACCCGAGGGCCGCCGGATCCACCTGCGGCCCGAAGCCGCGGATGACCCCGTTCGACTGGAGCCGGTCGAGCCGGGCCTGCACGGTGCCGCGGGCCACACCGAGCCGGCGCGAGGCCTCCAGGACCCCGATCCGGGGCTCGCGGGCCAGCAGGACGATGAGCCGGCCGTCGAGTTCGTCGATTCCCATGGCTGCCTCCGACCGCTCCGCGGGTGGTCATACTGCACAGATCTCTCAGCCATACTCCGCCCCGGCTGGTCAGTCTGTACAGCCAAACAGAGAACTATTGCGCAGCTTGTGGATCGGCGGGACTCTGCGCTCATGACTGAGACCCTCGAAACCACCCCGCACACCGCGCGTGAGGCAGACCCCTTCCCGGTGAAGGGCATGGACGCGGTCGTCTTCGCCGTAGGCAACGCCAAGCAGGCCGCGCACTTCTACTCCACCGCCTTCGGCATGAAGCTCGTCGCCTACTCCGGACCGGAGAACGGCGTCCGCGAGACGGCCAGCTACGTCCTGACCAACGGCTCCGCGCGCTTCGTCCTGACCTCGGTGATCAAGCCGACGACGGACCACGGCCGTTTCCTCGCCGAGCACGTCACCGAGCACGGCGACGGTGTCATCGACCTCGCGATCGAGGTCCCGGACGCACGGGCGGCGTACGCGTACGCCGTCGAGCAGGGCGCGCGCGGGCTCGACGAGCCGTACGAGACGAAGGACGAGCACGGCACGGTCGTGCTGGCCGCCATCGCGACGTACGGGCAGACCCGCCACACGCTGGTCGAGCGCGTCGACTACACCGGGCCGTACCTGCCGGGTTACGTCGCCGTCGAGCCGATGGTGGCAGCGCCGGCCAAGCGGACCTTCCAGGCGATCGACCACTGCGTGGGCAACGTCGAGCTCGGCCGGATGAACGAGTGGGTCGCGTTCTACAACAAGGTCATGGGCTTCACGAACATGAAGGAGTTCGTGGGCGACGACATCGCGACCGAGTACTCGGCGCTGATGTCGAAGGTGGTCGCGGACGGGACGAAGAAGGTCAAGTTCCCGATCAACGAGCCGGCGATCGCGAAGAAGAAGTCGCAGATCGACGAGTACCTGGAGTTCTACGGCGGCCCCGGCGTCCAGCACATCGCGCTGGCCTCGAACGACATCGTGGCCACCGTGCGCACGATGCGCGCGGCGGGCGTGCAGTTCCTTTCGGTCCCGGACTCGTACTACGACACGCTCGGCGAGTGGGTCGGTGACACGCGGGTGCCGATCGACGAGCTGCGCGAGCTGAAGATCCTGGCCGACCGGGACGAGGACGGCTACCTGCTGCAGATCTTCACCAAGCCGGTGCAGGACCGCCCGACGGTGTTCTTCGAGATCATCGAGCGGCACGGCTCGATGGGCTTCGGCAAGGGCAACTTCAAGGCGCTGTTCGAGGCGATCGAGCGGGAGCAGGAGAAGCGGGGCAACCTGTAGGTTGCGGGTTCCGGGCCCCTGGCGTCGCCTGTCGGCGCCGGGGGCTCTGCCGTTGCCGCCGGCGGTGCCGGGGGCCGGCTTCGGGTTCCGGTGCGGCGCCGTTGCGGGGGCGCTGCCCGCGGGGGCCCGGGGGGTGATCGGGCGGGCTGCCCCCGGGCCCCCGCGCCTCGAACGCCGGCCGGGCCGGATCGGCCCGGCTGCTGCTGATTTCGGCGGGGCCGGGTTGCCTCAGGCCTTGGCGGGGCTGGGTTTGCCGGGCGACGGGCTCGGCTTCGGCTTCGGTTTTGCCGCCGGGGCCGGGGGCTTGGGTTTGGCTGCCTTCGGGAGGTCCGGGGCCACCCACGGTTTGGTCGGCTGCATGTTCTCCGGGCCGCCCGACGGCGGCTGGCCGATCGAGGCGAGGGCCTCCTTCGCCAGCGGGACCCGGGCGGGGGAGAACCGCGGGTTCGTCCGCAGCGCCTCCTGCAGGTGCCGCCGGGCCCCCGCGTCGTCGCCCAGACTCCGCTCGATCATCGCCCGGTGGTACGCGAAGTCCGCGCTCCGCGCCCCCCGCTCCGTCGACTTCTTCGCGTACTCCAGCGCCCCCGCGTCGTCGCCCGTCTTGTGCAGCGCCCACCCCAGTGCATCCGCCACCTGCATGTTCTTGTGCCGCGCCCACTCCTGCGTCAGCCGCCGCACGGCCACCGCCGGATCCCCGTGGTCCGCCTCGAACAGGCCGAGGACCACCGCCTCGTTCACCCCCTCCGCCGCGCCCCGCGCAGCCGCCGCGCGCAGCATCTCGTACGGCGCCTTCGCCTCGTCGCCGCGCCCCAGCGCATCCAGCAGCTCGCCCAGCTCCAGCGCCAGCCGCGGCTCCTGCGCCCGGCCCAGCGCCAGCCGGTAGTCCCGGACGGCCTCCCCGCCCCGGCCCAGCCCGGCCAGTGCCCGGCCCCGGCCGCCCAGCGCCTCCGCCTGCGCCGGGTCCGCCCGCAGCGCGCCCTCGTACTGGCGCAGCGCCTCCTTGGCGTCCCCCCGCTCCCAGGCCAGCTCCCCGAGCCGGAACAGTACGTACGCCTTCTCCGCCGGCGACTTCGCCGCACCCCCCGCGTGCTCCATCGCCATCGTCGCGTCCTCGCGCCAGCCGCGGTCCCGGTACACCTGCGAGGCCCGGATGAACGCCGCCAGCCCCGGCCGCAGGTCGACCAGCCGCTCCATCGACCGCTCGGCGGCCTTGTAGTCGCCGAGGCCCGTGTACGCGTCCACCAGCACCGGGTACGCCGTCCACCGCTTCGGCGCCTGCGCCCGTACGAGCTCGCCCCACTTCTTCCCGGTCCCGAAGTCGCCCCGGGCATTGGCCAGCGTGCCCATGCCCGTCATCGCGTCGAAGTTGCCCTTCTCGGCCGGTCGGATCTCCAGCGACCGCTTCAGCGCCCTCTCCGCCTTCGGATACCAGCCGGGCTCCGCCGTCCGGCGCGCCTGCTCCAGGTACGCCGCCCCGAGCACCGCCCAGGACGCGTCGTCCTTCTCGTGCCCCGCGACCCACTTCTCCCGGTCCGCGACCAGCGCCGTCAGGTCCACCGCCGCCGCCGGCGCACCCATGCCGACCGCCGAGGCGGCCCGCTCGGTGGGCCCCGGCGGGCGCGCGTCGTCGCCCTGGCGGGCCGGCCGGATCAGCAGGGCCCCGGCGATCAGGACCACCGCGACCGCGGCCGCCACGAGCGTCTTGCGGCCGGTGAAGGTCACGGGTGGCGCGGGCTGCTGCGCTTCCTCGTCGATTCGGGCGATTCGGTCGATACGGTCCATGGGGTCACTGTGCGTCAATATGATGAGTTAGCCGAGGTGTCCGAAGCCCGTCGCGGCCGTGTTCACACCGATGGCCCCCGGTGTCACGCTGGGCTCATGGATGTCATGGACGACGATCTCTCCGTACGTCTGCGCGCGAGCCTCCTGGAGGGGCTCCCCGCCGAGGCCCTCCTCACCGATCCCGAGGTGACCGCCTCCTACGCCACCGACATGGCCAACTTCTGCGCCGCCGGCACCCCGGCGGCCGTGGTCCTGCCCCGCACCGTCGAACAGGTGCAGCACGTGCTGCGCACCGCCACCGCCCTACGGGTCCCCGTCGTCCCGCAGGGCGCCCGCACGGGTCTGTCGGGCGCCGCCAACGCCTCCGACGGCTGCATCCTGCTCTCCCTCGTCAAGATGGACCGGATCCTCGAGATCAACACCGTCGACCGCATCGCCGTCGTCGAACCCGGCGTCGTGAACGCCGTGCTCTCACGGGCCGTCGCCGCGCAGGGCCTGTACTACCCTCCCGACCCCTCCAGCTGGGAGCAGTGCACGATCGGCGGCAACATCGGCACCGCGTCCGGCGGCCTGTGCTGCGTCAAGTACGGGGTCACCGCCGAGTACGTGCTCGGCCTCGACGTGGTCCTCGCCGACGGTCGGCTCCTGCGTACGGGCCGGCGTACCGCCAAGGGCGTCGCCGGGTACGACCTGACCCGGCTCTTCGTCGGCTCCGAGGGCAGCCTCGGCGTCGTCGTCCAGGCCGTCCTCGCCCTGCGCCCGGCGCCGCCCCGGCAGCTCGCGCTGGCCGCCGAGTTCCCCTCGGCCGCGGCCGCCTGCGCGGCCGTCTGCGCCGTCATGGAGGCCGGACTCACGCCCTCGCTGCTGGAACTGATGGACCGTACGACCGTCCGCGCCGTCAACGCACTCGGCAACATGGGCCTGCCGGACACCACCGAGGCCCTGCTCCTCGCAGCCTTCGACACCCCGCACGCGCCCGACGACCTCGCGACCGTGGGCAAGCTGTGCACGGCCGCCGGAGCCACCGCCGTCGTCCCCGCCGAGGACGAGGCCGAGTCCGAACTGCTGCTCCAGGCCCGCCGGATGTCGCTGACCGCCCTGGACACCCTGCGCCCGGCGACGATGATCGACGACGTCTGCGTACCGCGCTCGCGGCTCGCCGAGATGCTCGACGGCACGGCCGCCATCGCCCGCACGTACGACCTGCTCATCGGGGTCTGCGCGCACGCCGGCGACGGCAACACCCACCCGGTGGTCTGCTTCGACCCGGCCGACGAGGACGAGACCCGCCGGGCCCGCGAGTCCTTCGACGAGATCATGGCGCTGGGACTGGCCCTCGGCGGGACCATCACCGGCGAGCACGGGGTCGGGGTCCTGAAGAAGGAGTGGCTCGCGAGGGAACTGGGGCCGGTGGGGCTGGAGATGCAGCGCGCGGTCAAGCACGCCTTCGATCCACTCGGCCTGCTCAACCCCGGCAAGCTCTTCTGACCGTACGCCGGGTCCGGGTATGGAACGTACGAGGCTGAGATGGCGGATCCGCATCACAGGTCGCCGTCCGCCGACTCGTCCGACGGCCACGGGTCCCGCATCCACAGGTCGTCGGCCGGGGTCGGCGTGAGCAGCTCCGCCAGCGCGTCGTCCAGGCCCAGCCGCTCGGCCTCGGTGCCGGGCGGGACCACGCGCAGCGTGCGCTCCAGCCAGGCCGACACCGAGCCGGCCGGGGCCTCCAGCAGCGCGTCGCCGTCGGGGGAGGTCAGGACCATGCAGAGGACGGCCCTGTTGTCGACCTTCGTGGGCCAGATCCGGACGTCTCCGTGGCCGCACGGACGGAACACCCCCTCGACCAGCAGCTCACGGGCGAAGGTCCAGTTGACCGGGGTGCTGGAGCCGGTGTGGAAGGTGATGTGCACGGCGTACGGGTCGTCCGTCAGGTAGACCAGCCGGGCGGGGACGGCGACGCTGCGCTCGGGGGACAGGACCAGCTTGAGTTCCAGCTCGCGCTCGATGACGGGGTGGTGCATGACGGCCTCACTTCGGGATCTCCGGATCGTGATGCGGGGCCGGGTTCGCGCCCCACACCCGGAGAGAGCGCCGATGTGCCCGGGTATGACGCGACTTCGCGCACCGAATCGGGGATTGGCTCGATCCTGTCGGGTGACCGAAAACAGCCGTAGGGCGCGGCGTTCGCTCAAAGGCTTGGATTCTCCCGTTACCGGACCTGCCGGGGCACGGTTCTTGGCTATGGTCCTCCCCTTGCACAAGCCTCAAGCCACGATCGGAGTTGGGGACATTGACGGCCTCCCCTGGTGACGGCGAACACGCGGCCCGCGAGGGCTACTACCCCGATCCGTCCATCCCCGGGTTCATCCGGTACTGGAACGGCCTCAACTGGGTCCCGGGTACGAGCCGCCCTGCCGCCCGGTCCGACGAGACGGGCCCGGTGTTCCTGGACGAGACCGGCGTGACCGAGGCACTGCCCGAACCCGAACCCGAACCCGAACCCGAGCCCGAACCCGAGCCCGAACCCGTCGCCGGGCCGACCGTACCGGCGTCCGCGGCGGCGCCCGCCTGGCAGGCCGACCCGCTGCACCAGTCCGGCTTCGGCGGGCCCCGCGACCACCGGGTGTCCTGGGGCAGCCCGCCGCCGGAGCCCGATCCGGGGCACGCGCCCGCCCGTTCGGCGGGGGTCTCGCTGGGGCGCGGGCCGCGCCCGGAGCCGCTCGACGCGGCCGAGCGGCCGGAGCGTGGGCCGGGGGTGTCCTTCGCCCGTACGCCGTCCGCCGCCGCGGCGGCGACCGCGGAGCGGTTCCCGGCGCAGGCCGCGGCGCGGGGCTCCGCCGAGGGCGTGGGGATCCTGTCCGCGCGCTCCCCGGCCGCCCAGGCCCAGGCCCCGGCGCCGGCGCCCGCTCCGGCTCTCGCGCCCGCGCCCGCTCCGGCTCCCGTCGAGCCCGAGTGGCCCGCCGCCCCCGGGGGCAGTGCCGGGTCGTCCGGGCTCACCTCCTCATGGCCGCAGACCCCGCTACGGCGCGACCCGGCACCGCGGCGCGCCCCGGTGGCGGCCCGGCCCGAGCCCGAGGCCCCGGTGGCCTGGGACCCGGCTGCCCGGCCCGAACCGGAGGCCCCGATCCGTCGCGAACCGGTGGCGGGCCCCGAGCCCGAGACGCCGGTGTGGCGCGACCCGGCTGCCGCCGCTTCGGCAGCCCGGTCCGTACATGCGCCGTCGTCGCCGGCTGCGCAGCCCCCGGCGGCCCGCCGGCCCGCGTCCGGGTCCCGGCCCGCCGAAGGGTCCGCCCCGGCTGCTGCCCCTGCCCCCCGCCGGGCGGCCACCCCCGCCGAGGCGGACCACGGCCTCGAGGCGTCGGCGGCACCGGCACCGGCACCGGCGGCCGGCCGTACGGCTCCCCGGCCCACCGAGCGGGCCGTCTTCGAGCGGATGGCGGAGCGGGCCGCCCGCCCCGCCGGGCTCGTCCGCCGGGCTCTGGCCCGCGTGCTGGACACCCTCGTACTCGGCGCGGTCGCGGCGGGCACCGCCTGGCACCTCGTACCCGCGGCCACCGCCCACCTCGAGGCCAAGGTCGACGCCGCGAAGGGCAGCGGCCGGACCACCACCGTGTGGCTGTTCGACACCACCATGGCCGGATACCTGGGCCTCGTCCTGGGCGCCGTACTGCTCTTCGGGGTGTTCTACGAGGCGCTGCCCACCGCCCGCTGGGGCCGCACCCCGGGCAAGAAGCTCCTCGGGGTCCGGGTGCTGTCCGCCGCCACGCTCCGCCCGCCCACGTTCGGCGCGGCCCTGCGCCGCTGGCTGGTGTACGCGTTCCTCGGGCTCCCCGGCAGCCTCTGGTGCCTGGTGGACCGGCCCCGCCGCCGGGGCTGGCACGACCGGGCGGCCAGGACGTACGTGGCCCGCTAGGTGGGCCGTCTCCAGAGACGGCCCAGGCCCGGCCAGGGGCCGCCGGGGGCGCCTTCCCCCGAACGGACGCCGTCCCGTTGCGGGGTTCGCGGAGCCGGGTTCGACTCGGGCCATGAGTACCGATCAGCCGCCGCCGGGCCAGCCGCCCGAGGACGACCCGTTCCTCAAGAAGCCCCAGGAACCGACGCCTCCGTCGGGCGGCTCGCCGTACGGCCCGCCGCCGGGAGGCCCGACCCCGCCCCCGGGCGGCACCCCTCCGCCGCCGGGAGGCCCGTACGGCGGCGGTGCAGGCGGTGCGGGCGGTGCGGGCGGTGGTGGTGCGGGCGGCGGTGGTGGGTACCCGCCACCCCAGCCCCCTTACGGCGGAGGCGGTGACGCGTACGGTGGTGGCGGCATGCCGGATCCGCTGGCCGGGATGCCCCCACTCGCCGACACGGGCAGGCGGCTTGTCGCACGCCTCATCGACTTGATCATCGTGTCCGTGCCCCTCGCCCTCATCCGGTGGGCGCTCGACTCGAATTTCTACCAGGTGAACACGGGCAAGGGTGAGGACGTCAGCGATGTCGTGAACGGGTGGTACGCCGGCAGCGGCCTCGTCCTCCTGCTGATCTCGATCGTCGCGTACGTCGGCTACGACTGGTGGTTCACCAAGAGCAACGGGCAGACTCCCGGCAAGAAGTGGATGCGCATGCGCGTCGCGATGCTCAACGACGGCAGCGTCCCGACGTCCAACGCCTCTCTGACGCGCGCCGCCGCTCTCTGGCTGCCGTGGCTGGTCTGCTGCCTTTGTGGTTGCCTCTGGCCGATCGTGCTGTTCATCTCGGTGCTGGTCGACAAGCCGTACCAGCAGGGCCTGCACGACAAGGCCGGCAAGACCGTGGTGGTCAGAACGACGTAGCTCACGTTGCGCCGGGCCGTGAAGGCCTACGGCTCAGTGGTGCACCGGCTGTTCGACGGCGGCCGCCCGGGGTTCAGGCACCCGGGCGGCCGCCGCGTCTGCGGGGACGGAGTCCACGGGGACCGGTTCGGGCGTGATTTCGGCAACACCGGGGGGAACGGCAGGGGTACGGGCGGGGGCTCCGGCGGGGGCGGCGTGCCGGCCGCGGCGACGGGGGCTCGCGGCGGTGAGCGCGACGAGCAGTCCGAGGGCCAGTGCGGCGGTGGCGATGACGGCGATCCCGCGCCCCGTGCCCGTCTGCGAGAGCAGCAGCATGGCGATCGTCGACACGACGACGGTGGCGGACCCGTAGAACAGCTGGGCGGCAGTCGGACGCGGCATGGTGATATCCGTCCTCAAGGCGGGGAGGGGGAGTCTGCTCAACAAGGTCGCGCGTCAAGCGACTCTACGTCGGGGGATTCCCGAGCGGAACCGCCAGTAAGCGTGACCTAACCCACGGTGCCCGGAGCACGGGGGGCGCACGGGTTCACCCGCCCGTCCCACAGTGTGGTCAAGACGCGCCCTTCGTCCTATATGGCAGAGGAACGTCCGCATACCGGAACTCCCTGACCGCATAGTGCAGTTGTAAGGAACAAGTCAAGGTCTGTCTTTTCTTTCGACTCTCCGGTCAAATGTCGTCACTTGAGACGCGCGCCGCGCGGAACCCCCCGCTCCTATGGAGACGTTCCGACCTGTGTCGCGGCCGCGGGAGGGGAACGACATCAAGTGACCAGCAATTCCAGCCGTCGACGAGCACTGCGTACCGCAGCCATCGGTGTGACCCTGGCCGCGACTGCGGCTTCCGGCGCCTTCCTCGTCACTGCCCAGGCTTCCGAGGCGCCGTCGACCGCGCCCGCCGCGGACCGCCAGGACCCGACCGCTCCCGCGAAGGAGCAGGTCCAGCACAACCTGAAGGGCCCGTTCAGCGACCAGCAGGCCCAGGCGCGGGAAGCCGCGCTCGACCAGGTGCTGTCGGGCAAGAAGACCGTCGAACAGCGGGGCGCCTCCAAGGTCGTCAAGCTCGACGACAAGAAGTACGTCGAGCTCGGCCGCGAGAAGACCGACAAGATCTTCACGATCCTCGTCGAGTTCGGGGACCAGGTCGACAGCACGACCATGTTCGACCCGGACGGTCCGGACGGCCCGAAGCCGGCCGCCCCGAAGTACGGGGGCAACCCCGGTCCGGCGCGCAACCAGATCGCCCAGCCGGACCGCGCCACGAACAACAGCACCGCCTGGCGCAAGGACTTCAGCCGCGACTACTTCCAGGACCTGTACTTCGGTACCGGCCAGGGCAAGAACTCGCTGAAGACCTACTACGAGAAGACCTCCTCGGGCCGCTACTCGGTCGAGGGCGAGGTCGCCGACTGGGTCAAGATCCCGTACAACGAGGCCCGTTACGGCTCGAACTACTGCGGTCAGACCAACTGCGCCAACGTGTGGGACACCGTCCGCGACGGTGTCAACGCGTGGGTCGACGCCCAGAAGAAGGCCGGCAAGACCGACGCAGAGATCAAGGCCACGCTGGCCCAGTACGACCAGTGGGACCGCAACGACTTCGACGGCGACGGCAACTTCAACGAGCCCGACGGCTACATCGACCACTTCCAGATCGTCCACGCGGGCGAGGACGAGTCGGCCGGCGGCGGTGTCCAGGGCACCAACGCGCTGTGGGCGCACCGCTGGTACGCCTACGGCACCGATGCGGGCAAGACCGGCCCGGCCGACAACAAGGCCGGCGGCACCCAGATCGGCAACACCGGCATCTGGGTCGGCGACTACACGATGCAGCCGGAGAACGGCGGCCTCGGCGTCTTCGCGCACGAGTACGGCCACGACCTCGGCCTGCCGGACCTCTACGACACCTCCGGTGGCGGCGAGAACTCGGTCGGCTTCTGGTCCCTGATGTCCGCCGGCTCCTGGCTCGGCAACGGCAAGGACTCCATAGGCGACCTCCCGGGCGACATGACCGCCTGGGACAAGCTCCAGCTGGGCTGGCTGAACTACGACACGGCCAAGGCCGCGACGAAGTCCACCCACAAGCTGGGCGTCTCGGAGTACAACACCAAGGACAAGCAGGCGCTGGTCGTCGAGCTGCCGAAGAAGCAGGTCAAGACCGACATCGTCGCTCCCGCCGAGGGCTCCTCGCAGTGGTGGAGCAACATGGGTGACGACCTCAAGAACACCCTGTCGCGCTCGGTCGACCTGACCGGCAAGTCCTCCGCCGCACTGTCCCTCAAGGGCTGGTGGGACATCGAGAAGGACTACGACTACCTCTACACCGAGGTGTCCACCGACGGCGGCGCCACCTGGACCGTCCTGAACGGCACCGCCAACGGCAAGGCCATCGCGCCCGACGCCGCGGGCAACGCCGGTCTGACCGACGCCTCCGGTGCCTGGCAGGACCTGAAGTTCCCGCTGGACGCCTACGCCGGCAAGAAGATCGACCTCCGCTTCCGCTACGCCACGGACGGCGGCGCGGGCGGCAAGGGCTTCACCGGTGACGCCCTCGCGATCACCGCGGACGGCCAGACCCTGTTCACCGACGGCGCCGAGAACGGCGACAACGGCTGGACCGGCAAGGGCTTCTCCCGCATCGGCGGCGGCTTCACCAAGGAGTACGCGCAGTACTACCTGGCGGAGAACCGTCGCTACGTCTCGTACGACTCCACCCTCAAGGTGGGCCCGTACAACTTCGGCTTCGCCAACACCAAGCCGGGCTGGGTCGAGCACTACCCGTACCAGGACGGCCTGCTGATCTGGCTGTGGGACAAGTCCCAGAAGGACAACAACACCAGCCAGCACGCGGGCCAGGGTCTGATCCTTCCGGTCGACGCCAACGCCAAGCCGATGAAGTGGGCGGACGGCACCCTGCTGCGGAACAAGATCCAGCCGTACGACGCGACGTTCAGCGCGTACTCGACGGACGCGTTCACCCTGCACAAGAACGGTGAGTCGCTGTTCCTGAAGCCGAAGCCCGCGAACATGGTCTTCGACGACCACAAGGGCAAGTACTACTACGACGAGAACCCGACCGGTTCGGTGAAGGTCACTGACACCAACACCAAGATCAAGATCGCAAAGGAGACGTACGACGGTCTCCAGATGACGATCGAGGTCGGGCCCGCCGCCAAGTAAAACGGCAAACCCGCAGGTCAAAGCATGATCGGCCGTCGCCCTCTAGCGGGCGGCGGCCGATCGCGTTTAGATGCGGGTGCGAGTTTTTCTTATTGACGGGGGAGCTGAAGATCATGCCCGGTGGAGGTTTCGTCAGATTGCCAGGCGGCAGCGTGGTGGTCGCGCTCACGCTGCCGAGGCCGTGCGGCGAGGGCGGAAACGTCCGTGTGCTGGTACATGCCGCGAACCGGGCCCGCGCCCTGACCAGGCTGCGGAACCTCGGGATGCGGGCGGTGTACCTGCGCGGCAACGCGCAGCCGCCGACCCCGGACGAGGTCACGGCCGTCCTGCACCACCCGGACGGGCTGCTGTGGCGCGGAGCCCCGGACCGGGCCCAGGAGCTCTGGCACCCGATCCGCGCCCTGCTGGGCGGCTAGCTGCTAGCCGCTAGCCAATGGCCACTGGCCACGAGCCGCCGCCGCGGCCCGCCTCGCCCGTCACGGGCTCTGGCGGGGGCTCTCGCCGACGAGCCCGACCCCGGCCGACCGGAGCTCCTCGACCGCCCGCGCGGCGGTGTGGGGGGCCACGGCGGCCGTCAGGTCGAGCAGCACGCGGGTGGCGAAGCCGGCACGGGCCGCGTCGAGGGCCGTGGCGCGCACGCAGTGGTCGGTGGCGATCCCGACGACGTCCACCTCGGTGACCTGCCGGTCGCGCAGCCACCGGGCGAGCGGGGTGCCGTTCTCGTCGGCGCCCTCGAACCCGCTGTACGCGGCCTCGTACGCCCCCTTGTCGAAGACGGCGGCGACGGCCCCGGAGGCGACCGCGGGCGCGAAGTTCGGGTGGAACCCGACGCCCTCGGTACCGGCGACGCAGTGCACCGGCCAGGAGGTCTCGAAGTCCGGCTCGGCCGGGGGGTGCGCGAAGTGCGACCCGGGGTCGACGTGGTGGTCGCGGGTGGCGACGACGTGCCGGTAGCCGGCCGTGGCCTGGCCGATCAGCTCGGTGATCGCGGCGGCGACGTCGGCCCCTCCGGTGACCGCGAGGCTGCCGCCTTCGCAGAAGTCGTTCTGTACGTCGACGACGATCAGTGCGCGGTGCATGTCGCGTGTCCTTCGGTTGTCGTATTTGCCGCTGCGCGGGCTCTTCCCCCACCCCACCCCTCCCCGAAACCGGGGGCGCCGCCCCCGGCCCCGGGTCCCCGCGCCGGGCTACGCGTACTCGGTCGGGAGCACCGGCTCGCCGCGCGAGAGCTGCGTCGCGGAGAGCGGGAGGCCGGCGCGGGCCTGCCGGTGGCGCTCACGCGGCGCCTCCAGGGACTCCCGGGCGACCACCTCGCCGGCCTTGACCAGCTCGACCAGCAGCTGCCGGTCCACCAGCGCGGACGGGACGGGTCCCGTGCCGACCACCTCCGCCTCGGCGACGCCCTCCGCGTCCACCCGCCGCGCAGCCCACTTGCGGCCGCCGATCGAGGTCTTCCCGCCCGTGGACTTCTTCGCCACCGGCACCAGCGGAGCCTTGGGGTCCGCCGACACGGACCGCGCCACCAGCTTGTAGACCATCGAGCACGTCGGGTGCCCGCTGCCCGTCACCAGCTGCGTGCCGACCCCGTACGCGTCCACCGGAGCCGCTGCCAGCGAGGCGATGGCGTACTCGTCCAGGTCGGAGGTGACCACGATCTTCGTCGCCGTCGCGCCCAGCTCGTCCAGCTGCTGCCGCACCCGGTGCGCGACCAGCAGCAGGTCGCCGGAGTCGATCCGGACCGCCCCCAGCCCCGTACCGGCGACCTCGACGGCCGTCCGCACGGCCTCCGCCACGTCGTACGTGTCCACCAGCAGGGTCGTCCCGCTGCCCAGCGAGGCCACCTGGGCCTGGAAGGCGTCCCGCTCGGTGTCGTGCACCAGCGTGAAGGCGTGCGCCGAGGTCCCGACCGTCGGGATCCCGTACCGGAAGCCGGCCGCCAGGTCCGAGGTGGAGGTGAAGCCGCCGACGTACGCGGCGCGCGAGGCCGCCACCGCCGCCAGCTCGTGGGTGCGCCGCGCGCCCATCTCGATCAGCGGCCGGTCACCGGCCGCCGAGGCCATCCGCGAGGCCGCGGCCGCGATCGCCGAGTCGTGGTTGAGGATCGACAGGATGACCGTCTCGAGCAGCACGCACTCGGCGAAGCTGCCCTCGACGCGCAGGATCGGCGACCCGGGGAAGTAGACCTCGCCCTCCGGGTAGCCCCAGATGTCTCCCGAGAAGCGGTACGAGGACAGCCAGTCCAGGGTCCGCATGTCGACGACGGCCCGCTCACGCAGGAACTCCAGCACCGCGCTGTCGAAGCGGAAGTTCTCCACCGCGTCCAGGACGCGGCCGGTGCCGGCCACCACGCCGTAGCGGCGCCCCTCGGGCAGCCGCCGGGTGAAGACCTCGAAGACCGAGCGGCGATCGGCGGTGCCGTTCGCCAGGGCGGCCTGCAGCATCGTGAGCTCGTAGTGATCAGTGAAGAGCGCTGTCGACGGCACGTCCACCGGCAGGCCCAGGTCCGCAGGGTTCATGGCACGGATGCTAGCGCACATTTCGTCAGAGTGACGAGATCTCGGGACCCGTTTGTGCGACCGGCCGGTCGCAGTGGCAGCATGGGACAAGTGAGTGTTGCTCCCATTGAGATCGAACGCACCGAGTCGGCCGAAGAGACCTTCGCGGTCCCCGAACCCGACGTTCCCTGGGTGACCCTGGTGCACAACGACCCGGTCAACCTCATGAGCTACGTGACGTACGTGTTCCAGGCGTACTTCGGCTACTCCAAGGACAAGGCGCACAAGCTGATGCTCGACGTCCACCACAAGGGGCGGGCGATCGTGTCCAGCGGCACCCGCGAGGAAATGGAGCGCGACGTGCAGGCCATGCACGGCTACGGCCTGTGGGCGACCCTCTCCCAGGACCGCATCTGATGGGGCGGACCGCCGGAATGTTCGAATCCCTCGAGGGCGGCGGCGCCGCCGTCACGCTGGACGAGATCGAGATCTCCATCCTGCGCTCCCTCGCCGTCCAGCTGCTGGAGCTCATCGGTCCGGGCGCGCCCGCACCCGACGAGGACGCCGACCCGCTGGCCGTGCTGTTCGCCGAGGGCAACGAGGGACCCACCGAGCGCCCCTCCGACCCCGCGCTGATCCGGCTCTTCCCCGACGCCTACGGCGGCCCCGGCCCCGAGGACCGGAAGGTGGACCCGGAGGAGCTCGCCGCCCGGTCGGCGGAATTCCGCCGGTTCACCGAGAACGACCTGCGCAGCCGCAAGCGGGAGGACGCGCTGGCCGTCGTACGCAGCCTGGACGCGCTCACCCCCGGCGGGGACGGGGCGGCCGTGCTCGAGCTCACCGGGGAACTCCCGCTGCGCTGGCTGGGGGCGCTCAACGACCTGCGCCTGACCATCGCGGCCCGCCTCGACATCACCGAGGACGACGAGAGCGCGATGCTCTTCCGGCTGCCGGACGACGACCCGCGCAAGCCGATGGTGATGGCCTACCTGTGGCTCGGCGGCCTCCAGGAAACACTCATCGAAACCCTCTGAGAACCCTCGGAACCCTCAGGAAAGCCTCAAGTACGAACACTGTTCGCGCGGCGTTCGCTCAGCGGACGCTCAAATCCGGATAACGATCAGATCACCGCGATGCGGTGATCTGATTCTTTTCTGGATCTTTGTCCTGAATTTCATGTGCCCCAGGTCACTTCTCCGCGCCGCGGCCACCCGTAAGCCCGTGATAAATCTTCACGACCGCCGACGGGGCGCCACCCATGTCCCCCGGCCTGCTTGAACCGGCTGACCGCCGGGTGCAACTCCATCCGTATCCGGGGGGATCGAGGACCCGATCCGCTGCCTTCGAAGGCGCGGGTCGGCGTGGAGAAAGGCGCACCAAGACATGACCTCTGTGCAGGTCGAGCAGCACGACAGGACGCCCGGCGAGGGTGCCGCGGCCGAGGGCGGCGAGGGTTACCACCGCGCACTCGGAGCCCGCCAGATCCAGATGATCGCGATCGGCGGAGCCATCGGCACCGGCCTCTTCCTGGGCGCCGGCAAGGCCATCTCGAAGGCCGGCCCGAGCCTGATCCTGGCCTACGCCATCGCGGGCCTGGTCATCTTCTTCATCATGCGCGCCCTGGGCGAGCTGCTGATGTACCGCCCGGTCTCGGGCTCCTTCTCGGACTACGCCCGAGAGTTCCTCGGCCCCTTCTGGGGGTATGCGACCGGCTGGACGTACTGGCTCTTCTGGGTGGTCACCGGTATCACCGAGGTGACCGCGGCGGCCAAGTACATGTCGTACTGGACCCATGACAGCTTCCCGCAGTGGGCCTACGCGCTGATCTTCACGGTCATCCTCTACGCCGCCAACCTGATCTCGGTGAAGCTCTTCGGCGAGCTCGAGTTCTGGTTCTCGATGGTCAAGGTCACCGCCATCGTCGGCATGATCCTGATCTGCGCCGGCATCCTCACCGTCGGCTTCTCCGACGCCGCCGCAACCGCCTCCGTCTCCAACCTGTGGAGCGACCGCGGCTTCTTCCCCAACGGCATCGGCGAGACGCTGATGACGCTGCAGATCGTCATGTTCGCCTTCCTGGCGGTCGAGCTGGTCGGCGTCACCGCCGGCGAGTCCAAGGACCCCGAGAAGACCCTGCCCAAGGCCATCAACACCGTGCCGTGGCGCATCGCCGTCTTCTACGTCGGCGCCCTCATCATGATCATGTCGGTCATCCCGTGGTCCAACTTCAAGGCGGGCGAGAGCCCGTTCGTGCTGGCCTTCGAGAAGATGGGCCTCGGCGTCGGCGCCGCGATCGTCAACTTCGTCGTCCTGACCGCCGCGCTGTCCTCCTGCAACTCGGGCATGTACTCCACCGGCCGCATGCTGCGCGACCTCGCCCTCAACGGCCAGGGCCCGAAGTTCTTCATCAAGCTCACCAAGAGCGGCACCCCGCTCGTGGGCACCACGTTCTCCGCCGCGCTGATGCTGGTGGGCGTCTGGATCAACTACGTCGCCCCGGGCAAGGCCTTCGACTACGTCGTCTCCTTTGCCACCATCTCCGGCATGTGGGCCTGGATCATGATCCTCGTCTGCCAGATCCGCTACCGCGCCAAGGCCGACCGCGGCGAGCTGCCGCAGTCCCCGTTCCGCGCCCCGGGCGCCCCGTGGACCAGCTGGTTCGCGCTGCTGTTCATCGGCATGGTCATCGTGATGATGGGCATCGACAAGGACTCCCGCGTCTCGCTGTACTGCGCGCCGCTGTGGGGCCTGATCCTGGGCGTCTCCTATCTGGTGCTCAAGAAGCGCAACCCGCGCGGAGCCGCCTTCAACAAGGTCTCCCGGCCGGCCGACGAGCCCGCCTCCGAGCCGGCCGCCTGACCGGCGCCCGACCGGGTCCCACGGACCCCGTGTCCAGCATCCGGGCCCTCCCGTACCACACCTCGGTACGGGAGGGCCCGTCTGCTTATCCTGTCGCTCATGCTGACCCTTACCCAGGCGCTGTACGACCAGATCGTCGAGCACGCCCGCAAGGACCACCCGGACGAGGCGTGCGGCGTCGTGGCCGGACCGGCGGGCACCAACCGCCCCGAGCGGTTCATCCCGATGCTCAACGCGGCCCGCTCGCCCACGTTCTACGAGTTCGACTCGAAGGATCTGCTGAAGCTGTACCGCGAGCTCGACGACCGGGACGAGGAGCCCGTGATCGTCTACCACTCGCACACCGCGACCGAGGCCTACCCCTCCCGTACCGACATCACGTACGCGAACGAGCCCGGCGCGCACTACGTGCTGGTCTCCACGGCGGACACCGGCGGCCTCGGGGAGTTCCAGTTCCGCTCGTACCGGATCGTCGACGGTGTCATCACCGAGGAGGAAGTACGGGTCGTCGAGGCCTACTGACCACGATGCGAGCGGTTTCCGTCCACGATGCGGGATCACACTCCAAACGGGGGACCGGGAATCGTTAACATGACCGCATGGTTCCCCACGACGTGAGCATCGAGACGCCCAGCAGGCTCCTGCTTGTGGCGCGGCTGCACGTCGACCTGTGCCGCCTCGCCAGCAGCATCTGTCCTGCCGCCTGAGCACCACAGGCCCTCGCGCGGGGGCCCTTGCGCCGCGCGCCCTTAAGCCCCTCCCGCATCACTTCACAACTGGAGCCTGCCATGGCCATCGAGGTCCGCATCCCGACCATCCTCCGCACCTACACCGACGGCGAGAAGGCCGTCAACGGTGAGGGCGCCACGCTGTCCGAGCTCCTCGCGGACCTCGAGACGCGCTACAAGGGCATCGAGGAGCGCATCGTCGACGGCGGCAAGCTGCGCCGCTTCGTGAACGTCTACCTCAACGACGAGGACGTCCGCTTCCTCGACGGCATCTCCACCGCCCTCAAGGACGGCGACAGCGTCACCATCCTCCCGGCGGTCGCCGGCGGCTCCGTCTGATGCGCTACGACTCCCCGCTGGCCGCCGTCGGCAACACGCCGCTGGTCCGGCTGCCCCGCCTGTCGCCCTCGGACGACGTCCGCATCTGGGCCAAGCTGGAGGACCGGAACCCGACCGGCTCGATCAAGGACCGCCCCGCGCTCCACATGGTCGAGCAGGCCGAGAAGGACGGCCGGCTGACCCCCGGCTGCACGATCCTGGAGCCCACCTCGGGCAACACCGGCATCTCGCTCGCGATGGCGGCCAAGCTCAAGGGCTACCGGATCGTGTGCGTCATGCCGGAAAACACCTCGCAGGAGCGGCGTGACCTGCTGGCCATGTGGGGAGCCGAGATCATCTCGTCGCCGGCGGCGGGCGGATCGAACACCGCGGTCCGGGTGGCCAAGGAGCTGGCGGCGGAGCACCCCGACTGGGTGATGCTCTACCAGTACGGGAACCCGGACAACGCGGGCGCCCACTACGCGACGACCGGCCCCGAGATCCTGCGGGACCTCCCCTCGATCACCCACTTCGTGGCGGGCCTCGGCACGACGGGCACCCTGATGGGCGTCGGCCGCTACCTGCGCGAGCACGTGCCCGGCGTACGGATCGTCGCGGCGGAGCCGCGGTACGACGACCTGGTCTACGGCCTGCGCAACCTGGACGAGGGCTTCGTCCCGGAGCTGTACGACGCCTCGGTTTTGACGACCCGCTTCTCGGTGGGCTCGGCGGACGCGGTGACCCGCACCCGGGAACTCCTCCAGCAGGAGGGCATCTTCGCGGGCGTCTCCACGGGCGCCGCCCTGCACGCGGCGATCGGCGTGGGCCGCAAGGCGGTGGCCGCCGGCGAGACGGCGGACATCGTCTTCGTCGTGGCCGACGGCGGCTGGAAGTACCTCTCGACGGGCGTCTACACGGCCGCCACGACGGAGGAAGCGATCGAAACCCTCCAGGGCCAACTCTGGGCATAGCCCCCGCGGGCCCCTCGGGGCTCCGCCCCAGCCCCCGCGCCCCCAACGCGGCGGGGCTGGGCGCCGCCCGGCGAAATCCGGCCCCGCCGGCGTTTGAGCCGCGGGGGCCGGGGGCCGGCCCCCGACAGCGGCGCCGCAGACGCAACGGGGTCCGGGGCTCGCTCCGGTGGGGTCCCCCCGGACGGAGCCGGGGGGAGGCGAAAGGGCGGGGCGGGGAGAAGGCGCCGCGCAGCGGCCCGGCGGCACGCCCCGGCCGGGAGGCCTGGGGGAATCACCCGGACAGGAGCTCCGACAGGATGGCGGCGTGGCTCGAGGCGGGGTCCTTGACCGCGGTCAGGAGGGTGATCGGGCCATCCGCGGCCAGCGCGCGCAGCCGGCCCAGCTCCGCCACCGCCTCCGGCGCCGCCAGCTCCGCCTCGTAGCGGGCCCGGAACTCCTCCGCCGTGCCCCCGTCCCCGTGGAACCACTTCCGCAGCTCCCCGGACGGCGTCACCGCCTTGGGCCATTCGTCCACCCCCGCCACCGCCTTCGCCAGGCCCCGCGGCCACAGCCGGTCCACGAGCACCCGTACGCCGTCCTCCTCCGGCTCCGGAGGGTCGTACACCCGCCGCACTCGCACCACCCTCACCATCAGCCGCCACCTCCGAGCCCCTTGACCTCGTCCCACACCGCAGGATCCAGCACCCCCAGCCGGCTCCGGAACTCCCACACCCACACCTCCGCCGGCCGGTCCGCCTCCAGGAAGCTCGCCCGGCCCTGCGCCCCCACCGTCCCCGGCGGCAGCGGGATCACCCCGGCCCGCCGGTCGTCGTACTTCCCGGTGATCCACGCGACCCGCGCCCGGTGGGCCCGTACGGACGACACCGCCAGCACCAGGCACAGCCGCCCGTCCGCCAGACACCACAGCTCACCCGCCCGCGGCCGCGGCGCCGCACCCGGCCCGTGCGGCGGCGGGGCCCGCCGGGGCATCCCCGGCCGGCGCCCCACCACCAGCACCACCAGCACCACGGCCACCACCGCGGCCGCCGCGGGCCACCAGGACGTGTCCATATTCCGAAGGTAGCCGCGCCCGGACCCCTCAGCACGGCAGTGCACCGGCACGCCCGTGCCCACCGTCGCTCCCCCGGGTGACAGCACAGGTGATTCCCCCCACAACGGCCTGCCGCGGAGGAGCGACCTGACGTTTCGCGCCTTACGCTCGACCCACGCACGGCCCGCATTCCGTCCACGGACCGTCCCCGGAGGTTCTCGCTCCATGAAGCTCACCGTCGTCGGCTGCTCAGGGTCGTTCCCGTCCGCGGAATCGGCCTGCTCGGCCTACCTCGTCGAGGCCGACGGCTTCCGGCTGCTCCTCGACATGGGCAACGGCGCCCTCGGCGAGCTGCAGCGCCACGTCGGTCTCTACGACCTCGACGCGATCTTCCTGAGCCATCTGCACGCCGACCACTGCATCGACATGTGCGCCTATTTCGTCGCCCGCTACTACCGGCACGAGGGCGGCCGCTGCGGCACCATCCCCGTCTACGGCCCCGAAGGCACCGAGAAGCGCCTGACGACCGCCTACGAGGACGTCCCCGACGAGCGCTCCATGAGCGAGGTCTTCGACTTCCGCACCCTGAAGTCCGGCAGCTTCGAGATCGGCCCGTTCACGGTCCGCACCGAGCGGGTCAGCCACCCCGTCGAGGCCTACGGCATCCGCGTCGAGCACGGCGGCCGCTCCCTCACGTACTCCGGCGACACGGGCGTCTGCCCCGAGCTGGGGATGCTCGCCGAGGGCACGGACCTGTTCCTGTGCGAGGCCTCCTTCACGCACGGCAAGGAGGACATCCCGGACCTCCACCTCAACGGCCGCGAGGCCGGGGAGTTCGCGCGCGGCGGCAAGGTCGGCCGGCTGGTCCTGACGCACATCCCGCCGTGGACGGACGCCCGCCAGAACCT
Source organism: Streptomyces sp. NPDC051364 (assembly GCF_040682115.1). Taxonomy (NCBI): domain Bacteria; kingdom Bacillati; phylum Actinomycetota; class Actinomycetes; order Kitasatosporales; family Streptomycetaceae; genus Streptomyces; species Streptomyces sp. NPDC051364. Next base: position 519,214 of record NZ_JBFBAH010000003.1, on the reverse strand, counting down.
CGCCGACGCCCGCGCGGCCTACGACGGCCCGGTCGACCTCGCGTACGCGGGCGCCGTCTACCAGGTCTGAGAACCCCATGTACGAGAAAGCCCCCGCCCTCCCGGAAGGGAGAGCGGGGGCTTTCTCGTGCGCGATGCCTACTTGGCCTCGGCCTTGAGCAGCTCGGCGAGCTCCTCGTCGGACTCGCGGCCCGGCGTCGGGAGGTTGAACTTCGTGATCGCGAAGCGGAAGACCACGTAGTAGACCGCCGCGAAGCACAGGCCCACGACCGCCAGGCCCAGCGGGTTGGTGGCCTTGCCCAGGTTCAGCAGGTAGTCGATGGCGCCGGCGGAGAAGCCGAAGCCGTCCTTCATGCCGAGACCCCACGTCAGGGCCATGGAGACACCGGTCAGCACCGCGTGGATCGCGTACAGCACCGGGGCGATGAACATGAACGTGAACTCGATCGGCTCGGTCACACCGGTGACGAAGGAGGTCAGCGCGAGGGAGAACATCATGCCGCCGACGACCTTGCGGCGCTCGGGGCGGGCGCAGTGCACGATCGCGAGGCAGGCGGCCGGGAGGGCGAACATCATGATCGGGAAGAAGCCGGTCATGAACTGTCCGGCGCTCGGGTCACCGGCCAGGAAGCGGGAGATGTCGCCGCTCTTGCCCTGGAACTCGCCGGCCTGGAACCACGGGAAGGAGTTCAGCAGGTGGTGCATGCCGACCGGGATCAGCGCACGGTTGGCGACACCGAAGATGCCCGCCCCGACCGCGCCGGAGCCGACCAGCCACTCACCGAAGCTGTGCAGACCCGTGCCGAGGACCGGCCAGATCAGGCCGAAGACGATGCCGATGAGGAGTCCGGCGAAGGCCGAGAGGATCGGGACCAGACGGCGGCCACCGAAGAAGCCCGCCCACTCGGGCAGCTTGGTCCGGTAGAACTTCTGGTAGATCAGGGCGACCACGATGCCCATGACGACACCGCCGAGCACCTTGGCGTCGACCGGGGCGTCGATCATGACGACCTTGCCGTCGACCGCCTTGGCGATCTTCGGCAGGTTCGAGTCGGTGAACGTCGCGAGCACGTTCTTGAAGACCAGGTAGCCGGTCACCGCGGCGAGCGCGGTCGAGCCGTCGGACTTCTTGGCGAAGCCGATCGCGATGCCGACGGCGAACAGCAGCGCCATGTTGTCGAGGATCGCGCCGCCGCCGGCCGACATGTAACCGGCTATTTTGGTGAGGAAGCCCGGCAGCGACGGGTCGCCGAGCATGTCCTTGTCGCCGAGGCGGACGAGCAACGCGGCGGCCGGGAGCACCGCAACGGGGAGCATGAGGCTCCGGCCGATGCGCTGCATGACGGCCATCACGCCCGCGCCCTTCTTCTTTTCCGCAGCGGTGGCTGTGGACATGAGGTTCCTCCAGAAGGCAAGGCGCCGCCCAGGGAGTACAAACGGGGGATGGCGGCGTCTCAAAATGGGGGTACGCGAGCTCCGAACCGGGCTGCGTGGTCTACACCAATCCGTGGTGTAGACCAGTTGTAGCATGGTCGGGGATAGATAAGGAACCTTCGATTTCCTGTGGTCTACGCCACACTTCGCCCGCGGGGCCGACCGCGAGTCCGCGACGAGCGGAGGACGGGCGCAGGACAAGCGGAAGGCCCCCGGATCCGTGGATCCGAGGGCCTCGCGCTGCGCCGGGTTCGTTACCCCTTCGTGCTCTACGCCTTGGTGTTGTCCGCCTCCATCGCGGCGATCTCCTCGTCCGACTCCCGGCCCGGCGTCTGGATGTCGAACTTCGTGATCGCGAAGCGGAATACGGCGTAGTACACCACCGCGAAACACAGGCCGATCGGAATGATCAGCAACGGCTTCGTCGCCAGGCCGAAGTTGATGAGGTAGTCGATCAGGCCCGCCGAGAAGCTGAAGCCGTCGTGGACGCCCAGCGCCCACGTCACCGCCATCGACACGCCCGTCAGCACCGCATGGATCGCGTACAGCACCGGCGCGACGAAGAGGAAGGAGTACTCGATCGGCTCCGTGATGCCCGTGACGAACGAGGTCAGGCCGACCGACAGCATCAGACCGGCGACCTCCTTGCGCCGCTGCGGCTTCGCGCAGTGGGTGATCGCCAGCGCCGCCGCAGGGAGCGCGAACATCATGATCGGGAAGAAACCGGTCAAGAACTGCCCGGCGTTCGGGTCGCCCGCCAGGAACATGTTGATGTCACCGTGCACCGTCGTCCCGTCCGGCTTGGTGTAGCTGCCGAACTGGAACCACACCGGCACGTTCAGGAACTGGTGCAAGCCGATCACCAGCAGCGCGCGGTTGGCCACGCCGAAGATGCCGGCGCCCCAGGAGCCCAGCCCCACCAGCCAGTCGGAGAAACTCTCCAGCGCGCTGCCGACCGGCGGCCAGATCCACAGGCAGATCGCGGCGAACCCGATCGCCACGAACGACATGATGATCGGCACCAGCCGGCGGCCGTTGAAGAAGCCCAGCCAGTCGACCAGCTTCACCCGGTGGAAGCGCTGCCAGAACCAGGCGGCCAGCAGGCCCATGACGATGCCGCCGAACACGCCGGGGTTCTGGTACGTGAACTCCACGAAGGTGTTGTTCGGCCCGATGCAGCCGCCGCCGATGGATTTCGTGCCGATCGGACAGTCGTTGGGGAAGGCGTGCAGCACGCCCCGGTAGACGAGGAAGCCCGCCACCGCCGCGAGGGCCGTCGAACCGTCCGCCTTCTTGGCCATGCCGATCGCGACACCGATACAGAAGAGCAGAGGCAGGCCGATGTCCGCGTTCAGCAGCGCGCCGCCCGCGGCCACCATCACCTTGGACACGATCGTCCACTTCAGGCCCTCCTCACCCAACACGCCGGGCTGCCCCAGCCCGTTGAGGAGTCCGGCCGCGGGCAGCACCGCGATCGGCAGCTGAAGACTGCGCCCCATCTTCTGCAGGCCCGGGTACAAGCCGCTCCACCACTTCGGCTGCGGTGCTGCTGCGGCGCTGCTCGCGCTCATCGGCGTCCTCCCTGGCAGGCCCGTTTGGGCACGTGCGTCCGGTGCGGCACACTGGTGTAGACCACTTATGATGCGGTCGCATTCACCCGCCCGGAGGGCGGGTTGCTGCTGATCGTCATCATTCGGCAGAAGCTGGACCCGCGCTCGCGTAGCTGGGCCAACAGTGGGCTACCGTGACAAAGCGGACCGCGCTGGCTGGAACAGGGCCGCCGAGACTCGTTCTTCGTAGAACTCAGGGAGAAACACATGGCCACCAAGGCTGAGAAGATCGTCGCCGGGCTCGGCGGCATCGACAACATCGAAGAGGTCGAGGGCTGCATCACCCGCCTGCGCACCGAGGTCATCGACCCCAGCAAGGTCGACGAGGCCGCCCTGAAGGCCGCCGGCGCCCACGGCGTCGTCAAGATGGGCACCGCGATCCAGGTCGTCATCGGCACCGACGCCGACCCGATCGCCGCCGACATCGAAGACATGATGTGAACACGGTATGAGCACGCGGTGAGCTGAGCTCCCGCTCTCACACCCCTCCACGAGGCCCCGTCCCGCACGTACGCGGACGGGGTCTTCGCGTATCCGCGCACCGACTAGGCTCGGACGCATGTCTCGCATCGACGGCCGCACGCCCGAACAGCTCCGCCCGGTCACCATCGAACGCGGATGGAGCAAGCACGCCGAGGGCTCCGTCCTCATCTCCTTCGGCGACACCAAGGTCTTCTGCACCGCCTCCTTCACCGAAGGCGTCCCCCGCTGGCGCAAGGGCAGCGGCGAAGGCTGGGTCACCTCCGAGTACTCGATGCTGCCCCGCTCCACCAACACCCGCGGCGACCGCGAATCCGTACGCGGCAAGATCGGCGGCCGCACCCACGAGATCTCCCGCCTCATCGGCCGCTCCCTGCGCGCCGTCATCGACTACAAGGCCCTCGGCGAGAACACCATCGTCCTGGACTGCGACGTCCTCCAGGCCGACGGCGGCACCCGCACCGCCGCCATCACCGGCGCCTACGTCGCGCTGGCCGACGCCGTCGCCTGGGGCCAGCAGAAGAAGCTGATCAAGGCCGGCCGCAAGCCGCTCACCGGCACCGTCGCCGCCGTCAGCGTCGGCATCGTCGACGGCGTCCCCCTCCTCGACCTCTGCTACGAGGAGGACGTGCGCGCCGAGACCGACATGAACGTGGTCTGCACCGGCGACGGCCGCTTCGTCGAGGTCCAGGGCACCGCCGAAGGCGAGCCCTTCGACCGCAAGGAACTCAACGCCCTCCTGGACCTGGCCGCCGGCGGCTGCGCCGACCTCGAAGCCATCCAGCTCGGCGCGCTCCAGCTCTAGACAGAACCACAGGGCGCGCTCCTGCGTCCCACCGGTTACGGGCGCACGGTGTCGAAGCCGTGCGCCCGTCCTCGCATCCGTCGATTTCTGGGAGACCCGAACATGAACCCGAAGCACCGCATAGCGGCGGTCGTCCTGGCTGCGGCGCTCGCCGTCCCGGCGCTGACGTCCTGTGACGCGATCTCGACGGCCATGGACTGCGCGAACACGGCGGTGGCCATCACGGACGGCGCGAACGACCTCCAGCAGGCGGTCTCCCAGGCCGGCAACAGCCCGCAGGACGCCCAGAACGCGCTGAACCAGATCGAGACGAACCTCAAGAAGGTCGGCGACCAGACGGACAACGCCGACCTGAGCAAGGCCGTCTCCTCCATGACCACGGCGGTGAAGAACGTCCGCACGGCCATCGAGAACGGCAACCCGAACCCGGACATCCAGCCGGTCGCCGACGCGGCGAAGGAGCTGTCGAAGGTCTGCACCCCGGGCTGAGCCGTCACCCGCTCGGAGGGGGCCGGATAATGGGCGGCATGACCAGCCGCCTGATCCTCGCCACCCGCAACGCGGGCAAAATCGCCGAGCTCCACGCCATCCTGTCCGACGCCGGCCTGCCGCACGAGCTGGTCGGCGCGGACGCGTACCCGGAGATCCCGGACGTCAAGGAGACCGGCGTCACCTTCGCCGAGAACGCCCTCCTCAAGGCCCACGCCCTGGCGCAGGCCACCGGACTGCCGGCGATCGCCGACGACTCCGGCCTCTGCGTGGACGTCCTGAACGGCGCCCCCGGCATCTTCTCGGCGCGGTGGGCCGGTACGCACGGCGACGACAAGGCGAACCTGGACCTGCTGCTGGCCCAGCTCGGGGACATCGCCGACGAACACCGCGGAGCCCGCTTCGCGTGCGCGGCGGCCCTGGCCCTCCCGGACGGCACCGAACGCGTCGTGGAGGGGCGCCTCCTGGGCACCCTCCGCCACGCGCCCTCGGGCACCGGCGGCTTCGGCTACGACCCGATCCTCCAGCCCGAGGGCGACACCCGCACCTGCGCGGAACTCACCGCGGCGGAAAAGAACGCCATCTCCCACCGCGGCCAGGCCTTCCGAGCCCTGGTCCCGTTCATCCGAGCCCTCCTGGGCTGAGGCTGGGCCCTGACCACGCCGAAGGCCCCGGCTCACTGAGTGAGCCGGGGCCTTCGTTCAGGTGCGGCCGGAGGGACTCGAACCCTCAAGGGATTTCTCCCACAACTACCTAAAAGTTGCGTGTAGGCCAATTCCACCACGACCGCGACATGTCGCCCAAATCGGACATTGGATCCGGTCGACTCCGGCTAGTCTACGACTGCTGAGGTTCGGCGGTCGACATCATCGCGCCGTCGGCCTCCCCGGCACCATGTGCTGGTGACGGCGTGGCAGTTGGGGCAGAGCAGTCGCAGGTTCTCCCGGCGATCGTCGCTCCAGTCGCCGTTGATGTGGTCCACCTCCAGCGTCATGGGGCGCCCCCGCCATTCCGGAGCCGTACCGCACCGGTCGCACAGCTCGGGGACGCCGGTCTCGTGGAGAGCCCGGCGCAGCAGTCGCGTCTTGGTGCGTTGCTTGCCCTCATGCCTGACGAGAATGGCTTCCGCCGTTTTGACCGGTGTGGGGCCGGGCCTTCCGCGCTGGTGTGCCTGCCCCAGGAAGTGCGACGTGTCCAGGCCGTCGTCCATGACCCAACCGTGCAAGCGTGCGCGTTGTCGGCTGGTGTCCGGCAACTCAAGTCGTCGAAGAGTTCCGGCGATGCTGAGGGACTCGGCTATCGCCCGTCGGAGTTGCTCCTTGGAAGGGCGATCGCGACCACCCGACGGCCGGAAATGGGAGACGTCTATGCCGAAGTGGGCGAAGCGCCTCATCAGGTATCGCCCGAGGTGCCCGTACAGCGGTGTGCCGAGGTATGCGATCACCTCGTCGATGCCGCCGCACCGTGCGGCGGCATCGGCCAGCACCTCCCGCGTGTAGCTGTTGCCGCGGCTCATCGGCCGACCTTCCCGCGACCCCGGTACGAGTCCGTCGTGGAGTGGCAGTTGGGACACAGGAGGCGCAGGTTTTCCGGGCGGTTGTCGCCCCAGTCGCCGTTGATGTGGTCCACCTCCAGCGGGAGCGGCTCGCCCAGCCAGACGGGCTCGGTGCCGCAGTCGGCGCAGCGCTCCTCGGCGCCAAGCGCGACCATGGCCCGCTTGAGCCGTTCGCCGGGGACCCGGCGCGCTCGCTCGGGTGTCTGTTCCAGGAGGAGCGACTCCGGCGTCCTGCGGGGATGGTACCGGCCTGCACCTGAAGTCGTCGTGAAGTGCGAGGTGTCCAGAGCCAGGGCCTTCACCTTGCGGCTGATGTGCGTGTGGTGGCCGCCCACGTTCTCCAGCCCCAGGCGCCGCAGTACTTCGCACATGTTCGTCGAAGCGGATACCGCCTCCTGGAGGACCTCCTTCGTCCACTTCGCGCCCTCCTGCTCGAAGTGCGAGACGTCCACCCCCAGTCGCCGCATCCGCTCATGGAGGTAGCGGCGCGAGCCGCTCTTCGGGTCCGCTCCCAGTTTTTCCAGCGCCTCGGTCAGCGTCCGCGACGTCCTCGCCGCCTCCGCCAGTCGCTCCCGCGTGTACGGGCTCACCGCCATCGTTGCCTCTCCGGTCCGGCCCGGTGTTCGTGTCTCGTATGGACTAACGAAGCGGTATGCGGACGGTTACGTCCGACAAACGGAGCGGCCCGCACTGGTTTGTCGGTGCGGGCCGCTCCGTCGGGGCGGGCGGGAGTCAGATGCCCAGGTCCTTGATGATCTTGGCTACGTGGCCCGTGGCCTTGACGTTGTAGAGGGCGCGCTCGACCTTGCCCTCCTCGTCCACGATCACCGTGGAGCGGATGACCCCGGTCACCGTCTTGCCGTACAGCTTCTTCTCGCCGAACGCGCCGTAGGTCTCGAGGACCTTCTTCTCGGGGTCGCCGACCAGGGTGACCTTCAGGTGCTCCTTCTCGCGGAACTTCGCCAGCTTCTCCGGCTTGTCCGGGGACACCCCGATCACGTCGTAGCCGGCCTCGGCGAGCACCGCCAGGTTGTCCGTGAAATCGCAGGCCTGCTTCGTGCAGCCCGGCGTCAGCGCCGCGGGGTAGAAGTACACGATCACCTTGCGGCCCTTGTGGTCGGCGAGCGAGACCTCGTTGCCGTCCGCGTCGGGCAGGGTGAAGGCGGGGGCGGTGTCGCCCGGCTGGAGTCGCTCGCTCATGTCAACAGTCTCCTCGGGAGGGGATCGGTACGGTCCGAGACTAAGCTGACAGACTGTTCATGGTGGGCTACGCCCCCTACTCGACCCGATGACGACGGAGGCAGCGCGGTGCCGGAAGCCAGGACCCCCGCACAGATCGAGGCGGACATCGTCCGCCGCCGCGAGCAGCTCGCCGAGACACTCGACGAGATCGGTGTGCGCGTGCACCCGAAGACGATCATCGGGGATGCGAAGGCCAGGGTCGCCTCGACCGTGGACCACACCGCCGGGCGTGCCGTCGTCGCCGTGAACCGTCTGCTGACGGATGTACGGGACGGTCTGCGGAACGACGACGGTACCCCGCGCTTCGAGCGGATCGCGCCCGTCGCGCTGCTCGCGGCGGGTGTGATCGGCCTGCTCGTGGCGTCGGCGCGGCGCAAGCGCCGATGACCCTGCGGCGTACAGGCGGGGCGCGGACGGGTAGGTTCGTGGCGTGAGCGACAACACCAACACCACCACCCACGACAAGCTGCCCATCCGCATGCTGCACGACCGTGTGCTCGTGAAGTCCGACTTGCCGGAGGGTGAGCGGCGCTCGGGCGGCGGCATCCTGATTCCGGCGACCGCTGCCGTGGGCAAGCGGCTGGCCTGGGCCGAGGTGGTCGCGGTCGGGCAGAACGTACGCAGTGTGGAGCCGGGCGACCGGGTGCTGTACGACCCGGAGGACCGGGCCGAGGTCGAGGTGCGGGGTGCGACGTACGTGCTGATGCGCGAGCGGGATCTGCATGCCGTGGCCGCGGAGCGGCTGGAGGGGTCCGAGGACTCCACCGGGCTGTACCTGTAGTGGTTCGATCGTTGAAGGGCCGGTGACCGGGGTCACCGGCCCTTTTGCCTGCGCTTTGCTACGGTGGTGGGGAACCCCCGACGAGACGCGCCGTACCGGGTAGCCGTGGCTGTACGACAAGACGACGCACCCCGTTCGCTCTCGTTCCGGAGGTGCCTGTCATGGCCTGGGTTCTGCTTCTCGTCGCCGGTCTGCTCGAGGTCGGCTGGTCGATCGGTATGAAATTCACGGAGGGGTTCACCCGGCTGTGGCCGAGCGTGTTCACCGGTGCCGGGATCGTCGCCAGCATGGTGTTGCTCTCCTACGCCGCCAAGACCCTGCCGATCGGTACCGCGTACGGCGTGTGGGTGGGCATCGGTGCGGCCGGGGCCGCGGTGCTGGGGATGACGGTGCTGGGTGAGCCCGTCACCGCCGCCCGGATCTTCTTCATCTGCCTGCTGCTGGTCGCCGTGGTGGGGCTGAAGGCGACATCCGGTCACTGATCTCTCCCCCCCCGTTCGGGTTACTTCCGCGATTGCGGCTATTCCAGGTATTGCGACGGGGGGCGGCTGCGCGGGCGGCCACCGGTGACGCCGCCCAGGGCGCCGGCGGTGGTGCCGGCCGTGGTGCCCGATGTCGCTGCGCCGGTGGTCCCGGTGGTCGTCCCGCCGGTGGTGCCCTCGTTGCTCCGGCCTTCGGTCGTGTCGCCTTCGGTGGTGCCGCCCTCGGTGTCCTGCCCCTGGTTCCGGCCGCCCTGGTCCTGTTCGCCGTCCGGCGGTGTCGGGCGGTTCGGGCGGTTCGGTCGGCTCGGCGGTGCCGGGGATTGCGGGGTGCTCTCGTCCGGCGTCGGCTCGGGGCTGCTCGGGATGAACGGCGGCGGGGACGGGGCGGCGCCCGGCTGGAGTTCGAGGTCGAAGTCCAGCGGGTCGCTGCCTTCCAGGGCGGTCTTGGTGTATTGCGCCCAGATCCGGGCCGGGTAGCCGCCGCCCCCGATCCGGGCCTCGCCGAGTGCCCCGTACAGGGATTCCAGGGCGCCGGTGTCGGGGTCCTGGCCCATCATCGAGACGACCGTGACAAGGTCCGGGGTGTACGCCGCGAACCAGGCGGAGCGGTCCAGTTCGCCGGTGCCCGTCTTGCCGGCGGCCGGGTGCCCGGCTGCGAGGGCGGCCGTACCGGTGCCGTTGTCGACGACGCTGACCAGCATGGACGTGGTGGTGTCGGCGGCTTCGCGGCTGACGGCCTGCTTCGGGGTGCGGTCGGGCAGGTGGATGCTGTCGCTGCCCTTGGTGATCTTGTCGACGAGCGTGTACGGGGTGTAGCGGCCGTGGTCGGCGAGGGTCGCGTAGGCCTGGGTCATGTCCAGGACGCTGGCCTGCATGGTGCCGAGGGCCATGGCGGGGCTCGCTACGAAGTTCGGGGTGTTCTCGGGGATGCCGAGGTCGATGGCGATCTTCTTGACCTTGGCGGTGCCGACGTCGACGACCATCTGAGCGAAGACGGCGTTGACGGAGAGGTCGGTGGCGGTGCTGACGGGGATGTTCCCGTACGACAACTGGCCTTCGTTCTCGGGGGCGTAGGGGGTCCGGGTGCCGGCGACGCGGCGTTTGTTGTCGCCGTTGTAGACGGTGTTGGGGGTGATCAAGCGGCCGTCCTGGGTGCGGGAGTCGTTCTCGACGGCGGCGGCGAACACGAACGGCTTGAAGGTGGAGGCCACTTGGTAGTCGTGCCGGGTCGCGTTGTTGACGTACTGCTTGGTGTAGTCGATGCCCCCGTACATGGCGACGACCTTGCCGGTGGCCGGGTCGATGGAGACTCCGCCGGCCCGTACGACGCGGTCGGCCTTGCGGGCTTCCGGGTCGAGTTTGCCGACCATCTTCTCGTCGACGGCGTCGACGAAGGCGTTCTGGCGGCGCTTGTCGATGGTGGTGGTGATGCGGTGGCCGCCCTCGGCGAGGGTCTTCTCGTCGAGGATCTTGTGCTCGACGATGTAGTCCTTGACGGCCTCGACGAGGTAGCCGCGCTGCCCGGAGAGGCCGGCGGCCGGGCGGACCTTGCCGGGTTCGGGGAACTGCGTCGTGGTCCGCGCGGCCGCGGGCAGCCACTGCTTCTTGACCATGCCGTCGAGTACGTAGTTCCAGCGGGCGACCGCGCGGGCGCGGCTCTGGGGGTGCGCGACGACGTCGAAGGCGCTGGGGGAGTTGAGGAGCGTGGCGAGGTACGCGCCTTCGGCGGTGGTGAGTTTGCCGACGTCCTTGCCGTAGTAGGCCTGGGCGGCGGCCTGGATGCCGTAGGCGTTGCGGCCGAAGTAGCTGGTGTTGAGGTAGCCCTCGAGGATGTAGTCCTTCGATTTCTCGCGGCCGAGTTTGATCGCGATGAAGAACTCCTTGACCTTGCGCGTGATCGTCTGTTCCTGGCCCAGGTAGTAGTTCTTGACGTACTGCTGGGTGATGGTCGAGCCGGACTGGGTGCCCTTGCCGGTGGCCGTGTTCCAGGCGGCGCGGATCATCGCCTTGGGGTCCACCGCCCGTTCGGAGTAGAAGTCCCGGTCCTCGGCGGCCAGTACGGCCTCCTGGACCGTGCGGGGGATCTGCGAGAGCGGGACGTTGACGCGGTTGACCTCGCCGTCGCGGGCGAGCTGGGAGCCGTCGGCGTAGAGGTAGAGGTTGGACTGGGCGGTGGCGGCGGCGTTGGCAGGAGGGATGTGGACCAGCAGGTAGCCGGCGATGAGGGCGCCGATGACCAGCAGGGCGAGCAGCAGGACGGTGCCGAGGACGATGCGCCAGGTGGGGACGAGGCGGCGCCAGCCGGTCCGCTTCCGTTTCCGCTCGGCCTTGTCGGCGGCTCGGCGCGACTGCTTCTCGCCGGACGGCTGCCGTGGATTCTGTGGCTGCTGCGCGGGAGGTCCTGCGGGGGTGTCCGGGTCACGAGGGGTCCAGCCCGGTGGTGGTGACTGGTCGCTCATCGCCAGGACTCCTCGACGCCGTACGAAATAACCACATCTGTACTCCGTGCTGTCTACCCGATGACCGCTCATTCCGCTTCGGACGGGCGTAAATCGGTCGCGTGGATCGCCCCTCCGCACTAAGCTCGCGCGCTTTGGCCGACGTAGGAACGACCGGGGAAAACGGAGGGATACGGTGCGCCAGGCAACGGCTCGCAGAGCGTGGCTCTATCCGGCCGTGGCGGCCGGGGGGTTCCGGCGCTACGCCACGTACGGGACGGCGACGGCGGCAGGGGTGTTCACCAACACCGTCTTCGGCTTCATCCTGGCGTACACGTACGTCGCGCTGTGGGACGAGCGGCCCGGACTCGGCGGCTACGACCAGGCGCAGGCGCTGACCTTCGTCTGGGTGAGCCAGTCGCTGCTCGCCGCGGGCGCGCTCATCGGCGGCGGCTTCCAGGACGAGATGCAGGAGCGTATCCGTACGGGTGACATCGCCGTCGACCTGTACCGGCCGGCCGATCTGCAGATGTGGTGGCTCGCGGCCGATCTGGGGCGCGCGGGCTTCCAGTTGCTCGGGCGCGGGGTGGTGCCGTTGTTCGCGGGGGCGCTGGCGTTCGAGCTGGCGCTGCCCGCCGATCCGCTGCGCTGGCTGCTGTTCCTGGTGTCCGTACTGCTCGCGCTGGTCGTCAGCTTCGGGATCCGGTACCTGCTGGGGCTGGCCGCGTTCTGGCTGATGGACGGGGCCGGGATCAACCTGATGGCCGTCGTCGTCACGATCTTCTGCTCCGGGATGCTGCTGCCGCTGACGGTGTTCCCGGGCGGCCTCGGCGAGATCGTCCGCGTCCTGCCGTGGGCGGCGATGATCCAGGTGCCGCTGGACGTGCTGATGGGCGTGCACGCCGGCGCCGGGGGCGCGGTGCGGGCGCTGGGCTTCCAGGCGGGGTGGGCGCTCGTACTGCTGGGCGCGGGGCGGCTGTTGCAGTCGGCGGCGACGCGGAAGGTGGTGGTCCAGGGTGGCTGAGGCGGTGGTGGCTCCGGCGCGGCGGCCCGGAGGACTCGTGGACGTCCCGCCGCGGAACCGGGCCGTGGAGGGGCTGCGCGGCTACGGGCTGATCGTGGCGATGTGGGTCCGGTCGACGATGACGTACCGGACGTCCTTCCTGCTCTCCACGTTCGGGAACGCGGCGATCACGCTCCTCGACTTCGTCGCGATCTGGATCATGTTCTCGCACGTGGACGTGCTCGGCGGTTTCGCGCTGCCGGAGATCGCCCTGCTGTACGGGTCGGCCTCGGCCTCGCTGGGGCTCGCGGATCTGCTCCTCGGCAATACGGACCGGATCGGCGTCCGGATCCGCGACGGCTCGCTCGACACCATGCTGGTGCGCCCGGTCCCGGTGCTCGCGCAGGTCGCGGCGGACCGCTTCGCGCTGCGGCGGGTGGGGCGGATCGGGCAGGGCCTGGCGGTGCTGGTCTGGGCGGTCTCGGCGCTGGACGTGGAGTGGACGGCCGGGAAGGTGTGGCTGATGCCGGTGATGGTCGTGGCCGGGGCGGCGATCTTCGGGGCGGTGATGGTGGCCGGGGCGGCGTTCCAGTTCGTCGCCGGGGACGCGGCGGAGGTGCAGAACTCCTTCACGTACGGCGGGAACACGATGCTCCAGTACCCGCCGGCGGTGTTCGGGAAGGACCTGCTGCGCGGGGTCACCTTCGTCGTGCCGCTGGCCTTCGTGAACTGGCTGCCCGCCCTGTACGTGCTGGGGCGGCCCGATCCGCTGGGGCTGCCGGGGTGGGTGGCGTTCCTGAGCCCGCTGGTGGCGGTGGTGGTGTTCGTACCCGCGTCGCTGGTGTGGCGTGCGGGTCTTCGTTCGTACCGGAGTACGGGGAGCTGAGCGGCTGTGGGCACGGATGTGCTGATCGAGCTGGACGGGGTCGAGAAGGTCTTCGACGTACGGCGCCGGGTGGGCCTGATGCGGCGGGAGAAGCGGCAGGTCAGGGCGGTTGACGGGATCAGCTTCGAGGTGGCGCGGGGCGAGGTGGTCGGTTACATCGGGCCCAACGGCGCCGGGAAGTCGACCACGATCAAGATGCTGACCGGCATCCTCACGCCGAGCGGCGGCCGGCTGCGGGTCGCGGGCATCGACCCGGCGCGGGAGCGGATGCGGCTGGCGCACCGGATCGGGGTGGTGTTCGGGCAGCGGACCACGCTGTGGTGGGACCTGCCGCTGAAGGACTCGTACGGGCTGATGCGGCGGATGTACCGGATCCCGGCGGCGCGGTTCAAGGAGAACCTGGAGCGCTGCGTGGACCGCCTCGACCTGGCCGAGCTGATGGACGTGCCGGTACGGCAGCTGTCGCTGGGCCAGCGGATGCGCGGGGACATCGCGGCGGCGCTGCTGCACGATCCGGACGTGCTGTACCTGGACGAGCCGACGATCGGGCTCGACGTGGTGAGCAAGGCGAAGGTACGGGGCTTCCTGAGGCAGTTGAACGCGGAGCTCGGCACGACGGTACTGCTGACCACGCACGACCTTCAGGACATCGAGCAGCTGTGCGAGCGGGTGATGGTGATCGACCACGGGCGGCTGATGTACGACGGGCCGCTGGGCGGTCTGCACGCGATGGGGGAGGGCGGCGGCGAGCGGACGCTGGTGGTGGACCTGGAGCGGGAGCTTCCGGAGATCAGCGTGGCGGGGGCGCGGGTGGTGAAGGTGGACGGCCCGCGGCAGTGGCTGGCGTTCGCGGCGGGGACCTCGGCGGCGCCACTGGTGGCGGAGGTGGCGGCCCGGTACCCGCTGCTGGACCTGTCGGTCCGGGAGCCGGACATCGAGGACGTGATCGCGCGGATGTACGCGGGGCGGGGGTGAGGGGGCGGGCGGTCCAGGGGGCCGGGCGGCCGGGGCGCCCCGGGGCCAGGGACAGGGGATCAGGGATCAGGGATAAGGGATAAATCAGGGGCGAGCCGGGGTCGGAGCCAGGGCTGGGCCATACAACTCCCGTGCGTGGCTGCATAGGCTGTTCCCCATGACTGACGAGCGGCCGGAGAAGCCGTTGCCGGAGCTGAGGGCGTCGGACGCCGACCGTGACCGGGTGGTGGAGCGTCTGCGGGACGCCGTCGCCGAGGGCCGGATCGACATGGAGGAGTTCGAGGAGCGGCTGGAGGCTGCGTACAAGTCGAAGACGTACGCCGAACTGGAACCACTGACCCGCGACTTGCCGGCGCCGGGCGCGGCCCCGATGCCGATTGCGGCGTCGGGCCCGGCCCCGGCCCCGGTGCCTGCCGACAGCTCGTGGTCGTCCCGGATCGGCGGCGGCGTCGGTCTGCCCGCGGGATCCTCGGCGGCCGTCGCGGTCATGTCGTCGTTCCAGCGCAAGGGCAACTGGACGGTGCCCGCCCGCCTGGACGCGGTGGCGTTCTGGGGCGGCGGCGAGCTCGACCTGCGCGAGGCGAACTTCGCGCAGCGGGAAGTGGTCATCAACTGCGTCGCGATCATGGGCGGGATCCAGATCACCGTCCCGCCGGGCGTGGAGGTCGACGTCCGGGGCTTCGGCTTCATGGGCGCCTTCGACCAGCGCGACGCCCCGGGCCCGGTTGTCCCGGGCGCCCCGCGGGTGGTCGTGACGGGCTTCGCCTTCTGGGGCGGCGTCGAAATCAAGACCAAATCCCCCAAGCGCCCCAAACCCCTACCCGGCGGCCCGAACCTCCACAAGGAGCTGTAGCGGGCCCGCGCAGGCCTCCGGGCCGCGGCCCGGACACCCCGGACCGAGCCCTGGCCGGTACCCGAGGCCCGACGGAGCTCGGCCGGGCCGCACGGGTCGTCCGGCGGCGGTAGGTCCGGCGGGGGCGCGTGCCTCCGGGCTCGGTCGCGTCGTACGGGACGCCGGGCCCCTCGCGGGCAGTGAATCGGCGTGCCGGGAACTCCTCGGGCCTCCTGGGAGTCGGATGCTATGCAGACAAAACCGGCGCCCGGGGGAAGGGAGGAGCACGTGGACAACCGCACCAACGCCGTAGGCACTGGCACTGGCACTGGGACTGGCGGCTTCGTGTTCAGCGAGGCCGACGAGGAGCGCCGCCGCGGCGTCCGCCGCATGAAGACCACCGCGACCGGCCTCCTGATCCTGGTCGCGCTGGTCTACGTACTGACCACCTGGGCCGAGCACTCCGGGGCCGGCGGCTGGGCCGGCTACGTCCGGGCCGCCGCCGAGGCCGGCATGGTCGGCGCGCTCGCGGACTGGTTCGCCGTCACCGCGCTGTTCCGGCACCCGCTCGGCCTGCCCATCCCGCACACCGCGATCATCCCGACCAAGAAGGACCAGCTCGGCGTCTCCCTCGGAGAGTTCGTCGGCGAGAACTTCCTCTCCCCGGACGTGGTCCGCGCCCGCCTGCACGCCCTCCGCATCGGCAGCCGCCTCGGAGCCTGGCTGGCCGAGCCCGCGCACGCGGACCGGGTCACGGCCGAGCTGGCCACCGCGCTGCGCGGAGCCCTGACCGTACTGCGCGATTCCGACGTGCAGGCCGTCGTGGGCGAGGCCATCACCCGGCGGGCCGAGACCGCCGAGATCGCGCCGGGGATCGGCAAGACGCTGGAGAAGGTCGTCGCGGACGGCGGGCACCGCCGCGTCGTCGACCTCGTCTGCGTCAAGGCCCACGACTGGCTGGTGACGCACGGGGAGTCGGTGATGGGCGCGGTCCAGGGCGGCGCGCCCGGCTGGACCCCGCGGTTCGTGGACCGCAAGGTCGGCGAGCGCGTGTACAAGGAACTGCTCCGCTTCCTGACCGAGATGCGGGACATGCCGGAGCATCCGGCGCGCGGGGCGGTGGACCGGTTCCTGACGGACTTCGCGGCCGACCTCCAGTCGGACACGGACACCCGGGCCCGGGTGGAGCGACTGAAGTCCGAGATCCTGCAGCGCGAGGAGGTCCAGGACGTGATCGCCTCTGCCTGGACCGCGATCCGGTCGATGATCATCTCGGCGGCGGAGGACGAGCAGAGCGAGCTGCGGCTGCGGGTCCGGTCCTCGCTGCTGTCGCTGGGGGCGCGGCTGGCGACGGACGGCCGGCTCCAGGACAAGGTGGAGGGCTGGATCGAGGGCGCGGTGGTGTACGTGGTGACCACCTACCGGGCCGAGATCACCTCGCTGATCACGGACACCGTGGCCGGGTGGGACGCCGAGCACACGTCGCGGAAGATCGAGGCCCACATCGGCCGGGACCTGCAGTTCATCCGCATCAACGGCACGGTGGTCGGCGCCCTGGCCGGGCTGCTGATCTACGTGGTGTCGCAGGCGTTCGGCGCGTAGGCGCGTAGGCGGGCAGGCGGGCAGGCAGGCAGGCGGGCTCGACGCGGAGAGCCGTGTCTGCCACCGGGCCTGCCCGGCCCGGCTGCCTCAGCCGCGGTCGGCGACGACCCAGGACGCGGTCGCCACGACGGCCGCGGCCCCGAGGACGGCCGGCCACGCCCCGACCTTCTTGGCCAGCGGGTGCGCGCCCGCGAAGCCGGCGAGGTACAACGCGCCGAGCCCGGCCGCCGCGGGGGTGCCGCCGCGCCGGTGCCATTCCCGCCCGGCGGCGAGCCCGGCGGCGCCGAGTACGAAACCGCCCAGCGGACGCTTCTTGGTCCACCGGGCGACGGCGTACCCGCCGACCAGTCCGGCGGCCGCCACTGCGGAACTCGGTACGCGCGCCATGCCCACTCCTCAAGTCGTCTGATCTGACGGATCTCACCTGTACTACTACTGCGAGTGCTACGAGGCTAGCGCGGGGGCTTGACCACCCGGCGGGCCCCCAGCGCCCCCAGCACGAGCACGGCCCCGCCGATCACACCGTCCGGCACGGCGTCCTTGACGGCGCGCGGCAGCAGTGCCACCACACCCAGGACGAGAAGGAAGGCGAGCACGCACCGGCCGGTGGCCCGAAGCAGTCTGTCCACGGGCTGCTCAACGCGCCGCGGGTCCCCCCGACACGGAGTACGGGGAGGGGATTTGTCGCACACTCGCCGGATCCGCGCGATACGTGCTCCAGGAACCGGTCCGGCATAAATTGACTCTCCCATCCCAAACGGGAAAAAAGAGGAGCTCGGACATCGTGATCTGCTACGGACAGGCCGTCCTCGACCTCGCGGACGAACTGGTCGACGCCTATGCCGACGTCTTCTCCGCCCCGCCGTGGAACGAAGACGAAGAAACCATTCGTCAGTTCGCGGCCCGCCTCCCGGCCGACGCCCGGCGCCGCGGCTTCCGTACGGCGCTCGCCCAGTCCGCGGCCGGCATCGACGGCTTCGCCACGGGCTGGCTCACCCCGGCGTCCTTCCCCAAGGCCCGCGGGTACGCCCAGGTCGCGGCGCAGCTCGGCCCGGAGCGGGTGCGGGAACTCCTGACGGGTGCGCTGGAGATAGACGAGCTCGCCGTACGCCCCTACGCGCGCGGCCACGGCACGGGCCGGGCCCTGCTCACCGAGATCACCGCCGACGCCCCGGACCGGCGGGCCTGGCTGCTGACCTCCCGCCTGGCGACCGACACGGTGGCCACCTACCGGCGCCTGGGCTGGCACGAGGTCACCGCCCGGCCGGGCACGCAGACGGGGGTGATCGTCTTCCTGTCCCCGGACCACCCGGGCCGCTAGGTCGTGTCTTCGGCCCGGCACGACACATCTCGCGCCGTTGTCGAAGCGCGCCGGTACGGGCACCGGACGGCCAGGGCTGATCCGGCGTGATCGGGCGTGATCCGAAGGCGAGCCCGTGGGTGTCTGCGACTCATGCCGGGCATACCCGCGGCATGATCACACCGAAGCCGCTGCTGCGCAGGCAACTCAACCTGGCCACCCGCCACCAGCTCGCCGCGTCCGGGATCCCGGACGGCACGATCACCTCCCGCACCCGCCCGGGCGGGCCCTGGCAGCGCTTACTACCCAGGGTGTACCTCCTGCAGACCGGGCCCCCGGACCACCGCCAACGCGCCCTCGCCGCCGTCCTGTACGCCGCCGAGCCCGCCGCGGACCCGCTCTCCGGCGACACGGCCGTCCTCACCGGCGGCGCCGCCCTGGCCCTCCTCGGCATCCGCGACGTCCCGTACACCCCGGCCGACGTCCTGGTCCGCGCCCCGCGCCGGCTCACCGGCACCCCGGAGGTCCGCCCGCTGGCCACCGCGCG
Organism: Streptomyces sp. NPDC051364; assembly: GCF_040682115.1. Classification (NCBI taxonomy): domain Bacteria; kingdom Bacillati; phylum Actinomycetota; class Actinomycetes; order Kitasatosporales; family Streptomycetaceae; genus Streptomyces; species Streptomyces sp. NPDC051364. The sequence goes on along the minus strand of NZ_JBFBAH010000003.1, from coordinate 500,753 downwards.
CTGGCCGCGCACCATCGCGGTGTCCGGCGTCCCGAGCACCCGCCCGGTGCGGGCGGCGGCCGACTTCGCCTCCCGGGCCGGGGATCCGGCGCGGATCCGCTCGACCCTGGCCCATGTCGTCCAGGCCGGCTGGTGCCACCCGCAGGACCTGCACGCCGAGCTCCGCGCGGCCCGCCTCCTCACCCGCCCGGCGATCCGCGCCGCCGCGTCGGAACTCGTCGCCGGGGTCCGCTCGATCGCCGAGGGCCTGGCCCGGGACACCCTCACGGCGACGGACCTCCCGACCCCGCTGTGGAACGCCCGCCTGTACACCCCGGACGGCACGTTCCTGGCCAGCCCGGACGCGTACTGGCCCGACGAGGGGGTCGCCCTGGAGATCGACTCGGCGGAGTACCACTACACGCGCGACGCCTGGCACGCCACCCTCCTGCGCCGCCTGCGCCTGGAGTCCCACGGCATCCTGGTCGTCAGCGCAACCCCGTCGATGATCCGCGACACCCCGCCCCAGGTCATCGCCGCCCTCCGCACCCTCCTCACCTTGGGAGCCACCCGCCCCACCCCACCCACGGCCCAAGCCCGCGGCCACCAACAGCTACAGCCCTTCCCGCGCGACCTGTAACCGGCCAGTTTTGACAGGATGCGATCGGTCATGTTTGACAGATGACAGTTGCTGCATAGCGTCGTGCCATGACGATGCGGGATCTGCTTCTTGAGGTTGCACACACCTACGACCAGAAGGCCGGCACGCGCGCAGAGGTGCCTGGCCAGCAGGTACTTCGCGGTGTCTCCAGCCGCGACGATCTCGGGGTGGTGGAGGGCTGGAGCGCTGCCGGCTACGGCGGCAATGGGAGCGCGGCCACGGCGCCATGGATCGGCGTATTCGATCTGAAGATCAACACAGATCCCAAGATTGGTGTGTATCTCGCCTATATCTTCAGCACGGATCTAAAGTCTGTGACGCTGACCCTTCAGCAAGGAGTCACTGACCTGAGCGAAAGGATCAGCGGAAAGAAAGCCTTCCACGCGCATCTTGAACGGCAAGCAGATGAGCTTTACGGGGCGCTGTCGTCGAGCCTGGCTGAGGAGTGGAACCATCGTCCGTCGTTCGGCTCGGGGAATCGTCCCGAGTCGTACGAAGCGGCGAGCGTGGTAGCTCGCACGTACGGGATCGACGAACTGCCCGCCGAGGAGCAGCTTCAGCAGGACCTGCGTGAGGCCGAGGTTCTTCTCCAGCTGGTGGCAGAGGCCGACACGGCCATGCGCTCCGCGCGAGAGGGTGGTGATGAGGCCTTTACCCCGCCAAAGCCGAAGCGGAAACGGAAGAACGCGGCGTCACCGGTGATTGCATTCAAGCCGGGGAACAGCAGCGAGTACGTTGCGCACATCGCTGCTCATCAGCAGATGAAGGGCCGGAAACATGAGCTGCTGATCGAGGAATTCGTCGAGTACATCAAGACCCGAGACTACGAGGCGAGGAACCAGCGGATTCACCCCAAGGACCTTATTCTCGAGCTGGCCGGCGTTGTAGACAGCGGCGCCCCAGAGTGGCTCGTCGAGGCCAAGGTCATCAGAAACGGGAACATCACCGCCGCTGTCCGTGAAGCCGTGGGGCAGCTGCGTGAGTACAGCTACTTCCTCTACCGAGAGAGCGAGTTGGCAACCCCCCACCTCGTAGGCCTGTTCTCCGAGGACATCGGCGTGTACGCGTCCTACTTGGAAGACCAAGGGATCGCAGCGGTTTGGCAGAGCGGTGATGGTTGGCAGGGAACGAGCACCGCTGCTGCCTGGGGGATGGTCGACTGAATAGAGGGCAGGCCTTCCTAGCCCCCGTGGCACTCCGAGTACGGCTTGCCTGAGGTGCACCAGCACGGGGACGTGGGGGTGGGGGGCCAGGGGGTGGCTTTGCCGCGGGCTGCCAGGGTCGTGGCGTATTCCGGGAGGAGGGACGGGGAGGCCGGGGAGGTCTTCTCGGATGCCGCGAAGGCCTCGTACGAGGGGACGCTCGCCGTCACAATGCCGAGGTTCGTCGTGCCCGAGGCCGCCAGGGCGCGCAGGGACGTCTCGATGTGCGCGAGGTGCGCAGCGTGCGAGGGGTATTCCGCCGCCAGGGTGGGGTACGACGTGAGGAGCTCGGCCAGTTCTCGCTGGGGCCAGTGGAGGATGGCCACCGGGAACGGGCGGGAGAGGGCGGCGCGGCGGTCGCCCAGTTCGGCGCGGAGGCGGGCGATCTCGGCGCGGAGCTCGGCCGGGTCGTCGGAGCCGAGGGCCCAGATGCGCTTCGGGTCGTGGAGCTCGTCCAGCGGGATCGGCCCGATGTGGCGGGTGTCGGCGACCATGTCCCAGTCGTCGTGCGGGAGTCCGAGGAGGCGGCGGACCCGGTGGCGTCCCGTCAGGAGGGCTGTCGTGGCCGGGGTCAGGGGTGCGCTCTCCGTGATCAGGAGGGTGGCCGCCTGGGTGAAGCACTCCTCCGACGTGGTCAACTCGTCGTGGGCCTCGAGGGCTTCCGCGATGACCTCCCAGGGGGCCGGGTCCGCGGGCGCGGCCGCGCGGATGCCCTGGATGAGGGCGCGGGCCTCGGGCTCGTGGCCGTACTCCCACAGGTTCGCGGCCTGGAGCGCCTTGATCAGGTGCGGGTCGGCCGGGGAGGCGGCGAGGAGTTGGTCGTACAGCGCGCTGGCGCGGTCCCGGGCGTCACCCAGTTCGAGGTGGGCCGCGGCCTGGAGGAGCAAAGGCTCCTGGTCCTCGGGGTAACGGGTCGCCGTGCGGATGAGGCGCTCGGCTTCGGCGATGTGCTCGGCAGGCGTGTCAGGGCGCATGAGTCACACCGTACTGCCGCTGGTCTGTTGACGGGGGAGGACTTAAGGTGCGGCCCGTGCGGGATCACATGGGTGTGGTGGTGCAGGGGGGTGGCCGGCGGGCGCGGCGGGCCGGTCTTGCCGGGGTGCTGTGGGGCGCCGCCGAACTGACCGTCACCGTGGGCGTGGTGGTGTTGTTGCTGGTGGTGCATCAGGTGTGGTGGACCAACCGGCAGGCCCTGGCCGCCGCGCACGAGCAGGTCCGGGAGTTGGAGAAGGAGTGGACCCTCCTTTCCGATCTTGATGCCGATCCCTCCACGGCTCCGGTGCCTTCCGCATCGCCTTCTGTGTCGCCTTCTGTTTCCGCGTCCGGGGCGCCGGGTGCCTCCGCCGCGCCGGCCCCGCCCGCCGGCGCGAAGGCGCCGCCGGCGCAGGAGTCGGCGTACGGGGTGCTGCGCATCCCGCGGCTCGGCGTCGTCGTGCCCGTCGCGCAGGGGGTCGACAAGCGGGCCGTGCTGGACAAGGGGTACGCCGGGCACTACCCGGGGACCGCGCAGCCCGGGACGGAGGGGAACTTCGCGCTCGCCGGGCACCGCAACACCCACGGCGAGCCGTTCCGGTACATCAACCGGCTGCGGGCCGGGGACGAGCTGATCGTCGATGTACGGGGACAGCGGTACACGTACGTGGTGGGGAAGGTCTTGGCGGAGACGAGCGAGCGGGACACCGGGGTGATCGCGCCCGTGCCGCGCAGTACGGTCCGGCCGGAGTCCGGGTACGGCGAGCCCGGCGCGTACATCACGCTCACCACCTGCACGCCCGAGTACACCTCCAAATACCGGCTCGTGGTGTGGGGAACCTTGAGGGGATAGCCCGCGTTCTTGTATTCGGTGAGTACGGATCTTGTGGGGGGGGGGCTCTGCATGGCTCGGCATGATCGTGGGCGGTTGATGTCGCCGCTGCTGATGTCCCTGTTGTTGTCCCTGCTCCTGTTCGCCGGGGTTCTCGGGTTCCTCGGGCTGTTCGCCGGGGAGGGCGGGCTGGGCGGGCTGGGTGCCGTCGTGGTCGCCCTCGCCGCCACCGTCACCGCGGGTGCCGCGGCCCTCGCCGCCCGGCTGGTGCGGCCTGTGCCGCCCCACCGCATACGCACCGCGATACGTGATCGCGAGCAGCGCACGGCTTTCCTGCCGCAGCGTGATCCCGATGCCTCGGGCCGCTCGCGGCCCAGGGCGCCAGGTCGTCGCGTCCTGACGGCCGCGTAGGGGCACCTGCTCCGTTCTTGCTCTGTTTGCTGTCGTGCCCCTCGTGGTCGTCGCGCCGAAATGCATTTTTTCGACGTTGACGAGACCCCTCGGAGGGCCCGCGTGTCCGTTTTCACCTCTCTTGTTGTCGAACTGGGCCGGTTCCTGGAGCCGGTACTGGCCGAGTCCGCGACCGCTGCCGCGATCGTGCTGTTCACCGTGCTCGTACGGCTCGCCCTGCATCCGCTGAACCGGGCCGCGTTCCGCGGTGCGACCCCGGTGGCCGGCTGTCTGCCCGTGCTGCTCCAGCTGCCGGTGTTCTTCCTCATGTACCAGGCCTTCTCCTCGTCCGGCGAGCTGCTGGAGCACCGGCTGTTCGCCGCCCCGCTCGGGGCGCGGTGGAGCGATGCCCTCGGGGACGGCGGCTTCCTCGGGGCGCAGGGGCTGGTCTTCCTTGGGCTGTTCGCGGCCATTGCGGCGGTCGCCGCGTGGAGCGCCGTACGGGGGCGGCGGGCCGCCGCCCTGGCCGCTGCAGCGGCCGCTTCGGCTCCCGTGGCGGCCGCCCCCCGGGCGAAGGGCAAGCCCGGGGTCGCCGCCGAGGTGAGCGCCGAGCAGCAGGCGATGCTGCGCAAGCTGGGCGGCGTACTGCCGCTGCTGTCGTTCGGGACGCTGATCACGGCGGGCGTGGTGCCGCTGGCCGCCGGGCTGTACCTGGTGACCACCACCGCCTGGTCCGTGGCGGAGCGGGCCTGGCTCCAGTACCGCAAGGAGGCGGCCGAGGGGCGCGAGCGTTCCAGTCTGTGAACAGGGTCTTGCGGATTGGGCGGCCATCTTGGAGGATCAACCAATTCTCCGATGGCCGCAACCCATCGGCAGGCCCGGGCTTGCCCATGGGCCGACCACCCACGACCAGGGGAGAATGCCCATGAAGCTGCTGCGTGTCGGACCGGTCGGAGCGGAGCGTCCCGCGCTGCTCGACCAGGACGGGACCCTGCGCGACCTGTCCGGCCTGATCACGGATGTGGACGGCGCCCTGCTCGCCGACGACTCCGTGCTGTCCCGGGTACGGGACGCGGCGGCGGCCGGGGAGCTCCCGATGCTGGACGCGGAGGGCCTGCGGATCGGTGCGCCGGTCGGCAGGATCGGCAAGATCGTGGGCATCGGGCTGAACTACTTCGGGCACGCGGCCGAGATCGGTGCGGAGCCGCCGGCCGAGCCCATCCTGTTCCTCAAGGCCGCGGACACCGTGGTCGGCCCGGACGACACCGTGCTGATCCCGCGCGGCAGCGTGAAGACCGACTGGGAGGCCGAGCTCGGCGTCGTCATCGGCAGCACCGCCCGCTACCTGTCCTCCGCTGCGGAGGGCCTGGCGCACGTGGGCGGATACACGCTGGTCAACGACGTCTCGGAGCGCGAGTTCCAGATCGAGCGCGGCGGAACCTGGGACAAGGGCAAGAACTGCGAGACGTTCACCCCGCTGGGCCCCTGGCTGGTCACCGCCGACGAGGTCGAGGACCCGCAGGTCCTGGACGTGAAGCTGTGGGTCAACGGCGAGCTCAAGCAGGACGGCAACACCGCGGACCAGATCTTCCCGGTCGGCGAGGTCGTCCGGTACCTGAGTCAGTTCATGACCTTGTACCCGGGCGACGTCATCGTCACCGGCACCCCGGCGGGCGTGGCCATGGGCCAGCCGGAGCCGAAGCCGTACCTGCGGGCCGGTGACGTCGTGGAGCTGGAGATCGAGGGCCTCGGGCGTCAGCGCCAGGAGTTCAAGAGCGCGTAGCCGCGAGCGAGCGGGCGAAGCGAGGGAGGGGGGGCCGTCTTTGGCGGCCTCCTCTCCTGCATCCGGTCGTATGCGGATGCGTGCGTACGCGGTGCCGGTCCGTCAGTCCTTCGCGGACCCGCGGCGACGGCGGCCGGCGAAGACCAGGCCGGCGCCCGCGCCGAGCGCGGCGGCGCCGCCACCCGCGATCAGGGCGGTCTGGGTGCCCGTGCTCGCGAGCGCGCCCGATCCGCCCGTCGTCGCCGTCACGTGGGTGTTGCCGCGCGACGCCGTGCCGGTGGCCACCGTCTGCTGGACGCCGCCGTCCTTGCCCGCCTCCGGCTTGCCGGTCTGCGCGTCGGCGGCCTTGTCCTTGTCGCGTGCCGTGAACTGCCCGGTCTTCAGGAACTCGACGCGGTCCGCGGGCGTGCCGTTGATCGCGATGATCGCGGCCTTCTTCAGCTCCGGGCCGGCCTTGTTGAGCATCGCCCAGATCAGGACCATGTTGTCGTCGTCGCGCAGCTCGTGCTGCGTGGTCGTGACGAACGTGCGCAGCTCCGCCGGGCTCGGGTTCCCCTTCAGGAGCGCGAGGATGCCCTCCTTCAGGCCCGGGCCGGCGCCGTCGAGCATCGTCAGCAGCGCCACGCGGTCGTCCACCGCCCGGATCTTGTGCTGCCCCGTCGCGACGAACTCGCGGACCTGCTCCGCCGTCCCGCCGTCCAGCAGCCGGTTGACCGCCTCGGTGATACCGCGGCCCGCCCCGTTCAGCATCCGCGCCAGCTCGACCCTGTCGTCCTCGAAGCGGGCCGTGTGCTGCCCGTTCTTGAGGAACTCGGTCAGCGCGGCCTGGGTGTCCGTCCTCAGGGCGGCCTTGCCGGCCTTCTGTACGGCCGGGCCGCCGACGTCGATGATCTGCGAGACCCGTACCCGGTCGTCGGTGAGCTGCTCCCGGGCCCACTCCACCTCGAGGAACTTCCGCATGCCCGCGGCCGATCCCTTGAGCGCCTTCTCGGCCGCCTCGCGTACGCCCGGCCCGCTCGCCGGGTCCGCGAGGATCGCCTGGATGGCTGCCCGGTCCTTCGCGGCCCGGGGGTCCTCGGCCGGGTTCTCGGCCGGCTTGTCCGCGGGCTTGTCCGCCTGCTCCTCCGTCGGCCTGGCCGCAGCCGGGTCCGCAGGCTTCCCGGCAGGCCCCTGGTCCTCGGCCCCCTGGTCCGGCACGCTCGGAGCGGCCGGCGTGGCCGGCGACGAGGCGTCGGCGGCGAAGGCCGGCGAGGCGAGCAGGACGGCCGGGGCTATCGCGGCGGTGGCGACGACCGATGCGATCCGGGGCAGCTTCACAGACAGATTCCATTCTTCACATGCGTGACGATCTTCAACCTGTGCAGGATAGATCGCCCGCGACCCGCAAACTGTCCATTTTCAGGACAAGGCGGTGCCCGTGCTCAGCTCGACGGTCACCCCGTCCCGGGACGACGTCCGCGCGGCCTCCAGCACGGCCAGGCACTGCGCCGCCTCGTGCGCGGTGACCGGCGCCGGGCCGCCCTCGCGCAGGGCCGCCGCCACCGCGGCGTAGTACGCGGGGTAGTCGCCCGGCACGGTCGGCACCGGTGCCCCGCCGCCGGTCAGCGGGGACTCGCCGGATCCCACCCGGCCCCACAGGTGCTCGGGCTCCTCGCCCCACTGGCTCTCCCCGACGCCCGGCCGCTGCCCGTCGCGCAGGGCCGCCTCCTGCGGGTCCAGCCCGTACTTCACGTAGCCCGCGCGGGAACCCAGTACGCGGAAGCGCGGACCCAGCTGGGCGGCGGTCGCGCTGACGTAGAAGTGGGAGCGGACCCCGTTCGCATGCGTGACGGCGATGAAGGTGTCGTCGTCCGCCTCGGCGCCGGGGCGGCGTACGTCGGTCTCCGCGTACACGCGCACGGCCGGGCCGAACAGCACCAGCGCCTGGTCGACGACATGGCTGCCGAGGTCGTACAGCAGGCCGCCGATCTCCTCCGGGGCCCCGGACTCGCGCCAGCCGCCCTTGAGCTGCGGACGCCACCGCTCGAACCGGGACTCGAAGCGCTGGATCTCGCCGAGCTCGCCGTCGGCGAGGAGGCGGCGCAGGGTGAGGAAGTCGTTGTCCCAGCGGCGGTTCTGGAACACGGACAGGAACGTGCCGGTCTTGTCGGCGAGGGCGGCGAGTTCGCGGGCCTCGGCGGCGGTGGCGGCGAGCGGCTTGTCCACGACGACCGGGATACCGGCGTTGAGCGCGGCGGTGGCGAGCGGGACGTGGGTCTTGTTGGGGGAGGCGACGACGATCAGGTCGAGGGCGGGGGTGAGGTCCCAGAGCTCCTGCGCGGAGCCGACGATCCGGACGTCGGGGTACGCCTCGCGCGCCTGGGCCTGCCGGCCGGGGTCGGAGGTGACGACCGTGTCGAGGACGAGCCCGTCCGTGGCCGAGACGAGCGGCGCGTGGAAGACGGAACCGGCGAGTCCGTAGCCGACGAGGCCGACACGGAGTGGGGCGGAGGAGGTGGTGGCGGTCATGGCTCCACTTTGGCAACAGTGTTGCCTAAGTGCAAGGAGGGTGGACAATGGAGAGGTGGACCGGGAGAGCAAGGGCAATGGAAGCGGCGTGAACCTACCGGCGCTGCGCGGGCACAACGACGCGCTGGTGCTCGGCCTGCTGCGCGAGGCGGGCATCGAAGGCCTCAGCCGCGCCGACCTCGCGGCCCTCACACGTCTCACCCCGCAGGCCGTCAGCAAGATTGCGGCGCGGCTGCGGGCGGAGGGGCTGGTCGCCGAAGCCGGGCGCGGCGCGTCCACCGGGGGCAAGCCGCGGACGCTGCTCCGGCTGGTCTCGGGTGCCCGGCACGCCGTCGGCGTCCACGCGGACCGCGACGAGCTGCGGGCGGTACGGGTGGACATTGCGGGCACCGTCGTCGACCGGCTCCGAGGCCCCCTGGACTTCAGGGCCGGACCGGAGGCCACCGCGGAGGAGGTCGCACGCGCCGTGATCCGGCTGTGCGGGGAGGCCGGGACGCGGTCCCTGCTGGGCGTGGGCGTCGCCACGCCGGGGCCGCTGGACTGGCAGGCGGGCGTACTGGGGCGGGTGACGGGACACCCCGACTGGGAGGGGTTCCCGCTGCGGCAGGCGGTGGCGGAGCGGCTCGGACCCGACGCCCCGCCGGTGGTGCTGGACAAGGACACCAGCGCGGGCGCCGCCGCCCCCGGCCGCCGGGCCTTCGAAACCTCGCTCTACCTGCACCTGAGCACCGGCCTGGGGGCCGGGCTCCGGCTCAACGGAGAGGTCTACCGGGGGGTGCGGTCCACGGCCGGGGAGTTCGGACACCAGGTCCTGAGCCTGGACGGCCCGCTCTGCCGGTGCGGAGGCCGCGGTTGCGCGGAGGTGCTCTGCCTCGCGGCGGTGGCCCGCGGAGACCTCCCGGGGGCAGCGCGGATCCTGGGCGAGGGCGCTGCGAACGTGGTCGCGCTGCTGGACGTGGACCGGGTGTGGCTCGGGGGACGGGTGGTGGACTCCGCCCCGGAGGTTTTCACGCAGGGCGTCCGCCGCGTCCTGGCGGCCCGCACCCTGGGCGGCCCGATTCCGGAAGTCGCCGCGTCCGAGGACGGCGTCGCCGAGGGCGCGGCGGAACTGGCCCTGGCCCCGCTGTTCGGCCGCGTGCGCTGAGGCTCCACCGCCCGGCGCGGCGCGCGGTGCCCGGCGCGATCCACAGCCTTCCGCGGCGGCTTTCCGCGCATCACGGCTTTCCGTGCATCGCGGCCATCCGCGCATCACGGCCGTCCGTGCATCACGTTCGCCCCCCGGGGCCGTGACGAGGCGGCGGATTTCTGGCGCGACGTCATGCAACGCGCCGGCCCTGCGTGTTGGGGCTGAGCCGGTGCTGTGACTGATGGGCGCGGTGTCGGTGTGGGTGCCGCCCGGCGGTTGGTGCGTCACCCGCGGCGAGCCCGTGGGGGCGGCGGCCCGGCGGCCCGGCCCGGCGGCCCGGCCCGGCGGCCCGGCCCGGTGGGCCGATCAGGCGTAAGCGGGGGGTGGGGTGGCGTGGCGGGGGGAGGGGGGTGCGGGGGCGTGGGAGGGTGCGGGGAGGCCGGGGTGATTGTCGCCTTGTCCGACCATCCTCCCGTCCGGCGAGCAGCGAAGCGAAGGTCTTCCATGCGACTGCGCAAAGCCCTTGCCCTCTCCGCCGTCCTGGTCGCCGTCGCCCTCTCCGTGCCGAACGCCGCCGCGGACATCGGCAACGGCGGCGGCGCCCGGCCCGCGCCCGCGCTGCCGTCCCGGATCGAGGCCACCTGCGGCGACGGGAAGAGCACCGCCTTCCCCATCGGCGCGCGGATCCGCGGCGGGCCGGCCGTGTACCGGGCCGGCGGCGGGCCGCAGACCTGGTTCCTGGACCTCACGAACACGACGAACTCCGAGTGCACCGCCATCCACCCCGTCGTGGTGTTCACGGACAAGGCCCGTGCCCTGCTCCCCGCCCACTTCCGGATGGAGTTCGAGACGCCCGGCGGGACCCTCCCCGTCAGCCTCGAGCGGAGTGACCGCGACGAGATCATCGCCGTCTTCGACGGGGGCGAGGCCTTCTCCGGCTTCGCCGTTCGCGGCGGCGGCTCCCTGACCGTCACGGTCCGCCTGGCGTTCGCGCCCGGCACCCCCGCGGGCGAGGTCGTCGCCGACGCCGCCCTCGTGCAGCGCCGGGCCGACGACGGCGACTGGGTCGGCGAGGCCGGCGGCTACCGGTTCTCCGTCGAGGGCCCGGAGGAGGAGACGGGCGCGGCGGGCTCCCTCGCCCACACCGGCCCCCGCGACTGGGCGTTCGCCACCGGCGCGGCCGCCGCCCTCGCCGTCGGCGGCGGCCTCCTGCTGACGGCCCGCCGACTGCGAACCCCCGCGTAGCCCGGCCGCCGCCGGTACCCCGGGCCCGCCCGGCACCCCGCCCACCCCCCGTACCCCATCGCGCTGATCTGCGTACACCCCGTCCGCGTACAGTCCGAGGGTGGAAGAACAGAACCAGCATCACCGCCCCGGCTCGCCCGTCCGGTCCGGGATTCCGGAGCACGGCCGCATCCCCAAGTACTACGCCGTCAAGGCCCTCATCGCGGATCTTCTCGACGACCTCGGCGAGGGCGGGCTGCTGCCCACCGAGCGGGATCTCGCCGAGCGGTACGAGGTGTCCCGCGAGACCGTGCGGCAGGCCCTGCGCGAGCTGCTCCTGGAGGGCCGTCTCCGCCGCTCCGGCCGCGGTACCGTCGTCGCCGGTCCGAAGCTCGAACAGCCCCTCTCCCTCGCGAGCTACACCGAGGGCGTACGGCGCCAGGGCCGCCGGCCCGGCCGTAACCTCATCGGGCTCGAGCAGTTCCCCTGCCCGCCCGAGCTGGCCCCCGGCATCGGCGCCGAGCCCGGCGAGCCCGTCTGGCACCTGGAGCGCGTCCTGCTCGCCGACGACGAGCGGGTGGGCCTGGAGAGCACGTACATCCGGGTGGCGCGGGCGCCGCGCCTGGACACCGAGTTCCAGCCGGACTCCTCCTTCTACGGGTACCTCCTCGACCGGCTCGGGATCTCGTTCGGGGACGCCGACGAGAAGCTGGAGACCGTCCTCGCGACCCCCCGCGAGGCCCTGCTGATCGGCACCCCGCCTGCTCTCCCCATGCTGCTCATCCACCGGTTCTCCCGGGACCAGGACGGGCATCCGCTGGAGCGGGTGCGTTCGCTCTACCGTGGTGACCGGTTCAGCTTCACGACCCACCTGCGCCCCGAGTAGTCCCGAGCGGATCACCGCCAAGGAGCCGAAAAGGGACGTATTCAAGGCGTAAGCAGATCACGAGAAGATAACGGGTCTAGTCCAAGCGTCGAGGGCTGTTCACCATCCCGTTGCCACCGCGATCCCCCCGGTCCACGGGCCGCGACCACCGTGGAGCGCGTGAGAGTCATAGTCGTCGGAGGCGGCGTGGTCGGCACCATGCACGCCTGGCAAGCAGTCGAACGCGGCCACGAGGTCGTCCAGATCGAGCGAGAGGCGGAGGCCAGAGGCGCGTCACTGCGCAATTTCGGCCAGATCTGGGTCAGCGGACGGGCCGGGGGCGAGGAGCTCGCGACCGCCCTGCGGGCCCGTGAGCTCTGGGAGCGGATCGGCGCGGAGGTGCCCGGCCTGGGCTTCCGTGCGATCGGCTCCCTCACCCCGGTCCGCAACGCCCGCGAGTACGCGGTCGCCGAGGCGGCCGCCGCCCGCCCCGACGCCGCCGCCCGGGGCTACGAACTGGTCACCGCCGAAGAGGCGCGGCAGATCAACCCCGCCCTGCGCGGCGCCTTCGAGGCCGCCCTGTGGTGCGAGCGGGACGCGGCCGTCGAACCGCGCACGGCCCAGCTGCACCTGCGCGAGGCCCTCGAGTCGAGCGGCCGCTACACCTTCCTGCCCGGACGGGAGGTGCGCGAGGTCGTCGGCAACGGCGCCGTCCGCGACGACCACGGCGACGTCCACCAGGGCGACGCCGTCGTCCTCGCCACCGGCGCCTGGCTGTCCGGACTCGTCCGCGAGCTGGTCCCCGGACTGCCCGTGCGCCGCGTCCGGCTCCAGATGATGCAGACCGCCCCGCTCGGCGAGAAGCTCACCACCTCCATCGCGGACGCCGACAGCTTCCGCTACTACCCCGCGTACAGGAGCGACGCGCTCGACGCCCTCAACGGCGAGCAGGCGCAGGCGCCGATCGCCGCCGCGCACAAGATGCAGCTGCTGATGGTCCAGCGCCAGGACGGCGGACTGACCATCGGCGACACCCACGAGTACGAGCACCCCTTCGCATTCGACACCCTCGAAGACCCGTACGCGTACCTCACCGAGATCGTCGAGGGCTTCCTGGGCCGCCCGCTGCCGGAGATCCGGCGCCGCTGGGCGGGCGTGTACGCGCAGTGCACCGACACCACCCGCGTCGTCCACCGCCAGCAGGTGGCCGACGGCGTATGGCTGGTGACCGGACCCGGCGGCCGCGGGATGACCTGCTCGCCCGCCATAGCCGAGACCACCGCGAACGAACTGGGCTGGTAGAGGACATGAGCAACATGAGCAGTGCAAGCAGCACGAACAACGCGTCCCACCGCCTCGTCGTCCTCGACATGGCCGGCACCACCGTCGCCGACGGCGGCCTCGTCGAGCGCGCCTTCGAGCGCGCCGCCGAATGCATCGGCGTCGAGCCCGGCACCGCCGACCACGCGGCCAAGCTCCAGTACGTCCGCGACACCATGGGCGAGTCGAAGATCTCCGTCTTCCGCCACCTCTTCGGCACGCAGGAGATGGCCCAGCGCGCCAACGCCGCCTTCGAGGAGGCGTACGGCGAGCTCGTCGACGGCGGGCTCATCGCCCCGATCCCCGGCGCCCGCCAGGCCATCGAGAAGCTCCGCGCCGACGGCCGCACTGTCGTCCTGACCACCGGCTTCGCCCGCGTCACCCAGGACGCCATCCTCGACGCCCTCGGCTGGCAGGGCCTGGCCGACCTCACCCTCTGTCCCGCCGACGCGGGCGGCCGCGGCCGGCCCTACCCCGACATGGTGCTCGCCGCGTTCCTGCGCACCGGCGCCGCCGACGACGTACGGGAGGTCGTGGTCGCCGGCGACACCGCGTACGACATGCTCAGCGGCCGCCGCTCCGGCGCCGGGATCGTGGCCGGCGTCCTCACCGGCGCCCACGACCTCGCCGCGCTCACCGAGCACGGCGCGACCCACGTCCTCGACTCGATCGCCGAACTGCCCTCGGTCCTGCCGGAGTCGGCGTGAGCGGCATCCGCTTCGAGGGGGTCAGCGTCGCGTACGGCGGCAACACCGTCCTGGACCGGCTCGACCTGACCGTCGAGCCCGGCGAGGTCATGGCGCTGCTCGGCCCCTCCGGCTCGGGCAAGACCACGGCGCTGCGCGCGGTCGCCGGTTTCGTACGGCCCGCCGCGGGCCGGGTGCTGATCGGCGGCCGGGACGTCACCGCGCTCCCGCCGCACAAGCGCGGCATCGGCATGGTCGTCCAGCAGTACGCGCTCTTCCCGCACATGCGGGTGGAGGACAACGTGGCGTTCGGCCTCAAGGCGCAGAAGGCCCCCAAGGCCGAGATCCCGGGCCGCGTCGCCGAGGCGCTGGAGATGACCGGGATGGCGGCGTACGCGAAGCGCTACCCGCGCGAGCTCTCCGGCGGACAGCAGCAGCGCGTGGCGATCGCCCGCGCGCTGGCGATCCGGCCCGGGGTGCTCCTGCTCGACGAGCCGCTGTCCGCGCTCGACGCGCAGCTGCGCTCCGGGATGCTCGCCGAACTGGCCCGGCTGCACCGCGAACTGCCCGACGTGTCGATTCTGTACGTCACGCACGACCAGGTGGAGGCGCTGACCCTCGCCGACCGGATCGCGGTCATGGACAAGGCGCGGCTGCAGGACTGCGGCACTCCGCAGGAGCTGTACCGGGCACCGCGCACCGAGTTCACCGCGTCGTTCGTCGGCAACGCCAACCTGCTGCCGGTCACCGTCGCCGACTCGGGGGCGCTCTTCGCCGGGCGGGCACTGCAGCTGGACCGAGGGCAGGCCGCGCCGGGCGCGAGCGCGACCCTGTGCGTACGGCCGCACCTGCTCGGCCTCGGGGCCGGGCCCAACGCGCTGACCGGCACGATCGCCGAGGTGCAGTGGCGCGGCTCGACGCACCGGCTGTACGTCGACGTCGACGGCCACCGCGTCAAGGCGGACCTGCCGGAGCTGCGCGAGACGCCCGCGCTGGGCGACACGGTGACGCTGCACTTCGAACCGCGGTACGCCGTCCTGCTGTCGGCGGGAGTCTCCGATGGCTGAGGTCCCCGCCCCGGCCGCCGCGACCGTCCCGCACGGCTTTGCGGTTCCCGCCGCACGGGCGCCCCGTACCGTGCCCGGCTGGCTCTGGTCCGTACCGCCCGTGGCCGTGCTCGCGCTGGTCTTCCTCTACCCCCTCGCGCTGGTCGTCCAGCAGTCCCTCACCCCCGAGAACGGCGGCGGCGCCTTCGACGCGTACGCCTCCGTCTTCCGCTCCCACGCCTTCGGCGAGGCGCTCGGGACCACGGTCTGGCTGGCCGCCGGCGCCACCGTCGGCTGTCTCGTCCTCGGCTTCGCGCTCGCGCTGATCATCGCCTTCGTCCCCTTCCCCGGGGCGCGCGGCGTCGCGAAGTTCATCGACGTCTTCCTCTCCTTCCCCTCCTTCCTCATCACCCTCGCCCTGCTCTTCATCTACGGGACCGTCGGCATGGCCAACGGGATCTGGACCGACGTGACCGGCGCCGCCGACGGGCCGTTCCACTTCCTCACCACCCCGTGGGGCGTGCTGCTCGCGGAGATCACGTACTTCACGCCCTTCGTGATGCGCCCGCTGCTCGCGGCCTTCTCCCAACTCGACACCGCCCAGCTCGAAGTGGCCTCCTCGCTCGGGGCGAAGCCCGCCCGGATCATCCGGCGCGTGATCCTCCCCGAGGCCCTCCCGGCGCTCGCCGCCGGCGGCAGCCTCGTCCTGGTCATGTGCCTCAACGAGTTCGGGATCGTCCTGTTCACCGGAGCCAAGGACGTCACCACGCTCCCGATGCTCATCTACGGCAAGGCGATACTCGAATCCGACTACTCGGCCGCCTGCGTGGTCGCCGTCGTCAACATCGTGATCTCCGTCGGCCTGTTCGGCCTCTACCGGGTGGTGAGCAAACGTGCTGGTGCATAGCAAGGCCGGCCGCTGGGCCGCCTGGGGCCTGTTCGGGCTCCTCTTCCTCCCCCTCTTCGCGCTGCCGCTGCTCGTCGTGGTGGCCGCGTCCTTCTCCACCCACTGGTCCGGCGCCTTCCCCTCCGGCCCGACCACCGGGAACTACGCCTCCGCCGTACGGGGCGAATCCCTCCAGGCGCTGACCACCTCGCTGGTGACCGCCCTCGTCGCCGGCCTGCTCGCGCTCATCGTCGGCACCTGGGCCGCGCTGGCCGCCGCCGGGCTGAAGCGGCGCGGAAAGCGGTCCCTGGACGCCCTGTTCATGCTGCCGGTCGCCGTGCCGTCCGTGGTCGTCGGCCTCGCCGTCCTGGTCGCCTTCAGCAAGCCCCCGCTGCTGCTCAACGGCACCAGCTCAATCGTGATCCTGGCGCACACGATTCTTGTCACGGCGTTTGCCCATCAGTCGGTTTCGGCCGCCATCGTTCGTCTCGACCCCGCGTACGAACAGGCGGCGGCCTCCCTGGGCGCCCGTCCCGCGTACGTGCTGTGGCGGGTCAAGCTCCCCCTCCTGCTGCCGTCCCTGACGGCGGCCGCCGGACTCTGCTTCGCCCTGTCCATGGGCGAGCTGAGCGCCACGATGATGCTCTACCCGCCGGACTGGATGCCGCTCCCGGTCCGGATCTTCACCGCCACCGACCGCGGTTCGCTCTTCGGCGGTTCCGCCGTCGCCGTGGTCCTGATGGCCGCCACCCTGCTGGTCCTCCTGGCCGTCTCCCGCATCCGCACCAGAGCCACGTACCGCTGACTCCCTTTCCCCGTAAGGAAGTTCCATGTCCAGCAAGCTCAGAACCGCCAACAGCCGTCGCCGCCTCCTGCGCATCACCGCCTCCGTCACCGGCAGCCTCGCCCTCGCCGCCGGCCTCACCGCCTGCGGCGGCTCGTCCTCCGACGGCTCCAAGGGCGGCGGCGAGAAGATCGTCACCGTCTACAGCGCCGACGGCCTCAAGAGCGACAAGGGCGACGGCTGGTACGACAAGGTCTTCGCCGACTTCACGAAGAAGACCGGCATCGAGGTCAAGTACGTCGAGGGCGGCTCGGGCGAGATGGTGCAGCGCGCCGTCCGGGAGAAGACCAACACCCAGGCCGACGTACTGGTCACCCTGCCGCCGTTCATCCAGCAGGCGGACGGCAAGGGTCTGCTCCAGGCCTACAAGCCGCAGGGCTCCGACAAGGTCAACGGGGCCAACAAGGCCGCCGACGGCAAGTGGACCTCGGTCGTCAACAACTACTTCGGCTTCGTCTACAACAAGAAGGAGCTCACCGAGGCGCCCAAGACCTGGGAGGAGCTGCTGGACGGCACGTACAAGGGCAAGCTCCAGTACTCCACCCCGGGCGTCGCGGGCGACGGCACCGCCGTCCTCATCAAGGCGATGCACGACTTCGGCGGCAAGGAGCCGGCGCTGGAGTACCTGAAGAAGCTCCAGGCCAACAACGTCGGCCCGTCCTCCTCCACCAGCAAGCTCGCGCCGAAGACCGACAAGGGCGAGCTGCTCGTCGCCAACGGCGACGTCCAGATGAACTTCGCGCAGTCCAAGTCCATGCCGAACCTGGGCATCTGGTTCCCCGCCAAGGACGGCGGCAAGCCGACCACCTGCGCCCTCCCGTACGCGGCCGGCCTGGTGGACAAGGCCCCGCACACCGAGAACGGCAAGAAGCTCCTCGACTACCTGCTCAGCGAGGACGCCCAGAAGCTGGTCAGCGAGGTCGGCGGCGGCTTCCCCGCGCGCACCGACGTCAAGCCGACCGACGCCAACGCCGTCGAACTCACCAAGCTGATGACCGGTGTCGAGGTCTTCGAGCCGGACTGGGCCGACATCGACAAGAACCTCGCGGGCTACGTAGACGCGTGGAAGTCGGCAACCGGAAGCTGACGGGTCGTCGATGTGGCCGCCACCGCCCTCGCGCAGGTCGGCGTCAACCCCGGCTCCGCGATCGACGGCATCCCGCTGAACGCCCCCGACGACAACGACCCGTTCGACACCCTGCGGCCGAACCTCCAGGGCCGCGTGGACGAGACGGGCATCCCCGCGGGCGTGAAGGGCTTCACACACACCCCGCCGGCCGGCTGGGCCGTCGACAACTCCAAGATGGGCACCGGCGGCGTCACCGAGTGGGCCGGCTGGGCCTTCGCGACCGACGAGTTCTGGAGCCAGGCCCAGCGCGACCAGTGGCGCGAGCTGAACGTCCGCTCCCGCGACGTGTTCGCCGTCGCCGACTCCGACGAGTGGGACGACAAGTCCCACACCGGCTCCTACGACTCCACCCTGATCACCCCCAAGTGGGCCGTGACCGGCGGCACCACGAAGAACCTCACCTTCCAGACGCACTACCACCACGAGGCCGGCCAGACCGCCCAGGTTCTGGTCTCCTACAACGGCGGTACGCCGACGGTCGTGAAGAGCTACACCGCCAAGGCGGAGTCCCTGGCCCTCCAGGTCCCGGCCGGCGCCACCGACGTCCAGATCCGCTTCCGCTACGCCGGCACCAACAACTGGTACTGGACCGTCGACAACGTCAAGCTCGGCTGATCCAGGCCCCCGCGGTCCGGGCTGTGGACGCCCGAAGCGTCCACGGCCCGGCCCCGATAGGGTGGTACAGGCCAGGGGTCACAGGCCGAAGGCGACAGGTCAGAGGTCACGGCCACCGAGAGCGGAGAACAATCCAGTGGCAGAGCGCAAGCCGATCGAATCCTGGCTCACCGACATGGACGGAGTCCTCATCCACGAGGGCACCCCGATCCCGGGCGCCGACGCCTTCATCAAGCGGCTGCGCGACTCCGGCAAGCCCTTCCTGGTCCTGACCAACAACTCCATCTACACCCCGCGCGACCTCCAGGCCCGGCTGTCCCGCATGGGCCTCGACGTCCCCGTCGAGAACATCTGGACCTCGGCGCTGGCCACCGCCAAGTTCCTCGACGACCAGCGCCCGGGCGGCACCGCGTACGTCATCGGCGAAGCCGGCCTCACCACCGCCCTGCACGACATCGGCTACATCCTGACCGACCACGAGCCCGACTACGTCGTCCTGGGCGAGACCCGGACGTACAGCTTCGAGGCGATGACGAAGGCGGTCCGCCTGATCAACGCGGGCGCCCGCTTCATCTGCACCAACCCCGACGAGATCGGCCCCTCCACCGAGGGACCGCTGCCCGCCACCGGCGCCGTCGCCGCACTGATCACCAAGGCGACCGGCAAGCAGCCGTACTTCGCCGGCAAGCCCAACCCGCTGATGATGCGGACCGGCCTGAACGCCATCGGCGCACACTCCGAGAGCAGCGCGATGATCGGCGACCGGATGGACACCGACGTCCTGGCCGGGCTCGAGGCCGGCATGCAGACCTTCCTCGTCCTGACCGGACTGACCTCCGCTGCGGACACCGAGAAGTTCCCCTACCGCCCGACCAAGACCGTCGCCTCCATCGCCGACCTGGTCGATCTCGTCTGATCCGAACGGGTCAAGCCCGCGGCGCTCCGGATGCGGAGCGCCGCGCCGCGCGTGAACCTCCTTGTTGAGGAGGTTCACCATGCGCAGTGCTCTGATCGCTCTCCGTGCCACCGGGGTGGCCGTCGCCCTGACGGCGCTCACCGCCGTGTCCGCGCCCACCGCCCTCGCGGCGGGCGAGGAGAACCGCGGCAACGTCTCGGTTGATCCGCACCAGGCCGAGCCGGGGGCGCAGGTCAAGCTGCGCGTCCGCGGGTGCGAGGACAAATGGGCGTCCGCCAAGTCAGCCGTCTTCGTGTCGGAGGTCCACCTGTCCTCCGGCCGCGACGGCGACAAGACGCTGACGGGCGACGCGATGGTCAGCTCCCAGGCCCAGCCCGGATGGCACGACATCCGGGTGAAGTGCGACGGAGGCGAGGACCGCGTCCGCGGCTCCATCGAGGTCGTCCGCCGCCGCGACGACCGCGAGAAGGACCGCGAGAAGGACCGCGACCGGCCGAACCCCCACCAGTCTCCCGTCCGGCCGGTCCACGCGGGCGGCGGCGGCATGTCCGCGGAGCTCGCCGCGCAGGCACAGGACCAGGCAGCGGCGGCCAGGAAGAACCACGGGGGCGACGGCCCCGGCCTCCCGCACACCGTGATCGGCGCCGTGCTCGCCGCCGCGGCCACCCTGGCCGTCGCGTTCCGGGCGCTGACGCTGCGCCGGCGCCGCAGCGGCGAGTGAGGGCCCGCCGGTGACGGGCTCGGGGGAGCCCAGATCCTCCGGCGGCGGGCGGCTGCTGACCTTCGCCGCATGGTCCGTACTGGTGCTCGGCCTGTGGCTGTGGGGCCGCGAGATCACCGGCGTCCCGCCGAGCCCGTCCCCCGGACTGGCCGCAGGCTCGTCGATCCCGGCCCCGGGGTTGCCCGTCGCGCACACACCGCTGGCGGCGTCCGTACCCGCACGGGTCGACGTGCCGTCGATGGGCATCCAGGCTCCCGTGATCTCCCGCGGCCTCGATGCCCAGGGCGCCGTCGAGCCGCCGCCGTTCGACCGCCCCGGCGCGGTCGGCTGGTGGGGCGGCGGCGCGAAGCCGGGCGAGGCCGGGACCGCGCTGCTGGTCGGGCACGTGGACACGGCGTCCAAGCCGGCGGTGTTCTACGGCCTGAGCTCGGCGCGCCCGGGCGGCACGGTGCGGGTGGTGCGGATGGACGGGTCGGTCGCCGAGTTCACCATCGAGGACGTACGGGTCTACGAGCGGGCCCGCTTCGACGCGCACCGGGCCTACGGCCCGCGGGTCCCGGGCCGGGCCGAGCTGCGCCTGGTGACCTGCGGGGGAACGTACGACAAGGCGGCGAAGGAGTACACGGCGAACGTGGTCGTCTCGGCCTACCTGACGGGCACGACCCCGCCCGCGAGGCCGGGTACGGGTACGGGCGCAGGTACGGGTACCGGCGCGGGCGGTGGCGCCGGAGCGGGAGTCCGGTCCGGCGCGGCGGCGTGAGGCGACACGCGCACGGTCGCGCGCACCGGCCCCGGCACCGCCGGCCGTCCGGTCCTCGACCGCGCGGCGCGCCCGGACCGCGGGAGGAGCCCGGGGACCGGCGCGGGAGGCCCGCCCGACACTCTAGGGCCGGGCGACAAGACGAAAAAGCCCCTCGCAGCTTTCGCTGCGAGGGGCTTTTCCTTGTCTGTGCGCCGCCAGGGACTCGAACCCCGGACCCGCTGATTAAGAGTCAGCTGCTCTAACCAACTGAGCTAGCGGCGCTTGCTGACAGGGAAAACTCTACCCCACCTCGAGTGGTGCTCGTGACCAGCCGCGCCGTCCTTGTCCGATTAACCCATGTTTGAGGGGTTTATCGTGCACGATATGTCTGGGCCCAGCCGAATCTGATGCCCCGACAGATGAGTGGCCCGCCGGACCAGCGACGAGCAGGGGAGTGGACGGAACCGCATGACGATCCAGCCGCCGATGCATGTGCAGATGCCTGCACCCATGCCTGCACCGATGCCGATGCCCGTTTTCGAGGAGTACGAGCCCACAGGCGACTGCGCCTGCCTCGGCTGTACGCAGCGCCGTCGCGCCCTCGCCCGTGCGCGGGCCATACCGCTCCGTGACGGCGGCCACCCGGCCGCCCGCGGGACCCGCCGGGCGCTGGTGCTGGCCACCGCGGCGGGCGTGGTCCTGAGCGGTGGCGGCTCGGCCGCACTGGCGGCGGCCACTCCGGTCCCCGGCCCGGAGCCGGTCTCCCTCGACACCCCGGGCTCCCTCGACCCCCCCGGCTCCCCGCAGGGCGGCCGGTCCCCGCTGCACGGGCGCCCGGCGCCGGCGAAGCCGACGGGTACGCCCGGGGCGCCCTCGGCGGTCAAGCGCATCGACCGGACGTCGATCATCACCCGGGCGAAGCTGTGGCTGGACGCACAGGTCCCGTACAGCATGTCCACGTACTGGTCCGACGGTTACCGGCAGGACTGCTCGGGCTTCGTCTCGATGGCCTGGAACCTTGGTACGAACGAGTGGACCGGCAGCCTCGACAAATTCGCCACCAAGATCACCAAGGAGGAGCTGCTGCCGGGCGACATGCTGCTCTTCCACAACCCGTCGGACCCCACCAACGGCTCGCACGTGGTGCTCTTCGGCGGGTGGGTCGACGAGACGCGCACGCACTACGTCGCGTACGAGCAGACCCGCCCGACCACGCGGAAGGGGGCCACCCCGTACGGCTACTGGAACAACGCGACGAAGTACCTGCCGTACCGGTTCAACGGGGTGACGGGCGGCATCACCGAGCCGGACCCGGCGACCGACCCGAAGCCGGCGGTCCCGACGGTCTTCCCCGGCGCCACACAGTTCGGCCCGGGCGCGAACAACGAGTACGTCGCCCAGCTGGGCCGGATGCTGATCGAGCGGGGCGGCCGCCGCTTCTACCCCAAGGGCGCGAGCACGGCGTGGAGCGACGCCGACCGGCTGGCCACCCAGGCCTTCCAGAGCGCCCAGGGCTGGACGGGCACGGACGCCGACGGGATCCCGGGCGCGCACACCTGGCAACTGCTCGTCGAACACAAGGGCAACGACATCCGGCCGACGGTGGACGCCGCGCCGGGCCCCGCCGGGGTGCCGGCCTATCCGGGCCTGCCGGCGTTCCGCCCCGGCTCCTCCCACCCGTTCATCGCCGTCCTCGGCCGCCAACTGGTGAAGAAGGGCTTCGGCAAGAACTACACGTCCGGCCCCGGGTCCAGCTGGAGCGAGGCCGACCGCCGCAGCGTCGAGGCCTTCCAGCGCGCCCAGGGCTGGCGCGGCGCCGCGGCCGACGGCTACCCGGGCCCGGAAACCTGGCGCCGGCTGTTCGCATGACGGAGGCAACGATGTACCCCACGCGCACCACCTCGACGACGGGCACCTTCCAGGTGCCGTCTGCAGCAGCCGTGCCCCCGACCGCCCCGGCCCTGCGAGTCACGGGCGACCTGTACCCGGCCCCGCCCCACCCCCCGGCCCCGCCCCACCCCCCGGCCCCGCCCGCGGTGCAGGCCGCTCCGACGGCCGAGCACCGGCCGTCTGCCGGGCCGGGGCCGGGGTCCGAGCCGCCCATCGAGCCCCTGCGGCTCGTGGATCCGCTCCCGCATGCGGCGCAGGCCGCTCCGGCGGCGGGCCCGTTCCCGTACGCGGCTGAGACCGGGCCCGGGGTCGGGCCTTCGGGCGTGGTCGCCGAGGTGGCGGATGCCGATGGGCAGGGTCGGTTCGGCGGGCGGGGGTGGGTTGCGGGGACTCCGGTCAGGCTGCTGGCCGCGCCCCGCGAGGTCGCCCTGCCGCACGGGCGCCCGGCGGCGGATGCCGCCCGGAGCGAGGTCCCGGCGGCCCGGAACCGGGCCGAGGCCGAGCCGGTGCCCGCACTGGCCGGGGCCGTCGACCGCGCCGAGTCCGGCGGGGGCTCGTACGGCCACGAACCCGATCCGCTGGTCTGCGTACCGGCCCCGGCGGGGCCCGGCCCGGACGAAGCCGCGCACGGGGGCGTGGCCACCCTGCGCCTGCGGGGCTTCGACGGCGGGGGTGAGCCCCTGCCCCCGCACGGGCAGGTCTGGCCGCCCGCCGGTCCCGGGGCGGACGCCGAGACCCGGTCGGCGACGGACGGCCCCGCGCAGCGGTACGGCGAGGAGTGGCCGCCCGCCGGCCCCCAGGCCGATCCCGAGCCTGTTCACGCGTACGTACACGCGTACGTACACGCGTACGGCCAGGCCGGCCACGAGGCCGATCCCGAGCCTGCTCACGCGTACGGCCCGGAGCCGGAGCCGGAGCCGGAGCCGGAGCTCGGTGCCGAGGCCGGCCGCGCCGGGGTGCCCGGACCCGCGGTCGCGGACATCGTCGCGCAGGCCGTGGCCCGCGGGATGGGGGCGGAGCGCGAGGAGCCCGACGCGCAGGACCTGCCCCGCATCGGGCCCGTCCGCGGGGCCGCGGTCACCGAGGTGCCGGTGCACCTGCCGTTCGCCGCAGAGTCCGGGCGGGCCCCGGCCCAGGCCCGGCCCCCGGCCGCCTCCCCGCGGCCCCGTGCCCCCCGCCCCGCCCCCGGCCGCCGGGTCCCGCTCGGCGACGACCGGCTCCGGGAACACCGCGGCCCCGTGCTGCCCGGCTGGGTCGGCGTCGGCGTCGGCGGGCTCGCCCTCGCCGGCTGCCTGGCGGTGCTCTGGCGGGCCGGGGCGGTCCCGGCCACCTTCGTGGCCGCGTTCGGCGCGACCCCCCGCGCCTACCAGGGGCTGCGCGCCACCCACTGGCCGCCGCTCGCCTTCCTCGGCATCGTCGCGCTGCTCGCACTCGGCGGACTGGGCCGGGCGAAGGCCGGCCACGCCTGGGTGCTCACCCTCTTCGGCCGCTACCGCGGCACGGTCCGCCGTACCGGCCTCACCTGGGTCAGCCCCCTCCTGCTGCGCCGCCGCGTCGACGTACGGCTGCGGCACTGGCGCAGCGAGCCCATGCCGGCCGTGGACTCCGGCGGCCTGGCCCTGCGGGTCGTCGTCCAGGTCGTCTGGCAGGTCAAGGACACCGCCCGGGCCACACTCGCCGTCGAGGACCACACGGACTACCTCGCCGAGCAGGTCGAATCGGCGATGGCCCGGGTCCTGTCGCAGCTGCCCGCCGACGCCTTCCACGAGGACGCCCCGACGCTGCGCGACGCCGAGGCCGTCGGCGACGCGCTGACCCGGATGCTGGCGACCGAGACCGAGGCGGTCGGGGTCGAGGTGTACTCGGCCCAGCCGACCCGGATCGAGTACGCCCCCGAGGTCGCCGAGGCCATGCGGCGGCGCCGGGTCGCGGCCATCGACGCCAAGCACCGGGACACGGTGCTGACCTCGGTCGTGGACGCCGTCGACGACACCGTCCACCGGCTCACCTCGCGCGGGCTGGTCGAGCTCGACGACTACGAGCGCAAGGCCCTCGTGAAGGACCTCACCGTCGCCTTCTACACGGGACGTCCGGAGTAGGGCGGAGCAACGGGGCAAGAGACGCAGCGCATACGGAACGGGTGGCCGGAATCGACCGGACCACCCGTTCCCCCATTGGTCTGGACATGGCCAACTCCCGTCAATAGTCTGGTACTTGGTCTAGACCTGAATCCCCACGCTCGATCCCCACGCGTGCGCACGCTCTCGCCGAACTCCCCCCACGTTCAAGGAGCATCATGCGTCCCATCCGCATGCCCGTTCACCTGCCCAGACGAGCCGGCGCCGCCACGCTCGGCCTCGGTGTCGTCGCCTCCCTGGCACTCCTCACCGCCCCCACCGCGAGCAGCCACGGCTACACGGACACCCCCATCAGCCGCCAGAAGCTCTGCGCCAACAAGACGGTCTCCGACTGCGGCCCGATCCAGTGGGAGCCGCAGAGCGTCGAGGGCTACAAGGGCTTCCCGGCCGCCGGTCCGGCCGACGGCCAGATATGCGCCGGCGGACACGGCGAGTTCGCGCAGCTCGACGACCCGCGCGGCGGGGCCTGGCCCACCACCAAGGTGACCAGCGGGCAGAGCTACGGCTTCCGGTGGCAGTTCACCGCCAACCACTCCACCACCGACTTCAAGTACTACGTCACCAAGAACGGCTGGGACCCCACCAAGCCCCTCACCCGCGCCGCCCTCGAGTCCCAGCCCTTCCTCACCGTCGCCTACAACGGCGCCCGGCCCGCCATGACCACCGTCCACCAGGGCGCCATGCCGAGCGGCAAGACCGGCCGGCACATGATCCTGGCCGTCTGGACGGTCAACGACACTCCCATGGCCTTCTACGCCTGCTCCGACGTCCAGTTCTGACCTTCAATTCTGACAGTACGTCAGCTAATCTCCGGCGGCATGCGGACGACACCCGAAACCGTCGCGGAGCTCATCGCGCGCCAATGGGGCGACCACCGGCCCGGGCTGCAGTACGGCGGCAGCACGCACACCGCCGTCCTCAGCCGCCACCGGACCGCCCAGGAGGCCGCCGCGCGCGCCGCGCTGCTCGTCGACCTGCTGCCGGCGGACGCCGAACCGCACATCGGGGTGCTGCTCGACAACACCCCCGAGTTCCCGTTCTGGCTCGGCGCGGCGGCCCTCGCCGGGGCCGCCGTCGCCGGGATCAACCCCACCCGGCGCGGCCCGGAGCTCGCGCGCGACGTCCTGCACACCGACTGCCGGATCCTGGTCACCGAGCGCGCCCGCCTGCCGCTGCTGCGCGGGCTCGACCTGCCGGGCGTACGGATCCTCGTGACCGACACCGAGGAGTACGCGGACCTGATCGCCCCGTACGCGGCCGCGAAGCCGGGCGAGGCGGTGATCGGCACCCCCGGTCCCGGCTCCCGCTTCCTGCTCTACTTCACCTCGGGCTCCACCGGCGCCCCCAAGGCCGCCCTGTGCAGCCAGGGCCGGATCGCCGCCGCCGGCGACTCCCTGGCCCGGCAGTTCTCGGTCACCCCGGACGACGTCCACTACATCTGCATGCCGCTCTTCCACGGCAACGCGGTGATCGCCGACTGGCTGCCCGCCCTCGCCGGGGGCGCGTCCGTCGCGCTGCGCCCCCGGTTCTCCGCCTCCGCGTTCCTGGACGACGTCCGCGCGTACGGGGCGACGTACTTCACCTACGTCGGCCGGGCCGTCCAGTACCTGCTGGCCACCGAGCGCCGCCCCGACGACCGCTCGCACAGCCTGCGCCTCGGCTTCGGCACCGAGGCCGGTGCGGTGGACGCGGCCCGCTTCGCCGAGCGGTTCGGGGTCCGGCTGGTCGAGGGGTACGGGGCCACCGAGGGCGGAGCCTCGGTCCAGAGGACGCCGGACACTCCGCCGGGCGCCCTGGGGCGGGCGGGGGCCGGGGACGACCTGGCCGTGATCGATCCGGAGACCGGAGCGGAGTGCCCGCCGGCCGTCCTGGACGCGCAGGGCCGCCTGCTCAACGGCACGGCGGCGATCGGCGAGCTGGTCAACCGCGGCCGGAGCCTGTTCGAGGGCTACTGGCGCAACCCCGAGGCGGAGGCCGCGCGGACCCGGGAGGGCTGGTACTGGACGGGCGACCTCTTCTTCCGCGACGCGGACGGGTTCCTCTATTTCGCGGGCCGCACCGACGACCGGCTGCGGGTCGACAGCGAGAACCTCGCCGCGGCCGTGATCGAGAACATCCTGGCGCGCTGGTCCCCGGCGGCCGCGGTCGCCGTGTACGCGGTGCCGGACGAGGCGGCCGGAGACCAGGTGATGGCGGCGGTCGCCCTCGAGGAAGGGGAGCGGTTCTCGCCGGAGGCCTTCTCCGTGTTCCTGGCCGCCCAGCCGGACCTGGGCACGAAGATGTCCCCCCGCTACGTCCGGATCGTGGAGTCCATGCCGACCACGGCGACGAACAAGGTCCACCGGGTCGCCCTGCGCCGGTCCGGTTTCCGCTGCCCGGACCCGGTCTGGTGGTCCCCGCCGGGCACCACCGGCTACCGCCTCCTGGGTCCGGGGGACATCTCCGGCCTGCTGGCGGCGTACGCGGCACACGGGCGCAGCGAGCTCCTGGACCGCTGATCCGCAGGCGACGGGTATTGGTTTTGAGCACCCCTGAGGAGCAGGTAGTATTTTCTCTGTCAGGCGCCGCTAGCTCAGTTGGTTAGAGCAGCTGACTCTTAATCAGCGGGTCCGGGGTTCGAGTCCCTGGCGGCGCACCTGTACTTCGGGCGGTTTCCGGTTCACCGGGAACCGCCCGAAGTGTTTCCGGGTCCTCTCCCGCCGCCCGCCCGCAACGCCTGCCCATGACCCGTGTCAAAGGGTGAGCGACAGGAGCAGCGGCGCGGCCTTCCGGTTCAGTGCGTCCGCGGCGGCCCGCAGCCGGTGTGCGTGCTCGACCGGCATCGACAGGGCCAGGCAGCCCACCGAGGCACCCGCCGTGATCGGCACCGCCGCGCAGACCGTGCCGACGGCGTACTCCTGGAGGTCGAGCACCGGAACCGTGGCCGGCTGGGCGTCGAGCTTCGAGAACAGGATCCGCTCGTTCACGATCGTCTTCGACGTGAGCCGGGCGATCTTGTGCCGCGAGAGGTGGTCGCGCCGCCCGTTCTGGTCGAGCTGGGTCAGCAGGCACTTGCCGACCGCGCTGGCGTGCGCCGCGGAGCGGAAGTCGACCCACTCGTGCACCTTGGGAGTGCGCGGGCTGTCCGCGAACTGCGTGATCTTCACTTCGCCGTCCACGTACCGGCTGATGTAGACCGCCGCGCCCACCGAGTCCCGCAGCCGGTCCAGGGTGTCCTGCAGCTTGTTCTGGAGGGCCTGCTGCCTGTCTATGCCGGAGCCGAGCAGGACCAGTGAGTCCCCTATGGCATAGGCGCCGTCCGCCACCTGGAGGACGTACCCCTCACGGCGCAGCATGAGGAGCATGGGAGCGAGATGGACCGAGGGCAGGCCGGTCTCACGCGCGATCTGTACATCGGTCACACCGCCGGTATGGCGGGCGATCGTTTCGAGTACGCGCAGGGCGTACTGCACCGAGTGGAACGGCGCGGTCGGCTCGGGCTTCAGCGCCACGGTTTTCCCCCTAGCAGGTTGTTACCGCTTGCCCTAACACGATAGCCATCAAGAGGCCCGTGTGGAGCGCCTGTTGATGAGATTGATGGCTCAATCATGTCCCCCTGCCTGTGTCTAATCCGGAGGCATATGCCAAGGTCACGCCTGCTGTCCCGGGATGCCGGGAATGACCGCAGGCCGCCGATGGTTCGAGTTCTTCGTACGGACGGCGAACCGAGACGGGAGCGACTATGAGTGACACCGGGGACGCGGGTCGGGGTGCGGACCGGGACGGCCGCGGAGATCCGGTCCGGGGTGCGATACGCGGCCGCGCGACGGTGCCGCTCTCGGTGCTCGACCTCGTCACCGTCGGCAGCGGCAGCACCGCCCACGACTCCCTGCGCACCAGCGTCGCGATCGCCCGGCTCGCCGAGTCCCGCGGCTACCACCGCCACTGGGTCGCCGAGCACCACTCCATGCCCGGGGTGGCCAGCTCCTCCCCGGCGGTGATCCTGGCCCACCTCGCCGCCCACACCTCCCGCATCCGGCTCGGCTCGGGCGGGGTCATGCTGCCCAACCACGCCCCGCTCGCCGTCGCCGAGCAGTTCGGCACCCTGGAGGCGCTCGCCCCCGGGCGGATCGACCTCGGGCTCGGCCGCGCGCCCGGCACCGACGGCCGCACGGCCGCGGCCCTGCGCGGGGCCGGACGCCCCGACGAGGCCGCGCAGGAGTTCCCCCGCCAGCTCGTGGAGCTGACCCGCTTCCTCGATGACGACTTCCCCGACGGACACCCGTACGCCCGCGTGCACGCGGTGCCCGGCCCCGTGCAGGGTCCCCCCGGGCGGCCGCCGCTGTGGCTGCTCGGGTCCTCCGGGTTCAGCGCCCGCCTCGCCGCCGAGCTCGGCCTGCCCTTCGCGTACGCCCACCACTTCTCGGCGGCCGGCACCCTGCCCGCGCTGGAGCTCTACCGGCAGGCCTTCCGCCCCTCGGCCGTACTGGACGCCCCGTACGCCGCGATCGGCGTCTCGGCGCTCGCCGCCGACACCGACGGGCAGGCCCGCGCCCAGGTGCTCACGGGGGCGCTGTCGATGCTGCGGCTGCGCAGCGGCCGGCCCGGGCTGATCCCGACGCCCGAGGAGGCGGCGGCGTACGACTTCTCCCCGCCGGAGCGGGAGTTCGTGGACGGCTGGCTCGCGAACGTCGTCCACGGCACCCCCGACGAGGTCCGCGCCGGGCTCGACGACCTGGCCAAGCGCACGGGCGCCGACGAACTGATGCTGACCTCCAACGCACACAGCGGCGCGGCCCGGTTGCGCTCCTACGAGCTCGTCGCAGATGTGTACGGGATGCCCGTGGAGGCGCCGCCGGCTGATTGATCGCACGCAAACGGAGTTCGGCTGGTTTGTTGTCGAAACCTTGCGCGAGGGTGTCCTAAGGCACCCTTAAACCGCTCGTCACCCGGGGTGGCGGGCGGTTTCTGCTGTGCTTCCAGGCCTCTGACGAGGGGATTTGCTCGGCGAGTGGTCTAGTCCTTCTTTGGTCCAAACCATTGACGCGACCCTCGGGTGATCGCTATCACTTCTCCCACCCGAACCTCTTGCTTCCCCCTCCCACCCCCCGGAGACAGTTCATGCACTTCCGTAAACCCCTCATCGCGGCCGCCGCCACGGCCGCGCTGGCAGCCGGAGCGCTGGCCGGCTTCGCGGGGCTCGGCACCGCGCAGGCCGCGGGCTCCGCCACCACCGCGGGCGGCGGCAACGTCAAGATCGCGTACTACGACCAGTGGAGCGTGTACGGGAACGCCTTCTACCCCAAGCACCTCGACACCCGCGGCATAGCGGGCAAGCTGGACGTCATCAACTACTCGTTCGGCAACATCCACCCCACGAACCTCACCTGTTTCGAGGCGAACAAGGCGGCGGGCGACGACAGCAACCCCAGCGCCGGTGACGGCGCGGGCGACTCGTACGCCGACTACCAGAAGTCCTTCAGCGCGGCGGACAGCGTCAGCGGCGTCGCCGACAAGTGGGACCAGCCGATCGTCGGCGTCTTCAACCAGTTCAAGCAGCTGAAGGCCAAGTACCCGAACCTCAAGATCAATATTTCGGTCGGCGGCTGGACGTACTCGAAGTACTTCAGCGACGCGGCGAAGACCGACGCCTCCCGCAAGAAGCTGGTCTCCTCCTGCATCGACCAGTACATCAAGGGCAACCTGCCGGTCGAGGGCGGCTACGGCGGCCCGGGCGCGGCGGCCGGCATCTTCGACGGCATCGACATCGACTGGGAGTACCCCGGCTCCTCCGGCGGGCACCTGGGCAACCACTACGCCCCCGAGGACAAGCAGAACTTCACGCTCCTGCTCAAGGAGTTCCGCGAGCAGCTCGACGCGTACGGCGCGGCCAACGGCGGCAAGAAGTACCTGCTGACCGCGGCGCTCCCGGCCGGCCAGGACAAGATCAAGTACATCGAGACGGACAAGATCGGTTCGTACCTCGACTACGCGAACATCATGACGTACGACATGCACGGCGCCTGGGACGGCGACGGGCCGACGTACCACCAGTCCCCGCTGGACAACTCGGCGGCGGACCCGACCGACCCGATCGCGCCGGGCACCCAGAAGTACGGCATCAAGAACGCCATCGACTCCTGGATCGACGGCAACGCGGCGTACGGCATCGCGGGCGGCTTCCCGGCGGGCAAGCTGACGCTGGGCTACGAGTTCTACTACCGCGGCTGGAAGGGCGTCCCCGCCGGGACCACCAACGGCCTGGCCCAGAGCGCGACCGGCCCCTCCGCGGCCCGTCCCACCAGCCAGCAGGCAGGCATCGCCAACTACAAGGAGCTCGGCGGGATCGTCGACAACCCGGCGACCACCTTCTGGGACGACCAGGCGAAGGCCTCGTACTTCTACAAGGACGGCGAGTTCTTCACCGGCCTGAACCAGCGGTCCGTCCAGGCCCGGGTCGACTACGGCAAGCAGCGCGGCCTGGCCGGCGCGATGATGTACTCCCTGCTCGGCCTGGACGCCAACACCACGCTGCTCAACCAGATCTCGGACGCCCTCGGCGGCACCACGGTCCCGCCGACCACCCCGCCGACGACGCCTCCGACCACTCCGCCCACGACCCCGCCGACCACGCCTCCGGCGACCGGCTGCGGTTCGACCCCGGCGTACGTCGCGGGCACGGTCTACACCGGCGGCAACGAGGTCTCCTACAACGGCCGCAAGTACAAGGCCCAGTGGTGGACGCAGAACGAGACGCCGGGCACCACCGGTGAATGGGGTGTCTGGAAGGACCTCGGCGCCTGCTGATCTCCCCCCACCCCGCGCCGAGCGACGCCTCCGCCCTGCCCCCGCCTCCCGGGTGCGGGGCGGAGGTGTGTGACATGGTTGCCGGATTCCCGACATCGGTGCGTGCCCATATCGCTACGCTCGGCGACAAGCTAGTTCTCCGCTTGGGGGTGCCGTCTCATGGTTCAGGCCCGTGAAATCGATCCCAGTGCCTCGCCGCTGGACTACTCAGAACCTGACGGGCGCGCTGTGGCGTAAGTCGTCCTACAGCGGCTCCAGTGGTGGCGACTGCGTGGAGTGCGCCCCCTCGGCGCGGCCGTCTGGCGCAAGGCCTCGTACAGCGGTAACACCGGCGGTGACTGCGTCGAGGTAGCCGCGCAGCCGTGCCGCATCGCCGTCCGGGACTCCAAGAACCCCGAAGGCCCCGCCTTCACCGTGGCCCCGGAGGCGTTCACCGCCTTCGTCCGGAGCCTCTGACCGTCAGAGCCAGCCCTGCTGCGCCGCCTTGAGGCCGGCTTCGAAGCGGCTCGTCGCGTGGAGGCGTTCCATCAGGGCGGACATCTGGCGCCTCACCGTGCGCAGGGACACCCCGAGGCGCTTGGCCGCGGCCTCGTCGGTCATCCCCGAGGCAAGGAGCTTCAGTAGCTCGAGTTCCGTCGCGGTGGGGCGGGTGTCGCTGGGGCGGGGGCGGTCGGCTCCGAGGGGTACGGCGGCGTCCCACGTCTGCTCGAACAGGGTGGCGAGGGAGGCCACGATCCCCGGCGCGCTGGTGCACAGGGCGCCCAGACGGGAATGGTCGGGGTCGATCGGGACGACCGCCACGGCGCGGTCGAATATCAGCAGGCGTGGCGGAAGGAGCGGGCTGGTGCGGACCTGGCCGCCCTGCTCGGTCAGCCATCGGGCGTAGGCCAGCGTCGTCGGATCGTTGCGGGCGCTGTCCTGGTACACCGAGCGCATCTCGATGCCGCGGGCCAGCGCACGCTGGTCCAGCGGCCGGGAGGACTCCAGGCTCGCCTCGGACAGCGCGCCGCCCGGCAGGATCGCCAGGCATTCGCGGGTCAGTCCATGGGCGAGCTGCTCCAGTCGGCTTTGGATGGCGTCCATCCCCACGAGCCGTTCCGCGCCGTCGACCTCGGTGTTCGGGCTGAGCTCCGCGAACTCGGAGACCACCTGCGCCGCGGCCGCCTTGCTGCGGGCCAGCTCCTGCTGCTGCCGGGCCAGCTCCTCCTCCTGGCGGCGCAGCAGCAGTTCCAGGCCCAGTTCGGGTCTGACCGCGCGCAGCGCGCCCGGGCTGTCCCGCGACGGTCTGAGCAGGTCGAGGTCGACGAGCCGGTCCAGGCCCTCGCGGACCTGCGCCTGGGTGAGGCCGAGGCGGGCGCTCAGCTCGGCGATGCCTCCCGAAGGGTCGGCCAGCATGCCCCGGTACACGGCTTCCACGTCGGCCCCGAGACCCAGCGTCTGCAGCATGTCCCAGCCCCCCGGCTGTAGTTGGGCCGCTCCCGGCGAGCGTCGCCTCCGTGATCGTAGGCGAAGTCTGGCACCAAGGTGCCAGGCCTGTTGGTGACAGCCGGAACCTCTTCTTCGCAGGGTCCAAGGGCAGCAACATGGTGATCACCGGGACGGCGGGGACGAAAGTCCCCGACTCAGGCCAGAGCCGCAAGGACGATCCGGATCAGCGCGCAGCACACCGCACCGAACGAATCGCTTCCCGGCTTCTGACCTTGGGGGAAACCATGTCCCGCACCGCCCGCTTCGCCGCTGTCGCCGCCGTCTTCACTGCCCTCTGCGCCGGTGCCGTCACCACCACCTCGGTGACCGCCTCCGCCGAGAGCCACCACAACAGCGCCTCCGGCGATGGCAGCATCAACTGGGACACGGCGCCCACGTCCGTCACGGACAGCATCAACTGGGACTAGCCGGTATGCGCGTCATCCGGGCTTCCCTCTCAGGGCCTTGTCATGATCCTGACGAGAAGGCGGTGCTCGCGCTCGTTTCCGATCTGATCTGGGCCCACACTCCCGCGGCGCACGGACTCGAGCACTTGCGGGCCAAAGCCGCCGCCGACGGCGTGGACGTCTACCTCTTCCTGCGTGCCGCCTCAGAAGCCGCAGCCCTCAACCAGGCCCACGCCATCCTCGACGGCGCCCGCGCCCCGCTGCGGGCGCACGGCTTCAGCACCACCGAGCCGCACCACTGAGCGCGTCTTCGGCCTCCCCGTGCACGTTCCCAAGGAGAACGCAGTGACCACCACCCTCCGTCAGGCTGCCCGTAAGAGCGCGGTCGCCGCCCTCTCCAGCGTCATCGGTGCCGGACTGCTGACCGCCGCGTCCGTCGCCGCCGCCCCGGCCGCACTGGCCGCGACATCCTGCAGTGGGACTGCCTCGATCTACGGCATCCTTCCCGACGGCCGTCTCACCTTCAGCACCATCACCCCGGCCACCGGCGAGCTGAAGAAGGTGCGCATCGGAGCGGCCCTGGGGTTCGAGCCCAAGGCGATGGCCACCCTCAACTTCAATACGGTGCTGGTGACATCGACGAGCGGCGCGCTCTATCGCCTCGACGTCCTCACCAACAACGAGTCCCTCGTCCTGGAGCGCCCGCCCGTCAAGATCTTCGACAGCGGCTGGACCCACGACAAGCTCACCTATGACGGACACGGGCATCTGTACGGTACGGCGGGCGGCCTCCTCCTCCAGTACCTGGTCTCGCAGCCCAAGCCGACCGGCTCGGCGCACATCGGCCAGCGCAGGGAGATCGGCAGCGGCTTCGTCCTGAAGACCCTGACTGCCGCCGGCGACGACCGGCTGCTCGCCACCACGTCCGCCGGCGCGCTCTACTCCTACAAGATCAGCAGCGACGGCACCTGGGACCGCGACGACCTCAAGACCGCCGGCTGGTCCGGCTTCGACCAGGTCGTATCGCCCGGTGGGGGTCTCTACTACGGCCGGATCGAAACCACGGGCGCCATGTACTGGTACAAGGACGCCAACCCGGCCGACGGCACCGGCACGGACATCGCCTACCACAACGACACACCCGTCAACACCGGCGGCTGGACGCAGGAGCTGCTGTCCGCCCAGCCGGAGACGTTCAGCTGCACCACCACCGCGGACCCGCTCGACGGTACCGACATACCTGCCGTGAAGGCGGCCGGCCGCGATCTGATGAACAAGCACGACGGCGGTGCCTGGAACAGCACCACCCAGTGGAACTGCCTGGAGCAGCTCTGGGACAAGGAGAGCGGCT
Organism: Streptomyces sp. NPDC051364; assembly: GCF_040682115.1. Classification (NCBI taxonomy): domain Bacteria; kingdom Bacillati; phylum Actinomycetota; class Actinomycetes; order Kitasatosporales; family Streptomycetaceae; genus Streptomyces; species Streptomyces sp. NPDC051364. Next base: position 466,267 of record NZ_JBFBAH010000003.1, on the reverse strand, counting down.
GGCGCTACTGGGCCGACAACCCGGGCTCCACGGCGTACGGCATCCCCCAGGCCTTGCCCGGTTCCAAGATGGACGCCTTCGGCGATGACTGGCGCACCAACCCCATCACCCAGATCAAGTGGGGCCTGTCCTATATCGACGGCCGGTACAACACGCCCTGCGGCGCCTGGAACCACTTCCTGAACAACAACTGGTACTGAGCCGCGCCCGCGTGACTCCCCCAGCTACCGCTGGGAGGGGCCCCACGCCCTCCCCTTCGCTCTCCCTCTTCTCCCCCCTCATGCCTCGGCCCGGCGCGCGTACGTCAGGGCTGCCCAGAATCCGGAGACACCCATGTTCTCGTCGTCCCTCAAGCGCCGCTTCGCCGCCACCCTGGCCGTATCTGCCACCACCCTCGGCATGGTCACCCTCACCTCGGCGCCGGCCCAGGCCGCCGCGATCTGCGGCGGCAACGTGTCGATCTACGGCACCCTCCCCGACGGACGCCTCACCTACACGGCGATAGCCCCCAACACCGGCGACCGCGTCAAGACCCTGATCGGCGCGAACCTCGGCTTCACGCCCAAGGCGATGGCCACCCTCAACTTCAACACCGTCCTCGTGACGTCGACGGCCGGCGAGCTGTACCGCGTCGACATCCAGACCAACGACAGCGCCCTGGCCCTGGCCGGAGTCACCAAGATCTGGGACAGCGGCTGGACCTTCGACAAGCTGACCTACGACGGCGCCGGTCACCTCTACGGCACGGTCGCCGGTGAGCTCCACCGCTACAACGTCTCCCAGGCCAAGCCCAGCGGGCCCGCCCACATCGCCAAGCACGCGGTGATCGACACGGGCTTCGTCCTCAAGACGCTGGCCGCCGCGGGCGACGACGTCCTCATCGCCAGCACGGCCGACGGCCGGCTGCTCTCCTACCAGATCAACGGCGTCGGGGACTGGGAGAGCTCGGAGCTCAAGAGCTCCGGCTGGTCGGCGGTCGACAACCTGGTCTCGCCCGGCGGCGGCCTCTACTACGGCCGTACGAACGGCGGGATGTACTGGTACCACGACGCCGACCCCACCGACGGCAAGGGCGATGACATCGCCTACCACCCCGCCGACCCGGTCGACGCGAGCGGCTGGACCCAGAGCCTGCTCTCCGCCTTCGCCAACGACTGCACCTACCAGCCGCCGGCGCCCCCCACCCCCACCCCCTCCACCAAGGGCGGGCAGATCGCCCGCAGCGAGATCATGAGCCGCGCCGTGAACTGGCTGGGCCGTGACATCCCGTACAACCAGGGTGCCTACGCCACCGACCCGGACGGCGACCACACCTACCGCACCGACTGCTCCGGCTTCGTGTCCATGGCCTGGCACGCCGCCGGCAGCTACACGACCTACAGCCTGCCGAGCGTCAGCACCACCATCTCCAAGTCCGACCTGCAGCCCGGCGATGCGCTGAACACCCAGGACGGGCACGTGGTGCTCTTCGAGAAGTGGGTCGACAAGGCCGCCGGCAAGTTCTCGTACATCCACGAGGCCAACACCAACGACGACATGATGCGCGGTCAGGACTACCTCAACGGAGGCACGGACGGACGCATCGCCGGCCACGCCGCCTCGGGCTACGTCGCCCTGCGCTACGACAAGGTCGTCAACGGATAGAACGTGTCCGGGCGGCGCTGAGCGGAGCCCGTCCCGTACCCCTCCCGGTTCTCAGACGAGGGGGTGCGGGGCGGGCGTGCCTCATCGCGGACGGGGTCAGGCTCCGGGGCGGGTGCCGATCATCTCGGCGATCAGCTCCGGAGCCACCGCACGCGAGTACAGCCAGCCCTGGCCGGTGTCGCAGCCGACGCGGCGCAGCCGGGCCGCCTGGCCGGCCGTCTCCACGCACTCCGCCGTCACGGTCAGGCCGAGCCGGTGCGCGAGCTGCACCAGGGCCTCGACGATGGTCTCGTCGGCCGGGTTCGGGTGGGTGCCCTCCTCGTAGCGGAAGCCCCGTACGAAGGAGCCGTCCAGCTTCAGGACCGACACCGGCAGCCGGCTCAGGTACGCCAGGTTCGAGTACCCGGTGCCGAAGTCGTCGATGGCGATCCGCACCCCCATGTCGCTCAGCGCCTGGAGGGCCTGCAGCGGCCGCCCGGCGGAGCCCATCACCGCCGACTCGGTCAGCTCCAGCTGGAGCAGCTGCGGGGCCAGCCCGGTCTCGGCCAGGATCTCCGCCACGTCGCCGACCAGGTCCGAGTCCCACACCTGCCGTACCGCCACGTTGACGGAGACGAAGACCGGGCAGTCGCTCGGCTGCTCGATCTGCCAGCGCCGGGCCTGCCGGCAGGCGGTCCGCAGCACCCACCGCCCCAACTGGACGATGGAGCCGTCCTCTTCCGCAATCCCGATGAACCGATTCGGCGTCAGCGTGCCGAACTGCGGGTGGTTCCAGCGCACCAGGGCCTCCACCCCGCGCACCGTACCGCTCTCCAGGTCCACGAGCGGCTGGTACTCGAGCGCGAACTCGCCCCGCTCCACGGCCGGCCGCAGCGTCGAGCTGAGCGCCTGGCGGGTCATGCGGTGCGCGTTGCGCTCCGGGTCGAACAGCGTCCAGCGGGCCTTGCCGTCCGCCTTCGCCCAGTACAGGGTCGTGTCCGCGGCCTGCATCAGCCCGGTCGCCGAGGTCCCGTCCGTGGCCCGCTCCACGACGCCGATCGAGGCCGAGACCGACAGGCGCTGCCCGGCCAGGTCGAACGGCTCCTGCACGGCGGCCAGTACGCTGCGCGCCAGGTCGGCGAGCTGCTCGGTGCCGGTGGAGTCCTCGACCAGCAGGGCGAACTCGTCGCCGCCGAGCCGCGCCACGAGGTGCCCGCCGGTGCGCCCGTACCCGGACTGGTCGGCGCACTGGGTCAGCCGGGACGCGACGGCGGTCAGCAGCCGGTCCCCGACCCGGTGGCCCAGGGTGTCGTTGACGGCCTTGAACCCGTCGAGGTCGAGGTAGCACAGGCCGATCCGCCCGGTGCCGCCCTGTTCGTACGAGGAGGCCTCCAGGGCGGCGGAGAGCCGCTCGAAGAACAGCGCCCGGTTGGGCAGCCGGGTCACCGGGTCGTGCATCTGGAGGTGCCGCAGCCGGGCCTGGAGGTCGCGGCGGTCGCTGATGTCGGCGACGGACAGGAGCACGTCCCGGGTGCCGGGCACGGGCCCGAGGGTGACCTCGGTCCACAGGGAGTGCCCGTCCGGGTGTTTGAGCCGGCGGGTGCAGCGCAGTCTGGCCTGCCGGCCGCGCAGCACCTCCTGGTAGGCCTGCCAGGTACGGGCCTCGGCGCCCAGGTCGACCAGGTCGGCCGCGCACTGCTCGACGAGCGCGTGCGGCTCGGTGCCCAGCAGCCCGGCCAGCGCCGCGTTGGCGGCGACGACGTAGCCGGAGCGGTCGACGACGGCCATCGCCAGGTGGGCCGCGTTGAAGGCGGCCCGGTAATCGCGCAGCTCGGACTCGGTGCGGGGCGGCGACGTCGGCACGGCCGACACTGCTTGGTGACGCTCCGTAATGGCCGATCGGATGCTGTCGGCCGCCGAACCGGTTCCCTCTGAGGTTCCGCTCACCGTTGGCTCCCGCAGTGCTCGTGAGTGTCCGTGCAGGAAAGTGTGCCGATCATAGAGGCACCGTACGGCCCTATCCAGCGGCGTCGCCGTGCGGGGCACGGGACTTCGGCGTGCTGACGCCTCGCCGGCCGGATCCCGCGCGATCGTTTCTGCGCAGCTCTGAGCAGCGGAAGGCTCCCGCTGATCTCCCGTGATCGGTCGTGACGTTCTGTAGGCATGTGGGTGACCCCCGGGGTCACCGGCTTGCCGCAGTCCTCACTCGTGTGGGGCAGCGGAACAGGGCATTAGTAAGACAATCGCCCCAAGGTGGAACGAGATGGTACGAATCCACCACCGGAGGTCGATGTGCCGCGACAGCAGACACCCGGGGGAGTGGAACGCTCCCGCATGAGAAGCGCGGCGGCTGCGCTCACCTCCCTGACGGCGCTCGCCGCCATGTCGCTCGTCGCGGGTCCCGCGGTCGCCGTTCCGGGGGCCGCGCCGTGCGCCCTGACCCGTACGTCCGCACACCACTCCCTCGGCCTGGACACCTGGAACCGCGCCTACCCCAAGCCGGACCGCACCCTCGACGCGGTCATGGTCTTCCTCTCCTTCCCCGACCACCGGACCACCCTGACGACCGAGCAGCTGACCGGCGACTACTTCCCCGCGACCGGCGACTACTTCGAGCGGGCCTCGTACGGGAGGTTCCGCCTGGTCCCGCACCCGCAGAAGCAGTGGATCCGGATGCCCAAGCCGTCCACGGCGTACGGGATACAGCGCGACTGGGCGGCCGAGGACCGGGCCGCGTACCTGCGGGACGCGGTCGCCGCCGCCGACCGGGAGGTGGACTTCTCCCAGTACGACGTCGTGTACTTCGTCGCCGACCCGGACGCGCCCGGAGTGGACTCGGACGCCACCAAGGTCGTCAACTTCGACCGGCCGATCAGGGCGGACGGGACGGACCTGCGGCGGATCGTGACCGTCTTCGAGCGGCACCCGCCGGACCGGAACGTGCTGGCGCACGAGACCGGGCACGTCTTCGACCTGCCCGACCTCTACCACCGGCCGACGGACGGCAAGGGCGACTGGGACACGCACGTCGGGGACTGGGACGTCATGGGCAGCCAGTTCGGGATGGCGCCGGACCTGTTCGCCTGGCACAAGTGGAAGCTCGGCTGGCTCGACGCCTCCCAGGTGGACTGCGTGCAGTCGGGCTCCTCGCTGCACACCCTGCTGCCGCTGGCCCAGGCTCCGGTGGCGGGCGCCACGGGCGGGACGCGGCTCGCGGTGATCCGTACGGGCACCGGCAGTGCGATCGCCGTCGAGGCGCGGGGGTCCGCCGGCAACGACGGGGACACCTGCACGGAGGGGGTCCTGGTCTACAGGGTGCGCAACGAGGCGGCGTCGGGCGGCGGGCCGATCGAGGTGCTCGACGGGCATCCGGACACGGAGGCGTGCTGGGACCGTTCGGTGTACCCGCCGCTGGCGGACGCTCCGCTCGAGGTGGGGCAGGCGTTCACGGTGCCGGGGGAGCGGATCAGGATCGAGGTGGCGGACCGCACCCCGTCGGGCGCGTACACGGTCAAGATCACCACGTAGCGCGGTTCTGCCGGAACACGAAGAAGGCCCCCACTTGCGTGGAGGCCTTCTTCCGTCTGTGCGCCGCCAGGGACTCGAACCCCGGACCCGCTGATTAAGAGTCAGCTGCTCTAACCAACTGAGCTAGCGGCGCTTGCTGACGAGGAAGACATTAGCAGGGAGACGGCCGGAAGGAAAAATCGATATCCGCAGCTCGGGCGGCGCGGACGTACGCCCACAGGAGGGCCTCGGGTCCGGGGAGCCAGGGGGTGCGGGTGTCGGGGGCGACGAGCCAGCGCGACGGTCCGGGGGTGGCCGCGAGCGGCGGCACGGTGACGGCGTCGCCGCGGCCGTGGCACAGGGGGGCGGGCGCCGAGCTGCCCCACTCTTCCCAGGCGAGCAGCGCGGGCAGCCGGTGGGCGGTCCCGGTGGCGGCGAAGAGCAGCATCCGCCCGCGGTGCACGGCGACGGGCCCGGAGCCGGGGCCCTCGGCCCGGAGCAGGTCGAGCATCCGGCGCCCGAGGACGAGCGGGACGTTGACGACGTCGAAGGCAGTCCCGCAGGGCAGCGTGGCGGGCGCGGTGGCCCGGGCCTCCCACAGGGCGAGGGTGCGGTGCGGGTGTGCCGACGCGGAGGCGAGCCAGGCGGCGCCCTGGGGGGTGACGTGGGTGGCGGTGCGTGCGTCGGGGGTGGGGCAGGCGGGTGCCGTCGTCAGCGTCGTCATGCGGACCGGTCTACCGCGCGTAGTGATCCGGTTTCCGGGAGTTACGGAAAACCGGGACAGGGCGGGGGATGGTGGGCTATGTTGCGCCCCGCATATGCCAGCTGCGCCTTCTGGTGCGTCGGCGTGCCGGGCCCGCGGCCGGGCCCCGGCGGTCGCGAGTGCGTGCGTTCCGGAACTGTTCTAGCGTCGTATGAGCGGGGGTTCGCCGCCCGCTCGACCCGCCGGTGAGCCCGCTCTCCGGCGCCGGGGAATCCGCCCTTCGCCCTCAGGCACCGGCCCGGCCGCCCCCGCGCGCGGTCCGGGACACCCGGGGCCGCGGTCCCGACCGAGAGCAGGTGCATTCCCATGCGTCGTTCGGCTCGTATCCCCGGTGTCCTCGCCGCCCTGGCGCTCGCCCTGGGCGGCGTCGCCGTCGCCGCTCCGGCGGCCCACGCCGACATCGAGGCCTGCCAGAACATCGTCCAGCTGCAGGGTGCCGAGGTCACGGACGCCATCCGGATCGCCTGCTACGTGGGTCTCGTGGGAGACGAGGACGGCTGCACCAAGGGGCTGACCCAGGCCGGCGTGGAGGGGGTCGTCGCGACCGCGGCGTGCCGCCAGGCCCCCCAGTAGCCGACCCGTCCCGCCCGCGGCGGCCTAAGGGTGGCCTACGGTGCCTCCGGGCCTGCCTCGCGCTGCAGGGATTCGCCGAACTCGATCATCTTGCGCGCATAGTCCTCGGTCCACTCCGCCTGCGCGGCGATCGCCGCCGGCGGCAGCCGGTCGAACCGGCGCGGATCGGCGAGCTGCGCGGCGGCCATCGCCTGGAACTCCACCGCCCGGTCCTGGGCCGCCCGGAACGCGAGCGTCAGCTCGGTGGCCCGGGCCAGCAGCTCCCGCGGGTCCTCGATCGACTCCAGGTCGAAGAAGTGCTCCGGGTCCGTGGCGGCCTCCGAGGGCTCGAAGAGCAGCGGCGCGGGCCGCAGCTTCCGCTCGGTCGTCCGCTCGGGCTCTGCCATGCGTGTCCTCCTGCTGCGCGTTCGGGATCCTTCCGGGCCACCCTCCATTGTCCAACGCCGCGCAAGAGCGCCGCCCCTCAGGGCTTCCGGGCCACGCGGTGCTCGGCCAGGTGCGCCAGGACCGAGTGGTTCGCCTCCCAGCCGTCCGGGCTGTATCCGTTTGCCGCCTCCGGCGGCGTGCCGGACTCCGTCCGGCGATCGTGGTACCGCCCCTGGTCCGGTGCCGGGTTCGGCGGGCGGGTTCGGTTCACGGCCGCCACGCCACGCGGTGCTCGGCCAGGTGTGCCAGGACCGAGTGGTTCGCCTCCCAGCCGTCCGGGAACTTCACCGCCACCCCCAACTGGACCGGTTCCGTGGACGGATGGTCGTCCAGCAGCTCCGCTATCCCCGCCCGGGCCACGACCACGCACGCGTGCCGGTGCCGCGAGGCCAGTACGCACAGGCGGCCCGTCTCCAGGTGGAACGCCGTCGCGTCCGGGCGGCCCGACAGCGGGTGCAGCACCACTGTGAGGTCGTACTCCCGCCCCTGGAGCCGGTTCGCGGTGTCCACCGTGACCCCGGTGACGCCCAGTTCCGCCAGGGCGGCGCGGACCGCTGCCGCCTGGTCGCGGTGCGCCGTCCCGACCGCGATCCGGTCCGCGGTCAGCGGGGCCGGGACCTCGGACTGCTCGTCCGCCGTCACCGCCCCCCGGTCCAGCGCCCGGCGGACCACCAGGGCCACCGCCCGCACGGCCTCCGGGTCGGTGCGCGGGGTGTGCCGCGCGGGCAGCTCCAGCAGGCCCCAGCCCGACTCGGCGGCCTCGTCCAGCACCCGGTCCGGGCCCGAGCCGTCGCCCGCGACCCCGTACGACAGCCGCCGCTCGCCCGGACCCGTACCGCTGCGGAACTGCGTGTACGGGTAGAACGCCTGCGAGACCAGCGGCGCGGCCGTCGCCGGGAGCCGCCAGGACACGGGCAGCCGGTGCTGCGGCAGCTGCGGGTTGTGGGCCAGCAGGGTGCTGACCGCCGACGCCGACGGGTCGTACGACAGCCCCGCCCACTGCTCGGCGCCGACCACGCTGAACGGGTCCAGCTGCCCCGGGTCGCCGACGAACAGCGCCCGCTCGAACAGCCCGGCCACGGCCAGCAGCGCGTCCGAGCGCATCTGGTACGCCTCGTCGACGATCGCGTGCTCCCAGGGCTCCGTGTCCTTCACGTACGCCCACTTCGCCGCCGTCGAGATGGTGATCGGCAGCTCTGCCAGGTCCCCCGGCTTCGCCGAGAGGGTGACCGAGGGCAGCTCGCGCAGCGCCGGGTCGTAGGCGTCGCCGTCGCTGCTGTGCAGCCGGCCGACCTTCAGCTCCGGGTCCTTGTAGGCGAGCCGCAGCACCAGGTCGTCGACCTGCGCGTTGGTCTGCGCGACCACCATCAGCCGGCGCCCGGCCGCGGCCAGCTCCCGGGCGGCCCGCACCACCAGCGTGGACTTGCCGGCCCCGGGCGGGGAGTCGACGACCACGCCGCGCTCGCTGCCGTGCAGCGTGTCGCGCAGGATGGCGGCGGTCGCCTCGGCGGCGGCCGCGCCCGGATCGAAAGCGGTGCTCACAGGATGTCCTCAGCGGTTACCGGGTCGGGCGCTGCGTCGGGCAGCACGGCGGCGGTCGCGGATCCCGGCGGTCCGCCGTGCGTCCACGGGGTCTGCTCCGGCTCCGGCAGCTTCGGGCCGCCGCGCGCGTCGTGCTCGAACAGCGTCCAGCAGACCCGGTCGCCCTTCTCCGGAACCGAGCCCGGCTCCGGCTCCCGGCCGCGGCCCATCTTGTCCAGCAGCCGCAGCACGAGCCGGCCGTCCTCCTCGAAGCGGACGAACTGCGCTGCCTGCGGGCGGCCCTCCAGCGAGCGGAACACCTTGCCCCCGCCGCCCTCCGCGAGCTGCGGACGGTCCTCCGTGGCCACCGTCACCAGTGGGCGCGGACTCGGCCGCTTCGACTCCGTCCACTCCATCACCACCTCGGTGACCTCGCCCGCGAACGCCTCGCCCGACAGCCGCCGGCCCGCCATCACCAGCGGATCGTCCAGCGCCTCCTGGGCGTCGAGCCGTACCTGCTCGGTCTCCCGCGTCGCCAGCTTCCGGGCCGCCGTCACCGCGTCGTCGCGGCGCGGCTGCGGGGGCTCGCCCGCCCGGACCCGGTCCCGGTGGCCGGTGTACGACCAGCGGTCGCGGGTCCAGCGCTCCTCGGCCCGCTCCCCGGTCGGCAGCGCGCGCAGCAGCTCCAGCGACTGCCACACCGCCCGCCAGGTCGGCCGCATCTGCTCCGCGACGAGCTCCCGGACGGCCGCCTCGGCGCGGTCCAGGGCCGGCCCGTCGCCCGCGGTGCGCGCCGCGTCGTAGCGGGCCATCGCCGGCGCGAGCAGCTTGTTGTCGAAGGCCGGGTCGGTGGCGGGTCCGGCGGGCGGGACCAGCAGCTGCCCGTTCCGGTCGCGGCCCAGTTCGGCCCGCAGGGCCGCCTCCGCGCCCGATTCCCCTTCCGGCGGGGCTATCCACGACAGCAGTGCGCCCAGGTGCTGGTCCTCCAGGTTGCTCTGGCCGGTGGCCCAGTGCCGCCCCAGCAGCTCCGTCGCGGACAGCAGCATCGAGGCCCCCGGGACCCGGGAGCGCTCGCCGAGGTGCGTGAACCAGCGGCCCAGGAGCGGGACCCGGGTGGGCGCCGGATACGGGTTCTCCGGATCCTCCTCGGCCGTCCGCCGGAACCGCATCGACCGCCCCAGCAGCCGGACGTACTCGATGCCCGCCCGGCTCGGCACGATCACCTGGGGCGCGTCCAGGCACAGCTCGGCGGAGACCTTGCTCTTCGCGCCGGTCTCCGGATCGGTCTCGGTCCGCTCCACGTACTCGACGTCGTCGGCGTACCCGTCCACGTACGGCAGGACCACGTTCGCCAGCTCCGCCAGGAACGTCCAGCGCAGGTCCCGGTCGCGCGGCTGCGCCACCACCAGGAGCCGCGGCTCCGCGGGATCCGTGCCGATCAGCGCGCCGAGCGGGGCCCCGGCCTCGCCCGCCGTCGTCAGGGGTACGAGGACCAGCGGGCGCTCGCTCAGATGCCGGTGCCGTACGGTCGCCAGCTCCCGGGCCCGGCCGGCCCGGACGGCTTCTAGGCGCGCGAGGGTGTTCAGGAGGGACATGCGGCCGCCTCCAGCGCCTCGGCGCGCAGCCGGGCCGCCTGGTGCAGCGCGGCCGCGGTCGGGTCGTCGGGGCACCCGTCGCCGGCGGCGGCCGCGAGGGCCTCCTCGACGGTGGTGAGCGCACCGAGCTCCCCGCGTACGGAGCGGCCGAGGGCGGTCACCTCGGCGGCGGCGCGGGCCTGCTCCCGGCAGTGGAAGGCCAGTTCGCAGGCGGCGAGGCATTCGGGGGCGTAGGCGGCGGAGACGGCCGAGACCGCCTCGGTCAGCTCCTCGGCGGGCCGCGCCGGGTCGAAGCTGACCCCCTCGGGCAGGGCCGCGGCCAGCTCCTCGACCCGTGTCAGCCTCTCCAGCTGGCGCCGGGTCACGGCGCGCTCCCGGCGGACGTCGACGGGTGCGGCGGTCGGCAGGTTGGAGAAGTCCTTCGGGCAGACGAGCAGCACGGTGTGCCCGACCACGGCGGAGGCCAGTTTCTCGGCGGTGTTCTCCAGGGCCAGGACGTAGACGGCGGCCTGCCGGGCGGCGGCGCCCACCTTCGCGGGATCGGCCGCCCCGTCGATCAGCGGGAACGACTTGATCTCCACGACGGTCCAGCGGCCGTCAGGGTGCACCACGACGGCATCCGGCTCCAGATAGGCGGGGGTGCCCGCCACTTCCAGGGCCAGCATCGGGTGGTCCAGCAGGGTCCAGGCCCCGGTGGCGGCCCCTGCAGCGGTGGCCTCGCGCAGGGCGAGCGCGGTGCGCGCGGCGCGGCCCTCGGGCCCGGCGGCGGTCAGGTCGGGGACGCGGGCGCCCGGGCCGGGCGGTTCGGCCCCGGCGTCCATGTGCCGGTGGACCAGCTCCAGCAGGGCGGCTCCGCCGTCGCCCTTGACCCTGGCCTCGAAGGAGTTCCCGCGGACGATGGCGAACTGCGACTGGCCGAAGGCGGCGGGCGAGCCGAGGGCCGCGGCCAGGGCGGTCTTGTCCACACCGGCGCCGTCGAGCAGGGCTCGTCTGCCGCATCCGGGGTTGGCGGCGAGCGCCGCCAGCGCGCGGGCGTCGAGCGGGCGGGGCGGCACGGCGGGGCCGCGCAGGTCAGCGAGCCGCTGCCGCAGAGTCGTCTTCCGGGGCGGGCCGCTGGGCGGGTAGGAGCTCACGGGCGGAAGTGTCCCATCCGCCACTGACAATCGTGGTCTTACCGCGGAATCCGGCCGTACGGGCGGACAGCCGGCGCGAGATCGCGTACCCGGCGGCCATCACGGCGGCACCGGCGGCCGCGTCCAGGAAGTAGTGGTTGGCGGTGCCCATGACCACGAGCGTGGTGACGGCGGGATAGGCGATGCCGAGCGCTCGCAGCAGGGGGTGGCGCCCGTGCCGCCACAGCAGGATCCCGCACCACAGGGCCCAGCCGACGTGCAGGCTCGGCATGGCCGCGTACTGGTTGGTCAGGCCCCCGAGCCCGCGCGGCGCGCTGGCCTCGGCGCCCCACCAGCCGTACGCGCTGTACTGGGCCATCGTGTCGGTGAACCCGTGCGCGGCGTCCAGCAGCCGGGGCGGGCAGGTGGGCATCAGGGTGAAGCCGACGAGCCCGAGGAGGGTGGAGACCACCAGCCAGGTGCGGGCGCTGCGGTAGTGCTGCGGCCGGCGCAGGTACAGCCAGACCAGCACGGCCGGGGTGACGAGGTAGTGCAGGGAGGCGTAGACGAAGTCGGCGGGTATGCCGAGCAGTCCCTCGTGGGAGAACAGGCGGTTGAGCGGCCGTTCGAAGTCGATCCCCAGCAGCTTCTCCGCCCGGAGTATCGCGAGGCCGTGGCCGACGGCGAGGTGCACGTCGCCCCGGGCGAGGAGTCTGCCACCGGTGTACGCGCCGTAGACGAGCCCCAGGAGCAGCAGTTCGGCCCACCAGCGGGTGGGCTTCTGCCGATCAGTCATACGGTGTAGGACGCTTGTGCGACAGGGTGGGTTGCCTGGTGTTCACGTGATGGATGATGGACGGACGACGCAATCGCCCGAACCGTCGCATAAGCACGCGAACCCTTAAGTCCTTACGTACCGGGAGAATCTCCTATGGCCCCCCGAATCCTCCTGGCCCGTCACGGCCAGACGGCGTGGTCCCAGCTCGGCAAGCACACCGGACGCACGGACGTGCCCATGCTGGAGGAAGGCAAGCGGGGCGCGAAGCTGCTCGGCGAGCGGCTGGCCCGCGCCCCGTGGAACGGCCTGCCCGGCGTGGAGGTCCGCACCAGCCCGCTGGCCCGCGCGAGCGAGAGCTGCGACCTGGCGGGCTTCGGCGCCCGGGCGGAGCCGTGGGACGCGCTGATGGAGTGGGACTACGGCGCCTACGAGGGCATGACCCCGGCCGAGATCCAGGCGGTCCGCCCGGGCTGGCTGATCTGGCGCGACGGCGTCCCGGGCGGCGAGTCCGTCGCCGACGTCGCGGCCCGCGCGGACGAGGTGGTCGCCTGGGCCCGTGCGGCGGAGCGCGACGTGCTGGTCTTCGCCCACGGCCACATCCTGCGCACCCTGGCCGCCCGCTGGCTCGGCTTCGAGGCCTCCTTCGGAGCCCGCATCCGCCTGGAGCCCACCTCCCTCTCGGTCCTGGGCTGGGCGTACGGGGCCCCCGCACTGGAGCGCTGGAACGACACGGGCCACCTGGACCTCTGACCGCAGCCCGAAGCCCCGTACGGGGGCGGGCGGTTGACCGGACCGGGGGCCTGTCAGGGCCGCTCCGGCCGGGGCGCGGCCCGTCAGGCCGTGGCGTGGCGGGTCAGGAACTCCGCCACGCGCGGGCTGCGCTGGTGCGGGACCAGGGCGCGGGCCGTCCCCGACAGCATGGACCGGACGCGCGTGGACTGGACCTCGGTGAGCAGGTCCAGGACCCGCCCGCCGGCCCAGGCCGCCTCCTCCGGGGCGCCGGCCCGGGCCAGGTCGTCGGCCAGCTCGGCGGTGTAGAGGGCCACGTTGCGGGCGAAGTGCGGATCCTGGAGGTCCGCCGCGCGGCGGGCGTGCCGGGCCGCGCGGGCGTGCTCCCCGAGGGCCGCCCAGCACCGCGACTCCAGGGACTCCAGCTCGGCCTCGCCGAAGAACGACATCCACTCCGGGTCCGCGCCCGCCTCGCCGCGGGAGAACTCCGTGTGCGCCCGGGTCAGCGCCTCCTCGCAGGCCTTGCGGTCCGCCAGGCCCGCCCAGCCGCCCGCCTCGCGCAGGGCGAGCAGCGAGAGCAGCCGGGGGGAACCGAGGGAGCGGGCGGCGCGGCGGCCCGCCTGGGCCGCCCGTACCGACTCCCGCGGCCGCCCGCAGTCCCGGGCCAGGAAGGCCATGTTGCTGAACGCGTGCGCCTCCAGGCCCGCGTCCCCCGCGACCCGGGCCGCCGCCAGGGCCTCCGCGTAGTGCGAGCGGGCGTCCTCGAAGCGGCCGGAGTCGTGGGCCAGCCAGCCCACCGAGATGGCCAGTTCACCGGCGCCCGCGTGCAGCCGGTCCTCGGTGGACTGCCGGGTGGCTCCCGCATCCAGCAGCGCGTAGGCGGCGCGCAGGGGTTCGGCGGCCCTGCGGTACAGGGCGTCGGCGCCGTGCCGGTCGTCCAGCAGCCGGATCTGGCGTACGGCTTCCTCGACCGCCGCCGCTTCGGACTCGCCGGCCCGGGAGGGCGCCCGGCGGGTGTCGCCGAGCAGGGGGAGGCCGATCGTCGCGGCCGCCACGGTCGCGGAGCCGCCCGCCATGAACGCGCGACGCAGCACGTCGCTCTCCTTGTGGGTGAAGGGGCCGGTGCGCTGCGCCGACCGGCCGCGCACCGCCTCGCGCGGGGAGAAGCCCAGGTCGGCCAGAGTCCGGCCGGGGAACATGTGGAGGAAGACCCGCTCGTACGCGTAGTTGGGGCAGCGGATCTCGCCGGACTCGACCCGGCCGATGTAGCGGGCGTCGCAGGAAACCGTTTCTCCGATCTCCTTCGCGGCTCGGCGCACCATGGCCGCGAACTCGGCCGGGGAGTGCTGCCCGCGCAGCCGCCGGAACGTCTGATTGGGTGAGTGGGGGAACGCCGCCATGGACGTGGCCTCTCTGGCAAGGGACGCACCGCCGGTTCCGCGGGATGGAGCCGGGCCCGGCGCGCATGAACGTACCGCCAGCGGCGGACGGCTCATGCGGTGTTTGGCTACAAAAGGGATATCTCACCCGCGATCCGCCATGAACTGCCATCCTTTGCAGCGTCTTGCCGCCGCACCCGTTGACGTTTTGGCGCGTTGAGCCCATGTGGGGTGTGAGCTGATTCCCGCCCCGCTCGTACGCGGATCGAGGAGGGGTTCCCTTGGTGGAGGGCGGCATGGAGAGCACTGGAATGAACACCGCGCCCGTGTCTTCGGACGCGACCCCCGTCCCGGCCGCCACGGTCGTCCCGGGTGTCGCGATCGCCGCGGTCGTCCCGGGCGTCGTGGCCGTCGCGGTCGCCGCCCCGGCGGAGGCGCCGGACCTGGTGACCGTGCCCACCCGGCAGGGCCTGGAGGCCGTGGACATCATCCGCCGCGCCGCCAGCCTGGCCGGCGGGGTCGGCCCGGTGCTGCACGACGGGTCCGACGACACCCTCGGCTTCCTCGTCCCGCCCGGCACCGCCGACGCCTGGGACCTGCCCGGCAGCGCGTGCACGCAGACCAACGGACGCGGCATGCGCTTCGGCGACGTCGACGTGTCGCCCACCGCCGGCGACACCGGCTGGCTGCTCCCCCCGGAGGCCGTCGGTCCGGTCACGGACCCGGAGGTGCTGCGCGCCGCGCTCGGCGAGGCGGCCCGCCTCATCGAGGCGGCGGACAACTGCCGCTGACCGGCGACAATGGGGTGGTGGCAGGCAAGGGCAGAGGCAGCAGCAGACAGCGCGGGCGCGGTACCTCCGAGGCGGTCGTCGGGCAGGTGGCCGGCGGCACGGCGGAGCTGGCTCCCGACCGCGAGCGTGCGGACGCCTGGACCCTGCTCATCGACGGGGCCCCGCAGTCGCATGTGGACCTGGCCGATCCGGGGTACCTGGACTTCGCGTACCAGCGGCGGATCGGCCACCTGATCGACCTCGTCGCGCCCGCCCGGCAGCCCCTGAACGTGGTGCACCTGGGCGGCGGCGCCTTCACCCTCGCGCGCTACACGGCCGCCGCCCGCCCCCGCTCGACCCAGCAGGTCGTGGAGATCGACGCCGCGCTGGTGGCCTTCGTACGGGAACACCTGCCGCTGGACCCGCAGGCGCGGGTCCGGGTCCGGGCGGTGGACGCGCGGGCGGGCCTGGCCAAGGTTCCGGACGGCTGGGCGGACCTGGTGATCGCGGACGTGTTCAGCGGCGCGCGCACCCCGGCGCACCTGACCAGCGCCGAGTTCCTGGACGACGTACGCCGTGCCCTCGCGCCCGGCGGGTGGTACGTGGCCAACCTCGCGGACGGCCCGCCGCTCGCGCACCTGAAGGGCCAGATCGCGACGGCCGCGTCCCGCTTCGAGCACCTGGCGCTGGCCGCCGACCCGGTGGTGTGGCGGGGGAAACGGTTCGGCAACGCGGTGCTGGCGGCCGCCGACCGGGAGCTGCCGGTCGCCGAGTTCACCCGCCGGGTGGCGAGCGACCCGCATCCCGGCCGGGTCGAGCACGGCCGGGCCCTCGCCGACTTCGCGGGCGGCGCGGCCCCCGTCGGAGACGCCTCGGCGGTGGCCTCGCCCGAGCCCCCGCCGTCCGTCTTCCGCTGAGGGGCCGTGACCTGCCGCGACACGCCCTCGTTCGGATGACCTTGCGCTCCGGACGCCGCGGGGGCGGGTAGGTCTTCGTCTCGAGCGCCCCGTCGGGGCGAGCGGGTATCTGCAGGCATCAGGGAGACACGGACATGGCCAACGGCACCGTCAAGTGGTTCAACGCGGAGAAGGGTTTCGGGTTCATCGCGCCCGAGGACGGCAGCGCGGACGTCTTCGCCCACTACAGCGAGATCCAGGGGAGCGGCTTCAAGGAACTCCAGGAGAACCAGAAGGTCGCGTACGACCTCGGCCAGGGCACCAAGGGGCCGCAGGCGACGAACATCCGCGTCGTCTGACGACCCGCCTCGGCCGGCCGGACACCCCCTGAGCGGTCTCCCCGAGACCGCTCAGCCCTCGTACGTCTCCACCAGCGGCGGGTGGCCGTTCCAGGTGCAGAAGACCGACATCTCCCGGCCCGCCTTCGTGAAGGTGACCCGGATCCAGTACGGCTGCTTCCACACCTGCATCTGCCAGCCGGCGTCCGGCGTCGCCGAGACCAGCTCGGCCGAGGACGTCCCGAGGTCGAAGACCACCCGGCCACCCGTGACCGGGTAGGCCTTCACCTTGCCCGGATCCCCGCCGTCGCCCTGCTGCTCCTCCGGGCGCGGGCTCGGCGGGGCCGCCTTCTGCGCGGGCTTCGCCGAGGAGGCGGCGGCGGAGGGCGACGCCGAGGGGGACGGGGAGGGGGAGTCCGGGGCCGGTTCGGGCGACGGCGCCGCCGCGCTGTGCGTCGAGGAGGACAGCGGCTGCGTGGTCAGCGGCACCGCCAGCGGCGGATCGTAGGCCGTTCCGGACATGACGGTGTGCACGCCCCACCAGGACAGCGTCACCGCCGCCCCGGTCGCCAGCGTCCAGGCGAGAGCATGAACAAGTCCTCGGTGCATCAGGGCACATACTGCACCACTCGCCCCGGAGACGTCCCGACACCCCGCGTGGTCCCCCGAATGGACTACGGTGCCGCCCATGGCAAGTGTGCTCGTGGTCGAGGACGACCAGTTCGTACGTTCCGCCCTGATCCGGCACCTGACCGAGGCCTCGCACACCGTGCGGAGCGTCGGCACGGCCCTCGAGGCGCTGCGCGAGGTCGCCCACCACCGGTTCGACGTGGTCATCCTCGACCTCGGGCTGCCCGACCTCGACGGGTCGGAGGCGCTCAAGATGCTGCGTGGCATCACCGACGTACCGGTGATCATCGCCACCGCGCGTGACGACGAGGCCGAGATCGTCCGGCTTCTCAACGACGGCGCCGACGACTACCTGACCAAACCTTTCTCCGTGGAGCACCTCTCCGCCCGGATGTCCGCCGTGCTGCGCCGCGCCCGCGCTGCCGCCGGGGCCGAGCCGCCCTCGCGGGTCCTGCGGGTGGGCGGGCTGGCCATCGACCCGCTGCGGCGGCAGGCCGAGCTGGACGGGGCCGTGCTGGACCTGACCCGGCGGGAGTTCGACCTGCTGGCCTTCCTCGCCGGGCGGCCCGGGGTGGTCGTGGCCCGGCGCGAGCTGCTCGCCGAGGTCTGGCAGCAGTCGTACGGGGACGACCAGACCATCGACGTGCACCTGTCCTGGCTGCGCCGCAAACTGGGCGAAACGGCCGCCAGCCCCCGCTATCTGCACACCCTGCGGGGGGTCGGCGTCAAGCTGGAGCCGCCCCGGTGAGCACGGTGAACACGGTGGCCGCGGTGGGCGCGCGATGAGATGGGCGCTGGTCAAGGTGTGCCTTGCGGTCACGGCCATGGTGGTCGTGGCCTTCGCCGTGCCGCTCGGGCTGGTCGTCCAGGAGATGGCCAGCGACCGGGCCTTCTCCAACGCCGAGCGGCAGGCGGCCACCATCGGGCCGACCCTGTCCATCACCACCGACCCGGTGCAGCTGCGCAAGGCCGTGGAGTCCACGCAGATGGGCGCCGCCCAGCGGATGGCGGTCCACGTGCCCGCGATCGGCGGCGGCGCGCCGGTGGAGATCGGCATCGGCCGGGCCGGGGCGCACGCCGTGGCGGAGACCCGGCGGATGGGCCGGGGGATGACGGCCCCGCTGGCCGGCGGCGGTTCGGCGCTGCTCCAGCCGACCGCCCTCGGGTCGGGGGACATCGCCGTCGTGGAGATCTTCGTACCGGAGAGCGAGGTCAGCAACGGCGTCGCGACGGCCTGGGTGGTCCTCGCGGGCGTCGGCCTGGCGCTGATCGTGGGCTCGGTGGCGGTCGCCGACCGGCTCGGCGCTCGGCTGGTGCGGCCGGCCGAGCGGCTCGCGGACGCCGCGCACCAGCTGGGGGAGGGCCGGCTGGGGGCGCGGGTGCCGGAGGACGGGCCGAAGGAACTCCGATCGGCGGCCGTCGCGTTCAACTCGATGGCGGACCAGGTGGTGGAACTCCTCGCCAACGAGCGGGAGCTGGCCGCCGACCTCTCGCACCGGCTGCGGACGCCGCTGACGGTGCTGCGGCTCAACACGGCCTCGCTCGGCGACGGGCCGGCCGCGGAGCAGACCCGGGCGGCGGTGGAACAGCTGGAACGCGAGGTCGACACGATCATCCGTACGGCCCGCGAGCAGCGCGCACCCGCGGCAGCCGCGGGCGGGGCCGGGGCGGGCTGCGACGCCTCCGAGGTGATCCGCGACCGGATGGACTTCTGGTCGGCGCTGGCGGAGGACGAGGGCCGCGAGGTGCGGCTCGCGGGCGTGGACCGTACGGTACGGCTCCCGGTCGCCCGGCCGGAGCTCGCGGCCGCCCTCGACGCCCTGCTCGGCAACGTGTTCCGGCACACCCCCGAGGGCACACCGTTCGCGGTGGACGTCCACGACGCGGGGGACGCGGTCATCGTGCTCGTCTCGGACGCAGGGCCCGGCATCGCCGATCCGGACGCGGCGCTGCGGCGCGGCAACGACGGCGGCCGGGACGGCTCGACGGGCCTCGGCCTGGACATCGTGCGCCGGGTCGCGGAATCGACGGGCGGCGACGTGCGGATCGGCCGCTCGATGCTCGGCGGAACCGAGGTCAGGCTGTGGATCGCCCTCGACGACCGGGCGCGGGGCGGTGCGGGCGGAGTGCGGACGCGCCGCGGTCGCCGCAAGCGGCGCGGCGGCTGACGGGCGGTTCGCCGGTTCGCCCGGTTCACCGGCCTTCGCCCACGGCGGGCGCGGGCGGCATACCGTACGGGGTGGTTGGTTGTCCTTCCCCCGAACGGAATGGAACTGGTCATGCGCTACGCAGTCCTCGGCACCGGGATCGTCGGCCGTACGGTGGCCGGCCGCCTCGTCTCGCTCGGACACGAGGTGGTCATCGGCACCCGCGACCCCCAAGCCACCCTCGCCCGTACCGAGTACGCCGAATGGCAGGAGGCCCATCCGCAGGTCGGCCTCGCCTCCTTTCCGGAAGCCGCCCGGCAGGGCGAGACCCTGGTCAACGCCACCGGCGGGCAGGTCAGCGTCGCCGCCCTGACGGAGGCGGACGCCGCGCACCTGGACGGCAAGGTGCTGATCGACATCGCCAACCCGCTGGACTTCTCTCTGGGTTTCCCGCCCACCCTCGACCCGGTGGACGACGACAGCCTGGGCGAGCTGCTCCAGCGGACGTTCCCGCGGCTGCGGGTGGTCAAGACGCTGAACACGATGAACTGCCGGATCATGGTCGAGCCGGCCCGCGTCCCGGGCGAGCACACCGTGTTCCTGTCGGGCGAGGACGCCGACGCCAAGAAGTCCGTACGCGAGCTGCTGTACTCCTTCGGCTGGCCGGAGGCGAGCGTCCTGGACCTGGGCGGCATCGAGACGGCCCGCGGCACCGAGATGCTCCTCCCCATCTGGCTCCGCCTGATGGGGACCCTCGGCCACACGGACTTCAACTTCCACATCCAGGGCGCGCAGCAGGGCGGCTGAGGGTCCGTCCCGGATGGGCGCCGAGATGTTGCCGGTCGCCGTGGGCGCGCCGAGTGTGGCCCTGACGGAAGGAGTCAGGCATGAGAGTCATGCTCCGGGCCCACTTGGACACGGCGGCCACAAATGACGGCATCAAGAGCGGCGCCCTGCCCCAGGCCATGAAGAAGCTCATGGACACCATCAAGCCGGAGGCCGCCTACTTCGGGCTCCACGAGGGCGTCCGGTCCTGCTGGATCGTCTTCGACCTGCAGGACAGCTGGCAGATGCCGCCGCTGATGGAGGAGCTGTTCCTGCAGTTCAACGCGGAGATCGAGGTCGGTCCGGTGATGAACGCCGAGGACCTGGCGAAGGGTCTTGCGGCGATGCAGTCCTCGTAGGGCGGGTCGGCAGCCCCCGTACCCCGCCCCGCCGACGGCCGGCGGCCGTCCACGCGAGCACCACGGAGGCGGCCGCCGCCGCGCACGACACGGAGAATGCGGCCCGGTGGCCGTAGGCCCCCGCCAGCGGCCCGGCGGCCGCCGCGGCCAGCGCCTGACCGACGATCAGGCCGCTGCCCACCACGGTCATGGCCTCGCCCATGCGTTGCGCCGGGCCCGCCCGCTCGACGAGCCCGAACAGCGCGATCAGGTGCGGGGCCACGGCAAGCCCGATCCCGGCGACGGCCAAGGCGGCGCCGAGCAGCCCCGACACGGCGAGCAGCGGCAGCGTGAGCAGCGCCTGTACGCCGATGGTCCACCGCAGCCGTACGGCGAGGTCCGCGGACCCGGGGCGGGCGACCGTCACGAAGCCGGCGATCGAGCTGGTCACGGCCATGGCCGCCCACACCAGCCCGGCCGTTCCCGGCTCGCCCAGCGACTCGGCGAGCGCGTTCACCCCGGTGTTGGCCCCGCTCCACGCGGCGCCTTGCAGCACGGCCATCGCGCACAGCAGCACGAGCTCCGGCGACCACAGTCGTACGTCGGCACGTGCACCGGCATCCGGTGCGCCGAGGGGGCCGGGCGCGGTCGGGTGGACGGCGAACAGGGTCCCGAAGAGCAGGATCAGCCCGGCGGCGAGCACGAGCGCGGAGGCCGGGTGCACGGTCACGGCCAGGATCCCGGCGAGCGCGGGCCCGACCATGAACCCGACCTCGTCGAGGGTGGTGTCGAAGGACAGGGCCGTACCGGCCAGGGCTTTGTCCTCGCCCGCCAGGTGCGCCCAGCGGGCCCGGGCCAGCGGGCCGACCTGCGGGACGGTGAGCCCGGCGGCGCCGGCGAGGGCCAGCCGGGCGGGCAGCGGCAGTCCGCCGAGGACGGCCGCGACGAGGGCGGCCAGGACGGCGGCGTTCGCGACGCAGGCGACGAGGAGCACGGGGCGGTGGCCGTGCCGGTCGGCGAGCCGGCCGATGACCGGGCCGCCGAGGGCCTGGCCGAGCCAGAGGGCGGCCGCGACGGTGCCGGCGTTGCCGATGCCGTCGCGGCCGTTGATGAGCAGGAGCGTCCCGATGGGGCACAGCGCGGCGGGCAGCCGCGCAAGGAACGCGTAGACGGGCAGGGCGCTGCCGCCGAGTGCGAACACTCCGCGGAAGCCGCCGGGGGCGGCGTCGGATCCGGACACGGACAACCTCCATCCGCACGCCGACCCTCCCGTGTCTCCGGCGCGCACCGTTGCCCGTCGGGCAGGACGGTAGCCGCGGAATGCGGGCTTCGCCAGACCCGCGTGTTCGCCCGGGGGAGGTGGGGCCCGGTCGTCAGCCGCCGGAGTTGAGGCGCTGGGCCTGGGACCGGCCGACCTCGGCGGCGCGGTGCAGGTAGTCGGCGATGACCGCGAGTTCGGAGTCGGAGTAGCTCTCCAGGACCGCGCCGAAGGCCCGGCCGGGGGTGTCCCAGGCCTCGCCGATGCGCCGGCGGGCCTCGGGGGCGAGGGAGACGAGGGAGCGGCGGCGGTCGTGGGGGTCGGCATGCCGCTCGACGATGCCGGCCTTGACCAGCCGGTCGACGAGGCGGGTGGCGGAGCCGGAGGTCAGGCCGGTGAGGCGGGCGATGTCGCCGGTGCTGACGGGGCCGGGCTCCATGTCGAGGAGGGCGACGCACTGCATGTCGGTGGGGTGCAGCCCGACGTGGTCGGCCATGGCCTGGTTGAAGAGTGAGTAGTCGGCGTAGTGCCGCTGGCTCTCGGTGACGATGCGCGTGAGCAGCTCGGCGCGGCTCCACTCAGCACGGGCGTCACTCGGACGAGGGGAATCGGTTGACATCGGCTTCTCCATGCCTGAAATTTATCTGTGTGACGCAGAATATTGATCGTGCAGAATCTGTGCCACGTACTCATCCTAGCGTGCGCCGCACGCCGGGACAGCAACCGGAACAGCCACAAAAACAGCCGCCACAAGACCACCGACAAGAACAGGAAACAGGCCCGCCATGTCGATCCTCATCACCGGTGCCCGCGGCGCCGTCGCCCGCAGCCTCGTCCCCCTCTTCGCCGCCCGCGGCATCCCCCACCGCCTCGCCTCCCGCGAGCCGGACACGCCCGGCGCCGGCCACTGCGACCTCACCGATCCCTCGACCTTCCCCGGCGCCCTGGCCGGCGTCCGGTCCGTCTTCCTCTACGCCGAGGCCGCCGCCATCGGTGCCTTCGTCAAGGAGGCCGTCACCGCCGGAGTCGAGCACGTCGTGCTCCTGTCCTCCTCGTCGGTGCTCGGGCCGTCCGCCGCCGACAGCCCGCTGTCGGCCTCCCATCTCGCCGTCGAGGAGGCCCTGCTGGCCTCCCCGCTGCGCACCACCTTGCTGCGCCCCGGCTCGTTCGCGAGCAACGCCCTCGGCTGGGCCTGGTCGCTGAAGTCCGGCCGCGCGGTCCAGCTGCCCTACCCGGGCGCCCACTGCGACCCGGTCCACGAGGCCGACCTCGCCGAGGCCGCCTTCGCCGTCCTCACCGACCCCGCCCTCGGTGGCCGCGCGTACCACCTGACCGGCCCGCACTCCCTGACCTTCGCGACCCAACTGGCGATACTCGGCCGGGTACTCGGTACCGCGGTGCCCTTCGAGTCCGTCACCGCCGAGCAATGGAAGTCCGCGGTCGAGGGCTACATACCCGGCCCCTACGCCGATGCGCTCCTCGGCTACTGGGCCGCGAGCGACGGGCTCCCGGTCGAGATCACCGACGCCGTCGAGCGCCTCACCGGCCACCCGGCCCGCTCCTTCGAAACCTGGGCCGAGGACCACGCGGACGACTTCCGCGCCTGACCGCCGCGATCCCCTGCGTAGGGTGTCGGGAGATGCGGCACGGGGCTCGAGGGGATCGGCATGCAGGCATTCGGAATATCCGGGAGCGCGGAGAAGGTCGCGTCCCCGCGGCCGCG
Organism: Streptomyces sp. NPDC051364; assembly: GCF_040682115.1. Classification (NCBI taxonomy): domain Bacteria; kingdom Bacillati; phylum Actinomycetota; class Actinomycetes; order Kitasatosporales; family Streptomycetaceae; genus Streptomyces; species Streptomyces sp. NPDC051364. Next base: position 443,336 of record NZ_JBFBAH010000003.1, on the reverse strand, counting down.
GCGGACGGCGAACACGCTGTTCTGGGCCGCGCTGATTCCGACGGTGGCCACGGTGGGCGGCTTCCTCAGCCAGTATCCCTATGGCATGTTGTGGGTCGGGGTCCTGATCGTCCTGGCCGCGGTGGCAGCCGGTCCGATCGTGGCGGGCTCCGTCTGGAACCGGGCGGGCGCCGCGACCCTGGTCGGCTTCTCCCTCCTCGCGCTGGGCCTCTTCGCCGGGTCCAACCTCAACGAGAACTACATGAAGCAGCTCGGTGAACGGACGGGCGCGGTGGTCGTCGAGGCGGGGGAGCGGGTCAACCACAAGGGCGACGTACGGCACTTCTGCAAGGTCGTCGACGACTCGGGGAGCCGCGCGGAACTGGGCGACATCCAGAACTGCCACGGCCAGTTCGCGACAGGGCGGCGCGTCGTCCTCTTCAAGGACCGGCTGGGCGGCCTGGATCCCTGGATCGAGGCCACGGACAACCGCGGCGTCGACCCCCTCGGACTGGGCATCACCGGCGGCCTCTACGCCCTTACCGCAGCGGCCCTCTTCTACGCGGGCCAACGGCGGCGCCCTGAGCTGGGCGCTCGCGCGTCGCGTGTCCTGTGACGTGGTGTGCGGTGACGGCTACTCGTGGTCCCCGTGGGGCTCGGGAACCCCGGGCCCGGAAACGCAGTGGGCCCGGAAAACGCAGAGGGCCCCGGTCCGCTTTCGCGGACCGGGGCCCTCTCGCAGGGTGAGTGACGGGACTTGAACCCGCGGCCACCTGGACCACAACCAGGTGCTCTACCAACTGAGCTACACCCACCATGTCCGGTCGGAGAACCGACCGGCCGAAGAAAAGGGTACAGGGTCCGGGAGGGTGCTCGCGCCCTCCTTTCCCCCGACCCGTCTCCGGAGGGTCGTGCCGGGTCCTATTCGGCGGACAGGGTGTGCTTGGCGGCGATGGCCCGGGCGGTGTCCGAGTCGGGCCCGGGCTGCGGCACGAAGACCGCCTCCCGGTAGTAGCGCAGCTCGGCGATGGATTCCCTGATGTCCGCGAGCGCCCGGTGGTTGCCGGTCTTCGGCGGGCTGTTGAAGTACGCCCGCGGGTACCAGCGGCGGGCCAGCTCCTTGACCGAGGACACGTCCACGATCCGGTAGTGCAGATGGCTCTCCAGCGCGGGCATGTCACGCAGCAGGAAGCCGCGGTCGGTACCGACCGAGTTCCCGCAGAGCGGAGCCTTGCGGGGCTCCTTCACGTGTTCCCGTACGTACGCCAGGACCTGCGCCTCGGCGTCCGCGAGGGTGATCCCGCCGGCCAGCTCGTCGAGCAGGCCGGAGGCGGTGTGCATCTCGCGCACCACGTCGGGCATGGTCTCCAGGGCCGCGTCCGGCGGGCGGATCACGAGGTCCACGCCTTCGCCGAGCACGTTGAGCTCCGAGTCGGTGACCAGTGCGGCCACCTCGATAAGTGCGTCGTCCGTCAACGAGAGCCCGGTCATCTCGCAGTCGATCCACACCATGCGATCGTTCATGCGGCCCAGCTTATGCGGATTACGCGGAAGGTCCCCCGCATCGGTGACGACCGATGCGGGGGACCTTCGTCAGGCAGTGCCCGTCGCGGGAGCTACGCGTGCTCGCGCAGGACCCGGTTCGGGGCGTACAGCTCGGTCACCGTCGGACCGGCCGCGGCCAGGGCCGCCGCGGCCCGCTGGGGCTGCGGAGTGCGCTGGTGCGGTACCGGGTTCCCCTGGATCTCGGCCACCTGGGACACGTCGGCCTGCGGCCGGCGCGCCCGGTAGGCCGAGCGGTAGGCGGCCGGGGAGGACCCCAGCTGCCGCCGGAAGTGCCCGCGCAGGGCGACCGGCGAGCGGAACCCGCAGCGCCCGGCGACCTCGTCGACCGAGTAGTCGGAGGTCTCCAGCAGCCGCTGCGCCTGGAGCACCCGCTGGGTGATCAGCCACTGCAGCGGCGCGCTGCCGGTCAGCGACCGGAAGCGCCGGTCGAACGTGCGCCGGCTCATGTACGCGCGGGCGGCGAGGGTCTCCACGTCGAACTGCTCGTGGAGGTGCTCCAGCGCCCAGGCGACGACCTCGGCCAGCGGGTCGGCGCCGATCTCCTCCGGCAGCGACCGGTCGAGATAGCGCTCCTGGCCGCCCGTTCGGCGCGGCGGGACGACGAGCCGGCGGGCCAGCGCCCCGGCCGCCTCGCTGCCGTGGTCCGTGCGCACGATGTGCAGGCACAGGTCGATTCCGGCCGCGGTGCCCGCGGACGTCAGCACGTCGCCGTCGTCGACGAACAGCTCGCGCGGATCGACATGGACGGACGGGTACCGCTTGGCCAGCGTCGGCGCGTACATCCAGTGCGTCGTCGCGGGCCGGCCGTCCAGCAGACCGGCGGCGGCGAGCACGAAGGCTCCCGTGCACAGTCCGACGATCCGGGCGCCTTCCTCGTGCGCCAGACGCAGTGCGTCGAGCGCCTCCGGAGGCGGCGGTGAAGTGATCGAGCGCCAGGCCGGAACGACGACCGTGCCTGCCCGGGCGATCGCCTCCAACCCGTACGGCGCGGTGAGCTCGAGTCCGCCGGTGGTCCGCAGCGGACCGTCCTCCCCGGCACACACGAGCAGTCGATAGCGTGGAACTCCCGCGTCCTGCCGGTCGATGCCGAACACGGAAAGTGGAATGGAGCTCTCGAAAATCGGTCCGCCGCTGAACAGCAGCACCGCGACGATCTCCCTGCGGCGACGCCCCGCAAGCTTCCTGCCGGCGTCCGCGACGACGGCGGTGGAATCCTGGCTCATGGCTAAGCCCCCCTTGGGTGTCGCGACTCCTTGGTCTGGTCGCACCTGCACGTTTCCCCTCGGCCTTGCACGTGGATCCCCCGCCGTAAATACATGATCGAATCTACTGCGTCCCGTGGTGTCGGCGTGACAAGTTCAGCACGCAGCGCTATGTCGACTTGGCAACTTGGCGAAAAGCATTCGATCAGGAAGCGTTCCACTCCGCTACCGGAGTGGGAAGCTCGCCGTCCGGCCATGGCCAGTACCCGTAGGGTCTCGGAGCCCCCCTGGCGGCGTAGTCGCTGGTGGTAGGGGGGTTGACGGGGCATTCCGGCAAGAACACCACTGTGCCGGGAAGTTGGCTGAAAACATGCGGGTGTGGGTGTGCGAATCAGTCAGTCCTCAAGGGAGATTCCACCAGACGAGTGGCAGCCGCGGTGCGCACGACCCCCGGCGCCGGCCCCGGCGCGCGAACGCCGCCGGCGCCCGCCCTGCGGCAGCCGGTCCTCCGCGAGGACCAGGGCGGCCCGCTCCGCCTTCTCCGAGTAGCGCAGCATCGCCCGGCATGCGGCCGTGACGGCGGCCAGCCCGAGGGTCGCGACGGCGGCCCCGTCGAAGGAGGTCCCGTAGACGACGAGGACCACGGGAACGAGCAGGCAGCTGAAGGCGGCCCAGCGCACCACGTCACCCGCGGGGTCGTCATGGGGGCGTCTGCCGGGGCGCACGGACGGGTGAACGGCGGCGGGGGTGAAATGCGCGGTCGTGTCGCTGTGCTGCGCGGTCCGGACGGAGCGGACGGACTGGGTCGGCTGAGCGGGCTGGACGGGGTGGACCGGATGGCCGGGCACGGCGTGCTCCCTGCGGGCTCTTCCTGGACGGTCGGACGCCTGTCCAACGGTGCGCGGCTGTGCTCGGTCACTGCGCGCACGGGTGGCGCGTGCCGCCGCTCGTCACTGGCTGTAGGGGCCAGCGGCCATTGCCAAGGAGCCCTCGCTCCGGCATGCTCCCTGGGACGCTCTCCAAGGGCGGCATGCCCTGTGCAGGACAGGAGTGTCGCCGTACCCTGGTGGGTATGGGCTTGGGAAGATAGTTCCCGGACAGAGCCCCGTCACCCTGAGTCGTCATTTTTTCAATCGTCGCTTACGCCCAATGTCGCCCCGTCGCCCTGTCCCTTCCCCCGAGGACCCCTTCGCCGAGACATCCATGGCCGGTCACGAATCCCCCGAACCCGCGGACCGCAAGCGCAAACCCCTCGCCGACCACGCGTCGAGCGACCTGCGCGCGGCGGAACAGACACGTCATCCCTGCGACCCGGCCTTCCGGCACGGGGTCGTGGTGGGGTTCGACGGCTCCATGTCCAGTGAGCGCGCCCTGGCGTACGCGATCGGGATGGCCCGCCGGTCCGGATCCGGCCTGATCATCGTGCACGTGGCCAACCGGCTGCCCACCACCGTGTGGGCCGGCTGCGAGCCGCCCGTCTTCGTGGACGTACCGGACCACCGCACCGAGGTGCTGGGGCTGGAGCTCGCCTGCGCGGACTATCTGGCCGAGGTGCCGTGGATCCTGGTCGAGCGGGGCGGGGACATCTGCCACGAGCTGGAGGAGGTCGGCCGGGAGTATTCGGCGGACGCCATCGTGGTCGGCTCCACGCACGGGATCGTGGGCCGGATCTTCGGGTCCGTGGCGGGCCGGCTGGCCAAGCGTGCGCAGCGACCGGTTGTTGTCATTCCGTAACCCACTGTACTTCGGTTGTGCGGTTGTGAACCCTCATGTAAAGGGTAGATAAATGCTGCTGGGACGCAGCAAACAACTGCAGATCGAAGGGAGCCCGCCGTGGACAATGGTGTCTCTGCGGGAAGCACGGCCTCGACTTCGACCCTCGGGAACATAGCCCTGGGTCTCACCCTTCTCGCATTCGGTATCGGCCACACCGCCGTCGTCAGCGGAGTGTCCGTCGCCAACTCCGTGTCACTCGCGACCTACGTCGGCGGTCTCGCCCTGTTCGTCCTCGGAATCCTCGAGTTCCGCGGCGGCAACGGCTTCAACGGCACGGCGTACGCGGGCCTCGGCGCCTTCTGGTTCACCTGGGCCTCGGGGGCGGACGGAAAGGTTTCGGCACACGCAGCCGGACTGTTCCTGGTCCTCTTCGCCCTGCTCGCGCTGACCCTCACGGTCAGTGCCTCGAGCGGACTGTTCGGTCAGGGCGCGTACGCCCTGCTCACCCTCTCCCTGCTGCTCCTCGCGGTCGGCTCCTTCGCCGACAGCGGCGGGCTCGCCAAGGCCGCCGGCTGGGTGGCCGCGGTCTCCGGGCTGCTGTTCTGGTACGGCGCCACCGCGGCGCTGGCCCACTGGCCCACCGCACTGGGCAAGGCCTCCGGCAGCGGCGCGGTCGCCGCGGGCTGAGGGACGTACGGGAACGGCCCCCGGGGAATCCCCCGGGGGCCGTTCTGCGTGCTCGGTGCGACTACTCGACCGTGACCGACTTCGCCAGGTTGCGCGGCTTGTCGATGTCCCGGCCCAGGGCCAGGGCCGTGTGGTACGCCAGCAGCTGGAGCGGGATGCCCATCAGGATCGGGTCCAGCTCGTCCTCGTTCTTGGGCACGAGGATGGTGTGGTCGGCCTTCTCCTGCTCGCGGTGGGCGACTGCAAGGATCCGGCCGCTGCGGGCCTTGATCTCCTCCAGCGCCGCGCGGTTCTTCTCCAGCAGGTCGTCGTCCGGGACGATCGCGACCGTCGGCATCGCCGGTTCGATGAGCGCGAGCGGACCGTGCTTGAGCTCGGAGGCCGGGTAGGCCTCGGCGTGGATGTAGGAGATCTCCTTCAGCTTGAGGGAGGCCTCCAGGGCCACCGGGTAGCCGCGGACCCGGCCGATGAACATCATCGACTTGGCCTCGGCGTACTCGGCCGCGAGCTTCTTGATGTCCTCTTCGCCCTCGAGGATCTCCTGGATCTGGGCGGGCAGCTTGCGCAGGCCCTCGATGATCCGCTTGCCGTCGGTGACCGACAGGTCCCGGATCCGGCCCAGGTGCACGGCGAGCAGCGCGAAGGCCACGACCGTGTTGGTGAAGCACTTGGTGGAGACGACGCAGACCTCGGGACCGGCGTGCACGTACACGCCGCCGTCGGCCTCGCGGGCGATCGCGGAGCCCACCACGTTGACGACGCCGAGGACGCGGGCGCCCTTGCGCTTGAGCTCCTGCACGGCGGCCAGTACGTCGTACGTCTCACCGGACTGGGAGACGGCGATGTAGAGCGTGTCGGGGTCCACGACCGGGTTGCGGTAGCGGAACTCGGAGGCCGGCTCGGCGTCCGCGGGGATACGGGCCATGCTCTCGATGAGGCCGGCGCCGATCAGGCCCGCGTGGTACGACGTGCCGCAGCCCAGGATCTTGACCCGGCGGATGCCGCGCGCCTCGCGCGGGTCCAGGTTCAGGCCGCCCAGGTGCACGGTGTTGAAGCGGTCGTCGATCCGGCCGCGCAGCACGCGGTCGACCGCGTCGGGCTGCTCGGAGATCTCCTTGTGCATGTACGTGTCGTGGCCGCCCATGTCGTACGAGGCGGCCTCCCACTCCACGGTCTCCGGCGTGGCCGTGGTGGTGGCACCGCTGGTGGTGTAGGTGCGGAAGTCGTCGGCCTTGAGGGTGGCCATCTCGCCGTCGTCGAGGGTGACGACCTGGCGGGTGTGGGCGACGAGCGCGGCGACGTCCGAGGCGACGAACATCTCCTTCTCGCCGATGCCGAGGACGACCGGCGAGCCGTTGCGGGCCACGACGATGCGGTCGGCGAAGTCGGCGTGCATGACGGCGATGCCGTAGGTGCCCTCGATGGCCTTGACGGCCTCGCGGACCTTCTCCTCGAGGGTGTCGGCCTGGGAGCGGGCGACCAGGTGGACGATCACCTCGGTGTCGGTTTCCGAGACGAAGACGACGCCCTCGGACACCAGCTTGGCGCGGAGCTCGTCGGCGTTGTCGACGATGCCGTTGTGGACGACCGCGACCTTGCTCTCGGCGTCCAGGTGCGGGTGGGAGTTGATGTCGCTCGGCGCGCCGTGGGTGGCCCAGCGGGTGTGGGCGATACCGGTGGTGCCGGTGAAGCGCTTGGGTACCCGGGACTCCAGCTCGCGGACGCGACCCTTGGCCTTGACCACCTTGAGCGCGGGGGACTTCGGGCTGTTGACGACGATGCCCGCGGAGTCGTATCCGCGGTACTCCAGTCGCTGCAGGCCTTCCAGCAGCAGCGGTGCCACGTCACGCTTGCCGATGTAACCCACGATTCCGCACATAAAGTCTTGCCCCTCCTGAAGTTCGGTTGCTCTTGCCGCTGTTGTCGCCGCGCCCTGCCGTCGGCAGGCCCTGTCGCTCAGCCGTAGACGATGCGGCGCAGCTGCCGGAGCGAGAGCTCCGGCGGCGCCACGGCGCGGTGCGGCAGCTCGGCCGCGATCCGTTCGAAGATCTCCGCGTTGACCGCGCCGCCGGACTGGAGCTCCCGGTGGCGGCGGCGCACGAATTCCTCGGTCGTCTCGTCGAAGTACGCGAGGACGTCGAGCACCACCCGGGCGGCCTCGCCGCGCTGCAGCGCGGTGCTGCGCACCAGGTGGTCGACAAGATCGTCATGAGACGGGCGGCGGTCGAGCACTCGTAGATACTGACGGGCCACGGCCGGGAACGCAAAGATCCTGCCCGGAATCGGGCAGGATCCATCTGGTCCAGACCAGCGGAATGCGTAAATCCGCTCACCAAGCGGTTAGAAACGACGCAAAATGGCCTGCTTGGCTGCGGCGAACTCCTCGGCCGTGAGGATGCCCCCCTGATGCAGATCGCCGAGCTCACGCAGCCGGCGCAGCAGGGCGTCGTGGTCCTCGGGGGCCGTCGGCTCGGGGGCCGAGGCCGCGAGCTCCGGCACCGGCACCGCGGACCGCACCGTGGCGGCCTCGGCCGGCGCCGAGGCACCGCGGGGATGGGGCATCCGCACCGCCACGGCCGCCGCGACCAGCGCCATCAGCGGGTCCTTCTTGAAACCGAACAGCTCCACCGTGTACGGGTCGTACTTGGGCGCCGGAGCCGCCGGGGCGCCCGCCAGCGTGAACCGGATCCATCCGTTGTCCAGGCCCTTCGAGGGGGACCACTCCACCGTCCGCAGGTCCGCGACCCGGAACTCGCGCGGTCCGCCGGAGCTCTTGGCCTCCTCCGTCGTCCAGTTCCAGTCCAGCGCCACCCGGTCCCCGTCGAAGGCCACCGTGCCGTCCCCCGCGGCCACCGTGATCGGCACGGCCGGCCCCGGCAGCAGGTACACGTCCGCCGGGCCGGGGTCCACCTGGTCCAGCAGCAGCGCATTGCGGACCTCGTCCACGAAATACTCCGCCACTCCCGTCCGGTCCGCCTCCACGGTCAGCCGGTACGGGTCGGAGGCCTCCGGCAGCCGCCCGCCCGTCACCTGGAGCAGCGGGTCGGCGCCGTCACGCAGCTTCAGCCTCAACCGGCCCGTCTTGCGGCCCGGTTCGTAGCTGACCCCGGCGAGCGCGGGCAGCGGTACGAGCACTTCGCCCAGCGTCTGGCGCAGCAGCCCCACCCCCTTGTCGCGACCGGGCACGATACGCACCGCGTCCCCGTCGAAGGTCCATGTGCCGTCCTTCTGGATGATTTCCGCCATCCATCGATTCTCGCACCGGCCACAGCACGCCAGTTGGCCTATACCTGCCCTATGAGAGTCCTGCGACGCACGCTCGGCACCCTCCTCGTCCTCGGCGCGGCCGTCTCCTGCGCCACGTCCCCCGGCGGCGACGCCAGACCCGGGGACGAGCGCCCCGCCGTCCTCGCCCCCTACGAACAGCTCCTGCCGGCGCCCGCATCCGCACGTGCCGAAGGCCCCGGGTACGCCGTCGGGGCGGGCACGGTCATCCGTGCCGGCGCGAGCGGCGGCGAGGAGGTCCGCCGGGTCGGCGAGCTCCTCGCGCAGCAGCTCCGGGGCCCCAGCGGGCTCCCGCTGCCGGTGGTCGACGGCGCCGACGGCGACGGGATCCGGCTGCGCCTGGACGGGGCGGCCGAGGGCGTAGGCGCCGAGGGGTACCGGCTGGAATCCGGCCCGGGCGGGGTCACGCTGACCGCCCGGACCCCGGCGGGGCTCTTCCACGCGGGCCAGACGCTGTCGCAGCTGCTGCCGGTGGCCGGTCCGGGCACGGTGCCCGGCGGCGAGATCACCGATGCGCCCCGGTTCGCGTACCGGGGGGCCATGCTGGACATCGCCCGCCACCACTTCGCGGCCGAGCAGGTCAAGCGGTACGTCGACCAGCTCGCCCAGTACAAGGTCAACACGCTGCACCTGCACCTGACCGACGACCAGGGCTGGCGGATCGCGATCGACTCCTGGCCCCGGCTGGCGGAGTACGGGGGCGGCAGCGGGGTCGGCGGCGGGCCGGGCGGGTACTGGACGAAGGACCAGTACCGCGACCTCGTGGCGTACGCGGCGGAGCGGTACGTGGACGTGGTCCCGGAGATCGACATGCCGGGGCACGTGAACGCGGCCCTGGCCTCGTACGCGGAGCTGAACTGCGACGGGAAGGCGCGCGAGCGCTACACCGGGATCAAGGTCGGCTTCAGCTCGCTGTGCGTCGGCAAGGAGCGGACGTACGAGTTCATCGACGAGGTGCTCGGCGAGCTGGCCGAGCTGACCCCGGGCCGCTACCTGCACATCGGCGGCGACGAGGCGCTCTCGACTCCGGCGGCGGACTACGCGGCGTTCATGGACCGGGCCCAGCAGGTGGTGGGGCGCCACGGCAAGACGGTGGTGGCCTGGCACCAGCTGGCGACGGCCCGCCCGGCGGCGGGGGCGGTGCTCCAGTACTGGGGCCACGACAGGACCCCGGCCGCCGAGAAGGCGGCGGTGGCCACGGCGGCGAAGGCGGGCCACCCGCTGATCCTGTCGCCGGCGGACCGGCTGTACCTGGACATGAAGTACGACCTGACGACGAAGCCGGGACTGGCCTGGGCGGGCTTCGTCCCGGTGCGCAGGGCCTACGACTGGAACCCGGGGACGTACCTGGCCGCGGCCGGAGTCCCGGAGTCCGCGGTCCTCGGAGTCGAAGCGCCGCTGTGGACCGAGACGATCGCGACCCGGTCCGACCTGGAGTTCATGGCGTTCCCGCGGGTGCTGGGCCTCGCGGAACTGGGCTGGAGCCCGGGCCCGCGAAACTGGACCGAGTACCGGCAGCGCGTGGCGGCCCAGGGCCCGAGGCTGGACGCCCAGGACATCACGTACTACCGGGCCCCGGACGTCCCCTGGCCGTAGCCGGGAAAAGGGACTGCCCGAGGCGTGTCCGCGAAGAGGGCCGGTCAGGGCTTCGCGGACACTTCCTCGGGCCGCAGCGGCGGGCGCGCTGCCGAGGGACCGTATTCGGCAGTGCACCCGCCCCCTTGATCACCGCCGCGATGCGTAAGGCGCGACGGGGTTCTTGAGGGTGCCGATCAGCTGGAGGGCGGCCGCCGGGTCGGCGAGGTCCACCATCTGCTTGTTGTTGCGCAGCTGGAGCCGGTTCAGGCAGGACAGCTGGAACTCCTCGGCGAACAGGTCGTACCGCTCGAAGCGCTCCGCCAGCTGCGGCATCGACTCCTGGTAGTCGTGGCCGCAGTCCGCGATCGCCCGCCAGAAGGTCTCCTCCTCGCAGATGCCCTCCGAGACCAGGATCGAGCCCAGGAAGCGGAAGAAGCAGTCGAACACGTCCGTGAAGATCGACAGGAGCTTCATGTCCTCCGGGATGTCGGCCCTGACGCGCTCGACGGCCGGCGGGAGCACCGCGTCGGGGTCCATGACCACGATCTCCTCGGCGATGTCCTTGAAGATCGCCCGCTTCACCACGCCGTTCTCGATGACGAGGATGGTGTTCTCGCCGTGCGGCATGTACGCCAGGTCGTACTGGTAGAAGCAGTGCAGGAGCGGGAGGAGGTAGGCCTTCAGGTACGGCTTCAGCCACTCAGACGGGGTGAGGCCCGACTCCTCGATCAGCGCGCCGACGAAGGACTTGCCCTCAGAGTCGACGTGCAGCAGCGAGGCCATCGTGGCCAGGCGCTCGCCCTCCCGGAGGTGGTTGACCGGGGACTCCCGCCACAGGGCGGCCAGCATCTTGCGGTACGGCGAGTAGCGGTCGGTGGCGCGCTCGTACTGGCGGTGGTGGTAGCCGATGGCCGCGCGCTCGCGGATGATCGAGAAGTCCACCGACTGCAGGACCTCGTCGCCCTCGATCAGCTGGTGCAGCCAGTCGTTGATCGCCGGGGTGGCCTCCATGTAGGCCGCCGACAGGCCGCGCATGAAGCCCATGTTGAGGACCGAGATGGCGGTCTTCACGTAGTGCTTCGCCGGCGTCGTGGTGTTGAAGAACGTACGGATCGACTGCTGGGCCAGGAATGCGTCCTCGCCCTCTCCGAGCAGCACCAGACGGCGGCTCGCGATCTCGGCCGCGAAGGTGACCGTGGTCTTGTTCCACCACTGCCACGGGTGGATCGGCAGGAAGTGGTAGTCCGCCGGGTCCAGGCCCATGGCGGACAGCTTGGCCTCGAACCCCGCGATGGCGGCCTCGCCCAGCTCGTCGCGCATGAACGAGTCGTGGTCCAGGCCGGCGCCGGCCGTGAAGGTGGAGACGTCCTTGCGGGCCGCCACCCACACCAGGTGGACGGGGCTCGCCGTCTCCGGGGCGTACGAGAGGTACTCGTGCACGCCGAAGCCGAGCCGGCCGTTGTTGGCGACGAAGCAGGGGTGGCCCTCGGTCATGCCGGTCTCGATGTCCTGGAAGGAGGACTTCGCCAGGACGGCGGCCGGGACCTGCGGCTTCGTGTACTTGAAGCCCGAGCCCGCCAGGGTGGAGGAGATCTCCTCCAGGTACACCGGCAGGACCTCGGCGCTGAGACCGAGGGCGTCCTTCAGCTCGATGTGGAAGTCGATCGCGTCCAGAGGCAGCTCGGCGCCGTCCCGGTGGCGGGTGACGGAGGCCTCGTCGACCGCCCAGTGGTCCAGGGCGTGGAGGGCCGCGCCGAAGCGGTACTCCACGGTGCCGTCGTCGCTCAGGACCGAGTACGTCGAGTCGCCGAGCGGCTTCGGGGTCAGCAGGCGCTCGTGCGAGAACTCCGCCAGGGCCTTGCGGACCAGTGCGCGGTTCGCGCGGGCCCACGGTTCGGGGGAGAGGTGCGAGATCGCGTCGGCGAGGCTCATATGGAGGCTCCCGTCAGGCCGGTGGCCGCCTCGAACTGCGCGCGGGTGCAGAAGCTCAGCAGGGCTTCCTTCTCCGGCTTGGTGACCTGCCGCTCCGGTACGAAGCCGACGGCCTCGTTCAGGGCGTGCACGGCGGTGTTGGCGACGTCCGGCTCGACCACGACGCGCTCGGTCGCCGGGTCCGCGAAGACGGCCGCCATCACGGTGGTGATGACCGCACGGGTGAAGCCGTGCAGCGGCCGGTCGCCCGGGGCGACGAGGAAGTGCATGCCGACGTCGCCGTGCTGGGCGTCGTACAGGCCGACCAGCTCCAGCTCGCTCGGGTCGTACGTCTCCATCAGGAAGGCCGGGCGGCCCTCGTGCAGGCCGATGAAGGCCTCGTGGTGCTCGTGGGCGGCGATCCGCATGTACTCGCGCTCGACGTCCGGCAGCGAGGCGTCCTGCATCATCCAGAACGAGGCCTTCGGGTGGGTGACCCAGCCGTGCAGCAGCTCCGCATCGGCGAAGGGGTCCAGGGGCCTCACGGAGAAGGCCCCGAGGTCCGTGTCGACGCGGCTGTACAGGATTTCGGTGGTGCTCATGCGTGCGGGCCTTCCGGGGCGGCGAACTGCTGGAACGCGATGGACTTCTCGACCTTGTAGTACTCGCGGCCGAGGAGCTCTCCGATGATGTACGCGTTGCGGTACGCGGCCATGCCCAGGTCGGGCGAGGTGATGGAGTGGTTGTGGACCGTGCCGTTCTGCAGGAAGACCCCGCGGCCGGTCACGTCGATGCTGTAGTTGCGGGCCGCGTCGGGGCGGCCGTGGCCGTCGAAGGACAGGCGCTCGCGCACGGGGTTCAGGAACTCCGGGAGCGTGTACTTGTAGCCCGTCGCGAGGATCAGGCCCTCGGTGGCGAGAGAGAAGTCGCGCTCCTGCTCCTCCTGGCGCAGCCCCAGGGTGTACGCGCCCGTGGTGGTGTCGTACGCCGCCGAGTTCAGCGAGGTGTTGGTCAGCAGGGTGGTCGGGACCGCGCCCGGCGAGGTGACCTTCTTCTGGTAGAGCATGTCGAAGATGGCGTTGATGAGCTCGCCGTCGATGCCCTTGAAGAGGTTCTTCTGCTGGTGCTCGAGCCGGTAGCGGGTCTCCTCGGGCAGCGCGTGGAAGTAGTCCACGTACTCCGGGGAGGTCATCTCCAGCGTCAGCTTCGTGTACTCCAGCGGGAAGAACCGCGGGGAGCGGGTCACCCAGTTGAGCTGGTAGCCGTACACGTCGATCTCGGCGAGCAGGTCGTAGTAGATCTCCGCCGCGCTCTGGCCGGAGCCGACCAGCGTGATCGACTTCTTCTGCTGGAGCTCCGCCTTGTTCTGCATGTACGCGGAGTTGTGCGTGAAGTCGCCGCCGAGCCCGGCGCAGGCCTGCGGGACGAACGGCGGGGTGCCGGTGCCCAGGACCAGGCGGCGGGCCAGGTGGGTCTCGCCGCGGTCGGTGTGGACCTCGTACAGGCCGGCCTGCTCGTCGTACGTGACCTCCGTGACGGAGGTGGAGTACTGCACGTTGTCGAGGCGGTCGGCGGCCCAGCGGCAGTAGTCGTTGTACTCGGTCCGCAGCGGGTAGAAGTTCTCCCGGATGTAGAAGGAGTACAGCCGGTCCTTGTCCTTCAGGTAGTTCAGGAAGGAGAAGGGCGAGGTCGGGTCGGCCAGCGTGACCAGGTCCGACATGAACGGCGTCTGCAGGTGCGCACCGTCCAGGAACATCCCGGCGTGCCACTCGAAGTGCGGCTTCGTCTCGATGAAGAGGCCGTCGAGCTCGTCGATCGGAGCGGTCAGGCAGGCGAGCCCCAGGTTGAAGGGACCGAGGCCGATACCGATGAAGTCGAACGGCCGGCGGGGCTCACGAGGCGTGGACAAGGGACTCTCCCAGGTACTGCTCGGCGTGGGACGCGAGGAGGTCGAGGACGGCCGCGATGTCGGCCGTCGTGGTCTGCGGGTTGAGGAGGGTGAACTTCAGGTACTGGTCGCCGTCCACCTTGGTGCCGGCGACGACTGCCTCGCCGGAGGCGAACAGCGCCTTGCGGGCGTGCAGGTTGGCCTCGTCGACGAGGTCCTTGCGGACGTCGCCGGAGGGCACGTAGCGGAAGACCAGGGTGGAGATCTGGGGCTTGACGACGACCTCGAAGCGCGGGTCGGCATCGATGATGCGCCAGCCGGCGGCGGCCAGGTCGATGACCTCGTCGAAGAGCGAGCCGAGGCCGTCGGCGCCCATGGTGCGCAGGGTCATCCAGAGCTTGAGCGCGTCGAAGCGGCGCGTGGTCTGGATGGACTTGTCGACCTGGTTCGGGATCCTCCCCCGCAGCCCTCCGGGCGCGGGAGGTGCCCCCACCTCCGCGCTGGGGAGGGGGTTGAGGTAGTCCGCGTGGTACGTGGCGTGCTTGAGGGTGTCGCGGTCGCGGACCAGCATCGCGCTGGAACTGACCGGCTGGAAGAACGACTTGTGGTAGTCGACCGTGACCGAGTCGGCCAGTTCGATGCCGTCGAGCAGGTGCCGCCGGGTGGGGGAGATCAGCAGTCCGCAGCCGTACGCGGCGTCCACGTGCATCCACGCGGAGTGCTCGGCGGCCAGGCGGGCGATCTCGGGGAGCGGGTCGATGGACCCGAAGTCGGTGGTGCCGGCGGTGGCGACGACGGCCATCGGGAACAGGCCCTCGGTGGCGCAGTTCTCCAGCTCGAGGGCGAGCACGGAGGTGTCCATGCGGCGGTTGCGGTCGACGGGGACGGCGATGACGGCCTCGTAGCCGAGCCCGAGCATGGCGGCCGACTTCTTGACGCTGAAGTGGCCGGCCTCGGAGGTGAAGATGCGCAGCTTGGGCAGGACCTCGGACTTCAGGAGCGCCCGCTCGCTGCTCTGCATGACCTTGCGGCAGGCCTCGTCGCGGGCCAGCAGCAGCGCGTGGAAGTTGGACTGGCTGCCGCCGGAGGTGAAGATGCCGTCCGCGTCCGGGCCGAGGCCGATGCGCTGCGCGGTCCAGTCGATCAGGCGGCGCTCGATGAGCGTGCCGCCTATGGACTGGTCCCAGGTGTCCAGGGAGGAGTTGACGGCCGAGAGGACGGCCTCGCCGAGGACGGCGGGGATGACGACCGGGCAGTTGAGGTGGCCCAGGTAGCGCGGGTGGTGGAAGTACACCGCGTCGCGCAGGTAGACCTCTTCCAGCTCGTCGAGGACGGCGGCCGGGTCTTCGAGGGGCCGGTCCAGGTCTATCCCGTTGATGACCGGGGCGAGTTCGTCGACGGATATGCCGGTGTGCGGCCGCTCGGTGGTCGCGAGTTTGGCAGCGACGCGCTCGACGCCTTCGGTGACGGCACGCCGGTACAGGTCCGCGGTCGTCTCATTCAGCAGATGCGAGCGCATCAACGTTCCTCCGGGCAGGGAAAGCGGCGGGTGGGGAAGGTGATTCTTAGGTTAGCCTAACCTAATCTTTCGGCCAAATAGCGATGGGCCCCGGCCGGAAGCCGGGGCCCATCGCTGAAGAGGGGTGGGGAGAGCGGGAGTTGCTACAGCTCGGACGTGGGTTCCTCGCCGGCCGCCTGGCCCGCGTACGCCTCGGCGAGGAGTTCCTCCTCGCTCGCACCGAGACGCCAGTAACCGGTGAAGCGCACCGCATGCCGGTCGATGGAACGTTCCTGCACGACATGCCGGCGGACCGCCCGAACCGTGCCGGCCTCGCCCGCGAGCCAGGCGTACGGAGCTTCGGCGACCGGCAGTTCGGCCGCCCGGAGCGCCTCCAGCACGCGCTCGGTGCGCTCCTTGCCCGCGCCGCTCTCCCGCACGATCCAGGTGATGTCCGCGTCGGCGCGCGTCGGCAGGACGAGCCGGTCGCCGGCGTGCGGGACCTCGAACCACGCGGCGACCCGGGTCCCGGCGGGGAGCCGGTCCAGGATCGCGGCGGCCGCGGGGAGCGCCGTCTCGTCCGCGTACATGAGCAGCGCGTCGGTGCCGGCCGGCGGCTGGAACCGTACGGACTTGTTCGCCGCGACGGCCGGGCCGATCGCCATGATCCGGCGGCCGGTCACCGCCCGCCCGGCCCAGTACGAGGCCGGAGCTGTGACATCAGCCGCTGCCGCGGAGGGGTCCCCGTGGAGCACGAAGTCGATGTCGACCTCGTCGGCGCCCTCGGGCGTACGGCGCTGCTCGCGCACGGTGTACGAGCGCATCACCGGCCGCTCCTCGTCCGGCATTCCGCGCCAGGCCGCGAACCAGGTGTCCTCGTCCGTGGACGGGAGCGCGGTGTGCTCCTGGTGGGCTGGCGGCAGGAAGAGCGACAGGCTCTGGTCGTAGCCGCCCGAGCGGAAGCCTGAGAGGGACTCCCCGCCGAACGTGACCCGCAGGAACGAGTGCCCGAGCCGGCGCGTGCGGAGCACTTCGAGTTCGAAGAACCGGAAGTGGGCGGCGGCCGGGGTGGTGTCGGATGCGGTGGCGTCGGACACCTGGACGTCGGGTGCGGTGGCGGTCATGCGGAGAGTCCCCCCTCGTCAGTGGAAACGGCGCCTGGTCGGGGCGCCGAGGGTCAGCCGACCTTCTTGGCGTTCTGGATGGACTTCGCGAGGTCCTCGAGGATCTGGGCGCACTTGTCGTACGAGTAGATCGGCTCGGTCACGCGCGGGGCGACCTGGCCGGCCTTGACGGCGGGCAGCTCGGCCCAGGTCGGCTTGGCCTTCAGCTCCTCCGGCTGCAGGGTGCCGGTGCGGTTGTCGAGCAGGACCAGGTCGGCCTTGTACTTGCCGGCGTTCTCCCAGCTGAGGCTCTCGAAGAAGCCGCCCGCGTCCAGCTTGCCCTGCTCCGGGGTGACGAACTCGACGCCGAGGGTCTCGAAGTACTTCAGGTCGGCCGAGGTCTTCGGGGTGGAGACGTAGAACAGGTCGGCGGAGCCGGAGCCGACGAGCACCTTGATGCCCGGGTTGGCCTTGGTGGCCTCGCGGACCTTGGTGGCGGCCGACTCGAAGCGGGCCTTGGCGTCGGCGGTCTGCTTGGTGTTCAGGTCGGCGCCCAGGGACTTGGCGAGGTCGGCCGTCCGCTCCAGCGCCTTGTCGAGGGAGGCGTCGCCGCCCACGCCGATCGCGGCGGCCGGGGCCAGCTTCAGGATCTTGTCCTTGGAGGCCTCCGGGACGAACCAGTAGCTGCCGTCCCAGGTGTTGGTGACCAGCAGCTCGGGCTGGAGGGCCGCGTACTTCTCGACGTTGAACTCGTCGTAGACGTTGCCGAGGATCTCGACCTTGGAGATGTCCATCGAGCCGGCCATCGTGTCGGCCTTGCCGTCGGCGGTCTTGGTCGGGCCGAAGACGCCCTTGACCTGGACGCCGTAGTCGTAGAGCGCGGCGGCGGTGCCGGTGTAGGCCACGATGTTCTTCGGCTTGGCCTTGAGGCTGATGTCCTTGCCGAGGTCGTCCTTGAAGGTCCAGGAGCCCGAGGTCGCAGCGCCCTTGTCCTTGTCGCCCGCCTCGCTCTTCGCCGAGTCGGAGCCGCCGCATCCGGTGAGGGCCGCGACGAGGCCGAGGGCGCCGCCGGCGGCGATGAGACCGCGACGGGAGAGGTAGGAGGTGCGGGACTTGGGCATGTCGATGTCCGCTTTCGTGCGTGCCGGGCGGCCACTGGGCCGTTCGGAGGGAAGGTTAGCCTAACCTTGGCCGAAAACGGTAAGGGGGCCCTAAGTTTCCTCAAGGCCCCCTCGTGCGTACTGCGATCCGTGGTGCCTAGCCGGCGAAGCCCAGCTCACGGGCGATGAGCATGCGCTGCACCTCGCTGGTGCCCTCGCCGATCTCCAGGATCTTGGAATCCCGCCACATGCGCGCCACCGGGTACTCGTTCATGAACCCGTAGCCGCCGTGGATCTGGGTGGCCTCACGCGCGTTGTCGACGGCGACCGTCGAGGAGTACAGCTTCGCGATCGCCGCCTCCTTCTTGAACGGCTCCCCGGCCACGAGGCGGGAGGCCGCGTCACGCCAGCCGATCCGCGCCATGTGGGCGCGCATCTCCATGTCCGCCAGCTTGAACTGGATGGCCTGGTTGTCGCCGATGGGCCGGCCGAACGCCTTGCGCTCCTTCGCGTACTTCACCGACTCGTCCACGCAGCCCTGCGCGAGGCCCGTGGCGAGCGCCGAGATCGCGATGCGGCCCTCGTCGAGGATCCGCAGGAACTGGGCGTAGCCGCGGCCCTCCTGGCCGACCAGGTTGGCCAGCGGCACCCGTACGTTGTCGAACGCCAGCTCCCGCGTGTCCGAGGAGTTCCAGCCGACCTTGGAGTACGGCGCGGCCACCGTGAAGCCCGGGGTGCCGGACGGGACGATGATCGAGGAGATCTCCGGGCGGCCGTCGGCCTTGCGGCCCGTCACGGCGGTGACGGTGACCAGGCCGGTGATGTCCGTACCGGAGTTGGTGATGAAGCACTTCGAGCCGTTGATCACCCACTCGTCGCCGTCCTTGACGGCCGTCGTCCGGGTGCCGCCGGCGTCGGAGCCGCCGTCCGGCTCCGTCAGGCCGAAGGCGCCGAGCACCTCGCCGGCGCACATCTTCGGCAGCCACTGCTGCTTCTGCTCCTCGGTACCGAAGAGGTAGAGGGGCATGGCGCCCAGCGAGACGCCCGCCTCCAGGGTGATGGCGACCGAGGAGTCGACGCGGGCCAGCTCCTCCAGGGCGATGCCGAGGGCGAGGTAGTCGCCGCCCATGCCGCCGTACTCCTCCGGGAAGGGCAGGCCGAACAGGCCCATGCGGCCCATCTCGCGGACGATCTCGTACGGGAACTCGTGCCGCTCGTACAGGTCGCCGATCTTGGGGGCGACGACGTCGTGCGCGAACGCCTCGACGGTACGGCGGAGTTCCTCGTGCTCGGGGGTGAGCCGGTGGTCGAGGGCCATGTCTTCGTTACTCCTTGTGGGAGAGGGCGCGGACGGTACGGGAGGGGCTGGGGCGTCCCAGCTGTTCGGCCATCCACACGCTCGTGGCGGTGAGGGCGGCCAGGTCGACGCCTGTCTCGATGCCGAGGCCGTCGAGCATCCACACCAGGTCCTCGGTGGCGAGGTTGCCGGTGGCGCTCTTCGCGTACGGGCAGCCGCCGAGGCCGCCTGCGGAGGCGTCGACGGTGGTCACTCCGTGCTGGAGCGCGGCGAGGGTGTTGGACAGGGCCTGGCCGTAGGTGTCGTGGAAGTGCACGCCGATCCGGTCGGTCGGCACGCCCTCCTCGTTGAGCTCGCTGAGCAGGGTCTGGACGTGGCCCGGGGTGGCGACGCCGATGGTGTCGCCGAGGCTGAGCTCGTCGCAGCCGAGGTCGAGCAGGGCCTTGGCCACGCGGACCACCTGGTGGACCGGGACGGGGCCCTCCCAGGGGTCGCCGAAGCACATGGAGAGATAGCCGCGGACATGCGCCTTGCCCTCCTTGGCGCGGGCCACGACGGGCTCGAACATGGCGAGGGACTCGGCGACGGTCCGGTTGAGGTTGCGCGAGGCGAAGGTCTCGGTCGCCGAGCCGAAGACCGCGATGCGGCCCGCGCCGAGGGCCAGGGCGCGGTCGAGCCCGCGCTCGTTGGGGACCAGGACGGGGAGGTGGACCCCGGCCAGGTCCTGGAGCTGCGGGAACAGCTCCTCGGCGTCCGCCAGCTGGGGCACCCACTTGGGGTGCACGAAGCTGGTCGCCTCGACGGTGGTCAGCCCGGCCGCGGCCAGCCGGTGGATGAACTCGGCCTTCACATGGGTGGGTACGGCCGTCTTCTCGTTCTGCAGTCCGTCGCGGGCGCCGACCTCGTGGATGCGGACGCGGGCCGGCAGCTCGGGGGCCGGGACGGTCATGGGCAGCCCGTTCACTTGGCCTCCCCTTCTTCCTTTTCCGCTTCCTCGTCCGGGGTGACGACGGCCAGGACCTGGTCCATGGCGACGGTCGTGCCGGGGGAGACGTCCAGCTCGGTGACCGTGCCGGAGTGGGGGGCGGAGATGACGTGCTCCATCTTCATCGCCTCGACGACGAGCAGGCTCTGCCCGGCGACGACGTGGTCGCCGACGGCGACCTTGACGACGGTGACGGTGCCGGGCATGGGGGCGGCGAGAGTGTCGGCGCCGGCGCCGGCCGTGCCCTTCGCCGCGACGGGGTCGTGGGTCTGGACGTGCCAGGAGTCGCCGTCGCGGCCGAGCCAGGTCCCTTCGGGGGAGCGGGCGTGGCTGAAGGTGTGGGTGACCCCGTCCAGCTCGACGGTGACGCGGTCGGCGGTCCGGGCCACGATCCGCCCGCGGGCCGGTGCGCCGGGGCTCTGCCCCGGACCCCGCGTTTCAATTGCCGGCGGGGCTGCATCGTCCCCGTCGTCGGTGAGCAGGAGCTCTGTCCGGGTGCCCGAGGGGCGGGTGCGGATGGTGATCGGGTCCTGGCCCGGGAGGCGGAAGTGGTGGACCGTCCAGGCGGGGGTACCGCCGAGGCGCCAGCCGTCGGCCGCCCCGAACGGGTCGACCCACCCATCCGCGGCCGCTGCCGCACCGTCCTGGGCCAGCAGCGCAGCCGTGGCGTACACCTCCGGCGGGACGCCCTCCGGCAGCATGCCTGCCAGGTCCCGCTCCACCAGCCCGGTGTCCAGGTCCCCGGACACCACATCCGGGTGCGCCAACAGCCTCCGCAGGAAACCGGTGTTGGTCTGGACGCCCAGGATCACGGTGTCGGCAAGGGCACTCCGCAGCACCCTGAGGGCAGCGGCCCGGTCCGGACCGTACGCGATCACCTTCGACAGCATCGGGTCGTACGTCGACCCGGTGTCCACCCCAGCCGTCAGGCCGGAGTCCGTACGGACAGAGCCACCCGACGGCTCGGACAGCGCGAGGACCGTACCGCCGGACGGCAGGAACCCCCGTGCCGGGTCCTCCGCGCAGACGCGGGCCTCGATCGCGTGCCCGGTCAGCCGGACCCCGGACTGGTCGAAGCCCAGCTCGGCGCCGGAGGCGACCCGCAGCTGCTGTTCCACCAGGTCCAGCCCGGTGATCAGCTCCGTCACCGGGTGCTCCACCTGGAGCCGGGTGTTCATCTCCATGAAGTAGTACGAGGACGGGTCCCCGCCCGGGACGATGAACTCCACCGTGCCCGCGCCGACGTACCCGCACGAGCGCGCCGCCTCCACCGCCGCCGCGCCCATCGAGGCCCGCAGTTCCGGGGTGAGCAGGACCGACGGGGCCTCCTCGATCACCTTCTGGTGGCGTCGCTGCAGCGAGCACTCGCGCTCGCCCAGGTGCACCACGTTCCCGTGCGCGTCCGCCAGCACCTGGATCTCGATGTGCCGCGGCCGGTCCACCCACCGCTCCACGAGCAGCGTGTCGTCGCCGAACGAGGAGCGGGCCTCGCGGCGGGCCGCCGCGATCTCCTCGCCCAGCAGGCCGGCGTCGCGGACCAGCCGCATGCCCTTGCCGCCGCCGCCCGCCGAGGGCTTCAGCAGCACCGGCATGCCGATCTCCTCGGCGGCCGCGATCAGTTCGGCGTCCGACAGGCCGCTGCCCGAGGAGCCGGGCACGACCGGGACCCCGGCCGCCTTCACGGTCTCCTTGGCGCGGATCTTGTCGCCCATCAGGGAGATCGCCGAGGCCGGCGGCCCGATGAAGGCCAGGCCCGCCTCCGCGCAGGCGGCCGCGAAGGCCGCGTTCTCCGCGAGGAAGCCGTAGCCCGGGTGGACGGCCTCGGCCCCCGTGCGGCGGGCCGCGTCGAGCAGCCGCTCCACCGACAGGTAGCTCTCGGCGGCCGCCGCCGGGCCGATCCGGACGGCCGTGTCGGCCTCCCGTACGTGCCGTGCGTCCGCGTCCGCGTCGCTGAAGACGGCCACGGACCGCACCCCGAGCTCCCGCAGCGTGCGGATGACCCGGACCGCGATCTCGCCCCGGTTCGCGACCAGAACAGTGCTGAACATCGAAGAAGTCCTCACGTCACACGTCACATTCGGAAGATGCCGAAGCCCGCGTCGCCCAGCGGGGCGTTCGCGCACGCGGTCAGGGCCAGTCCCAGCACCTGCCGGGTCTCCATCGGGTCGATGACCCCGTCGTCCCACAGCCGCGCGGTGGCGTAGTAGGCGTTGCCCTGTTCCTCGTACTGCGCGCGGACCGGGGCCTTGAAGGACTCCTCGTCCTCGAGCGGCCACTCCTGGCCGGCGCCCTCGATCTGGTCCCGCTTGACCGTGGCCAGTACGGACGCGGCCTGCTCGCCGCCCATCACCGAGATCTTGGCGTTGGGCCACATCCACATGAAGCGGGGCGAGTAGGCCCGCCCGCACATCGAGTAGTTGCCCGCGCCGTACGAGCCGCCGACGACCACGGTCAGCTTCGGGACCCGGGTGCAGGCCACGGCCGTGACCATCTTGGCGCCGTGCTTGGCGATGCCGCCGGCCTCGTAGTCCCGGCCGACCATGAAGCCCGAGATGTTCTGGAGGAAGAGGAGCGGGATCCCGCGCTGGTCGCACAGCTCGATGAAGTGCGCGCCCTTCTGGGCGGATTCGGAGAACAGGATGCCGTTGTTGGCGACGATCCCGACCGGGTGGCCGTGGATCCGGGCGAAACCGGTGACGAGCGTCTGCCCGAACTCCGACTTGAACTCCTGGAAGCGGGACCCGTCCACGATGCGGGCGATGATCTCGCGGGCGTCGTACGGGGTGCGCGAGTCGACCGGGACCGCGCCGTACAGCCCGTACGGGTCCACCTTCGGCTCTTCCGGCGCCTCGACCGACCAGGGCAGGGCCTGGCGCTCCGGCAGGGTCGCCACGATGTTCCGTACGATCCGCAGCGCGTGCGCATCGTCCTCCGCGAGGTGGTCGGTGACGCCCGAGACCCGGGAGTGGACCTCGCCGCCGCCGAGCTCCTCGGCCGTGACCACCTCGCCGGTGGCGGCCTTCACCAGCGGCGGGCCGCCGAGGAAGATCGTGCCCTGGCCGCGGACGATGACGGCCTCGTCGCTCATCGCCGGGACGTACGCGCCGCCCGCCGTGCAGGAGCCGAGGACGGCGGCGATCTGCGGGATGCCGGCGCCGGACATGCGCGCCTGGTTGTAGAAGATGCGGCCGAAGTGCTCCCGGTCGGGGAAGACCTCGTCCTGCATGGGGAGGAAGGCGCCGCCCGAGTCGACCAGGTAGAGGCAGGGGAGACGATTCTCCAGGGCCACTTCCTGCGCACGGAGGTGCTTCTTCACGGTCATCGGGTAGTACGTGCCGCCCTTGACGGTGGCGTCGTTCGCGACGATCACGCACTCGCGGCCGCTGACCCGGCCGATGCCTGCGATGACCCCGGCGGCCGGAGCCGCGCCCCCGTACATGCCCTCGGCGGCCAGCGGGGCCAGCTCCAGGAAGGGGGACCCGGGGTCCAGGAGGGCGTCCACGCGGTCGCGGGGGAGCAGCTTCCCGCGGGCGGTGTGGCGGGCGCGGGCCTTCTCACCGCCGCCGAGCCGGGCCGCTTCGAGCCGGGCCCGCAGCCCCTCGGTGAGCTCGCGGTGGGCGGCCTCGTTGGTCCGCCAGGCCTCGGACGCCGGGTCCGCGGCGCTCGTCAGCACTGGTGCCTGCTGCATCGGTCGAGCTCCCTTGCTCGGTGCACGCTGTTAATGAGCGTTAACGCATGTACCGCCTAGGTTAACGAGCGCTAACGGCCCTGTCTAGAATGGATTCCCATGAGCACCAGAGCCGCCGCCCCGACCCGTCGCGAGCAGATCCTCAGTGAGGCCGCCCGCCTCTTCGCCGAGCGCGGGTTCCACGGCGTCGGCGTGGACGAGATAGGGGCCGCCGTGGGCATCAGCGGCCCCGGCCTGTACCGCCATTTCGCGGGCAAGGACGCCATGCTCGCCGAGCTGCTGGTCGGGATCAGCGAGCGGCTGCTGACCGGAGGCCGCCACCGGGTGGCCGAGGCCGCGGGAGACCCGGCCGGCGTACTGGCCTCCCTCATCGACGGCCACATCGACTTCGCCCTCGACGACCGGGCGCTGATCACCCTGCACGACCGGGAGCTGGACCGGCTGCGGGAGACCGACCGCAAGCTCGTACGGCAGCTCCAGCGCAAGTACGTGGAGCTGTGGGTGGAGGTCGTACGGGAACTGCACCCGGAGGTCGGCGAGGCGGAGGTGCGGGTGTCCGTCCATGCCGTCTTCGGCCTGCTCAACTCCACCCCGCACCTGGCGGCGCTCGGCCGGGAGGCGACGGAATCGCTGCTGCGGCGACTGGCGCACGGGGCGTTCGGGGCGCTGTCGGGGTGACACGACGCGTCCGCTGGTCGGAATGGAACCGGCGACTCGGGCCCGGCGGCGGCAGAATGGGCCGCATGCCGAAGCCGATAGACACGCCCGCCCTGTCAGTTGAACCGCCGAGCCGCGCCGAACTCGTCGACCATCTGGTCCGCACCCGGATCTCGGGCCAGGTCGCCACGCCCCGTGAGAACAACCTGTCGCACTACCGCAAGCTCGCCAACGGCGACCGGCACTACTGGCTGGGCCTGGAGCTGGGCGACCGCTGGGCGGACGAGCAGGACGTGCTCGCCGTGATGGCGGAGCGGTGCGGGGTCGTCGACGACGCCGCGTACCGGTTCGGCCAGGACACGATCGACCCGGAGCTGACGGTGTCCGGCCTGGACCGGATGGCGGCGCGGCTGCGCAAGGCGGCCCTGGACCGGCAGAGCGTGCTGCTGGCCACGGGGCACCCGGGCGGCCTGCTGGACGTCCACCGGGCGACGGCGGCCGCGCTGCGCGCCGCGGGCTGCGAGATCGTGGTGATCCCGCCCGGCCTGGTCGCGGACGAGGGCTCGGTGTGGCAGTTCGCGGACGTCGCCGTGCTGGAGCGCGGGGCCACGCTGTGGCACACCCACTCCCCGGAGCCGATGGCCGCGATCCTGGACGGCCTGACAGCGGAGAACCGCCCCCAGCCGGACCTGGTCGTCGCCGACCACGGCTGGGCGGGGTGCGCGGCGCAACGCGGGCTGGACGCGGTGGGGTACGCGGACTGCAACGACCCCGCACTGTTCCTGGGCGAGGCGGAGGGCACCCTCCAGGTGGCGGTCCCGCTCGACGACCACGTACGCGACCCGCGCTTCTACGACCCGTTGGTGGCGTACCTGCTGTCGGCGGCCGGCCTCCTGTAGGGGTGTCCGGCTCCCCGCGCGCCTCCGGTTGACCGTCGGAGGCGCGGGGCCCGGAACGGTTCTAGCCGAGCCAGTCGGTCATCGCGGTCTGGACGGCCGAGCCGTCGAGGTCCGCGAGCTTCATGCCGACGAAGTCGCGCGCCCAGTCGGAGGTCTGGATCCGGAACGGCATCTTCTCGGCGGTCAGCGCCTCGATGACCGGCGCCGCCGCCTGCTCCGAGGTCTGGGCGGTGTCGCTGCCGAAGACCTGCAGGGCGTGGTTGATGTAGCCCTGCAGCGCCGGGGCGTACGGACCCGCCTGGGCGGTCAGCGCCGGGATGTCGAGCCCGACGTTGTTCACGAACTCGCTGGCGACGGCGCCCGGTTCGACGACGGCCACCTGGACGCCCGCGGACGCGGCGACCGGAGCCAGGGACTCCATGAACCCCTCGACGGCGAACTTGGCCGCGCAGTAGGACTCGTTGAACGGCTGGCCGATCATGCCGCCGACGCTCGTCACGGTGATGACCCGGCCGCCCGAGGCGCGCAGGTGCGGGAGCGCCGCCCGGGTGAGCTCGGCCACACCGAAGAAGTTGACCTCCATGACGTTCCGCAGCTGCTCCATGCTGTGCTGCTCGATCGTGCCCACGAAGCCGGCGCCCGCGTTGTTCACGACCGCGTCGAGGTGCCCGTGCTCGGCGACGACCTCGGTCACGCACGCGGCCACGGACTCCGCGTCGGTCACGTCGAGCCGCTTGACCTGGACGAGGTCGGCGACGCCGGCTTCGGCGGCGGCCTTGTTCAGGGCGTCGGCGCGGGTGGTGTCCCGCATGGTGGCGACGGTGTGCCAGCCCGCCCGGGCGGCGGCGACCGCGGCGGCCAGGCCGATGCCGGAGGAGGTGCCGGTGATGAGGACGGTCTTGGCGGCGGTGTTGGCGCTCATTGCTGTGCTCATGAAAGAGTCTCCCTATATTTGTGCGTGCACACACACATTAACGATGTGTGCGTGTGCACGCAACCCGGTATCCTTCCTGCATGGCGCACACGAATCTCAACTTGGACGGTCTCACCCCCCGCGACCACGCCTTCTACGGCCTGGTCTGGGCCGGAACCACCCTCACCGCCCAGGTCGACCAGGCGCTCACGCGCCGGCACGACCTGCCGTTGTCGTGGTTCGAGGTCATGCTGTGGCTGAGCGTCCAGCAAGAGCCGGTCGCCCCCTCCGAGCTGGGCACCAGGACCCTGCTCAGCCGCAGTCAGGTCTCCCGCGTCGCCGATTCGCTCCGGGCCCGCGGCCTGATCGAACGGGTCCCGTCCCCGACGGACGCCCGGTCCGTGGGCGTAGCCCTCACAGAGGCGGGCCGCCGCGCCTTCGCGGAGGCCGACGCCACCCGCCGCGAGGCCCTCGCCGAGGTCTTCGACGACCGCCTCGACGACGCGGACATAGCCGCACTGGAGGCGATCTGGGCCAAACTCAAGGCCCGCCCGGAGAACGAACAGCAGTCCTAGGGCCGGACCTCGGCGTCGGGGCCGGGGCCGGCGTCGGGGCCGGGGCCGGGGCCGGGCGTCGGGTCCAGGTACACCCTGCGGATGGCCGGCCACCGCTCCCGCAGCTGGTCCTCCGCGTCCTCGCACGCCGCCTCCACCTGCCGGGCCGACGCCAGGTCGTGGAAGTCGATCTTCGCCGCGATCAGCACCTCCGATGGCCCCTGCACCAGCGTCGTCAGCTCCAGCACGCCCTCGATGTGCAGCACGGTCAGCAGCTCCTCCCGCACCTCGGCCCGCATCCCCGCAGGCAGCGGCCGCCCGATCAGGTACTGGGCGTTCGAGCGGCCCAGCTCCCACGCCACCGCCACCAGCAGCAGCCCGATCAGCAGCGACGCGATCCCGTCGGACACCCCCGACCCGGTGAGCTGCGCCCCCAGCAGGCCGCCCGCCGCCAGGGCCAGCCCGATCAGCGCGGCCACGTTCTCCAGCAGCACCGCCTTCACCGCCGTGTCCGGGGTGTGCTTCACGTACACGCCCAGCGGGGCCCGCAATCGGGCCGCCTCGCCCCGCATCTGCC
This sequence comes from Streptomyces sp. NPDC051364, assembly GCF_040682115.1. Lineage (NCBI taxonomy): Bacteria > Bacillati > Actinomycetota > Actinomycetes > Kitasatosporales > Streptomycetaceae > Streptomyces > Streptomyces sp. NPDC051364. Next base: position 416,253 of record NZ_JBFBAH010000003.1, on the reverse strand, counting down.
GCCAGGCCACCAGCAGCGAGTAGCCCTCCAGGAGGAACGCCACGGCGAGGATCACGTACGAGAGCGCGGGGTCGCCCGGCTCCTCGCCCTGCACCAGCGTGTGGATCCCGTCGTACACGGAGAACACCGCGCCGCCCGCGAACGTCGCGATCGACGCGAGCAGCGCCCAGATGTACCGCTCCGGCCCGTAGCCCAGCGGGTGGGCCTCGTCCGCGGGCCGTGCGCTCCGCTTCAGCGCGGTCAGCAGCAGGATCTCCGTCACCGTGTCGGCCACCGAGTGCGCGGCCTCCGACAGCATCGCGCTCGACCCGCTGACGATGCCCCCGAACGCCTTGGCCGCCGCGATCCCCAGATTGGTGACCACGGCGACGACGACCGTACCGACGCTTTCGGATTCCTCGGGCATGAGGTGACGGTAGGGCCGACGCTCAGTCCGAGGGGTCAGCGACACCCGACGGGACCGCCGTCCGGCCCCCGAGCGCCTTGCGCCGCAGCAGGGCCGCGAACGGCGCCGCGAACGTGCAGGCCGCGGCGGTCACGGCGGCGGCCACGAAGGCCGGGTTCACCCAGTCGGGGATCAGCTGCCGCCCGCCCGGATCCCCGGGGTGGTCGGCGCAGTGGACGGAGAGCGGGAACGACGATTCCCAGACGACCATCTTCTCGTGCTCGCCCCACTGGGCGTACCCGCACACCTCGTCGGGATCGAGGACGTACACCCCGTACGACACGCCCCAGACGTAGACCGAGCCCGCGGCGCACAGGGCGAGGAGGGCGGCCAGCAGGAAGGTGCCCGCGCCGAGCAGGTCCGGGGCGGAGCGCCGCCGGACCGTGACCACCACGTGGACGGCGAGCCGGCCGAGGACCAGCACGCCCGCGAACGGGGAGATCAGAGTGAGGGCGAACAGCAGAATGATCACGCTTGCAGTCGACGTCCTGCCCGTCCGGTCAGTTCCGCACTGTGGCCGAGCCCACGCAGTGCCCGGCCCACAGGATGCTCCGGGGTCAGGCGCGCGGGACGCGCACCACGCCCTCCTGGATGACGGTCACGGCGAGCCGCCCGTCCTGCGTCCAGATCCGGGCCTGCCCGAGGCCGCGCCCGGCGGCCGCCGACGGGGACTCCTGGTCGTACAGCAGCCACTCGTCGGCGCGGAACGGCCGGTGGAACCACATCGCGTGGTCCAGCGAGGCGCCGACCACGTCGCCGACGGCCCAGCCGCCCCGGCCGTGCGCGAGCAGCACCGAGTCGAGCAGGGTCATGTCCGAGACGTACGTGGCCAGGCAGGTGTGCAGGAGCGCGTCGCCGCTCTCCAGCTTGCCGGCCGTACGGAACCACACCTGCGAGCGCGGCTCGACCGGCTCGCCGACGCTGCCCCAGGGCGGGACGGTCGCGTACCGCAGGTCCACCGCGCCGCGCGCCTCGATCAGCCGCTCCACCGTGCCCGGGTCGCGGAAGATCTCCCGGTACGCCGGCAGGGACTCGGCGGCCGTCGGCAGGGTCTCCGGATCGGGCGCGTCCGGCATCGCGACCTGGTGGTCGAGGCCCTCCTCGTACGTCTGGAAGGACGCGGAGAGGTGGAAGATCGGCTGGCCGTGCTGGACGGCGACGACCCGGCGGGTGGTGAAGGAGCGCCCGTCGCGGATCCGGTCGACCGCGTACACGATCGGCGCGCCCGGGTCCCCGGCGCGCAGGAAGTACGAGTGCAGCGAGTGCGCGGTGCGGTCATCGGGAACGGTACGGCCGGCCGCGACCAGGGCCTGGGCCGCGACCTGTCCGCCGAAGACGCGCGGTACCAGCGCCGAACGGCTGGTACCGCGGAAGATGTTCTCCTCGATCTGCTCGAGGTCGAGCAGATCGAGGAGCGTCGTCAGTGCCTCGTTCATGAGGGGAAGGGTAAGTCCCTTGTCCCGAAGGGCCCTTACAGGCCCATCGACTTGGCGATGATGGACTTCATGATCTCGCTGGTGCCGCCGTAGATGCGGTTGACGCGGTTGTCGGCGTACAGGCGGGCGATCGGGTACTCGTTCATGTAGCCGTAGCCGCCGTGCAGCTGGAGGCAGCGGTCGATCACACGGTGCGCGACCTCGGTGCAGAACAGCTTCGCCGAGGCGGCCTCGGCGGGGGTCAGCTCGCCGGCGTCCAGGGCCTCCAGGGCGCGGTCCGCGACGGCCTGGGCGGCGTCCACCTCGGCCTGGCAGGCGGCCAGCTCGAACTTGGTGTTCTGGAAGTGCGCGACCGGCTTGCCGAAGACGGTGCGGTCGGTGACGTACTGCTGGGCGAACCGGACGGCCGCGGCGGCCTGGGCGTACGCACCGAACGCGATGCCCCAGCGCTCGGAGGCCAGGTTGTGGCCGAGGTAGTAGAAGCCCTTGCCCTCCTCGCCGAGCAGGTCCTCGACCGGGACCTTGACGTCGACGAAGGCCAGCTCGGCCGTGTCGGAGGTGCGCAGGCCGAGCTTGTCGAGCTTGCGGCCGATGGAGTAGCCCTCGGACTTGGTGTCCACGGCGAACAGGGAGATGCCGAAGCGGCGGTCGTCCTCGCGCGGGGCGGCGGTGCGGGCGCAGACGATCACACGGTCGGCGTGCACGCCGCCGGTGATGAAGGTCTTGGAGCCGTTGAGGACGTAGTGCGTGCCGTCCTCGGAGAGCTTGGCGGTGGTCTTCATGCCCGCGACGTCGGAGCCGGTGCCCGGCTCGGTCATCGCGAGGGCCCACATCTCCTCGCCGGAGACGAACTTCGGCAGGTAGCGCTTCTTCTGCTCGTCGTCGGCCAGCATCTTGATGTAGGGGAGGGCGAGCAGCACGTGCACGCCGGAGCCGCCGAAGTTCACGCCCGCGCGGGAGGTCTCTTCGTACAGGACGGCCTCGAACTTGTGGGTGTCCAGGCCGGCGCCGCCGAACTCCTCGGGGACGTTGATGCCGAAGACGCCCAGCTCGCCGAGCTTGTAGTAGAAGTCGCGCGGGGCCTGGCCGGCCGCGAACCACTCGTCGTAGACCGGGACGACCTCGGCCTCTATGAAGGCGCGGATGGTCTCGCGGAACGCCTCGTGGTCCTCGTTGAAAACGGTACGGCGCACAGCCGCCTCCTCGATCCTGTCGCCCGTCGCGCTGTCGCGCCGTGTCTAAGCGCTTGCTCAGACTATTAAGTTACCCGTGGGTTGGGCGGGCTGTCCAGAGTCGGGAGGGCGACCGGGTGTGATGTCCGACGGCCTTGTCGTGCGGGCCGCCGGACACCCGGTGCCCGGGCCTACTTGCCGAGCATGCTGCCGGTCCACTGGCCGGCGGCACCCTGCATCAGGGCCTCGTTGCTCAGGATCTGGGTCCCGGGCAGCGCCGCCATGCCGATGTCGCCGGTCGGCGCCCCGCCGTTGTGGGAGCCGACCGTGTTGTCGCGGCCGGCGTTGAACACGTCGTCGCCGGCCAGCTGGGTCAGGTCGCCGAAGACGATCGAGTACGTGTTGTCGATCGGCGCGTACACGACGAAGTTGTCGTCGGCGGAGGCTGCTGACGCACCGGCCAGGATGACGCCGCCGGCGGCGAGAGCGGTCAGGGCGAGGCGGATCGATCGCACGAGTAGTGCCTTTCGAGGAGGGGGCGGGGAACAGTGCGAACGTAGGCCGCCGCGCACCGCGAAGCACCGCATCCGCCGCCGTACGGCCCGAGTCCATCCGTACGGCGCAGTCGTCCCCGGCCGGTGCCCGTCAGACCCCGGTGTCCCGGGTCAGCGCGAACCACAGCTCCATCCGGGTGTCCGGGTCGTCGAGGTCGCTGCGGAGCAGGGCGGCGGCACGGGCGATGCGCTGGCGGACGGTGTTGCGGTGGACGCCGAGGGCCGCGGCCGTCCGGTCCCAGCTGCCGTGGTGCGCCAGCCAGGCGCGCAGGGTCTCCCGATGGGCCGGGGGCAGCGGGGCGAGCAGGGCCTCGGCGTGGGCGCGGGCCTCGGCGGGGTCCACCAGGGCGCCGAGCCCCGCGCCGGTGTGCCGGACCAGCGGGGTGCGTGCCGCCTCCGCCCGCTCCAGCGCCCGGCGGGCCTGCGTGTCGGCGGTGGCCAGGGTGTCGGGCGCGGCCGGGGCGCTCACCCCGAGCCGCCACCCGGGCTGTGCGGAGGGCTCCCGGTCGGTGAGGAGCCGTACGGCCGGGCCGGCCGGGTCCAGCAGTACGGTGCCCAGCGCGGCGGCGAGGGCCTGCGGGTCGGCGCCGCCGCGGGCGTGGACGGCGTACCAGGGTCCGGGCCCGGCCAGCGCCTCGGCGGGGGAGCCGCCCAGCAGCAGCCGGGCCAGCGCGGCGGCCTCGGCCCCGGCGGGCCGGTCGGCGGTGAGCAGGGCCAGCAGGACGGCGGCGACCGAGGCGACGGTGTGGTCGCCGGGGGTCCGCGCCGGGGTGGCCGTGCCGAGCGCGGCGTGGCGGCCGAGGGCGTAGGCGGCCAGGTGCCAGCCGTCGGCCTGGTCGGTGGCGGTCGCGGGACCTTCGGCGCGGCCGACGCGGGCCAGCAGCGCGTCGAGGGCAGCCGGTACGGCCCCGGCCTCCGGAGGCGGCGGGCTGCCCGCGGCCCGGCCGTCCGGCCACAGCCGTACGTGTCCGCCGAGGCCCGCCGCGAGGCGGGCCAGCACCGCCGGGACCGGATCGGGGCGGGCGGCCGCGGCGGCGAGGGCCTGCTGGGCTTCGGTGACCCGGCGCAGCTCGCGGGTCCGCGCTTCGGCCATGAGGCGCCAGACGGCGCGGGCGACGGCCGTGAACCGGGTCTGCGGCGGGACCTCGAGCAGCGGCAGCCCGTGCCGGGCGCAGGCCTCGGCCAGCGCGGGCGGCACCTCCTCGTGCACGGGGGCCACACCGAACCCGAGGGCGGCCGCCCCGGCCGCGACCAGCCGGGCCACGTAGGCGTCGTGGTCGGTGTTGCCGGCCCCGGCGGTCAGCAGCAGCTCCCCGCCCAGCAGATAAGGGGAAGGGTCGGCCATCTCGGAGGCGTGCACGCCGTGCACTCCTGCTTCGGCCGGCCCCGCGACGTGCCGCAGTCCGAGCTCCCGGTCCGCGAGCAGCGCCCCCAGTGCCACGGGCGCCACAGGGTGATCGGGCGGAGCAGGCGGGCCGGGCCGGGGGACGTCCATGGATACTCCGTACAAAAAAGTGGCACCGTGTGGATGAAATCTACACTTCGCGCGCCACAGGTACCCGCTTACGCTCGAAGGACCGCACCGTAGGACCTCCAGAAGGGCACACCCCGATGAGCAACGAGCGCACCGAGCAGACGCCGCGCGGACCGGTCGACTCCTCCCGCATCCCGCGCTACGCGGGCCCCGCGACCTTCGCCCGGCTGCCGCGCCTGGACGAGGTCGGCTCGGCGGACGTCGCCGTCGTCGGCGTGCCGTTCGACTCGGGTGTCTCGTACCGCCCCGGTGCCCGCTTCGGCGGCAACGCCATCCGCGAGGCCTCCCGCCTGCTGCGTCCGTACAACCCGGCGCAGGACGCCTCCCCGTTCGCGCTCGCCCAGGTGGCGGACGCCGGTGACATCGCGGTGAACCCCTTCAACATCAACGAGGCCGTCGAGACGGTCGAGGCGGCCGCCGACGAGCTGCTCGGCGCCGGCTCCCGCCTGATGACCCTGGGCGGCGACCACACCATCGCCCTCCCGCTGCTCCGCTCCGTCGCCAAGAAGCACGGCCCGGTGGCGCTGCTGCACTTCGACGCGCACCTGGACACCTGGGACACGTACTTCGGCGCCGAGTACACGCACGGCACGCCGTTCCGCCGCGCCGTGGAGGAGGGCATCCTCGACACCGAGGCGCTCTCCCACGTCGGCACGCGCGGCCCGCTCTACGGCAAGCAGGACCTCGACGACGACGCCAAGATGGGCTTCGGCATCGTGACCTCGGCCGACGTCTACCGCCGCGGCGCCGACGAGGTCGCGGACCAGCTGCGCCAGCGCATCGGCGACCGCCCGCTGTACATCTCGATCGACATCGACGTGCTGGACCCCGCGCACGCGCCCGGCACCGGCACCCCGGAGGCGGGCGGCATGACCTCCCGCGAGCTGCTGGAGATCATCCGGGGCCTGTCCTCCTGCAACCTGGTCTCGGCGGACGTCGTCGAGGTCGCCCCGGCGTACGATCACGCCGAGATCACCTCGGTCGCGGCCTCGCACACCGCGTACGAGCTGACGACGATCATGAGCCGCCAGATCGCTGCCGCGAAGGCGAAGTAAGCGGCGAAGCAAGAACCGATGAAGGGCGAGTAAGCGCACGTGACGCACGACCACGACCTGGTGCTCCGTCCCACCGAGGCCCAGACGGCGGCCGCTCTCGCGCCGCCGCCGGGGCGGACGGGCGGGGACCTGGTAGTGGAGACGCTGCGCTCGCTCGGCGCCACCACCGTGTTCGGGCTGCCGGGGCAGCACGCACTCGGCGTCTTCGACGCGGTGGGGCGCTCCGATCTGCGGCTGATCGGGCTGCGGACGGAGAACAACGCCGGGTTCGCGGCGGACGCGTACGGCCGCATCACCGGCGAGGCGGTCCCCCTCCTGCTCTCCACGGGGCCGGGCGCGCTGATGGCCCTGCCGGCCCTGGCGGAGGCGGCCGCCGCGTCGGCGCCGGTCCTCGCCATCGCCTCGCAGGTCCCGGTGGCGGGCCTGGGCGGCGGCCGGCGCGGGCACCTGCACGAGCTGCGGGACCAGTCGGCGTCCTTCCGGGACGTGGTGAAGTCGGTCCACACGGCCCGCACCCCGTCGCAGATCCCCTCCGTGATCGCGGAAGCCTGGGAATCGGCGCTGACGGCTCCGCACGGCCCGGTCTGGGTGGAGATCCCGGAGGACGTCCTCCGCGCCGAAACGGTGATCCCCCAGGTCACGGGCGTGGACGCAACCCCGCACGAGCTCGCCCCGCGCCCCGAGCTCACCGCTCTGGCGGCGCACTGGCTGGGGCGGGCCTCCCGCCCGGTGATCATCGCGGGCGGCGGGGTCATCCGTTCGGACGCGGCAGGAAAGCTCCGGCAGCTGGCCGAACGCCTCAACGCCCCGGTGGTCACCACCTTCGGCGGCAAGGGCGCCTTCCCGTGGACGCACCCGCTGTCGCTCCAGTCCTGGCTGGAGGACCGCCACATGACGGACTTCCTCGAGGACGCGGACGTACTCCTGGTCGTCGGCTCCGGCCTGGGCGAACTGTCCTCCAACTACCACACGTTCTTCCCGACGGGCCGGGTCGTCCAGATCGAGGCGGACCTCGGCAAGCTGGAGTCCAACCACGCGGCCCTCGGCATCCACGCGGACGCCCGCCTCGCCCTCCAGGCCCTCCTGGAAACGGTCCCGGAACGCGAGGACGCGCAGGCGCCGGAGCGCGTCCGGATGGTCCTGTCGGAGATCGAAACGCGACTCGCCGGCCAGGACGTGACTCTGGAGCGCGGGCTCCTCACGTCGATCCGCGCGGCGCTCCCCGCCAGCTCCCCTTCCTTCTGGGACATGACGATCCTGTCCTACTGGGCCTGGTCGGCGTTCGACGCGAAGCACCCCAACACGATGCACTCGGCCCAGGGCGCGGGCGGCCTCGGCTACGCCTTCCCGGCGGCCCTCGGCGCCTGCGTCGCGGAACCGGACACCCCGGTCCTGGCCGTCTCGGGCGACGGCGGCGCGATGTACTCGATCGCGGACCTGGCGACGGCGAAGCAGCACGACCTGGACGTGACCTGGCTGATCGTGGACGACGGCGGCTACGGCATCCTGCGGGAGTACATGACGGACTCCTTCGAGGGCCGCACGACGGGCACGGAACTCACGCGCCCGGACTTCGTTGCCCTGGCCCAGTCCTTTGGCGTCCCGGCGTCGACGACGACCCCGGAAACCCTCCGCGAAGACCTGGCCAAGTCCCTCGACACCCCGGGCCCGACACTCCTGCTCCTCCCGGCCACGCTCAAAATGTTCGCCCCGACCCACCTCTGACCCCCGAATCGGAGCACCCTCCCGATCTCCTGCCTAGGATGTCCGGAGATGTCCAGATCCATCCAGAGGTGATCAGGGAGGATTCGTATGCCGGGTGACGGCGCCGGACGGCTCCGCGTCGAGGGGCAGGCCGAGGTACGCGAGGGCTCCGGGGTCATCGTGCGGCGGCGCGGGATCCACCGGCCGGCCGCCGGGGTGCGGGGTGCGGGGCGCTCCGTCTGGGAGGGTGACACCGAGGGCCGGGAATCCGCCGTCGAGTTCCTCTCCGTCGGGGACGAGCCCGCACCGGCGGCCGTCTCGGCCGTGCTGGGACTCGCCGAGGGGGCGCCCGCCTGCGTCCGGCGTCGGAGGTTCCTGCTCGACGGGAAGCCCGTCATGCTCGCCACCTCGTACCTCGACGCCGCGCTCGTGGCCGGTACGCCCGTCACGGAGCCAGACAGCGGGCCCGGCGGGATCTACGCGCGGCTCGCCGAGCTCGGCCACGGGCCGGCCCGGTTCCGCGAGGAGGTCCGGTCGCGGATGCCCTCCCCCGAGGAGACCGAACGGCTCGGCCTGGCGGCCGGGACCCCGGTGGTGCTGGTCTGCCGTACCGCCTTCGCCTCCGACGGGCGGGCGGTCGAGGTCAACGAGATGGTCCTCGACGCCTCCGCATACGTACTCGAGTACGAGTTCGACGCGCCGTAGTCCCCCGGTCGGGTGAAGCGCGGTCGCCGGGGGTGAACGCCGGTGCGATTGTTGCCGGGGGATGAAATCCGCCGGTCGTGGCGTTGGGGGAGGCGGCAGGACAGGAACAACGGGGAGGCGTCACGTGGCGGCGGCAGAGATGGCAGCGGGCGGGAAACAGGGCTGGGCCCGGCGGCTCGCCGCATACACCTGGCGGTACCGGCTCAATGTGCTGCTGGCGCTCGGGTCCTCCCTGGGCGGCATGGCGGTCATGGCGCTGGTGCCGCTGGTCACCAAGGTCATCATCGACGACGTCATCGGCGACCACAGCAAGCCCATGGGGATATGGGCCGGGCTGCTCATAGGCGCCGCGGTCATCGTGTACGTGATGACGTACATCCGCAGGTACTACGGCGGCCGCCTCGCGCTCGACGTCCAGCACGACCTGCGCACCGACATGTACGACACCATCGCCCGCCTCGACGGACGCCGCCAGGACGAGCTGTCCACCGGCCAGGTCGTCGGGCGGGCCACCAGCGACCTCCAGCTGATCCAGGGGCTGCTCTTCATGCTGCCCATGACCATCGGGAACTTCCTGCTGTTCGGGATATCCCTCGGCGTCATGCTGTGGCTGTCCCCGCTGCTGACCCTCGTCGCGCTGCTCATGGCCCCCGCCCTCTGGTTCATCGCCAAGCGCAGCCGCAGGAAACTCTTCCCCGCCACCTGGTGGGCCCAGGGCCAGGCCGCCGCCGTCGCCACCGTCGTCGACGGGGCCGTCACCGGCGTCCGCGTCGTCAAGGGCTTCGGCCAGGAGGAGCAGGAGACCGGCAAGCTGCGCGCCGCCGGGCGGCGGCTGTTCGCCGGGCGGATGCGGACCATCCGGCTCAACTCCCGATACACCCCCGCCCTGCAGGCCGTGCCCGCCCTCGCCCAGGTCGCCATGCTGGCCCTCGGCGGCTGGATGGCCACCAACGGCCAGGTCACCCTCGGCACCTTCGTGGCCTTCTCCACCTACCTCGCCCAGCTCGTCGGCCCCGTCCGCATGCTCGCCATGGTCCTCACCGTCGGCCAGCAGGCCCGCGCCGGCGTCGAGCGGGTCTTCGAGCTCATCGACACCGAGCCCGTCATCGAAGAGGGCACGCACGAGCTGCCCGCCGACGCCCCCGCCACCGTCGAATTCGACGAGGTCGTCTTCGGGTACGACCCCGAGCGGCCCGTCCTGGACGGGTTCTCGCTCACCATCACCGAGGGCGAGACCGTCGCCGTCGTCGGATCCTCCGGCTCCGGCAAGTCCACCGTCTCCCTCCTCCTGCCCCGCTTCTACGACGCCGACCGCGGCACCGTCCGCGTCGGCGGACACGACGTGCGCGGGCTGACGTATGACTCGCTGCGCGCCGCCATCGGGCTCGTGCCGGAGGACTCCTTCCTGTTCTCCGACACCATCCGCGCCAACATCGCCTACGGCCACCCCGAAGCCACCGACGCGCAGATCGAGGCCGCCGCCCGCGCCGCCCAGGCCGAAGGGTTCATCAAGGCCCTGCCCGCCGGGTACGGGACCACGGTCGGCGAGCAGGGGCTCACCCTCTCCGGCGGCCAGCGCCAGCGCATCGCGCTCGCCCGCGCCATCCTCACCGACCCCCGGCTGCTGCTCCTCGACGACGCCACCTCCGCCGTGGACGCCCGCGTCGAGCACGAGATCCACGAGGCGCTGCGCGCCGTCATGGCCGGCCGCACCACCCTCCTCATCGCGCACCGCCGCTCCACGCTCGCGCTGGCCGACCGGATCGCCGTACTCGACCGCGGGCGGCTCTCCGACATCGGAACGCACGAGGAGCTGGAGCGCAGGTCGCCCCTCTACCGGCGGCTGCTCACCGATCCGGACGCGCTCGGCGCCGCCTCGCCGCGCACCCCCGACGCGCCCGCGATGGCCGAGTTCGAGCGGGACATCGAGGGGAACCTCGAACGGGACATCGAACTCGAGGCCGAGATCGACTCCGAGCCGGTCAACGCCAAGCGGCGGGTCGCCGACGGGGTGACCCCCGAGCTGTGGCGCCGCCAGGAGGAATCGGAGTCCGCCGCGGCGGTCGGGACCGCCGCGGGGACCGGCGCACCCGGCGCCGCCCCCTCCATGGCCGGCGCCGTGGCCGGCATGCCGGCCACCCCCGAGCTGCTCGCGCAGGTGGCCGCGCTGCCGCCCGCCGACGACGAGCCCGCCGTGGACGAGGACCGGGCCGCGTCCGCCGAGAAGAGCTACAACCTGCGCCGGCTGCTCCACGGCTTCTGGGCGCCCCTCGCCGTCAGCCTCGGCCTCGTCGCCGTCGACGCCGGCTCCGGGCTGCTGCTCCCGATCCTGATCCGGCACGGCATCGACAAGGGCGTCGAGCAGGCCGCGCTCGGCGCCGTCTGGGTGGCCGCCGTTCTCGCGCTCGCCGTCGTCGTCGCCCAGTGGGCCGCCCAGTTCGCCGAGACCCGGATGACCGGGCGCACCGGCGAGCGCGTGCTGTACGTCCTGCGCGTCAAGATCTTCGCCCAGCTCCAGCGCCTCGGACTCGACTACTACGAGCGCGAGCTGACCGGCAAGATCATGACCCGGATGACCACCGACGTGGACGCCCTCTCGACCTTCCTGCAGACCGGGCTCGTCACCGCCGTCGTCTCCGTCTTCACCTTCTTCGGCATCCTGATCGCCCTGCTCGTCCTCGACGTCGAGCTCGCGCTGATCGTCTTCGCCACGCTCCCCGTGCTGGTCCTCGGCACGTTCGTGTTCCGCCGCAAGTCGGTCGCCGCGTACGAGCTCGCCCGCGACCGGGTCAGCCTGGTCAACGCCGACCTCCAGGAGTCCGTCTCCGGGCTGCGCATCGTCCAGGCCTTCCGCCGCCAGCGTGCCGGCGCCGCCCGGTTCGCCGAGCGGAGCGACTCGTACCGCCAGGCCCGGGTGCGCGGCCAGTGGCTGATATCCGTCTACTTCCCCTTCGTGCAGCTGCTGTCCTCCGGGGCCGCGGCCGCCGTGCTGATCGTCGGCGCGGGGCGGGTCGAGGCCGGCACCCTCACCACCGGAGCGCTGGTGGCGTACCTCCTCTACATCGACCTGTTCTTCGCCCCCGTCCAGCAGCTCTCCCAGGTCTTCGACGGCTACCAGCAGGCCACCGTCTCCCTCGGCCGGATCCAGGGGCTGCTGCGCGAGCCCACCAGCACCCCGCGCCCGGCCGAGCCCCGCGAGGTCAGGGAGCTGCGCGGCGAGATCGCGTTCGAGGACGTGCGGTTCGCGTACGGCACCGCCGAGGAACGCGGCGAGAAGGGCGACGCACTGGCCGGAATCAGCCTGCGGATACCCGCAGGCCAGACGGTCGCCTTCGTCGGCGAGACCGGCGCCGGCAAGTCCACGCTGGTCAAGCTCGTGGCCCGGTTCTACGACCCGACCTCGGGTCGGGTCACCGCCGACGGCGCCGATCTGCGGGAGCTCGACCTGACGGCGTACCGCCACCGGCTGGGGGTCGTCCCGCAGGAGCCGTACCTGTTCCCGGGGACGGTCCGCGACGCGATCGCCTACGGGCGGCCCGAGGCGGGCGACGCCGAGGTGGAGGCGGCCGCCCGCGCGGTCGGCGCCCACGACATGATCGCCACCCTCGACGGCGGCTACCTGCACACCGTCGCCGAGCGCGGGCGCAACCTCTCGGCCGGCCAGCGCCAGCTGATCGCCCTGGCCCGCGCCGAACTCGTCGACCCGGACGTGCTGCTGCTCGACGAGGCCACCGCCGCGCTCGACCTGGCCACCGAGGCCCAGGTCAACCAGGCCACGGACCGGCTCGCCGGCAAGCGCACCACCCTGGTGGTGGCACACCGGCTGACCACGGCCGCGCGCGCCGACCGGGTCGTGGTCATGGACCGCGGCCGGGTCGTGGAGGACGGCACCCACGCCGAACTCGTCGCCCGCGGCGGCCGCTACGCCGAACTGTGGCGCACCTTCGTCGGCGAGGACGAGCCCGCAGCGGCATGAGTCGCCCCGTCTGAGCCGCAGTACCCGCCGCCGCTCCGTCCCGCCCCCCGGATCTTGCCGTATGCAACCTTCCGGGGGGTCCGTGCGTCGTACGTGCGTACGTGTTACGTACGACCGATCGGGGGGACAGGGTGGAGCACGGGCGGAAGGGGCGCGGCCGGGGGGCCGCGTCGGCAGGGGTGTTCACGGCGGGGCTCGCGCTCTGCCTCGGCGGCCTCATCGCGGCGCCGCCGGCGCACGCGGCGACCGGTGGCTGCGGGGGCGGCCTGGTCAGGACGCTGCCTCTGCCGACGGGCGAGGTACGCATCTACAAGAGCCGTACGCAGGCCTGCGCGGTGACGGTGGCCCACGACCCGGGCCGGCGCCGGGCGATGGCGGTCAGCATCCAGCCGCGCGGCGGGGTCCCGGTCGGCGATGCGGGGCGATTCACCCGATATGCCGGTCCTGTCACCGTCGGTGCGATCAGCCGCTGCGTGTATGTAAAGGGGAGCATCGAGGCCGGATCCGCCGAATCCGGCTGGATCCTGTGCTGAACGAGCGACCCAACTAGGTCTGGTCAGCCGTGCGTTGACCCCGCTAGGTTCACGGGCGACCGAAGTGAACTCAGGGGAGGGTGAATGCGCAAGACGCTCGGCTGGCTGCTGTCGCTCGTGGTGCTGATCGGCACCATGGGCGCAGCCGGCTTCACGGCTCAGGCGGCCACCGCCGCAGGGCCGTCCGCCGCGACGGACATCAAGGACGAGATCCTCGCCATTGCGGGGATGAGTCTGATCGAGGAGAAGGAGTACCCCGGGTACCGCTTCTTCGTACTCAACTACGAACAGCCGGTCGACCACCGGAACCCGTCGAAGGGCACCTTCAAGCAGCGCCTCACCCTGCTGCACAAGGACGTCTCCCGGCCCACGGTGTTCTTCACCTCCGGCTACAACGTCAACACCAGCCCGCGCCGCAGCGAGCCGACGACCATCGTCGACGGCAACCAGGTGTCGCTGGAGTACCGATTCTTCACGCCCTCCCGGCCCGATCCGGCCAACTGGGCGAACCTGGACATCTGGCAGGCCGCCAGCGACCAGCACCGCATCTTCACCGCCCTGAAGAAGGTCTACAAGAAGAACTGGCTCGCCACGGGCGGCAGCAAGGGCGGTATGACGGCGACGTACTACGAGCGCTACTACCCGCGTGACATGGACGGTGTCGTCGCGTACGTCGCGCCCAACGACGTCGTCAACAAGGAGGACTCGGCGTACGACCGGTTCTTCGCCAAGGTCGGCACCAAGGAGTGCCGCGACAAGCTGAACGCGGTGCAGCGCGAGGCGCTCGTCCGCCGTGAGCCGCTGGAGGCCAAGTACGTGGCCGCCGCCGCCGAGAACGGCTGGACCTTCACCACCGTCGGCAACCTCGACAAGGCCTACGAGGCCGTCGTGCTCGACTACGTGTGGGCCTTCTGGCAGTACAGCCTGCTCGCCGACTGCGCCTCCATCCCGGCCGCCGCGACCGCGAGCGACCAGGAGATCTGGGACTCGATCGACGCGATCTCCGGCTTCTCGGCCTACGCCGACCAGGGCCTCGAGACGTACACGCCGTACTACTACCAGGCGGGTACGCAGCTCGGTTCGCCCGACATCAAGCAGCCGCACCTGGGGGGCCTGAGCCGCTACGGCTACCAGCCGCCGCGCAACTTCGTGCCCCGCGAGATCCCGATGACCTTCCAGCCGGGGGTCATGGCGGACGTGGACAGCTGGGTGAAGCGCAACGCCGACCAGATGCTGTTCGTGTACGGGCAGAACGACCCGTGGGGTGCCGAACCGTTCCACCTCGGCTACACCGTCCGCGACAGCTACGTGATGATCGCGCCCGGTGCCAACCACGGGGCCAACGTCGCCAAGCTCCAGGAGGGCGAGAAGGCGCTGGCCACGCAGAAGATCCTGCAGTGGGCCGGGGTCGCCCCGGCCGCCGCGCTCGCCGACGCGGGCCGGGCGACGCCGCTGGCGAAGCCCGACGCGGTGCTCGACCAGAAGGACCAGGAGCGCGAGCCGCAGCTGCGGCCGTAGCTCCCGGGTAGGGCCCGAGGGGCCACGGGAGAGGTAGTACGGCTGGTCCTGGTACGCCTGGGCGTCCCAGGCGTCCCAGGCGCGTCCCAGGCGTACTAGTCGTACGACAGCCCGTGGCCCAGCGGGTAGCGGCCCGGCACCGGGACCGGGAGGCGGCCCGAAGGCCGTGCCGCCCCGGTGACCACCCGGGCCGCCGCCCGCATCTCCACGTCCGTCCAGGTGTACGTCGCCAGTTCCGCCGCGCACGTGGGCAGCCGGGCCGGGTCGTACGGATTGCGGATCGCCACCACGACCACCGGCACCCCGGTGGCCAGCAGCTCCGTGACCAGCGTGCGCTGCGGACCGTCCCCCTCCGGGACGTTGTACGTGCACACCAGCACCGCCGCGTTGCCGGGAGCCGCGGCCACCGCCCGGGCGGGCGGTACGGCCGTCGCACGGCAGCCCAGGGCGGTCAGCTCCCTGGCCAGTACCGCCGTAGGGGGCCCTGTCGTACCGCTGGGGGAGGCCGGGTCGCTCCCGGTGACCAGCACCAGGGGCCCGGCCGTCGCATCCAGGGGCAGCAGTTTCACGGGATTGGCCAGCAGGGTCGTCGTACCCGCCGCGATCTCGTCGGCGGCGGTCAGGTGGGCCGGGATCCCCACCATCGCGTCCATCTGCCCGGCGGCGGTGTGCGCCGCGTCGAACAGGCCCCGGCGGGCCTTCAGTTCGAGGATCCGCAGCACCGACTCCTCGATCCGGTCCTGCGTCAGCTCGCCCGCCTCCACGGCCGCGAGCACGCTGCGGTGCGCGAGCCCCAGGTCCGGCGGGTTCAGCAGCTGGTCGCACCCCGCCTTCAGGGCCAGCACCGGGACCCGGTCGTCCCCGTACTTCTGGCGGACCCCGGCCATGTCGAGGGCGTCGGTGACCACCACCCCCCGGAAGCCGAGGCGTTCGCGCAGGATGCCGGTCACGATCGGTCTCGAGAGGGTCGCCGGGTCCCCCGAAGGGTCGAGCGCGGGGAAGACGATGTGCGCCGTCATGACGGCGTCCACGCCCGCCTCCACCGCCGCCCGGAACGGCGGCTCGTCGAGCTCCTCCCACTGGGCCCGGCTGTGCCGCATCACCGGCAGACCGACGTGACTGTCGGTCTCGGTGTCCCCGTGGCCGGGGAAGTGCTTGGCGGTCGCGGCGACCCCGGCGCCCTGGTAGCCGCGGACCTGGGCGGCGACCAGGGCGGCCACCGCCTGCGGGTCGGAGCCGAAGGACCGTACGCCGATCACCGGGTTGGCCGGGTTGACGTTCACGTCGGCCACCGGCGCGTAGTCCTGCCGGATGCCCATCGCGGCCAGCTCGGCGCCCGCGATGCGCGCGGCGCGGCGGGCCTCGGCGGTGGCCGCGGAGTCGGCGCCGGTGCCGGCGCCGGTGCCGGTGCCTGCGTCCGGGCCGGCGGTGCCGGTACTACCCGTACTGCTACCCGTACCGCCCGTGCCGCTCGTACCACCCGCGCCGTGCCGCGCCCCCAGGGCCATCGCCCCGGGCAGCAGCGTCGCCGGCTTGCCGATGCGCGCCACGGCGCCGTGCTCCTGGTCGGTGGAGAGCATCAGCGGGATGCCGGAACCGGTGCCGGCGGCCGCCCGCTGGAGGGCGGCCGACAGCTCGGCGATCTGCTGCGGGCCACGGGTGTTGTGGGCCCAGGAGAAATAGATGATCCCGCCGAGGTGGTAGCGGGCGACCAGCTCCGCGGCCGTGCGCACCCCGAACAGCTTCAGGTTCTGCTCGGCGTCCGCCGGGTCGGGGTCGGTCGCCGAATGGCCGTATGCGCGGGACACGAAGAGCTGCCCGACCTTCTCGGCCAGGCTCATCCCGGCCACCAGGCGGCGCAGCGCCGCCCGGTCGGGTGCCCGGCCGGGCGGACGGTCGCCGGGACGCGGGTCGTCGGCGTGCGGTTCGCCGTCCCCGCCGCCCGGGCCACCGCCCACGGCGTACGAGGCCACTCCGGCGGCCGTGACGGCGGCCATGGCGGCCGCGGTGAGCAGGGACCTGCGGGACGCGTGGTACGACACGCGCCGGACCCTACTGCCGGGCCGCGCCCGCGGCACCGCGGACACTCGGGAGGTCCCCCGGAAGGGGTGCCGCGTACGCCCAGTGCTCCTGCAGGGTCCGCACGGCCTCGGTGATCGCCGGCCGGCGGGCCGCCCCCGTCCGCCACAGGGCGTACAGCCTGCGTACGGGGCCGGGCTCCAGCGGCACGGCCACCGCGCCCGGCGGCAGCGCTCCGGTGCCCAGTCGCGGTACGACGGCCACCCCGAGCCCGGCCGCGACCAGCGCGACGATGGTGTGGTTCTCCTCGGCCACGTGCGCGATGTCGGGCTCGAACCCGGCCGTGCGCAGCGTCCGCATCAGCCAGTCGTGGCAGACCCGGCCGGGCGGCTGGCAGACCCAGCGCTGGCCGCCGAGGTCGCCCCGGCGGATGACCGCCCGCGCCGTGAAGGGGTGGTCGTGCGGCACCACCAGGTCGCACGGGTCGTCCCCGATGACCGCCTGCTCGACGCCCTCCGGGGCCGGCAGCGGGGCGATGTCCCAGTCGTGGGCCACCGCCAGATCGGTGACGCCCCGGGCCACCAGGTCCACCGACAGATGGGGGTCGACCTCCGTGAGGCGCACGTCCAGCGCGGGATGCCGGCGCGCGAGATCGGCGAGCACCCCCGGCATGAGCCCGCGCGCCGCCGAGGCGAAGGCGGCGACGGTCAGCAGCCCGCTCGGCTGCCCGCGCCGCTCCTCCAGGGTGGTCTCGGCGCGCTCCACGATCGCCAGCAACTCCTGGGCGGTCTCGGCGAGATGCCGGGCCTCCTCGGTGAGCGCGACCCCGCGCCCGCGCCGCTCCAGCAGCGTGGTCCGGGTCTCCCGCTCCAGCTTGGCGATCTGCTGGGACACGGCGGAGGGGGTGTAGCCGAGGGCGGCCGCCGCGCCCGCGACCGAGCCGTGGACGGAGACGGCGTGCAGGGCGCGCAGCCGGGAGAGGTCGAGCATGCGGCCCATCGTAGGCACCGCCGGACCACGGGAGCATGCGTAAGCAATGCTTCATCCATCCTGGAAGAGATCCGCGCTGGTGCTACATGGTCGCACCGCCGATGCTCGAAGCATGCGTCCCGTCCACACTGCACTCGCCGTACTCGTCGCCGCCGTCTGGGGCTTCAACTTCGTCGTCATCGAGATCGGCCTCGGCCACTTCCCGCCGCTGCTCCTGTCCGCCCTGCGCTTCCTCGTCGCCGCGCTGCCCGCCGTGTTCTTCGTCGGCCGGCCCAAGACCGCCTGGAAGTGGATCATCGCGGTCGGAGTGGCCCTCGGCATCGCCAAGTTCGGCCTCCTGTTCACCGGGATGGCCGCCGGGATGCCGGCCGGACTGTCCTCCCTCGTGCTCCAGGTCCAGTCCGTCTTCACCGCCGTCCTCGCCTCGCTCGTACTGCGCGAGCGGCCCGGGCGGGTCCGGATCGCCGGCATGGCGGTGGCGCTCGCCGGGATCGCCGTCGCCGCCGTGGACGGGGGCACCTCAGGGCCGGTGCTCGGCTTCACCCTGGTCGTCGCGGCCGCCGCCTGCTGGGGCGTGTCCAACGTGCTGACGCGCAAGGCGTCCGCGTCCGACGCGCTCAACTTCATGGTCTGGGTGTGCACCGTGCCGGTGCTGCCGCTGTTCGGGCTCTCGCTGCTGCTGGAGGGGCCCGAGCGGGACCTGGCCGCGCTGCGCGGGCTGGACTGGTCCGGGGCCGCGGTCATCGGCTACGTGGCCTGGGTGTCCACCGTGTTCGGCTTCGGCGCCTGGAACCACCTGCTGAAGCGCTACCCGGCTTCGTCGGTCGCGCCGTTCTCGCTGCTGGTACCGGTGTTCGGGATGTCCTCGGCCGCGCTGGTACTCGGCGAGAGCATCTCGGGACTGCGCTGGGCGGCGGCGCTGCTGCTGGTCGGCGGGGTGGGCATGACCTCGCTGGCCCCCGCCCGCGCGGGAACCCGTACGAAGGGCGGCGGCGTGGCGCAAGGCGGCGCCGCGGCGGTCAGTGCGGGGAGTCCTCCTGCAACGGCAGTCGCCAGTCCTGCCCCGTGAGCGTCACGCCGTACGAGCGGTGCGGGCGCTCGGCGACCAGGGTGAACCCGGCGCGCTGGTAGAGGGAACGGGCCGAGGTCAGCACGTCGTTGGTCCACAGCACCAGTTCGCGGTAGCCGGCCGAGCGGGCGAACGCGACGACGGTGTCGACGAGGAGGGACCCGATGCCGTGCCCGCGTCCCTCCGGCTCGACGAGGAGCAGCCGCAGCCGCGCCGTGCCCGGTGAGCCGTCCTCGCGGACGCACATCACCGAGCCGACCGGGCGGCCGTTCAGCTCGGCCATCCAGACCCGCTCCAGATACGGTTCGTGGTCCTCGGCGAAGTCCGCGACGATCCGGGCCACCAGGCCCTCGAAGTCCGTGTTCCAGCCGTACTCGGCGGCGTAGAGCGCGCCGTGCCGCTGCACGATCCAGCCCAGCTCCCCGGGCTCGGGGTCCCGCAGCCGTACCGCTGCGGCGGAGTTGTCAGCAGGGGGCTCCATGGCGTCCCAGGGTAGCGGGCTATTTCCTGCCGCCGCCCAGGATCTGGCCCAGCAGGTCGCCGAGTCCGCCGCCCTCGGCCGGGGCAGCGCCGGGCGTGGCGCCCGGGGCACCGGCGGCGCCGCCCTTGCCGGTGGCCGCGCGCTTGGCGAAGACCGTCAGCAGCACCGGGATCAGCAGTTCGATGACGCGGCTGACGGTGGCCGGGGGGATGCCGGTCTTCTTGGAGAGGGCCGCGGCGACCGGCTTGCTCACCTTCGCGAGCACCCCGGCCATCAGGCCGCCGCCGAGCAGCCCGCCGCCGAGTGTGGCCACCCCCTGCAGCGGGGGTTCGGCGACCTCGGCGAAGGCCTGGCGGACCTCCTCGTCGTCGGCGCCCCCGGAGCCGGCCTTCTCCTGGAGGCCGCCGGCCATGGCGCCGACCGTGGTCGCGACGGTCTCGCGGGCGCCCGCCGCGTCGGTGCCGAGCAGGCCGGCGATCTCGGTCAGCCCGTCGGGGCCCAGCTCGCCGAGCACGTCATCCTGGAAGGAAGATTCACTCATGCCGGAAACGCTACTTCTGTGGTGGTTAAAGGGCACATCGGACCGGCGCCGGAGCGCCTGTTGGTAATGGAAACGTAAAGTTCCGATTCCGTGCGCAACCCCCGGGCGGGGCAGTGGGTCGTATGGTGCGTCGGCACTTCCGGGGAGGGATCTGGGGGGATCGGGAAGTCCGACACGGGAGGGGTAACCGTGAGGGGGTCCGGCCGCGAGGCCGGACCCCCTTCTGGTTGTCCACAGGCCTGACGGGCTGTCGGCGGCGGGCGGTAGTTTCATTGCCATGGCAACCAACGGGGCGGTGCAACCGGCAGTGGTCGAGGGGGTGCTCGAGCGCATCACCTACGCCAACGAGGAGAGCGGGTACACGGTCGCCCGGGTCGACACCGGCCGCGGCAGCGGGGACCTGCTCACGGTCGTCGGCTCCCTGCTCGGGGCCCAGCCCGGCGAATCGCTGCGCATGGAGGGCCGCTGGGGCTCCCACCCCCAGTACGGCAAGCAGTTCACGGTGGAGAACTACCGCACCGTGCTCCCCGCGACCATCCAGGGCATCCGCCGCTACCTCGGCTCCGGCCTGATCAAGGGCATCGGCCCGAAGATCGCCGACCGGATCGTGGAGCACTTCGGCACCGACACCCTCGACGTCATCGAGGCCGAGCCGAAGCGGCTGATCGAGGTGCCCGGGCTCGGTCCCAAGCGGACCAAGCTGATCGGCGCCGCGTGGGAGGAGCAGAAGGCGATCAAGGAGGTCATGGTCTTCCTCCAGGGCGTCGGCGTCTCCACCTCCATCGCCGTCCGCATCTACAAGAAGTACGCCGACGCCTCCATCTCGGTGGTCAGGAACCAGCCGTACCGGCTCGCCGCCGACGTGTGGGGCATCGGCTTCCTCACCGCCGACCGGATCGCCCAGGCCGTCGGCATACCGCACGACAGCCCCGAACGGGTCAAGGCCGGGCTCCAGTACGCCCTGTCCCAGTCCACCGACCAGGGGCACTGCTTCCTGCCCGAGGAGCGGCTGATCGCCGACGGGGTCAAGCTGCTCCAGGTGGACACCGGGCTGGTCATCGAATGCCTGGCCGAGCTCGCCGCCGACCCGGAGGGCGTCGTACGGGAATCCGTGCCGGATCCGCAGGGCGGTCCGGACCCGCTGACCGCCGTCTACCTGGTGCCCTTCCACCGCGCCGAGCTCTCGCTGGTGGGGCAGGTGCGGCGGCTCCTGGGCGCCGAGGACGACCGGATGCCCGGCTTCCAGGACGTGGACTGGGACAAGGCCCTGAGCTGGCTGGCCGGGCGCACCGGGGCCAAGCTGGCCCCCGAGCAGCGGGACGCCGTCAGACTGGCGCTGACCTGCAGAGTGGCCGTCCTCACCGGCGGGCCGGGCTGCGGGAAGTCCTTCACCGTGCGCTCGATCGTGGAGCTGGCCAGAGCCAAGAAGGCCAAGGTCGTGCTCGCCGCGCCCACCGGCCGGGCCGCGAAACGGCTCGCGGAGCTCACCGGGGCCGAGGCCTCCACCGTGCACCGGCTGCTGGAGCTGAAGCCGGGCGGGGATGCGGCGTACGACCGGGAACGCCCGCTGGACGCGGACCTGGTGGTCGTCGACGAGGCCTCGATGCTGGACCTGCTGCTGGCGAACAAGCTGGTCAAGGCGGTGGCACCGGGTGCGCACCTGCTGCTCGTCGGGGATGTGGACCAGCTGCCCTCGGTCGGCGCCGGGGAGGTGCTGCGAGACCTGCTGGCCGAGGGCGGGCCGGTGCCCGCGGTCCGGCTGACCCGGATCTTCCGGCAGGCCCATCAGTCGGGCGTGGTCACCAACGCCCACCGGATCAACACGGGCCTGCCGCCGCTCACCGACGGGCTGCCGGACTTCTTCCTGTTCCCGGAAGAGGACACCGAGGAGGCCGGGCGGCTCGCCGTGGACGTGGCGGCCCGGAGGATTCCGGCCAGGTTCGGGCTGGACCCGCGCCGCGACATCCAGGTGCTCGCGCCCATGCACCGCGGCCCGGCCGGCGCCGGAAACCTCAACGCCCTGCTCCAGCAGGCCATCACGCCGGCCCGGCCGAACCTGCCCGAGAAGCGGTTCGGCGGCCGTGTCTTCCGGGTCGGCGACAAGGTCACCCAGATCCGGAACAACTACGAGAAGGGCGCGAACGGCGTCTTCAACGGCACGGTCGGCGTGGTCACCGCTCTCGACGTGGACGAACAGCGGCTGACGGTACGGACGGAGGAGGACGAGGAGGTCGGCTACGAGTTCGCCGAACTGGACGAGCTGGCCCACGCCTACGCCGTCACCATCCACCGCTCCCAGGGGAGTGAATATCCGGCCGTGGTGATCCCGGTCACCACCGGGGCTTGGATGATGCTCCAGCGCAACTTGCTCTACACGGCGGTGACCAGGGCGAAGAAACTCGTCGTGCTGGTCGGGTCCCGCAAGGCCCTCGGCCAGGCTGTGCGTACCGTTTCCGCAGGCAGGAGGTACACGGCGGTCGCGCCCAGGCTGTCCGGACGCGTACCGGTGGGAAACATCACCTAAATGATCGATCATTTGGGGTTCCGGCACCGGTGCGCAGGGGGCAGGATGAGCAGGTTGAAGGCACTCAGTGCCGTCAAAAGGACCAAAGGCCGACCCCGAGTGCACTCTCCTGCGCCAAATGGGGGAAGGTAGAGGCAGTCAGGGCACCTCGAAGAAGAGGCACTACGTCGGTGAGGGATGACGTGAGCGACAACTCTGTAGTACTCCGGTACGCGGACGGTGAATACACCTACCCGGTGGTCGAAAGCACCGTCGGTGACCAGGGCTTCGACATCTCGAAGCTGAGGGCCCAGACCGGGCTCGTCACCTTGGACAGCGGATACGGCAACACCGCCGCCTACAAGTCCGCGATCACCTACCTCGACGGTGAGCAGGGAATCCTGCGTTACCGCGGTTACCCGATCGAGCAGCTGGCCGAGCGTTCGACCTTCATCGAGGTCGCGTACCTGCTGATCAACGGTGAGCTGCCGACCGTCGACCAGCTCGCGTCGTTCCGCAACGAGATCACCCAGCACACGCTGCTGCACGAGGACGTCAAGCGGTTCTACGACGGCTTCCCGCGCGACGCGCACCCGATGGCGATGCTGTCCTCCGTGGTCAGCGCGCTGTCGACGTTCTACCAGGACAGCCACAACCCGTTCGACGAGAAGCAGCGCAACCTCTCGACGATCCGGCTGCTGGCCAAGCTGCCGACGATCGCGGCGTACGCGTACAAGAAGTCGGTCGGCCACCCGGTGGTCTACCCGCGCAACGACCTCGGCTACGTCGAGAACTTCCTGCGCATGACCTTCTCCGTGCCGGCCCAGGAGTACGACCTGGACCCGGTCGTGGTCTCGGCGCTCGACAAGCTGCTGATCCTGCACGCGGACCACGAGCAGAACTGCTCGACCTCCACCGTGCGCCTGGTCGGCTCCTCGCAGGCGAACATGTTCGCCTCGATCTCCGCCGGCATCTCGGCCCTGTGGGGTCCGCTGCACGGTGGCGCCAACCAGTCCGTCCTCGAGATGCTCGAGGGCATCAAGAACGACGGCGGCGACGTCGACGCCTTCATCCGCAAGGTGAAGAACAAGGAAGACGGCGTCCGCCTCATGGGTTTCGGGCACCGCGTCTACAAGAGCTTCGACCCCCGGGCGAAGATCATCAAGGCGGCGGCGCACGACGTCCTCTCGGCGCTCGGCAAGAGCGACGAGCTGCTCGACATCGCGCTCAAGCTGGAAGAGCACGCGCTGGCCGACGAGTACTTCGTCTCGCGCAACCTCTACCCGAACGTGGACTTCTACACCGGCCTGATCTACCGGGCCATGGGCTTCCCGACCGAGATGTTCACCGTGCTCTTCGCGCTCGGCCGCCTTCCCGGCTGGATCGCCCAGTGGCACGAGATGATCAAGGAGCCGGGTTCTCGCATCGGCCGTCCGCGCCAGATCTACACCGGCGAGGTCCTGCGCGACTTCGTCCCGGTCGAGGCCCGCTGACCCGAGGCTCAACCGAGGTCTTCAGCCGACGCGTTCAGTCGGGCGAAGAGGCCGCCAGGCAAGCGAAAAGCGCCCCGCCGTCGATCCCCCCACGGGTCGACGGTCGGGGCGCTTTCCTGTCCCCGGAACGGATTCCCCCCACGGGACCCGAGCCGGGGTGTCGGCGAGGAGCGCACGCGTGGTGCGCTCCATTGGGTGTCTGCCGGGACCCGTACGGGTCGGGAGGGCCGCTCAAAGCACCCCGTTGAGCACGCGTCCCGGCCGGCTGATGCCCCGGACGTCCCCCAAGACCCCCGTGAACGTCCCCCAAGACGTTCCCGGCATCGCCCTATTAGACCCACTGCAGTGCCGGATGGTTACGTTGCGATCACTGTGATCTGCGTCTCCTGTGAAGGAAGTGTGCGCGCAGTGGGGAGAAGATCCACTAGCGGAAGGATCGCAACCGGAGGCTGTTGCTCACCACGAAAACGGAGGAGAACGCCATCGCTGCCCCCGCAATCATCGGGTTGAGCAGGCCGGCGGCCGCGAGCGGCAAGGCCAACACGTTGTAGCCGAACGCCCAGAACAGGTTGCCCTTGATGGTGGCCAGGGTCCGTCGGGACAGCCGGATCGCGTCCGCCGCCACCCGCAGGTCCCCCCGTACGAGGGTCAGGTCGCCCGCCTCGATCGCGGCGTCGGTTCCGGTGCCCATGGCCAGGCCCAGGTCCGCCTGCGCCAGTGCGGCCGCGTCGTTGACCCCGTCGCCCACCATGGCGACCGTACGGCCCTCCGCCTGGAGCCGGCGTACGACGTCCACCTTGTCCTGCGGGAGCACCTCGGCGATCACCTCGTCGATGCCCACCTCGCGGGCCACCGTCTCGGCCACGGCCTTGTTGTCGCCGGTCAGCAGCACCGGGGTCAGGCCCAGCGCCCGCAGTCGGGACACCGCCTCGGCGCTGGTCTCCTTGACCGCGTCGGCCACGGTCAGGACGCCGCGCGCCGCCCCGTCCCATGCCACCAGGACGGCGGTGCTGCCCGCGGCCTCGCCGGCCGCCTTGGCCTCGGCGAGGCCGGCGGGCAGGGGGATCGACCGGTCGGCCAGCAGCTGCTCGCGGCCGACCAGGACGGCGTGCCCGTCGACGACGCCCTGGACGCCGAGCCCGGCGAGGGCCTCGAAGGACTCCGGGACCGGCAGGGAGCCGGCCCTCTCGGCGGCGCCGGTGGCGATGGCCCGGGCGATCGGGTGCTCGGAGGAGTGCTCCAGCGAGCCCGCGAGGCGCAGCAGTTCGCGCTCGTCCGTGCCGGCGGCGGTGTGCACGCCGGACAGGGTCATCCGGCCGGTGGTGACCGTACCGGTCTTGTCAAGCACGACCGTGTCGACGCGGCGGGTGGACTCCAGCACCTCGGGGCCCTTGATCAGGATGCCGAGCTGCGCGCCCCGCCCGGTGCCGACCATCAGCGCGGTCGGGGTGGCCAGGCCCAGGGCGCAGGGGCAGGCGATGATCAGGACGGCCACGGCGGCGGTGAAGGCGGCCGTGGGGTTGTCGGTGATCAGCAGCCAGGTGACCCAGGTGCCGAGCGCCAGGACCAGTACGACCGGCACGAAGACCCCGGAGATCCGGTCGGCGAGGCGCTGCACCTCGGCCTTGCCGTTCTGCGCCTCCTCGACGAGCCTGGCCATGCGGGCGAGCTGGGTGTCGGCGCCGATCCGGGTGGCCTCGACGACGAGTCGTCCCGAGGTGTTGACGGTGGCGCCGGTGACGGAGTCGCCCAGGCCGACCTCGACGGGGACCGACTCGCCGGTCAGCATCGAGGCGTCCACGGCGGAGCCGCCCTCGACGACCGTGCCGTCGGTGGCGATCTTCTCGCCGGGGCGGACGACGAACCGGTCGCCGACCGCGAGCTGAGCCACGGGGATCCGTACCTCGCTGCCGCCGCGCAGGACGGCGACGTCCTTGGCGCCCAGCTCCAGCAGGGCCTTGAGGGCGGCACCCGCCTTCCGCTTGGAACGGGCCTCCAGGTAGCGGCCGAGCAGGATGAAGCTGACGACGCCGGCGGCGACCTCCAGGTAGATCGCGGAGGAGCCGTCCGTGCGCGAGATGGTGCCCCCCTGAACTGTGAAGAGGTCGAAGCCGTGCCGCATGCCCGGCATCCCGGCGTGGCCGAAGAACAGGGCCCACAGCGACCAGACGAAGGCGGCGAGCGTGCCGACCGAGACCAGGGTGTCCATGGTGGCGGCGCCGTGCCGGGCGTTGGTCCAGGCGGCCTTGTGGAAGGGGAGGGCGCCCCAGACCACCACGGGGGCGGCCAGGGTCAGCGAGAGCCACTGCCAGTTGTCGAACTGGAGGGCCGGGATCATCGAGAGCAGCACGACAGGCAGGGCCAGCACGGCGGAGACCAGCAGCCGCTGGCGCAGCGCGGCCAGTTCGGGGTCGCGCGCGGCCTCGGCTTCGGGGCGCGCGGTCTCCGGTTCCGGTTCCGGCGGCGGGGGCTCCTCGGCGGTGTACCCGGTCTTGACGACGGTCTCGATCAGGTCGGCGACCTGGACTCCGCCGCCGTACGAGACGCGCGCCTTCTCGGTGGCGTAGTTCACCGTGGCGGTGACCCCGTCCATCCGGTTCAACTTCTTCTCGATGCGGGCCGCGCAGGAGGCGCAGGTCATTCCGCCGATGCTCAGCTCGACATCGGCGGCTCCGGCCGCCGCTATGGGCCCGTCGTGCACTGTGCTGCTGCTCATGTCCGGCTCCAGGGGGAGGGCCGGGTCGTACGGAACCAGTATGAGCTGGCCGGCACGACCCGGCGGGGTGCTGCGAAGGAGAGGGGTGCTCAGGCGGCCCGGCCGGCGAACTCGTACCCGGCCTCGTCCACGGCGGCGGCGACGTCCTCGTCGGTGAGCGCGGCGGCGGAGACCACGGTGACCTCGCCGGTCGCGGCGACGGCCTTGACCGAGCTGACGCCCGGCAGGGCGGAGATCTCGGTGGTCACCGCGCCCTCGCAGTGCCCGCAGGTCATGCCGGTCACCCGGTAGACGGTGGTGGTCTGGGTGTCCGTCTCGGCGGTCATGTCGTTCTCCTCTTCAAGGGCGTGTCCGGTCGCCGGGGCCGGCGGTTACGCACCACCGTCCTCCCGACTCCTGGAGACTATACCCCTAGGGGGTATCAATGCGAGCGTTCGCCGCCACTTCCGGCCGGTTCCGGATGCGTCCGAAGCGGCGACCGCGGCGACTGTGACGGGCGTGACGGGCGTGACGGGCGTGACGGGCGTGACGGGCGTGGGAACGCGAAGGCGTACGTCAGTGCGCGCCGGACGTGGTGGCCATCGGCTCCAGGTAGCGAAGCAGCACGGTCTTCAGCTCGGCGACGTACGCGGCCCGCTCGGTGCCCTCGCTCGCCAGGATCAGGTCGAGCGACGCCTTGAAGATGCCCAGGATCATGTTGGAGACGTGGGCGATCTCGTCGGGCGTGCCGTCCGGGCAGAAGCTGCGCAGGATGCCCTGGACCCGGGTCAGCAGCCCGGAGTGCAGCTCCTCGTGCTCCTGGGTGATGCCGGGGATGCCGGAGCCGTGCATGAGGGCCCAGAACGCCGGGTTCTCGCAGTTGAAGGCGATGACCGGGTCCAGGACGGCGTCGAGCAGCTCGGGCAGGGGCCGGTCCAGGTTCTCGGGGAGGAAGGCCTGGCCGTGCATCTCGTGGGCGCGCCGGAGCAGCTGGCCGCCCAGCTCGATGGCGATGGCCTCCTTGTTCGGGAAGAACTGGTAGAGCGTGCCCGGCGAGACCTCGGCCTCGCGGGCGATGGCGTTGGTGCTGGCCGCGGCGTAGCCGGTACGGCAGAAAACGCTGGCGGCGGCAGCCAGGAGCTGGGCGATCCGGCGCTCCCCGCGGGCCTGGCGCCGGGGCGCGGCGGCCTCCTTCGTGGCCTTCGGGGCCTTTGCGGCGGTTTCGGCCTGGGACCTCTCCGGCATGTCACGTCCTTTGCTTCCCGTGGGTGATTGACAAACGCGAGAGGGCGCTCGCATTCTTGGAAAACGCGAGCGACTGCTCGTGTTTGCCAGTCTAATTGGCCTGGCAATCACGGTGAAGGGGACACCGAGTCATGTCCGAAGTCAAAAAACCGCCGTCGTCAGGGGAGAGCGGCCGGTGGACCCGGATCGTCACGGCCCGGCCGCGGCTCTCGCTGCTGCTCGCCCTCGTGGTCACGGCACTGGCCGTCCTCGCGGGCGGCGGCGTCGCCGACCGGATGGGCAGCGGCGGCTGGGAGGACCCGGACGCCCGGTCCACCTACGCCTCCAAGGTCCTCGAGCGCGAGTTCCCCGGCTCCCAGCCCAACCTGCTCCTGCTGGTGGACGCCGGCAGCGGGGCAGGCGCCGGGTCGGGGTCGGCCGGGGTGGACGATCCGGCCGTCGCCGCCGAGGCCGAGCGGCTGACCGCGCAACTCGCCTCCGAGCAGGGGGTGGCCGGAGTCGGCTCGTACTGGCGCACGCACCTGCCCGCGCTGCGCTCCGAGGACGGCAGGCAGGCCCTGATCGCCGCCCGGGTGCTGGGCGACGAGAAGACCCGCGCCGCGGTGCTGGAGCGGATCGCCCCGCGCTACCGGGGCGAGCACGGACCGGTGCGCGTCTCCCTCGGGGGGCCGGTCGCCGTCCAGCGCGAGGTGACCACCACCATCCAGGAGGACCTGCTGCGTGCCGAGGTGATCGCCCTGCCGGTGACCCTTGTCCTGCTCATCATCGTCTTCGGCAGCGCCGTGGCCGCGCTGCTGCCGCTGGGCGTGGGCATAGTCGCCATTCTCGGCACCAATGCCGTGCTGCGCGGCCTCACCGAGTTCACCGACGTCTCCGTCTTCGCCCAGAACCTGACCACCGCGCTGGGCCTCGGACTCGCCATCGACTACGCCCTGTTCATCGTGCGGAGGTTCCGCGAGGAGCTCGCCGCCGGGCGGGATCCGGTGGCAGCCGTGGGGGCCACGCTGCGGACCGCCGGGCGTACGGTGCTGTTCTCGGCACTGACCGTGGCCGTCTCGCTCTCGGCGATGCTGTTCTTCCCGATGTACTTCCTGCGGTCCTTCGCCTATGCCGGGGTCGCGGTGGTCCTGCTCGCGGCGGCCGCCGCCCTGATCCTGCTGCCGGCGGCGCTGGTGCTGCTCGGGGAGCGGGTCAACTCCCTCGACCTGCGGCGGCTGTGGCGGCGGGGGCGCGCCGGGGCGGCCGCAGGGGCGCCGGGCGCGGATGCCGAGGCCGGTCGGGGCTGGGCGCGCGCGACCGCGCTGGTGATGCGCCGGGCCCCCGTGTTCGCCATCGCCACCACGGCTGGGCTGCTCCTCCTCGGACTGCCCTTCCTCGGGGTGAAGTTCGGCACCGTGGACGACCGGCAGCTGCCGAAGACCGCCTCGTCCCACTTGGTCCAGCAGCAGATCCGCGACGGCTTCCCGGGCAGCCCCGGCGCCGGGCTGACCGTGCTGGCCGAGGGCGCGGCCGGCCCCGCGGACCTGGCCGCCTACCGGGACCGGCTGGCCGCCCTGCCCGGGGTGCGGGTGGACGGGCCGGTGAGCTCCGAGGCCCGGCCGGGGTACGCGTACTTCTCGGTGGTCACCGAGGGCGAGGCGGTGGGGCGGCAGGCCCAGGACCTCGTCGGCGAGGTGCGCGGGGTGGACGCCCCCTTCGACGCCTCGGTGACAGGACAGGCGGCGGTGCTCGTCGACGCCCAGAAGGCGATAGCGGAGAAGCTGCCGGCCGCCCTGGCCCTGGTGGTTCTGGCCACGCTGCTGCTGGTCTTCCTGCTCACCGGGAGCGTGCTGATACCCGTCCAGGCGGTACTGCTCAACGCGCTGAGCCTGACGGCGATGTTCGGGGCGGTGGTGTGGGTCTTCCAGGAGGGCAACCTCTCCGGACTGCTCTCCTTCACCTCCACCGGGGACATCGAGACCACCCTGCCCGTCCTGATGTTCTGCATCGCCTTCGGACTCTCCATGGACTACGGGGTGTTCCTCATATCCCGCATCAAGGAGGAGTACGAGCGGACCGGGGACCACGAGGGGGCGGTGCGTACCGGACTGGTCCGCACGGGTGGGCTGATCACCGCGGCGGCCGTGATCCTGGCGGTGGTGATGGTGGCCATCGGCAGCTCCCGGGTGACCAACACCAAGATGCTGGGGCTCGGGATCGCGCTGGCCGTGCTGATGGACGCGCTGGTCGTACGGAGCCTCCTGGTTCCGGCGGTCATGAAGCTGACGGGGAAGGCCACCTGGTGGGCGCCGGGCCCGCTGCGGCGCCTGCACGAGCGGTTCGGGCTGAGCGAGGGGGAGTCCGCGCCGGGACCGCTGCCGCAGGTGCCGGGGGAGACACCGGAGCCGGACCGGATACCCGCGGGCAGTCGCTAGGGGGTGGTGGGGGGAGCCGCCGCGGCTGGGGGCGGCTCCCCCTGCGGATGGGGCCCCGGCGGTTCCGTCCGCAGCCGGGGCCGTGGGCGTCAGTCCTCGCGGCGGCCCCGGTTGCCGGGGCGGTGGGCCACCCAGGTGCGGATCGTGTCGGCGTACCAGTAGGGCTTGCCGCCTTCCACGTGGTCGGGAGCGGGGAGCAGCCCGTGCTTGCGGTACGAGCGCACCGTGTCCCGCTGGACCCGGATGTGGGCGGCGATCTCCTTGTACGACCACAGCTGTCTGTCGCTCATCCACGACACCTCCTTGTCCACGCCGCGGGGCCGGCCTGGAAGCCGTCGGGGGAGCCGACGCGTGGACACAGACGATCAATCGGGTTGTGCCCGGAGAACGACGGAGGGCGAAGGCGCGGGAGGGGCTGTTGAGTTGCTGTGACGGAAAACCTGCGTCATGCGGATATCCGTGACACAAGGGCGACGCCTGTGACAGATGCGGCACAGCGGATGGGGGGTGAACGGGGAGCGGGAGGACGGCTGCTCAGCGGTACAGGGCCGGCCGTTCGATCAGCTCCACCGGGGTCCGCACGCCGCTGTGCGCGGCAGTGAGCCCCGCTGCGGAGACCGCGGCCGCCGCGTAGCCGTCCCAGGCATCGGGCCCGGCCACCCGGCCCTGCGCGGCCGCGGCCACCCAGCGCCGCAGCTGGCGGTCGTACGCATCGGCGAACCGGACGGTGAAGTCCTGGGCGATCTCCCCGTAGCTGCGGCCCGCGGACCGGACGACCATCGCCTGCCCCTCGCCGATCTGGGCGCTCCCCGCCTCGCCGACCGCCTCGCACCGGACCTCGTAGCCGAAGCCGCAGTTGACGAAGATCTCCACGTCCACGATCACCCCGCCCGAGGTCTCCAGCAGGACCAGCCGGGGATCGCGCAGCCCCTCGGGGGCCGCCGAGGTGGGCGTCGGGGAGAGCACGGACACCGCGGTGATCTCCTGCCCGAGCAGCCAGCGCGCCGCGTCGACCTCGTGCACGACGGAGTCGCTGATCAGCATGTCGCTGGTGAAGAACGACGGCGAGGAGGCATTGCGGTGCCGGCAGTGCAGGAACAGCGGCCGGCCGATCCCGCCCGCGTCCAGCAGCTCCTTGAGCCGCTCGTATTCGGCGTCGAACCGCCGCATGAACCCCACCTGCACCAGGCGCCGGCCCAGCCGCTGCTCCGCCTCCATCACCCGCAGCGCCCCCGCCGGATCCGGGGTCAGCGGCTTCTCGCACAGCACCGGCAACTCCCGCTCCAGGGCCTGCAGGATCGCCTCCTCGTGGGCGGGCCCCGGGGAGGCGATCAGTACGGCCTGCACCCCCGGTGCTGCTATCGCGGCCGCCGGATCCGTGTGCGCGCTCGCGCCGTCCAGCGCCGCCGCGACCGCCTTGACCCGGTCGCCGTCCGGGTCGGCCACGGCCACCACCCGCGCCCCGCCCACCGTCCGCCCGATCCGGCGGACGTGGTCGGCGCCCATCTTCCCCGTCCCGATGACGGCGATGCCCAGCGTGCTCATTTCGTATCCCTCCAGGGGTCAGCGGGCGCCGCAGGAGCGCAGGTAGGCGCGGGTGCGGCGGGCGATCGGCAGCGGCCGGTCGGGCGGGCACGGGTACATGTCCTGCTCCACGATCGCGAAGAGGTCCACGCCGAGCCGCTGGGCGGCCGCGAGTACGGGCTCCAGTGCGGGCACCCCCGACGGCGGTTCGCACATCACCCCGCGGGCCACGGCCGGCCCGAAGGGCAGCTGCTCCGCGACGACTTCGGCGAGGATCCGCGGGTCGACCTGCTTGAGGTGGAGGTAGCCGATCCGCTCGGCGAAGGTTTCGACGGCCTGGACGCTGTCGCCGCCGCAGTAGGCGTAGTGCCCGGTGTCCAGGCACAGGGAGACCAGCTCCGGGTCGGTGGAGTCCAGGAAGCGGGCCACGTTCTCGGAGGTGTCGATGTGCGTGTCCGCATGCGGATGGACGACGATCCGCAGCCCGTACCGGTCCTGGACCTCGCGGCCCAGACGCTCGGTCTGCGTGGTCAGTTCACGCCATTGCGCGGGCGTGAGGGTGCGGTCCTCCAGCACCTCGCCGGTCTTGTCGTCCCGCCAGAACGAGGGAATGACGACGAGGTGCCCCGCGCCCATGGCCTGCGTGAGCGCCGCGATCCGCGACACGTGCTCCCAGGTGTCCGCCCAGACGGCGGGCCCGTGATGGAGTCCCGTGAAGACGGTGCCCGCGCTGACCCGCAGGCCCCGTTTCGCGGTCTCCTCGGCGAGGCGGGCCGGGTCGGTGGGGAGATAGCCGTACGGGCCGAGCTCGATCCACTCGTACCCGGAGTCGGCGACCTCGTCGAGGAAGCGGTCCCACGGCGTCTGCAGCGGATCGTCGGGGAACCAGACACCCCAGGAGTCCGGAGCCGAACCGATGCGAATACGGGTCAACGCGGGCGGGGAGGACGTCATGACGGCCACCTTAGGGTGCGAGACGAGTGGGAGGACTGCCTGTGACCACCGCGGACGATGTCGCGTTCGACCTGATCACGATGGGGCGCATCGGGGTGGATCTCTACCCGCTGAGAACGGGCGTACCGCTGGCGGAGGCGGACACCTTCGGGAAGTTCCTGGGCGGCTCGCCCACCAACGTCGCCGTCGCGGCGGCGAGGCTGGGCCGCCGGGTGGCGGTGATCACCAAGACCGGAGCCGATCCCTTCGGCGCCTACCTGCGGGCCGAGCTGCGCGGGTTCGGGGTGGACGACCGGTGGGTGGGGGAGGAGGCGCGCTATCCGACCCCGCTCACGTTCTGCGAGATCTTCCCGCCGGACGATTTCCCCCTCTACTTCTACCGGCTGCCCAAGGCCCCCGACCTGGAGATCGAACCGGCGGAGCTGGACCTGGCGGCGGTACGGGCCGCACGGGTGTTCTGGATGACGGGGACCGGCCTGAGCGTGCAACCGAGCCGGTCCGCCACCCTGGCCGCGCTGGAAGCCCGCGCGAAGTCCGGGATCACGGTCTTCGACCTCGACTGGAGGCCGATGCTGTGGGAGGACGAGCCGGAGGGCGCGTACGCGCAGGCGCTGGGCCTCGCCACGGTGGCGGTCGGCAACGCGCAGGAGTGCGCGATCGCGACGGGCGAGTCCGAACCGCGGGCCGCGGCGCGGGCGCTGCTGGCGGCCGGGGTGGAACTGGCGGTGGTGAAACGGGGGCCGGACGGGGTACTGGCGATGCGGCGGGACGGAACGGTGGTGGAGGCGGCGCCGGTGCCGGTGGAGGTGGTGAACGGGCTGGGCGCGGGGGACGCGTTCGGCGGGGCGCTGTGCCACGGGCTGCTGGCGGGCTGGGACTTGGCGCAGGTGATCCGCTACGCCAATGCGGCGGGGGCGATCGTGGCGTCACGGTTGGCGTGCTCGGCGGCGATGCCGTACGCGAAGGAAGTGGAGGAGGTGCTGGAGCCGTGACCGTGACCGCGTCGCACGAGATGGAGTTCACCGCGCTGCGGGTGCTGGAGCTTGTGCCCGGCGAGACGCATGCGCACGCGTGCGGGGACCACGAGTGGATCGTCCTCCCGCTGACCGGCGGCTGCACGATCCGCTTGGGCGGGGCGGGGAGAGGCTCCGCAGGGTCCGGGCCCCAGGTGTTCGAACTCCGCGGGCGGGACAACGTGTTCAGCGGGCTGAGCGACTTCGTGTATCTGCCCCGGGCCGGGGAAGCGGAGATCGGGTCCCCCGCCGGAGGGCGGTTCGCGCTCGTCGGGGCGCGCTGCGAGCAGATCCTGCCCGCCCGGTACGGGCCCGCCCGGGACGTCCCCGTCGAGCTGCGCGGCGCAGCCCACTGCACGCGCCAGGTCAACAACTTCGCCGCCGCCGGCGTCTTCGACTGCGACCGCCTCATCGCCGTCGAGGTCCTCACACCCGGCGGGAACTGGTCCTCGTACCCGCCCCACAAGCACGACGAGTTCCACCCCGGCCACGAGTCCCGCCTCGAAGAGATCTACTACTTCGAGATCGCCCCGCACGGGGACACCCCCGGCCTCGGCTACCAGCGTGTCACCCCCTCCCCGGCGGGGAAGACCGACATCCTCACGGAGGTGAGGACCGGCGACGCGGTGCTCATCCCGGACGGCTGGCACGGGCCGTCCATCGCCGCGCCCGGGCACGACATGTACTACCTCAACGTCATGGCCGGGCCCCCGGGGCCGCCCCGGGAGTGGCTGATCCGGGACCACCCCGACCACCGCTGGATCCGGGACACCTGGACCGGGCAGGACACCGACCCCCGGCTGCCCTTCTACCGACACCGAGCGGAGGACGAGACCCCATGAGGCTCACCGTCGCCCAGGCCCTCGTACGGTTCCTGGCCGCCCAGTACACCGAACGCGACGGGCGCAGGCAGCGGCTGATCGCCGCCACCTGGGGGATCTTCGGACACGGGAACGTCGCCGGCATCGGGCAGGCCCTCCTCGAGAGCGGCCCTCGGGAGATGCCCTTCCTCCAGGGGCGCAACGAGCAGGCCATGGTGCATGCCGCCGTCGGGTACGCCCGCCAGTGCGGGCGGCTCTCGGCCCACGCCGTCACCACCTCGATCGGGCCCGGCGCCACCAACCTGGTCACCGGGGCCGCCCTCGCCACCATCAACCGGATCCCCGTCCTCCTCCTGCCCGGCGACACCTTCGCCACCCGGCCCGCCGATCCCGTGCTGCAACAGCTCGAGGTGCCGTACGCGGGTGACCTCTCCGTCAACGACACCCTGCGGCCCGTCTCCCGCCACTTCGACCGGATCACCCGCCCCGAGGCCCTGATCCCGGCCGCCCTCCAGGCCATGCGGGTGCTCACCGACCCCGTCCAGACCGGCGCGGTGACCCTGGCGCTGCCCCAGGACGTCCAGGCCGAGGCGTACGAGTGGCCGCCCGAGTTCTTCGCCGAGCGGGTGTGGGGCGTACGCCGGCCCCGGCCCGACCGGGACGAGCTCGCCCGGGCTGCCGCGGCCGTACGGGGCTCCGCGCGCCCGCTGATCGTCGCCGGCGGCGGGATCCGGCACAGCGCGGCCCAGGCCGCACTGGCGGAGTTCGCCGAGGCGACCGGGATCCCGGTCGCCTCCACGCAGGCGGGGAAGGGGGTGCTCCCGTACGACCACCCCGCCGATGTCGGCGGCATCGGGCACACCGGGACGGCCACCGCCGACGAGCTGGCCCGCGGCGCCGACCTGGTCATCGCCGCCGGGACCCGGCTCACCGACTTCACCACCGCCTCGGCGACCCTGTTCCAGAACCCCGCCGTCCGCTTCCTCGGGCTCAACCTCGACCCGTACGACGCCCACAAGCTCGCCGCCCGGCCGCTGGTCTGCGATGCGCGGGTGGGCCTGGAAGACCTCCGGGACGCGGCTGCCGGGTACCGCGTGGACCCCGCGTACGAGACGACGTACAAAGAAAAGAAACGCGGCTGGGAGCGGCTGGTCGAGCAGGCCTACGCGGCCCCCGACGAGGACGCCGCCCCGACGCAGGCCCAGGTGCTCGGGCTGCTCGACTCGCTTGTCGATGCCTCCGACATCCTGATCAACGCCGCCGGCTCGCTGCCCGGGGACCTGCACAAGCTCTGGCGGGCCCGCTCCACCCACCAGTACCACGTGGAGTACGGGTACTCCTGCATGGGCTACGAGATCCCGGCGGCGATCGGGGTCGCGCTCGCCGCCCCCGGCCGCCCGGTGTGGGCGCTCGTCGGCGACGGGACGTACCTGATGAACCCGACCGAGATCGTCACGGCCGTGCAGGAGGGCATCCCGATCAAGGTGGTGATCCTCGACAACCACGGCTACGCCTCCATCGGTGGCCTCTCCGGGGCCGTGGGCGGGGAGGGCTTCGGAACCGCATACCGCTTCCGGGCGGACGACGGCTCGTACACCGGAGCGCCCCTGCCGGTGGACCTCGCGGCCAACGCAGCCTCCCTCGGGATGGCCGTGATCCGCACCCGCACCATCGGTGACCTGCGGAAAGCCCTGGCCGAAGCGCGTGAGGCGGACCGTCCCACATGTGTCTACGCACAGACCCGAACACCCGACACTGTGTCGGGCCCGCCCCCGGCACAGGCGTGGTGGGATGTTCCTGTGGCCGAGACCGCGACCCGTGCGTCCGCGAACGCGGCCCGCGAAGAGTACGACCGGCAAGCCGCGCAGCGACGTCGCCATCTGTGAAGGAGCAAGGCAATGAAGACCGTCAACCACTGGATCGGTGGCAAGACCGTCGAGGGCGCGTCGGGCAACTACGGCCCGGTCACCGACCCGGCCACCGGCGAGGTCACCACGCAGGTCGCCCTCGCGTCGGCCGATGAGGTCGATGCGGCCGTACGGGTCGCCCAGGAGGCCTTCCAGACCTGGGGCCAGTCCTCGCTGGCCGCCCGCACCAAGGTGCTGTTCGCCTACCGCGCGTTGCTGGACGCCAACCGCGACGCCATCGCCGAGCTGATCACCGCCGAGCACGGCAAGGTCCACTCGGACGCGCTGGGCGAGGTCGCGCGCGGCCTGGAGATCGTCGAGCTGGCCTGTGGGATCACCACGCAGCTCAAGGGCGAGCTGTCCACGTCCGTCTCGAACCGAGTGGACGTCTCCTCGATCCGCCAGCCGCTCGGCGTGGTCGCGGGCATCACCCCGTTCAACTTCCCGGCGATGGTGCCGATGTGGATGTTCCCGCTGGCCGTGGCCTGCGGAAACACCTTCATCCTCAAGCCGAGCGAGAAGGACCCGTCGGCCGCCAACAAGCTGGCCGAGCTGGCGTCCGAGGCCGGCCTGCCGGCCGGTGTGCTCAACGTCGTCCACGGTGACAAGGTCGCCGTCGACGCGCTGCTCGCCCACCCGGGCATCGCGGCCGTCTCCTTCGTCGGCTCCACGCCGATCGCCCGCCACATCCACACCACCGCCTCCGCGAACGGCAAGCGGGTCCAGGCCCTGGGCGGCGCCAAGAACCACATGCTGGTGCTGCCGGACGCCGACCTGGACGCGGCCGCCGACGCGGCGGTCTCGGCCGCGTACGGCTCGGCGGGCGAGCGCTGCATGGCGATCTCGGCGGTCGTCGCGGTCGGCTCCATCGCCGACGAGCTGGTCGAGAAGATCCGCGAGCGCGCCGAGAAGATCAAGATCGGCCCGGGCAACGACCCGAGCTCCGAGATGGGCCCGCTGATCACCGCCGCCCACCGCGACAAGGTCGCCTCGTACGTGAAGGGCGCGGCCGACCAGGGCGCCGACGTGGTCCTGGACGGTACCGGCTACACGGTCGGCGGCTTCGAGAAGGGCCACTGGATCGGCCTCTCGCTGCTGGACAACGTGAAGACCGACTCCGACGCCTACCGCGACGAGATCTTCGGGCCGGTGCTGTGCGTGCTGCGCGCCGAGACCTACGAGGAGGGCGTGGCGCTCATCAACGCCTCGCCGTTCGGCAACGGCACCGCGATCTTCACCCGCGACGGCGGCGCGGCCCGCCGCTTCCAGCTGGAGATCGAGGCGGGCATGGTCGGCGTCAACGTGCCGATCCCGGTGCCGGTGGGCTACCACTCCTTCGGCGGCTGGAAGGACTCGCTCTTCGGCGACCACCACATCTACGGGAACGACGGCATCCACTTCTACACCCGCGGCAAGGTCGTCACGACCCGCTGGCCGGACCCCTCCGAGGCCCCGTCGGGCGTGGACCTGGGCTTCCCCCGCAACCACTGACCCGCGACCGCGCGCCGCAGGGCGCGTAGCACCGCAGGACCCGCTCGCCCCCGCACCCCTCCCGCGGGGGGCGAGCTCCGTTCCCGTCAGTGCGCTGCAGCCAAGTCCGGTGCGGGCTCGGCCTGTTCCACCGGGGACCGGCGGCGCCGCCGAAGTACCCAGGCGATGAGTGCGGCGCCCGCCAGGATCAGCAGTGCGCCGGCGGCGGGCCACGGCACGGCGACGAACTCCGCCTCGGCTGCCGAGGTGAGGTCCGGATAGGCGCTCGCCCCGGCCGAGATCCGTACGGTGACCCAGTCCGACTGCGGTGCGTCCGCCCACGGTTCGGTCAGCTCGATCCGCTGGCCGGGGAGCAGCACCAGCTTCAGCTCGCGGGCCGGCCGGTCGAGCACCGTACGGCCGAACAGCCCTTCGGCGGACACCGCCACCTTGGGCTCGACGACCACATTGCCCCGGTTGACCAGCGTGTACGAGACCGTGGCGCGGGCCTCCTTGACCCACGGCAGCAGCGGCGCCGACCGGCTGACCTTCACGTTCTCCACGCTCAGCCCCGGCGTCACCGGCCCCGGCACCCGGAAGTACAGCCGCGAGCCGACCTGCCGCTTCACCCCGACCTGGACCTTGCCCTCCTGGCGGATGCCCTCCACGGCGGTGTTGAGGGCGACGATCCCGCCGACGTGGTCGCCGGGCGTCGCGTCCTGGGGGACCGTCACCGTGAACGGGATGTCCTTGCGGCCCTTGGGCGGCACGGTCATCGTGGTCGCCGTCTCGGGCGGCAGCGCTGTCCAGGTGCCCACGTCCTTGGGCTTCTGGTCCACCGGAAGCAGCGCGAAGGCGCCGCCGGCCGGGGTGTTCACCGCATCGGTGGCGAAGATCTGGAAGGTCAGCTCCTTGTCGGAGGAGTTCAGGATCGTCACGCTGTCGCCGACCGTGGTCCCGGCCGCGCCCTGGTGGAAGAAGTACGCGCGATCGGTCATCGCGGCGCCGGCCGGGGGCGTCGGGAACACCCCCCAGGTGCCGTTGTCCGCGGCCGTCGCCGTCGCCGTGGGCAGGAGCAGGCCCGCGACCAGCAGCAACAGGGCGAGGAGCGGACCGTACGAAGCAGAGACGCGGGGGCGCATGGGCGGTTCTCCAGTCGGCGCGGGGCGGCGGGGGCGGGGGTGGGGGCGGAAGGCGAAGGGGTGGTGGGGGGGGGGGGGGGCGCCCCCCCCCCGGGGGGCGGGGGCGGGGGGGGGGGGGGGGGGGGGGGGGGGGGGGGCGGGCCGGGGGGGGGGGGGCGGGCGCCCCGCCCCCCCCCACCACCCTGGGTGCACTGCTCCTGCCGGGTCAGGCGATCGAGAAGGTGACGACCGTCTGGTAGGTGTCGGCGAACATGAACGGCGGGAGCTGGATCATCCCGGCGCCGCCGACGGCGAACTCACCGCCGGTCAGCTCGTCCCCGCCGGCGGCCTGCGAGGCCACCTTCATCGGGGTCTCGGAGATCGCGCTGGGCGTGCCCGCGGCACAGGTGCTCGGGCTGTCCGGGTTGGTCACGGTGCAGGACGGCTGGATGCCGATCTGCGCCTTCGCCATCGAGTGGCCGGTCGTCTGGTTCAGGAACGGCGTACGGGTCGCCGTCACGTCCCAGCCGAGCGTGCCGCCGCGGAAGTCCTGGACGGTCGCGGCGTTGAACACGCCGACCACCGACTGGGCCTTGCCGTTGATGGTGACCGAGGGGAAGGCGACGGCCGGCTGGCCGTCCTTCGGGCCGAGCGCCAGCGGGCCGGGGAGGACCTCGATGTCGACCGGGTTCTTCACGCCCGCCTGGTCCTCCAGGTACACGAAGGACTTGTACGGGGTGACCGAGCCGTCGATCTTCAGGGCGTCGGCCTTCTTGGTGACGGTGATGTTGCAGGTGGCGGCGCCGGTCGCGTCCGCCGTACCGGTGCCGGTGTCACCGGTGGCCGCGCCCGCGAGGAGGGCGGAGCAGGTGACCGGCCCGGCCGCGAAGTTGGCGCCGCTGACGACGACGGCCGTGCCGGCCTTGCCGCTGTTGGGCGTCAGCTTGGTGGTGACCGGGTCCTTGGGCAGGGCCTCGACGGCGACCGAGCCGAGGGTGGCGCTCGGCCGGGGCGCCGGGGTGCAGGTCGTGGTGAACACCGAACCGCTGAGGTCGGCGTCGGTGACCGCGAGGTCGAGCTTGATGTCGACCGGGGTGCCCTCGGTGCCGTCCGGGATCTTGATCGTTCCGGAGAAGGCCTTCGGGTCGAGCGGGGTGCCGGCGACGACGCTCACGGTTTCGGGCGGGCTGGTGACCACCTGGGTGGTCGTCCCCACCTTGAGGGTGATCTTGGTGGTGTTCACCGTCGTGACGGAGAAGCCGGGGATCAGCGGGCTCGCACCCGGATCGATCGTGATTGGTACGACGTCGCCGGCCTTGGCCGTGTCGGGCACCGTGACCGTGTAGTTCTGGTTGCCCGAAGCGTCCGGCTGCGGAGCCGGGGCGTCGCAGTTCTCGAAGACGGGGGTGGTCACGGTCGCCGCCTGGGCGGTGCCGGTCAGGCCCACCACGCCGCCCGTCAGCGCGAGGGACAGGGCGCCCGCCCCGGCCAGAATTCTTCGTCGGAACGTTGTACTCACTGGGTCGCGACTCCTTCGTCAGACGAACCCCTCCCCCCACCCGCTGTGTGGGGGAGGCCGAGCCGGTGCGGTGGCCGACATTGACGCGTCGCGGTGATGAGAAGTCAATGACTTGCTTTCGCCCGAAGCACACAGAAATTGATGTCCCATCAGGCCGGGTCCTCGGGGGTGCGGTGCGGGTGGGATGGGTGGGGTGCGGGCAGGGGGCTGACGTGGGGGCTGACCTGGGCGCTGACACGGCCGTCCGGTGATCCGGCCGTCGGCGTGGGGCGGGCGGCGGCGGGCGGGCCTGCCGGCCGGCGGCCGCCGGCCGGGGCCGCGGGTCCGAGGCCGCCCGCGCGGGCCCGTCAGCCCGCGGCCGCCGGGGCGCGCAGCAGCAGGTTGGCGGTGCCGGCCGGGACCCCGGCGAGGTGGTCCGGTACGGCGCCCCGCATCAGCGCGGCGGAGACCTCGGCAGGCGTCTTCGCCGTACCGCCCGCGGCGAGGCCGTCCGCGAGGATCAGGGCTGCGACGCCCGCCGCGTGCGGGGCCGCCATGGAGGTGCCGGAGGCACGGGCGAGGGCGGTCGCCCCGCCCTTCCAGGCCGACGTGACGGACACGCCCGGCGCGGCGAGGTCCACGCAGCTGCCGTAACTGGAGAACGGGGCCCACTGGTCCGCGGCGTCGGCCGCGCCGACCGTGACCGCCGCGGGGACGGCGGCGGGGGAGCCGGTGCAGGCGTCGTCGGCGGAGTTGCCGGCGGCGACGGTGAAGGTGATCCCGGCGGCGATGGCCCGCGTCACGGCCGCGTCCAGGGAGTAGCTGCGGGTGCCGCCCATGCTCATGTTGGCCACGGCGGGGGTGCCGGGGGCCTTGGCGGCGTCCTTCACCATCCACTCCAGGCCGCCCAGGATGGACGTCAGGGTCGCGGACCCCTTGCAGTTGGCGACCTTGACGCCGACGAGGGAGACCCCCTTCGCGACCCCGTACGTCGCCCCGCCCAGGGTGCCCGCGACGTGCGTGCCGTGGCCGTTGCAGTCGCTGGAGCTCTCGAGGAACACCCCGTTGTAGCCGACCCGGGCCCGGCCCCCGAACTCCTGGTGGCCGGTGTTGATGCCGGTGTCCACGACGTACGCGGTGACGCCCTGCGCGGTGGTCGCGTACGTGTACGAGCCATCGAGCGGGAGATCGCGCTGGTCGATCCGGTCCAGCGGCCACGGCGCCGGGTTCTGCGCGTCGCTGATCCGGAACTCGGCGTCCGGCTCCACCGAGGCCACCCGGGGGTCGGCGGCGAGGGCGGCGGCGCGGGCGGCGGTGGTGCGGACGGCGAAGCCGCTGAAGACGGTGTCGTAGACGGCCCCCACCTGATCCCCGGCGCCCGCGGCCTCGGTGGCCAGGGCGCGGGTCGGGGCGCGGGAGGCGGCGTCCTTGAGGACCACGACGTACGGGGCGGTGGCGGTTTCGGCGCGGTCGGCGGCGAGTGCGGGGGGCGGCGGCAGGGCGGTGGCCGCCGCGAGCAGGGCGGCGGCCGGGAGCAGCGCGGTGAGTGCGGTCATGCGGCCGATGCTCGGCGAGGTGCGGGCCGGGCGCGCGGAGGGTGCGCCGAGTGGGCGCACGACACGCCGCCGGACGGATGAGGCGGTGTCCGGCGGTTCACGACCCGGCCCGGCCCGCCGGACGCCCTGATGGCGACGGCCTCGGTCGTCTCTCTCGGGCGCCGCGGGCGATCCGAAACGGCGGCTTAGCCCCGGCTCAGCCCGCGAGGGGCCAGCCGCGCATGGCGAAGACGCCCTCGTCGCGGGAGCCGGCGGAGGCGTACGTGGCGAGGGCGGCCTCGTTGTCGGTGTCGACTCCCACCCACATGCCGTAGCAGCCGCGCGCCTTGGCCTGGTCGGCGAGGGCCGCGGTCAGGGCGCGGCCGATGCCGCGGCGCCGGTAGCCCTCGTCGACGGAGAGCTCGTACAGGCACATCTCGGTGCCCTTGTCGGGGTGGCTCATCTCGACCCCGGAGACCATGCCGGCGGGGATGTCGTCGACGTAGGCGATGAGCATCAGGTGTCCCGGCGCGGAGAGGAAGCGCTCGGACCAGTCGAGTCGGGCGGGGCCGTCGAAGAGCCCCTCCGCGGCCTGGAGTTCGGCGACGGTACGGGCGGGGCGGATGTCCATGGCGGTCACGATAATGGGCGCATGACGTGCGGCGACCTTGATTTCCCCACGGCGTGGCGAACCGCTCCGGAGGCGGTGTGCAGGGCGCTCGAGCCGGCGTACGAAGCACTGGCGGCCGGGGGCTGGCGGTGGGGGCGGTCCTGACGGACGCGGCGGGCACGGTGCTCTGCGAGGGCCGCGACGAGGCGTACGAGGAGGGGCCGTCCGAGCGGCCGTCCGGCGCGGGCCCGCTCCGGGGCACTCCGCTGGCCCATCAACGTCTTGAACCGGGCCGGGCTGGTCCGCTGCAACGCCAACCCGGCGTAACAGGAAGCCCCGTCATTTATGGCGGGGAGGAGTTACGCAGAGATGAACGCGCTCGGGGCCGCCCGGACGGGGTGGGACCTGGGCGGCGCGACCTTGTGGAGCACGCAGGAGCCGTGCGGGATGTGCGCCGCGGCGGCGGAGTTTACGGGGGTGGGCGAGGTGCGGTATCTGGCGCCGGACCCGTGGGCGCTGGAGGGTGGCTCCGGAACGGGAGCCGAGGCGGAGGGCGGGG
This sequence comes from Streptomyces sp. NPDC051364, assembly GCF_040682115.1. NCBI lineage: Bacteria > Bacillati > Actinomycetota > Actinomycetes > Kitasatosporales > Streptomycetaceae > Streptomyces > Streptomyces sp. NPDC051364. The sequence goes on along the minus strand of NZ_JBFBAH010000003.1, from coordinate 373,159 downwards.
TGTGGCTCCTGGCGGCCAACGTGATGTTCCTGCGGAGCGTATGGCCGCCGCGCCGGGCCCGGGGAGCCGCGGATCCTGACACACCACCGCACCGCGGAACCGGAGCCGGCGTCCCTCCACGACGCCTTGCCCCCGGGGCTGCCCGCGTCCCCCGCGGTGGAGACCTGGCCGGCACCACTGTGGCCGCCGGTGCGCTCGGCTGCGGCCTCCCGTACGAGCCGTACCTCCTGATGCCGTTTCTGCTGCGCGACCGCGCCGCCGGGCGGAGTCCTCGGGCCGGGGCGGGTCAGGTGCGCAGGGCGAGGGCCGCCGCGTAGGCCGGCGGTGCCGGGAGGTCCGTCACGTGCCAGCCGGGGACGGGCGCCGGGTGGGGGCCCGTGCCGACGTACGGGTCGGCCAGACCCGCGGCCAGGCCGGTGCCCGTCCCCTTGAAGTAGGCCTCCTTGCGCGACCACAGGCGGGCCAGTGCCCCCGGCTGCTCCGCCGCGGGCAGCGCGGAGAGCTCCGCGGTCTCCGCCGGATGCAGGCTGGTCAGGACGTCCGCCACGGCTGCCGCGCTCGGGGTCGCCTCCACGTCGATCCCGACCGGCACCCCCGCGAACGCGAGGTACGCCAGCTCGTCGCTGTGCGAGAGCGAGAACTGCACCGCGCCTCCCGCCACCGCCGGCCGCCCGTGCGGGCCGTCGCAGCACGGGCAGTCCTCCCGGACCAGGGCAACGTCCTGCGGGGCCAGTCCGAGGTAGCCGCCGAGCAGCACCCGCAGCCCCACGTGGGAGGCGAGGAACCGGTGCCGGTCCTCGGCCCGCACCAGCCGCTGGGCCCGCTCCCGTTCGTTCGCGTCCAGGAGCGCCGAGGTCTCGTCGATCCGGTGGCCGCCGACCACTTCGAGGGTGGTGTCCAGGGACCACACCGTCACGGCCGTCCCCGTCGGGACCTCGCCGGTCCGCGGTGGGTCCTCGCCGAGTCGGTTCACGTACGTACTCACCCGACGAGGGTAGACCAGCCGTTCGAGGCGGTCCTGGTTAATCTCGTCCTCTCGTCGATCAGCTGATCATCCGATCAAAGGAGCTCTTGATGCGAAGTGCCGCCGTCACCCCGGAAGATGACCGGATCCGCTGGGTCGAGCTGCCCGGGGAGGAGCCCGCCCGGGTGTACGTGCACGGGCTGGGATCGACCTCGCCCGCCTACTTCGCCGCGAGCGCCGTGCACCCGCTCCTCGCGGGCCGCCGCTCGCTGCTGGTCGACCTGCTGGGGCACGGGCACAGCGACCGGCCCGAGGGTTTCCCGTACACCCTCGAGGCGCATGCCGACACCCTGGCCGCCGCCCTGGACGCGGCCGGTGCGACCGGAGTCGAGCTGATCGCCCACAGCATGGGCGGCGCCGTGGCCATCGTGCTCGCCCACCGGCACCCCCGCCTCGTCTCCCGGCTGGTGCTGGTCGACGCCAACCTGGACCCGGTGCCGGTCGTTCCGCGCACCGCCGGCAGCAGCGGCATCGCCTCCTACACCGAGGAGGAGTTCCTGGCCGGCGGCTGGGCCGAGGTGCGCGACCGGATCGGCGCGCACTGGTGGTCCACCATGCGCCTGGCGGACCGTACGGCCCTGCACCGCACCGCCGTACACCTCGCGGCCGGCACGACGCCGACCATGCGCGAGCTGCTGCTGGAGCTGAAGATCCCGCGCACCTACCTGCTGCCCGCGGTCGACGGGCCCCTCGACGGAGCCGAGGCCCTGGAGGCCGCCGGAGTGTCCGTGGTCCCCGTTCGGGACTGCGGGCACAACATCATGCTCGACAACCCGGAAGCCTTCGCCCGGGCCACCGCGGCCGCACTCGCCCGCGACTAAGCGGTCTCGGGGAAGTGGGGTGCGTTTCCGCGTCGTGCGGTGCGGTGGATCGCACGGCGGAGCGGCGTCCCCGTACCGGGCGTACTCGGGTGCCGCGACAACGCGGCGAGGTGCCGTGCCGGGCGGCGCGGGGGCGCGGTCCACTTCCCCGAGACCACTTAGCCGCGGCTGCGTGCGTGGGCCGTCGCCGGGGTGCCGTCCTGCTGCGCCCCCGGCGAAGGGGTCCCGTCGGTCCAGGCGTAGACCCGCTTGCCGCGCACCGCGACCTGGTACTGGTAGAAGTCCCGGCACTCGGGCCGCTCCTCGGCCCGGGTGCCGTGCGGCCACCACTTGGCGCTCAGCTTCCGCCCGCCCTGGTCCTTCGGCGTGCCCGCGGTGCACTGCGGGCCGTCCAGCGGGGTCGCTCCGAGCGTGAAGCGGATCAGCCGGGCCTCTCCGGCGCTGCGCACGCGTATGCGTATGTCGGTGGCGTCCTTGGGCACCCAGGACGGCAGCGTGAAGGACTTCTCGCCGCGGGTGGGCGCGTCGGCGGCGGTAGCGAAGTGCTTGCTCTTCTCCTTGAAGACCTGGTCGTTGATGGAGTCGGTCAACGGGTTGGGCGGGAGATTGGGCAGCGCGAAGGCGGCGGTGGCGACGACTCCCACGGTGGCGGCGATGACGAGGGGACGGCGGTTCATGTGATCCAGTCTCGGCCGCGGCGCTCCCGCGCGCGTCCCTCCCCAGGACGAACCTGGTGTCTGCCGGAAGTCTGATACCGCGTCCTACCTGAGAGCTGCGTCGGTCAGCGACGCCTGCTGCGGGACAGGGCCAGGACCGAGCCGGGACGCCACTGACCCCTCGTCACCCCGACACCCGGGCCCGGCGAGCGGCGTTATAGCGGCGTTAAGGGGCGGCGATAGGACGTGCCCCGAGGGTGGAACCCGACGCCGTACCGGGGGTTACCCCGGGCGGCCCCCCACTCCCGTCCTGGAGGAATGCCATGCGCCGTCGTTCCGCTCCTCTCCTCGCATCGGTGGCTGCGGCCGCCCTACTCGTCGTCGCGACCCCCGCGTCGGCGGCCCCGGCCGACAAGCCGCAGGTCCTCGGCGGTTGGACGCAGACCAGCGCCGCCAGCTTCAACGCCTGGGTCGCGGCGCGCGGCAACCAGGGCACGTGGGGGGCGTACGGATTCGACTGGTCGACGGACTACTGCTCGACCTCGCCCGACAACCCGTTCGGCTTCCCCTTCCAGACATCCTGCGCCCGCCACGACTTCGGCTACCGCAACTACAAGGCCGCAGGTGTATTTCCGGCCAACAAGTCCCGGCTGGACGATGCCCTCTACGCGGACCTGAAGCGGGTCTGCTCGGCGTACTCGGGTGTGAAGAAGGGCTCTTGCGACAGCACCGCGTGGACCTACTACCAGGCCGTCAAGGCCTTCGGTGTCTCCCCGCAAGATGCGCCGCAGGACGCGCCCGCCGCCTGAGCCGTCCCACGATCGACCCTGTCCCCCCCTTGATCTCCGGTCCCGCCCGCACCCCCGTCGGGCGGGACCGGCCGGGTCCCCCGCACGTCGGACTACGTCCAGGGCCGTTCGGCTAACCCACCCGCGCGATCCGCAGGTCGACGACGTAATGCTCTTGGGCGGTCCCACCCGGGAACAACGCAGAAGAGCCGCTCCCGCTCGGCGCTGAGGAAGTCACCGGTCCCGGGTCGGCCGACCAGGAAGAGGGAGTGGGTCGCCAACTTGGCACGATGGGCGTCGATCGTGATTTCTCGGGACCAACGCAGCAGCCGGGTGGTGAACTCCAAGCTGCCCTGCGACCGGGGATGTTCGTTGATGTGCCAACCGGGACCGAATCTCTCATCGATCCGGGCCTGTTGGTCGGCGATCCGCTCGACGCCGACGTCCGGGTCGTTCGACCAGACGGCCGGCGCCCCGCCGGGCCGCAGCACCCGCAGGGCTTCCGGCCCGGAGCGGGCCGGATCGGTCCAGTGCCAGGACTGCGCGCGTACGTAAGGAGGTCGAGGGACCCGACAACAGCCCGGTCGCGATCCCGGTCCCGGCCCCCACATCGGCAACTCGCGCCCCGCCCAGTGCAACCCCGGAAACCTCCTCCAAGGCGTCCATCAGCGCGTCGGTATACGACGGCCGATGTTTCCCATACCGCCCGGCCGCCGACCCGAACGACCGCGCCCGCTCAAGAGATCCGTCCGCCATCCGCCCACCTTCCCGCATCACCCCATTTCCACACCGGGGCACACTGGGGCCATGGCCGCTCTCGTCTACTTCCGAAAGATCTCCGAGGACGCGGAAGCGGTCCGCTACGCCTTCGGCCCCGACCCGGAAGACCTCCCCCGCACCCTGACCCTGAACAAGGCCTCCCGTACCTCCGCAGTGGACGACGGCCGACTCGACCACCTGTCCCTGAAGGCATCCCGCAAGATCAACGCCCTCCACTCCCAATCCACCCACTGGCCAGACCGTGGCATGAGCGCCAGCTAGTGCCGCGTCAGGCGGCGTTCGCCCCGTCGCGGCGCCCGGCACGCACTCTCGCCGCGCCGGCCGAAAGCTCAAGTACGTCCAGTACGAGCGCTTGCTGCCGGCACGCCGAGAGCACGCACCGGACGCCGCTCCTTGACGGGCAAACGCTGCCTGACGCGGCACTAGCCCTGCCGCCCCTCAGGTAGTCGTCCAACTCCGCTGGTGCAGACACCCGGTGCACCTTGGCGTTCGTCGGCCCGAACGTCAGCCAGCGCACGTCCTTTGCCTCGTCGAGATGCCCGTCTGCGCGACCGGCGTCCTTCGGCCGGCCCGCCATCACCGCGGCACCGAGGTGCTACTGCCCGGTGACGACCTCCCGTTCCAGGGACGCGTCGGCCTGCCCGGCTCCCGATCTGACTCGACATCAGAACGGTATCGGCGGCACACGCAAAGGACGCCCCCTCCCGGCCCGCAGGCCAGGAGGGGCGTGCTGTTCGGCTTCATCCTGGAAGGCCGGCCCGCACACGGCGACATCGACCCGGACGAGGTCTCCCTACTCGGCTTTCGTCTCATCGAACCGGACGGACCCGACCCGGCACAGACTCAGGCTGAACTGCGGAAAGAGGTCAAGCGCATGCACCTCACGACACTTCGCCTTGACTCCGACGGCACCCTGACCGAAGTGCCCCCGGCTGGCCGCTGGCCGCTGGCCGCTGGCCGCTGGCCGCGGCTCAGGCCCGTGCCCTCCTGAAGCCCGTCAGGCAAGTCGTGCCCCTCCGCCTCGGCGGCCCCACTGAAGCGCCCCTGACCTGCACGAAAGCCCTCCCCGGAGGGAGGGCTTGAGGTGGCTGGTGGAGAGTGCCCCCGGCAGGACTCGAACCTGCGGCCAAGTGCTTAGAAGAGACCGACGCGATTCCTTGCTGCACCCCCTCTGACCTGCGCCGCAGAGGGGGTTCCGGCCGATCGGCTCCCAACTTCTCGCCAGATCACCGGAACCCCAGCCTCCGCAGTCTCAGCGACAGAGCCCGGCCGTCACTTCTTCCGGAGCTTGCGCATCTTGGCTTCGGCTTCCTTCCTCTTCCTCTGAGCCACCCCGTAGGCAGACCACGGCCCTTGGTGCTTGGCGCACCGCGAACTACCTGTGATCGCCTTGTTCTGGCACCGGCTCCCGCTTTGCGTGGGAGCCCCGCACTTCGGCTGCGTCACCTTGCCCCTCCCTGCGTCCGGCCTCGCCCCTGATGGGGCGCCGTAGCGATCGAGGATCCACGGCAGACGGGAGGCGCATCCAAGGCAGACAGGAGCACAGCCGGCACACGGCTCCGGAGGCCTCGTGCGTCCAACGCGTAGCAGCAGGTCAGCGACTTAGAGGGGCCCGTCCGCTGTCAGTGAGTCCACAGATAGGCCGCGGCTTGACTGGTCACCGAGCGTCCAACGTCTTGGGACCGCTGGTGGACTCGACAAGCGACGAGCCTAATGTCCGCTCGATGCAAAGCTGGTAGGACTGTCAGTGCGGTGATCTAGGGTCCATTTATGACCGCTAGCGTTGAAGTGATCAACCCCGGCGACGTGCGTACGCGCACTGAGATCCGTGCAGCGTTCGGGGGAAGCCCACAGGGAGGGATCTGCCCCTCTGACGGCATGCACACCGTCAACCTGTACTCGGACCCGGACGTGGGCGAGCAAGCCGGCTACTACGACGGCTGGTTGGCTGAGGAAGACGAGCTGGGGCCGATCTTTGAGTACACCGGCGCCGGCAAGTCTGGCAACCAGACCTTCGATGGAGTCGCCGGCTCAGGGAACCGGGCGATCCTGCGTCACGCGGAGCAGGACCGGGTACTTCGCGTATTCACGCGCGTGGGCAAGGTACCTGGGAGCGACACGAAGACGCACCGATACCTGGGAACGTTCACGCTGGACGGCATGCAGCCGTACGTGTGGCGCAGAGTCCACGGCGAGGACGGTCAGGAACGCAGCGTCGTTGTGTTCCGGCTGCGCCCCGAAGGTGCTGTCCAGCACGCCGCGCAAGACGTAATCCCTGCCGCAGAAGAGACTACTGCCGAGTTCGTTCCCTTCCAAGCCGTCACTGCGGCGATGTTCCAGTCAGAACCTGCAACAACCGGCGCTCTGCCGCTTCCCAAGCAGCGCGTCCGTAAGGGGACCACCGGACGAAAGGCAGCCCCCAACGCGGAAACCAGCGGCACTTTTGTGGTTCCTGAGGCATTCAGCACCAAGCTGAGCATCCGTGCTGCCACGGCCGCCACGGTTGCCGTCCGGCATGAGGCTGAACTAACGCAGGCCTACAAGGCGCTCCTGGAGTCTGCCGGACACCAGACCGGTGCCTTTCAGATCAAGGTGAAGGGCCTCACCTCAACGCTCCGTACGGACCTGTATGACGCGACGGATCACGTGTTGTACGAGGCGAAGGGATCGAACTCCCGAGAGGACATCCGGATGGCCCTGGGGCAGATCCTCGACTACAGCCGCTACGTCAAGACGCCGGAACATGAGGGTGAGCCCAAGCGTGTCATCCTGTTGCCGGCGGCTCCCCCGCCCGACATGTATACGCTGCTCGATCGATATGACGTCGAGGTGGTGTACCGATCCGACGATGGCCGTTTCGTCGGATCGCTAGTCCCTTAGGGCGGTTGCAAGCACAGCTAGCCTCTCCGTCGCCACGCTGCTAGCAGCGGAGAGGAGCTGGCGCATGCTCGCTAAATCATCCAATGCCTGGATAGCCGCCCCAACGGTGTTGCCCCGGAATAGGGGATGAGGTCGAGAGGATTCATCCACGCATCTGAGAAATGGATGTTGAGATGAAGCGCCAGTGCTAGCAAGATGTCTTGTTCGGGTTCGGCATCTACCTGGAAGAGCGATGCGCCTGCCACCGGAGACCTGAAGAGTGAACCCGTGCGGGCATCTCCCCACTGCAAGTGCCCCTTACCTGCAACCCACACGCTGTCCGGCCAGTCAATAGGGTTGCGGCTTCGGCACCAGTCCACAAGATGGGCTCCGATGGTCTCCAGCTTGAGGCTGTCGAAGGCGACGACCATGCCCGACGTCGGGAAGAAATCATACGCCTCGCCGTATGCCCTAGTGGAGCGAGGGATGATCCCAGCGATCGGCCGGTATGCCGTTTTAGGCATCCTGCGCATCCTGCTGATCTTGCTGCAGGCGTCCGTGAGCTGCGTCCGATCGAGCTTGGTCTTGACTTCGACTACGCCGTATACGCATTCATTCGGGATGATTCGGAAACCCTGAAGGCTGGTAAATGGGGGCGTTCCGCGATCAATGAGGACAATGTCAGACTGTGGCGATACGTCGCCATTCGTTGCGATGACCTCTGCATTGTGAACCGCTTTGACATGAGTCGGTAGATATCCAGAGAGAAACTGCTGGATGAGGACCTCTCGCGACGTGCCGGCTTCACCGTTGTGATTAAAAGTCTGAGACTGCTCAAAGTCGGCTCGCATCCTCTTCGCCACTGAACCTAGGATCTTGCCGAGCTTCTCTTGGGTCATGCACGGAGCTTAAAGGCGTTGCCTGCTTGCCGGGAGATCAGAAGTGGCGGCGAGTGTGGCTTGAAATCAACTACTCCGCCTGTCTGGTTTGGTCTAGAACGCATCGTGCTTATGGCTTGCGTTGGCGACTACTGCCACCCAGTGCGGGCCCTCCGCCTGAGTACGAGCCCCGATGCCCTCTTGCGTAGCTCCGTTCCAGGAAGCACGGTTTGTGGGGATGCTGCTCGGCGCTTCGGCGCCACCAGGGGAGGGCGGTACGTCTTGGGCACAGCAACTACATGGGCGCGCACAACCTTCGGGGACGTGGCCGACCAGCTTGCCGAGGTGATTCCGCATTGCCTCATACGAGCCCACGACAGGGCTCGCCACGGACTTGAAGGTGTCCACACTCAGACACTCGAGGCGTACGGCCACGGCCTGCACGCCGTGCAGTACGAGGAGCTCGCCGCCGGCCTAGCTCCCATCGGTGACGCCACCCCCGTCCGCTTGCAGGGGCGTACGGTGATGATCGTCGGTGGCCAAGTGATCTACCCGATCCGTTACGCGAAGAGGGACGTGCCCGTCACTGCCGCCCGACTGCGTAAGGCGGTCGGCTTCCGTGCGGACCTCATACGCCGCCATGGACCGGAGCCGATGCAGCAGTCCTTCGACTTCGGCCTGGAGGAACTCGACGGCCCCGAGGCTCATACAGATCTCGGACTACTCCCTGAGGACGTCCGCCTAGTCCTCGTCGCCTACGCCTGCTCCATGGAGCGCGGCATCATTCGCATCGAGTGGGGCTCTGCGGAACTGCGCCGCGAAGACCGCTACCTCATCTGGCACCACCACGAACCGCTTGTGCACAACTCCAGCAGGAGCTAGCTCTGATGCTGCCGATCGGCGGTCAGCCGTTCCTCGTGCCAACTGACCACGCGAACCGCTGTACCCACACGGGGCGAGGCTATGAGCTTGGGAATCCCCGCCCCTGCGACGCTGATTGCCACCCTGACCAGGGTGTTTGCTGGTATCGCTGGTTCCATGACGTGGGTACAGGTGACCGCTGTTTACCGCGTGTGGCCACACGATGTGGTGCGCAAGTGGTGCTACCAGCCTCTTCCGATCTTGGAGGATGACGGTGTCGTCCGCAGCGTCGGGTGGGCCTGCAACCTCAGAGTGGGCGGGTAGTTCTCCCGCTCCTTGCTGGCAGCCAGCCTCCGCCCCTGTCGTCCGCACTCGACCGTTACTTGCGGATCCTGCGGACTGCCTGACCTGCAGTGCACCGGATGGCTAGCATGCTGTGATGAGCGCAAACCCTGCCGAATTTCTTGGAATTCAAATCCCGACCCTAGCGCTAGGTGTCGGGTTGCTCAGCCTCACCGTGGCCGCATTTTCGCTCGGATGGCAGATTACCAAACACGTCCTTGATGGTGGGCGTGTCCGAGTCTATCTAAATGCGGGTATTCTCGGTGAGGGCTCGATCGCCGTCAACGAAACTGGGGAATGGGCGATTCCGTACCCATTTGAGGGTGGTCTCCACTCCGCTCATATTGAAATAGCTCAACTCGTCGTAGAAAATCCCGGCCGGTCTAGTGTGACGATTTATAACCCAGCGCTAGTCGTGACTGGAGTTAAGGAGAGCCACTATTCCGTGTGCCCTTCATTCTTCAAGTTTAATAGCGATGACACCATTTCGACAAAGAGTGTATTCCGACTTGAGCCGTATGCCAGGGTCACTTATCTGTTGGACTATTGGCGCGTGATTCCCTTCCTTCGGGAAGGGGCGTCTGGTGAGCCTGTTCGGCTGCAGGGAATGGTTAAGGTGGCGGGGCGGAGAAAGCCTCAGAAGTCGAGTAGGCGCCTCGAGTGGGTAATTCCAAACGAGGCGTGGACCGCCCGATCGGACGTCACGGAAATTGATCCCCACACGGTCATGTGGCGCGAGTTGTATAGGGAATTCTGTACATCCGAGGTTGCTGACGCTGAGGATGCTGAAGTATCCTTCAATCGCCTGAAAATCGTCCTCCAGAGGGCGAGGAGGACGCTTAAGGAAATGCCCACAGTGGACCAGCTGGAGGAAGCTCTGAATTCAAGTGCTGATGCGTTGAGGGTGCCGCGGTCCTATTTTGGTTGGACTGCATTCAATATGCATCAAGCTCTGATGTTGCATAAAGATCACCTTGGTGCTTGGGATTCTGGAAAGCATCCCGGTTCGCCCGCCTCGGAGTGAATCTGCGCGATTTGACTGTGCTGCGGATGGTCGGGTAGTGAGTTGCTCACACCTCGGAGTCCCTGTCATTCTCGGCGCCGCCCCCGCCTACCGAATACCTGATTCCCGTCAAGCAGGGTCAGAGAGTCTGCGATCTGGCGCATGTCAAGTACCACCGCATCCGCACCGGCGGCGGCCAACGATGCCTCCTTGTGCAGCTTGTTCGCGTACCCAATGCTCTTTGCTTCAGCAGCGTGCGCCGCTTCGATGTCCGTTAGTGAATCCCCGATGAGTACGGTGAGCTTGGATTCCACGCCGAACGCCGAAGCGGCGGCGAGTAGGGGGTGTGGTGAGGGTTTCATCAGGTCAGGCCGCAGCACGGGACGCCCGATGATCTTGTCGACAAGCCCCACGATTCCGTGCTGGGTCAGGTATTCCAAAACGCACTCGGTTGAATTGTTGCTCACGATCGCGACGTAACGTCCTGCTTCGCGTGCTGCGTGAAGAGCTTGAACGGAGCCGTCGGTAGGGGCGCCGGCGACCTTAACTGCCCGGATTTCCGCCGCCGTCAGAGCCGCTTCCACTGCCGCGAGGACAGTGCTGCCCCCCTCCTGGGCAAGGCTATGGACTTCCATAGGGTCGCTCGTGGCTCGCGCGGGACCTCCCAGGGCCGGCGCCAGTGCCGCGAGCAGGTCGGTCAGCTCGTCAGCGATGTTGGGCGCGGGGAGGCCGCGGAACACGTCGCAGATAGGTCCATCGAAGTCGAAGAGGACGGCCTTTGAGGTGCGAAGTACGGTGCCCAGTGCTTCAGCTTGCGTCGGCACTGGCGTTCCTTCCGATGGTTTCCCAAACGCTGTCGAACCACATGCGGGCTTGCTCTACCTGCTGCGCTCCGCTGGATGAGTCGCCGTCGTTGAGTGAGTAGTGGAAGAGGATCGTGTCCTTGCCGACGAGGTCATAGATATCGATGACCTCGCCCTGAGCCACCACCTTGTTCGGACGGATCGGGTAGTAGCCGAAGAAGGCATCCTCGTTGTTGATCACATAGAGCTTGAAGAACTGCGTTCCGCTGTGGACGCGCACGTCGACAGTGCTCTCCTGGACGAGTCCGAGGTGGCTGAGCTCGCTTATGGCATCGGAGATGCTTCGCGTGTAGCCGACCATGATGTCGTGCATACGAGCTCGAAGCCGCGGGTCGTCTGCGCAGTCCTCGCGACGCACGGGCGCCGCCTGGGGTACCGACATGTCGGGGACCAGGATGCGGATGCGGATGCTCGACGGGGTGAGGCGACCCACGCGGATCTTGTCGAGAGGCTCTTGCAGGGCTCCGTGCAGGGTCTCGCTGGAGAAGCCAGCGAAGTCGATTGTCACGTTCCGGCTGGCGAAGGCCTGCTCGACGTAGGGCCGCAGTCCGGCCGGCCGCTCCGTGCGGTTCCGTACGAACACGCCGCTGCCCTTGCGCGAGACGACCAGGCCTTCGTCTTCCAGGTCCCGCAAGGCTCGCTGAATCGTCGCGCGGGCGAAGCCGTAGTGGTCGGTCAGCATCTTGTGCGACGGCAGCCGCTCACCGGGAGCCAGCTTCCGCGTCCGGATCGCGGCGCCCAGGCTGCGCGCGACCTGCTCGTATGGCGGCCGGTCGTCGTCCGGGTCCAGAGGCTCAAGCGCAAAGGTCATGGCTCGATGCTACGACCCACCTGGCTATTTGGGCAGCATGGATAGTCATGTCTTGACGTGACTAGCCAGGCTGGCTACGTTGTTCTCGTGCCCACCGGGCTAGCCAAGTTGGTCAGGCTGGACGGGTGATCTGCGCCTGCATCGGTGCTGGTCAGGGGTACTGAGGCCTAGCAGCCGAGGGTGCCGGATCCCTTGTCAACCGGACGGCAGGTCTCTGCCTACAAGCGGGAGCACGCTCCCGGAAAGAGACGCAATCGATCTGATCAACCCCTCCGCCGCACTCCGCGCATGGCGGCCGGTTGCCTCCCCTGCCCGTCCAGCGCATTGCCGCTGTACGGGCGGGGTTGAGGGGAGCCGGAGTCTTTCCTGCTTCACAACGACGTGCAGCCCCGGTGCTGGAACACCGGGGCTGCTGTTCGGGCCCGTTCCTGTCTGAGAGGAGCAAGACCCAATGAAGTCCATCGGTGCACGTCACACGGGTGTTACCCCGCTGCCGGCCGACCTGGGGCCGACGGACGCAGAGCTGGACGCGATCGAGGCCGAGATGCCGGTGGTCTTGGCGGAGGTCGAGTTGCTGGACGCGCTGATTGCGCTGCTGGACCGGCCTGCGTCGGATTTCGGCGCCCGCCGGATCCGCCGGGCACACCGGCGCGTACTGGCAGCCCGCCGGAACGCGGCGAACAAGGCCCCCACGGCCGCCGACGAGGTGGCCTGATGAACCTGAAGGCGCACATGTCGAACCGAGCCGACTGGCACCTGTTCGTCGTCCTGATGACGGAGACCCGCTGGCCGTCGCACGAATGGCTCGACGGAACCTCGATCCCGACGCCGGCGGAGCGCGTCCGCGTGCTGGCCGACCTCGGCTACGAGATCGAGCCCGGGGCGGAGTGGTCCTGGATCGAAGGAGACCCCGCCGAGGACTGGGACGCACCGGTCCTGCTGATGGCCAGCGTCTCCGTCCGGCCGCTCGGGTCGGGAGACGAGCGGTGAGGGCGCGCAGCACAGCGGCTCAGATCCGCGCGTTGGAGCGTCTGCTGGGCTCGCTGACCCGGGTGCTGGTGTTCATTTGCGCGGTGGCGCTGGTCTTCACCGCGACCAACGTCACGACATTCGCCATCGATCACCATGTATCGCCGTGGATCGCGTGGCTGCTCGATCCCATGGTGGCGGTGGCCCTGGGAACGGTCCTGCTCTTCGACGGTCGGCTGTCCGAGTACGGACTGCGGCCCTCAGGGTGGGCGTCGGTGCTGCGCTGGTTCGCCGGTCTGGCGACGTGGGTGATGAATTGCTGGGGTTCCCTCTGGCCTGAGGGGACACCCTTCGGTGTCCCCCACAACGTCGACCCCGCCGGCCTGGTCCTCCATTCCATTCCCCCGGTGCTCCTGATCGCGCTCGCTGAAGCGATCAGCCACTACCGGCGGGCGATCCTCAACAAGATCGAAGACCTGCGGGCCACCTGGGTGGACACCCCGGCCGCCGAGGTGAACACTCCGTCCGTCCACTCAGTACCGTCCCCGGTGTCCACCGGCCCGGCCGCCGACACGACGGCCCCGGATCGGACGGGCGGTCGTCAGGGATCGTCGCTGGTCATCTGTGGTGGACAGCGGGTGTATCCCCTGACCGTCCCCCGCTCGTCCACCGTCGTTCCCCTCCATTGCGAACCAGTCGTGAAGCTGCCGGCGGAGGACGCGAAGCGGATCATCCGCGCGTGCTGGGAGAACGGCGAATCGATCGGGAAGGCGGCCCTGAAGTCCACCCGGTCCACCTCCTACGTACACAAGGTCTACACCCAGCTCGCTACCGCGTCCTCCCCGCCTGAGGGGGAGGCCCTGTGAGCGCCCTGCCCGTCTACCGCTGGCGCCTCGCGCCCGATGGGCTGGCCACTGTTCGCCAGCTTCGCGCCGTGGGTCTGCGCCCGGGTGGATCGGACGTGGTCGCGCAGGTGGAACGGCCGCGGCGGCGCCGTCCGCCTCTGGTGGCGTTCCTCTACCGCATCGACCACGCGGTGCCGGTGCGGCCGATGACCCCGGCCCGGTGGGCCGCCCTCGCCGCCGCGAACCTGGCCCGCCGCACTTGCCTGACCTGCCACCGGGACGCGGGATACGTGATCCCCGCCCGGCTCGGCGAGTGCGTGCCGTGTGCGTTCCCCGACTCCGAACCGTGCGCCGCCTGAACCTCCCCGACCTTGTTAGGAGTTCTGCTGTGTCTCGCCGTACGCGGCCCACGGCCGCATCCACGATCCACATCCCGCGTCAGCGCGGCGGCCGGCGGGAGCCGGTGATCCTCGTCGTCAGCTCCGAGCCGTCCCTGACCCTGACCAGCCGCGCTGCCCTCGCGGTGGGCCGGTGGGCGTGGAAGCACCGCCTCTCCTGGGCCCCCACCGCCGTCGCCACCGCCCTGCTCGCCGTGACCGGGGCCGTCCACCTGATCGAGCCCCGCACGGCCTGGTTCCTGGCCGCACTCGCGCTGGCTCCGGCCGGCGTGTGGGCGTGGGGCATGCTGCGCCGTCCCGCCTCCCGGCAGGCCGCGCTGTGGCGGGCCGTCCTCGCCGCGTTCACGACCGCCGTCAGCGCGTGGTTCGCGCTGGCCGTGTGGTTCGCCCCGACCCGCCCGGCCCTGTTCACCGCCTGGGCCGTCCTGACCCTGGCCGCGCAGGTTGCCTGGCTCATTGCCCGCCGCATGACCCTCGTGTCTGAGAAGGAGAGCGCCTGATGGCGAACCCCAGCAACGCCGCCGGCTGGAAGCCGGGCGGGCAGCAGGCCCGCACTCAGCGGACTCGGTCCGCGCCGCGGGCCGGTGCCAACGGCTCTCAGACCAAGGTCAACAACAAGACCTTCTCGCCGGGCTTCACCCTGAACGTCAACGCCGGCGGCCGCGGCAACGGTGGCGGCCGCCACGCCGCTCCGGCCGGGGGAGGGCAGGGCGGGAGCCGGTCTCAGTCCCTACTGCCGGCACCGGAGTTCACCTCCCCGGCGCAGGTCCGCCAGTACTGCAACGCCGTCCGCGCCGCCGGCGTCGCCCTCTCCATCGAGGTCGCCATGGGCGCCGAGATCCTCAAAGCCACCCTCGTCCAGGTCCCCGACCCGGACGGCCGGATCGGCGGCTCTCGGTTCCGGGCGGCGAAGGTCGCGCGGAAGATGCAACGCGCCGCCGACGCACTGCGGGACGCGGCGAAGAACGCCGCCGCAACGTACGCCTCCTTCCAGCAGGAGTATGAGGAAGAGATCAACCGCGTCCGCCACCGCGCCCGCAAACCCTCGCAGCCGCGCATGGACTGGGGCCAGCTCTAGAAGGGAGTAAGTCATGGCCACGACTGAACGCACCACCATTGAGCAGCAGTACGAAGACCAACTCCGCGGCTCCTCCGACGGCGCCGGGATCACCGCCTACGTCCTGCACCGCGCCAAGCCCCACCTCCCGCCGTGGCTGTGCGCCGGAGGGCTGGGGCTGGCCGGTGCGCTGGGCAGCGTCCAGTGGGAGGGCAGCGCCGCGGCCGGCGTCGGCCTCACCCTCGCCTCCGTCGCCCTGACCGGCCTCACCTGGTGGGCCGGCAAGGCAACCGGGCAGCAGCGGCGCCTGCACTCGGCCATCACCGTCGCCGCGGGCTCCGCCTGGCTGACGGGCGCGTGCCTGGCCGGACCCACCGCAGGGGCCCTGCCCGACCTCTACCTGATGGGCGCACCCGCGCTCGCCCTGTCCTGGAACATCCGCATGGTCTTGCGCCGCAACGTCGACGGCACCGCCGCCGGCAGCACGGACAAGGGCCTGCTGGAGAAGGTCGGCCTGGCACGAGCACAGATCGGCGCTACGTCCGTGGAGCCGAACCGGGTCACCGCGAAGATGGCGCTGGAGGCCGGGGAGCAGACCAACGAGGACGTGTCCCGGGTTCTGCCGCGGATCGCGTCCGCGCTGGACCTGCCGAAATCCGCGGTCCGCTACATGCCCGACCCTGACTCGGCCCGCCGCGGGGAACTCGTCATCGTCCCTGAGGACATGCTGGCGCAGGTCGCGGAGTGGGAAGAGCCGTCCAACCTGGGCGGCTCGATCGCGGAGCCGCTGGTGCTCGGCCGCTACGACGACGGATCGCCGCTCGTCCTGTGGCTGCCCGGTGATCCCGAGATCAAGCGCAACGCCACGCATGTGCTGATCGCGGGCGGTACCGGATCGGGTAAGGGTGAGACTGCTCTGAACCTGATGCTGGAGATCCTCTCCCGCCGCGACGTACTCCTGTGGGTCAGTGATCCGAAGATGTTCCAGGACTTCCGCCCCCTGCTGCCCGGCATGGACTGGGCTGCCGAGGGCGGACCCGACACCGAGGTCATGGTCGAGGCGATCAAGGCCGTCATCCCCGCCCGGACCCGCTGGCTCGGCGCCCACGGATACCGCCAGTGGATCCCCGAGGCCGCACTGCAGCAGACCAGCCGCGACCACACCTGCCGCCCGGACGGGCGTCCGTGCGGGTGCGAGGGGATGCCGTTCCTGGTCACCTGGATGGAAGAGGCCGCCAACACCCTCCGCCTCATGGGCGACGACGCGTTCACCGGCATCGCCCAAGAGGCCCGCTCCGCCGGCGTCGCCCTGATCGTCTCCCTGCAACGCCCCTCCTACGACCAGATGTCCACCTCCACCCGCGCCTCCCTGCCGTCCGTGATCGCGCTCGGCTGCGACCCCCGCGACGAGGGGTTCTCCCTCCCGGACGTGGTCATCGATGCGGGGGCGCATCCGGGGGCATGGGGGAACCGGCGGCCGGGCTACTGCTACGTCGTCTCACCCGGCATCCCCGAGGACCGCTACCCCTCCCCGGGCCGCACCTTCGCCGTCCCCCACACCGCCACCCCCACCATCGAGGCGCTTGCCCGGTGGGCGCAGGCCAACGGCGCCACCGCCGATCCGATCACCGCGGGCGCGGCGCGGGCGGTGGCCGGGCAGAACTACGCCGGCCGTACCGTCCCCGGTGCTGTGCCGACTCTGCGGCCCGCCGCGGACGAGGGGGACGTCCGGATGGAAGCGGAATCCGGCGGACTGCTCGTGGACCCGGAGGATGCGGGCATCGACCCCGAGGCTGATCTGCCCGTCGGGGAGGACGGCGACGACACTCCGTTGTGGGAGTCGCCGGGGCACAAGCCGTCCCCGGAGGAGGCGCGAGAGTTGTTCGCGTACGCGCTGGACGACTTCGAGAGCGCGGGTCGGATGGTGGTCGGTCCGAAGGACTTCATGGACTGGTGCGACCGCCACAACCTGTCCCGCCCCTGGGTCTCCGCCCGCCTGAAGGACGCTGCCCTGGACGGTCGGCTGGAGCCGACCTCGGCCACCGGTAGGTGGCGAATCGTCCCCACCCTCAAGATCGCCTGACGCCTGACACCCCCTGACAGTGTCAGGGCGCCGTGACACCCAAATCCCTAGGCAAACCCGCTGTCAGACGCCCTGACACCCGCTGTCAGACGCCCTGACACCCGCTGTCTGACACCCCCTGACAGTCCTGCCTGACACTCGCGCCTCGGGCCCGTGCCACCCATCCTCGGCGCGGGCCCGACCCATGCCCGGAGGCATCCCATGCACCACGAAAGGACCGTTCACCACCCCGAACCGATCACCTGGCAGCCCGCACCGGCCACTACGCCGGTGCCACTCGTACCCGTCTTCCAGGAGCAGGCGGGCATCGCGCTGGTGACCCTGCCGGACGGGACCCGCACCCTCGCTTACACCCACCCCACCCCCACCGCACCCGCTCCTGCGCTGGCGCCGGCCGCGGGGGTTCCGGGGTGGGCGAAGACGACCGCGCTCCTCGCTCCGACTCTCGGTGGCGGTATCGGCGCGGCCGGAATCGGAATCTCCTACGCCGCGCCCGGATTGATCGCTCTGACCGAAGCCCTCTGGGCCCTCGTCGCCCTCATCGCCGCCGGCGCCGCCCTCCCCATGCTCATGCGCTGCGGCCGCGGCCGCAGCGCGTCGACGACGCACATCACGCAGCACATCACCGCCACAGGCCTCTTCGGCCGTGCTCACGGGACGGCCAACCACCGTTGAAAGGACCGCCCATGGCTCAGCAGACGATCCGTGACCGTCTGACGGACGCGCTTGCCTTCTTCGCGGGCCAGCGCACCGTGCGCTGCCCGCGCCCGGGCTGCACCGTCCGGATCCGCTACCGGGGCGTCACCCCGGCTGAGGCCAAGCGCCTCACCGCACAGGCCACCGACCACACCCACCACTGAAGCGACGAGAGCGGCCCCCACTCACGCCAATGACTGGGGCCGCCCTCTTCCAGCAGTCACTGGAGGTATCCAGCATGACCCAGGTCACCGACTTCCCGCGAGACCCCGCCGGCCCGGCCTTACCGACTCACCTCCGCACCGCGCTCTGGCTCGCTGAACTCGGACTGCCCGTACTGCCGCTACGAAAGGGCAAACAGCCGTTCGGGAACTGCCGAGCCTGCACCCGCTCGGCGTGCGGCGACCGGCCGCATATGCTCGCCGCCGGCCCCTGTGTCTGCACTGCTCCCTGCCACGCCTGGGGCGCCGCCACGACCAACCCGGACGTTCTCACCTCGGCTGCGTGGGCGGGAGCCTGGAGGCAGGCTCAGGCCATCGCCTACCACCCCGGCGGGGCAGGGCTCACCGTCGTGGACCTCGATAACGATGACGCGGTCACGTGGGCCCGCCAGACCCTCCCCACGACCAAGACCGTGCCGACCACCCGCGGGGAGCACTGGATCTACCGGGGAACCCTGCGCTCGGTCAACGGCGTACGGCCCGGTGTCGACCTGAAGTCCACGATGGCCTACGCCCAGTGGCGCGGCCCCGGCACCGGCACCATGGCCGCGTTGCCGGAGGCCGTGCGCGCGCTGGCCGTGAAGAAGCCAGCCGCGGCCCGGCCCGAGCCCTGCACTGTCACCGCGACTGCGCCGGCCGGGGG
This sequence comes from Streptomyces sp. NPDC051364, assembly GCF_040682115.1. NCBI lineage: Bacteria > Bacillati > Actinomycetota > Actinomycetes > Kitasatosporales > Streptomycetaceae > Streptomyces > Streptomyces sp. NPDC051364. The sequence goes on along the minus strand of NZ_JBFBAH010000003.1, from coordinate 354,561 downwards.
CGGGGAGTGCCGCCACCGGTCACCCGCCTATCTGGAGCGGGGCATCGCCATGGCCGAGCAGCGCATCAAAGAGGCAGCGGCCGCCATCCACACGACCGTGTACCGGACGTTCCTCGCAGTGCTGTCCGCCCACGGCGGGTGCGGCTGCCTCACCGAGGCGCACATCAGGCGGCTGTTCACCGCCGCGCGGGCCAAGGGCGAGTCCCTGCGCAACTGCGAGGACGCCTGGACCAACGCCCGCACGACGCTGGGGATGTAGCGATGCCCGAGGAAGAGAAGAACCCGGCTCGCCAGATCATCACCGAATACGCGCAGGACCATTTCCGGTACTTCCGCACCACCGAAGGCACCGTCTATGCGCAGAAGAACGGCCATCCCGTCGCCCGCCCGATCCGCTCCCAGGGCACGACCGGCAGCCACCGGCAGGAACTCATGGTCGGCCTCTACAACGACGGCCGCGGCTCATTCAACGGCAGCGCGCTCAAGGAGGCACTGGACTTGATCGAAGCACTCGCACTCAGCCAGGACGTACAGCCCACCCACATCCGGGTCGCCCCGGGCTTCGACGGCGCGACGTGGCTCGACCTGGGCCGCGACGACGGCCAGTCCGTCCGCATCCACCCCACCGGCTGGGACATCCGTGTCCCCGACCCGCAAGAGGTGTGCTGGCGGCGCACCCAGCTCACCGGAGAACTCCCCCTCCCCGAGAAGGACACCGACGGCAAGGGCATCGACGCTCTGCTGCGGCTGTGCAACTTCGCCAACGCCGAGAGCGAGTGCCTCGCCATCGCGTGGCTGATCGGCTGTCTGGAGCCGTCCGTGCCCGTCCCCGCCCCGTTCCTCACCGGCCCCCAGGGCGCCGGGAAGTCGACCGCCGGGCGCATGCTGGTACGGATCATCGAGGGCATGACGGGCGACCTGCGTCGCGCACCGAAGGACGAGGAGAACCTGATCACGGCCGTGGCCGCCGGGTGGGTCACGGCCCTGGACAACCTCTCGCACCTGCCGCCGGACCTGTCCGACCTGATGTGCTGCATCGTCACCGGCGCCGAGAGCATCAAACGCGCCCTGTTCACCGACGGGGACGTCGTCCGCTCCCGCTACCGCCGCCCGCTCCTCCTGACCGGCATCGACGTGGGCGTCATCCGCCCCGACCTCGCGGAACGGCTCCTGCCCCTCCGCCTTGTGCGGCCCCAGGTGCGCCGGACCGAGGCCGAGCTGTGGGCGGAGTACAAGCCGGCGCTGCCCGTCATTCTCGGCTCCCTCCTCGACCTCACTGTCAAGGTCCGAGCCACCGAGGCCGACACCCCGACCGACCTGCGCATGGCGGACTTCGCCCACCTCTGCGCCCAGCTCGACACCGCCACCGGCCTGAGCGCGCTGACCGCCTACCGGGCCAGCCTCGACGACCTCAACGACGACGTCATCGAAGGCGACCTCCTGGCACAGACCGTCCTCAAGCACGCCGCCACCCTGGACCCGGGCGAGGAGGTGCGGATGGCCTCTGCGGAGTGGCTGCACGCTCTCACCCAGCTCTACGCCGGTGAGGACTTCCGCCCCCTGCCCAAAGGGTGGCCCACCACCGGGAAAGTCCTCTCCGACCGCCTCAAGCGCCTACAGCCCACCCTCGCCGCCCGCGGCGTCCTCGTCGACTGGGGCCGCACGAAGGCCGCCCGCTACATCGAGATGACCCGGCCCGCCGCCGCGGCGCCTCACGAGCAGGAAGCAGCGTTTTAACCCGCGCGACCACCCAGCCCCTGCACAGGCAAGAAGAGCACCCCGGCCCCGGGGTGGGGCGTGCTCCTCTTGCTTGTCCGGCGGCTTGCCGCCGCTGCAAAGGACGTGCCGCGCAGCGGCCCCTCACTTCGCCTGAAGACGCACCGCACCACAACAGAAACCCCCTCTCCTTTTCCTAAGAGAGGAGATGTTGCGTCACCCGCGTCACTGACGCCCTGAAAACCACTGCTGACCTGCCGGTATAGGGGTGACGCAGACGGCCCACGGCTGCGTCACCTCACGTCACCTGCGTCACCGTCCTGCGTCACCCGATGACACAGGTGACGCAGGACGGTGACGCACGCCCACCCCTTGCGTCACCCAAACCCGCAGGTCAGGCGCACGGATGACACAAGTGACGCGGTGACGCAGAAATCCCAGCCTCGGACAGGTAGCGAACCTCCCGAAGGCTCAACTCCCGCTGTTCCACGACAGGAGCCGACCGTGGCGCGCACGCCCGAAGAAAAGCTGACCATCCTCGAAGTCTGCACTGAGCTGAAGGTCTCGAAGTCCACCTTCTACGACTGGCGCCAGAAGCGGCGGGCTCCCCGCTGCATCAAGCTCCCGAACGGCGACCTCCGTGTCCGCCGCACCGACCTTGACATCTGGCTGAACGAGCGCGAGGACGCTGCCTGATGGACACGACGTACGACGTGAAGCTGTGGAAGACCTCGGTGTACGAGGGGAAGAAGAAGACCACCCACACCGTCCGTTGGGAGTTGGCGGGCAGGGAGTGGAGGAAGCCCTTCGCCACGGGACCCCTCGCGGAGTCCTTCCGCTCGGGTCTCGTGACCGCGGCTCGGAAGGGGGAGGCGTTCAGCCTCTCCACCGGGCTTCCCGTTTCCCATCAGTCCGGTGCGGCCGGCGTGAAGTGGTACGACTTTGCGGTCCAGTTCGTGGATCAGCTCTGGGAGCGGACGTCTGCGAACAACCGGCGGAACGTCGCGAAAGCGCTCACTCCCGTCACGGTGGCCCTGCTGCGCAGCAAGCCGACGATGTTCGACGACGTGGACGTCCGCCGAGCCTTGCGCGAGTACGCGTTCAACACCGGTCAGCGTGCCGAGGCCCCACCGGAGATCGCCGTGATCCTGCGGTGGGTGGAGCGCAACAGCCTCACGATGGCGGCCTGGGAGGACGAAAGCACCGTAGAGGTGCTGCTGCGTGCCGCAGGGACCAAACTCGACGGCACCGCGGCAGCCGCCAGCTCGGTTAGGCGGAACAAGCGTGTTCTCAACGTCGCGATCGAGCACGCCATCAAGCGGAAAGTGCTACGGGAGAACCTGCTGCCCAAGGGCAAGGGCACAACGGCGGCGAAGACCTCTTCCGCCGTCGATAAGCGGTCGCTCCTCAACAGGGTGCAGGCCGCCGAGCTGCTCGCCTGGATTTACGCGCGGCCGCGGGGCGGCCGGCGGCTCCACGCCTTCTTCGCCACGATGTACTACGCCGGGGCCCGGCCGGAGGAGGTTGTGGCGCTCAAGGTCGCGGACGTACGGCTCCCTGCCGCGGACACCGGCGACCAGTGGGGTGAGCTGTTGATCCACACCGCCCGGCCCGAGGTGGGCAAGCAGTGGACGGACACCGGTGAAGTCCGGGAGCGTCGGGGCCTGAAGGGGCGAGCCGCTGACGACATGCGTACGGTGCCCTGCCGTCCTGCCCTCACGCGCATCCTCCGTGCCCACATCGAGAGGGAGCGGCTGCGGGCGGGGGACCTGCTGGTTCAGGGGGAGAACGGCGGGCTCCTGGCTGGCTCGGTCATCCGGCGGGCATGGCGGCGGGCCCGAAAGGAGGTACTCGAACCCCACGCATTCGAGTCCCCTCTCGCCCGCCGCGTCTACGACCTCCGGCACACCTGCTTGACCAACTGGCTCAACGCCGGCGTCCCCGCCGCGGACGTCGCCGAGTGGGCGGGCAACAGCGTTCCCGTGCTCCTGGCCACGTACGCACGATGCATCAACGGGCAGCTGGACGACCTAAAGCAGCGGATCGAGAGGGCAGGGGAGCTGCCGGACCCGGCCACGCCAGGGGCTTGATTTTTCACCGCGTATTCTCCGCAGCGACCCGCAGGAACTCGGTATCAGCCGGACACCGCCGGACCCTCTCGGATCCGCCGAGGGGGTGAATCCTGAGATCGCCCCGCCGCCGGAAACCGCCCCTGACCAGCAGAAAGACCCTCCCGCGGGAGGGCCTTCAGGTGAGTGCCCCCGGCAGGACTCGAACCTGCGGCCAAGTGCTTAGAAGGCACCTGCTCTATCCACTGAGCTACGGGGGCCGGAAGGTGGCCGTGGTGGCCTGGAGCCCCGGGGTGGGGGTGGGACTGTCGTCCGGACCGGGTCAAGGATAGGGCTCCGGCCGCCTTGTCCCGGTTGCTTCACCCGCGTGCCACGATGTGGAGGTTCGGTGAAGCGGTCCCGATAATCGCAGGCAGGTGCGATTCTCGCACCGCTTTTGCGCCGCGGCGCCCCTGGTGTTGTGCACTCGTTATGCCTGCGCCCCACTCGTCCGCTGTGTCCAAAAGGTCCCACTGGAGTCGCGATCGGCGCGCAGAGGGCGTATAAGCTTCAAAAATGGCCCCAAATTGGGCATTCTTCGCATGTGGTGACCTTGGATGTTCGGCCTCAGCTGCTCGATGCCCTGTCCGCCCTGCGCGACCGGGTCGCGTCCGTGCGTCTGCCGCTGCCCCTGCCCGGCGCCCCACGCGCCCGCCAGACCAGAGCCGAGCTGCTCGCGCAGCTCGACGACTACCTCGTACCCCGGCTGAAGGCGCCCGAGGCGCCGCTGCTCGCCGTCGTCGGCGGGTCCACCGGGGCCGGTAAGTCCACTCTCGTCAACTCCCTCGTGGGACGCCAGGTGAGTGAGGCCGGCGTACTGCGCCCCACCACCCGCATCCCCGTACTCGTCTGCCATCCGGATGACCATCACTGGTTCGCCGGAATGCGGGTGCTCCCCGACCTGATGCGGGTCTGGGCCCCGCCCGGCGAGGACGACCCGCTCCCCGCCCCCCACCGCGGCTCCCACCGCGTGTTCGGGAACACCGCTGCCACCCGCGAGCTGCGGATCGAGACCGTCGCCGGCCTCCCGCGCGGGCTCGCCATCCTCGACGCCCCCGACATCGACTCCCTCGTCGTCGAGAACCGGACACTCGCCGCAGAGCTCATCTGCGCCGCCGACGTCTGGGTCATGGTGACCACCGCCTCGCGGTACGCCGACGCCGTGCCCTGGCACCTGCTGCGTACCGCCAAGCAGTACAAGGCGACCTTGGGCATCGTCCTCGACCGGGTCCCGCACCAGGTGCTCGCCGAGGTCTCGCGGCAGTACGGTGCCCTGCTCACCCGGGCCGGGCTGGGCGACGTACCCCGGTTCACGGTGCCCGAGCTGCCCGAATCGGCCGGTGGGGGCGGGCTGCTGCCCGCCAGCGCCGTCGCCCCGCTCTTCGCGTGGCTCGCCCACCACGCGCAGGACCCGGCCGCCCGGCAGTACGCCGTCGGGCGCACCGCGCTCGGCGCGCTGGACTCCCTCGGGCGCCGGATGCCGGAGCTGGCATCCGCCGTCGCCGCCCAGTACGCCGCCTCCGTACGGCTGACCTCGGCCGTGGAGGACGCGTACCGGAGGGAGGGCAAGCGGGTCCGCAACCGGCTCGACCAGGGCGCCGTACTGGCCGGGGACGCGCTGACCCGGTGGCGCGGCTACCCCCTCGACACCAGCACCGACGAACTGCTGGACTCGCTCGCCGAGTCGCTCGCCGCGCTCCTCCAGTGCGCGGTGGCCGCCGCCGACGAGCGGATCGCCCAGGCCTGGCGGCGCGAGCCGGCCGCCGGGGCGGTGCAGCTGCCCGGGCCCGACCGGGACGCGGCGGAACGTATCGGCTTGGCCGTACGGCGCTGGCGGCGCGTACTGGAGGAACTCGCCGAGGAGGAGGTCGCGCGGCTCGACAAGCAGCCCGCACCCGACCCCGACGGGATCGCCGCCCTGCTGGTCGCGGCCCTCCTCGGCGGCAAACGGGCCCGGCCCGCCGGGGAGAAGCTCGCCGAGCGGATCGGCGTACAGGCCGCCGTACGGCTGCGCGACCGGGGCGGCGAACTGGTCGCGCATCACCTGGAGCAGGTGCTGCGCGCCGAACGGGACCGCCGGCTGGCCCCGCTGGAGGCGCTCGAGGTGACGCCGGAACCACAGGCCGAGCTGATCGCCGCGCTGTCCCTACTGCAGAAGGAGAGGTGACGCGGTGACCGCTTTGACCGACCGCACCGACGACCGCTGGGACGACGGATTCATCGCACGCTCGCGCCGCGCCGGCGGGATCGACGTTGACCTTGACCTTGACCTCGACGCCGATGACGACGGGGACGAGGACGACGACGCGCTCGTGCGTGCCGTCTCCGGCGCCGGCAGCGACGGGGGCAAGGCGCCCTCGCCGCCGCCCAGCCCCGAGGGACAGGCGCTGCGCACGCGCCTCGAGGCGCTGCGCCAGCTGGTCGGGCTCTCACGGACCCGGCTCGACGGAAAGACCCTCGCCGAGGCCGGCCGGGTGCTCGACGAGGCGGCCGCGCGGCGCGGGCTGTCGCTGCAGCACACGGTCGTCGCGATCGCCGGGGCCACCGGAAGTGGCAAGTCCACGCTCTTCAATTCACTCGCCGGAGTGCAGATTTCCGAGACGGGGCTGCGCAGGCCGACGACCGCCGCGCCCATCGCGTGCAGCTGGTCGGACGGCGCGGCCGGGCTGCTCGACCGCCTCGAGATCCCGGGCAGGCTGCGCCGCCGGCCGCGCGAGACCTCGGAGACCGGGGCGCTGCGCGGGATGGTCCTCGTGGACCTGCCGGACCTGGACTCCGCGGTCGGCGCCCACCGCGACCACGTGGACCGGGTGCTCGCCCTGGTCGACGCGGTGGTGTGGGTGGTCGACCCGGAGAAGTACGCCGACGCGGTGCTGCACGAGCGGTACCTGCGGCCGCTGGCCGGGCACGCCGAGGTGACGTTCGTCGTGCTGAACCAGGTGGACCGGCTGCCCGGCGAGTCGGCGGACCTCGTGCTGGACGACCTGCGGCGGCTGTTGGACGACGACGGCATCGCCCTCGGCGAGCACGACGAGCCCGGCGCCACCGTCCTCGGGCTGTCGGCGCTGACTGGCGAGGGCGTCGGGGAACTCCGCGACCTCCTCGCACAGTTCACCCAGGAGAAGGGCGCCGCGACCCGGCGGATCTCCGCCGATGTCGACCGGGCCGCCATGCGCCTGCGCCCGCTGTACGTGGCCGATGGCCATCCAGGGCCGGAGATCGGGGAGGCGGCGCGCGCCGAGTTCGAGGACCGTCTCGCGGAGGCGGTCGGGGCGTACGCGGCCGGGCTGGCCGCCGAGCGGGCCTGGCGGCGCAATGCCGGCAAGGCGTGCGGCACCCCGTGGCTGCGGCTGTGGCGGTGGTACGAGGGCCGGCGCGCCCCGCGCACGCTGGCCGGGCTGGCCGCCCTGGCGGCGATCGGCGGCCGGGGGCCCGCGACCGCGCAAACGCCGGTCGAGGAGGAGGTGACCGCGCGCCAGCGGGTGGAACAGGCTGTGCGGGCGGTCGCCGACGCGGCGGCCGACGGGCTGCCCGACGCCTGGGCGCAGGCGGTACGGGAGACCGCGGTGCGCGGCGCCGAACAGCTCCCGGAGTCGCTGGACGAGATCGCGGTGACGCTGGGGTCGGCGGTCACGGTGCCGGGCGCCAGGCCGCCGCGGCCGGCGTGGTGGCCGGCGGCGGTGCTGGCGCAGGCGGCGATGACGCTGCTGCAGATCTACGGCGGGCTGTGGCTGGTCGGGCAGATCGTCGGGGTCCTGGAGCCGCGCCTGATGCCGCCGGTGCTGCTGATGGTGGCGGGCATCATCGGCGGGCCGCTGGTGGAGTGGACCTGCTCGATCGCGGCCCGGGGCCCGGCGCGGAGGTGCGGGCAGGACGCGGAGCGGCGGCTGCGGCAGGCGGCGGCCGGCTGCGGGCGGGCCCGGGTGCTGGAGCCGGTGGCGGCGGAGCTGCTGCGCTACCGGGAGGTGCGCGAGCAGTACGCGACGGTGGCCTCAGGGGGGACGAAGTTGTCCACAACCCGCCAGTAGTCCACAGGCCGGAGCGGGAATCGGGGGGCCGCGCCAGCATGGGTCGTACCTCGTGCGGATGGTCCGTGCGGGTCGTGCGGATGGTCTGTGCAGGTCGTGCGGATGGTCCGTGTGCGTCGCACGGATGCTCCGTGCGGGTACGGATGCGGGGGAGGGCTGCCGGGATGAACGACACCACGGTGACGCTGATCGGCCATGTGGCCACGCAGATCGACTACAAGGAGACGGTGAACGGGCCGTCGGCGCGGTTCCGGTTCGCCGTGACGCCGCGGTACTTCGACCGGCGCAAGGACGCCTGGACGGACGGGACCACCAGCTTCTACACCGTGTGGGCGCGGCGCACGCTGGCGGTGAACCTGGCCGGATCCGTCGCGGTGGGCGAGCCGCTGGTGGTGCACGGGCGGCTCCGCGTACGGGAGGATCCGCCCGACGGGGAGGGCAGCCGTTGGTTCTCGGCGGAGATCGACGCGACCGCCGTCGGCCACGACCTGAACCGGGGAACGGCGGCATTCCGGCGGGTCGTCAAGGCGGATTCCCCGCTGATGGCCACTCAGAAGGCGGCGGTGGTCTGAGTGTTCGAGGCGGTTAGGATTCCCCGGTACTCACGGGCACCTGGGTCATTGGCCCGAAGGGGAAGACTGTGTCGATTGCCGTTCCCGCATCCTCCGCTCCTGATTCCGTTCCTCCTTCGCTGTCTGCTGCTGTCGCTTCCGCGAGACCCGTCACGGCGGTTGCGGCGGCTGTACGGGCGTCCGCGCGGCGGCCGTTGGCGGCTGCGCTGCTGGCCGCGGCCCTGGCCGCCGCCCCGGCCGCGCGGGCGGCCGCCGACTCCGGGGCATCTGCGCCCCGGACACCGGAGGGCGCGAGCGCCGTGCTGGACGGGCTGAAGACGTACGGCCAGGCGGTCCTGCACGCGAAGGACGGGTCGGTCCGGCAGATTCCGGCCGGGCTGTACGAGATGCGGGTCGACGGCGGCGGGATGCTCCAGACCTACGGGGTCGGCGTGGCGGGCAACGCCCAGCCGCAGGCCCGGTACACGGAGAGCGGCTGGAGCGGCACCCTGCTCGCGGGGAACGGGGAGGCGGGCCGGATCCGCTGGGTCCTCGAGCACTCCTATCCGCAGCTGAACGATCTCGCCGGACTGGCCAAGGCGGCCGGGGCCGGGGCCCTGACCGCGGAGAGCGCGGCCGCCGGGACCCAGGTCGCGATCTGGCGGCTCGCGGACGGGGCGCAGGTGGAGGCCGCCGACCCGGCGGCCGAGAAGCTGGCCGACTACCTCCAGCGGTCGGCGGGCAAGCTGCCGGAGCCGCCGGCCTCGCTGGGGCTGGACCCGGAGAACGTGTCGGGTCCCGCGGGCACCCGCCTCGGGCCGGTCACCGTGCGGACCGGGGCGCAGAGTGTGACGGTCACCCCGGACGCGGCAGCCGTGGCCATGGGGGTGCGGGTGGTGGACGCCGAGGGGCGGCCGCTCACCACCGCGGCCAACGGGAGCCGGCTGTACTTCGAGGTGCCGGCGGGCACCCCGGACGGCGCGGCCTCGGTCACCGTCCAGGGCTCCACGAAGGTGCCGGTCGGGCGGGTCTTCACCAGCGGGGTGCCGGCCCAGGCGCAGATCGTGGCGGGCTCCAGCGAGTCCGCGGCGGCGGCCTCGGCGAACGCGGTCTGGCCGCAGCCCGTGGTGGCCGAGGCCGGCACCACCGGCGACGGGCCCGCCGTGACGCAGGCCGCGGCCGCGGCTGCGGCTGCGGTTTCGTCGGAGTCCACCCCGGACGAGGAGCGGCTCGCCACCAGCGGCAGCTCCGCCGCCACCCCGGTCATCGCCTCGCTGGCGGTGGGCCTGGTGGTACTGGGCGGCCTGGTGGTCCTCCTGCTCCGCAAGCGCCCACTGGACGAGGAGGACCAGGCGTAGGAGGGCATCCGCATGCCCTGGGCACGGGTCCCGGGGGCAGCGGCGTGCTGCCGATGACGTCCCTCCTGTGTCGGGGTGCCCGAGACGAGGCCAGAGGTGGCGGCATGTCACCCATGAGGTGGCTCCGGCGCGCGGAGTGCGGGTGTTCTGGAGGGCCGGTTGGTGGAGGCGTTGGTTCCGGGGCGGACGTTTCGGGTAGGCGCACGCAATGGCCGATCAGGAGCTGACCTGGCGGGGCGCCGCCGCGCGGTGGGACCGGATGCTGTTCGACGGGGTGGCCCGCCGGCACTGGCCCGCGGCCGACCGGGTGCTGCCGGGACTCGGGCGGGCCGCGAACCACGGGGTGCTGTGGGGCGGGGCCGCCGCGGCGATCGCGCTCCTCGGCTCCGCCGGAGCCCGTAAGGCCGCGCTGTGCGGAGCCGCCTCGCTGGCGCTGGCCTCGGCGACCGTCAACACCGTCGGCAAATGGTCCGTACGCCGGCCCCGGCCGCTGCTGGAGGGGGTGCCCGAGGTGCGGCGGCTGATGACGCAGCCGACGACCACCTCGTTCCCGTCCGGGCACTCGGCGTCCGCGTTCGCGTTCACCACCGGGCTCGCGCTGGAGGCGCCCGGCTGGGGCGCCGTGCTGGCCCCGGTGGCCGTGTCGGTGGCGTTCTCCCGCGTGTACACGGGGGTCCACTACCCGTCCGACGTGGTCGCGGGGGCGGCGCTGGGCGTGGCCGCGGGCCTGGTCGTACGCCGCCTCGCGCGCGGCGTCGAGGAGGCGCGGGCCGTGCCGGGCGACGAGCGGACGGCCGCGGAGGCGCCTGCGCTGCCGGACGGGGCCGGGCTCACGGTGGTGGTCAACACCGGGTCGGGCACGGCCGCCGACGAGGGGCTCGGCGTCCTGCGCGCCCGGCTGCCCAAGGCCGAGGTGGTCGAGTGCGAGGGCCCGGAGCTGGCCGCGGAACTGGCGGCGGCGGCCGCCCGGGCCACCGTGCTCGGGGTGTGCGGCGGCGACGGCACGGTCAACGCGGCCGCCACCGCCGCGCTGAGGGCCGGGGTGCCGCTCGCGGTGTTCCCCGGCGGCACGCTCAACCACTTCGCCCTCGACCTCGGCCTCGCCGGAGCCGAGGACACCTGCCGCGCCCTTGCCGCCGGACAGGCGGTCCACGCCGCGGTGGGCCGCTTCACCCCGGGCCCCGACCCCGAGGACGGCCGCTCCGGCCACTTCCTGAACACCTTCAGCATCGGCGCTTACCCGGAGCTGCTGCGGCACCGCCTGTACTGGGCGCCGCGGATCGGCGGCGGGCCCGCCGCGCTCCTGGCCGCCTGGAAGGTGCTGCGTACGGAGCGCCCCGTACGGCTCCGGCTGGCCGGGCGGCCCCGGAACGTCTGGCTGCTGTTCGCGGGCAACGGCACCTACCACGGCACCGGCCCGGCCCCGCGTCGCCGCGACAGCCTCGGCGAGGGCCTGCTCGACGTCCGCCTCGTGCACGGCGGCGGCCGTCCCGGCCCGCGCCTGCTCGCCGCCGCGCTCACGGGCCCGCTGAGCCGTTCCCCCGTCCACACGGCCACCCGCCTGCGCAGCCTGCGCCTCGCGGAGATTCCCGCCGGCACCCCGCTGGCGTACGACGGGGAGTACGCGCACGCCCCCGCCGCGCTCGTTCTCGACGCCCTCCTGAACGCCCTGACGGTGTACCGCCCCCGCTGAATGGAGCCCCCACGGCTCCGCCGCCCGACGCCCCACCGCGTCCCGGCGGGCTCCCACGCGTCCGGGCCCCCGTGCCTCCGCACCCGGCGGCTCGGCGTCTCCCAGCCTCCGCACCCCTGCCTCCGTGGCTTCCCGCCCCGGCCCCCCGCCCCCCCCCCCCCCGCCTAGGCTCAGGGGCGTGACGACGATCTACGTGCTCGACGGCCGCCGGATCGGGGGGCTCGAGGACTTCTGGGTGCTGATAGGGGAAGCCGTCAACGGGACCGGGGGGTACTTCGGGCGGAACCTCGACTCCCTCAACGACTGTCTTCGGGGCGGCTTCGGAACCCCCGACGACGGCGACTTCGCGATCGAGTGGCGCGACCACGAGGCGTCCCGGCGGGCACTCGGCCACCCCGAGACCGCGCGATACCTCGAAGGAGTGCTCACGCGCTGTCACCCGACGAACCGCGAGCGCGTCGCAGACGAGCTGGCACGGGTGCGCGGCGGCTGCGGGCCCACACTGTTCGACTTCCTGACGGAGATCTTCGAGGGGCAGGTCCCGGGCGCCCTCCGCCTCCGCTGACCTGCCCGAAGTCCCTTCGCGGGGCCGCCCCGGGCGGGGTCCGCGGGACCATACGGGTTTCCCCCGGGGGATGGACGTACGGCAAGATGGGGTGTATCTGCCCACCCATCGATCTGCCGGACGGTTTCTCTTGGCTGAGTTCATCTACACCATGCGCAAGACGCGCAAGGCGCACGGCGACAAGGTGATTCTTGATGACGTCTCCTTGAACTTCCTGCCCGGCGCGAAGATCGGTGTGGTCGGCCCGAACGGTGCCGGTAAGTCCACCGTTCTGAAGATCATGGCTGGCCTGGAGCAGCCGTCCAACGGTGACGCGTTCCTGTCGCCCGGCTTCACCGTCGGCATCCTCATGCAGGAGCCCAAGCTCGACGAGTCGAAGACCGTTCTGGAGAACGTCCAGGACGGCGCCGCCGACATCATGAAGAAGCTCAAGCGCTTCAACGAGGTCGCCGAGCTGATGGCGACCGACTACTCGGACGCGCTCCTCGACGAGATGGGCAAGCTCCAGGAGGACCTGGACCACTCCAACGCCTGGGACCTCGACGCCCAGCTGGAGCAGGCCATGGACGCCCTGGGCTGCCCGCCCGGCGACTGGGCCGTCACCACCCTCTCCGGTGGCGAGAAGCGCCGCGTGGCGCTCTGCAAGCTGCTGATCGAGGCCCCGGACCTGCTCCTCCTCGACGAGCCCACCAACCACCTCGACGCCGAGTCGGTGAACTGGCTGGAGCAGCACCTCTCGCAGTACAAGGGCGCCGTCGTGGCCGTCACCCACGACCGCTACTTCCTGAACAACGTCGCCGAGTGGATCCTCGAGCTCGACCGCGGCCGCGCGCACCCCTACGAGGGCAACTACTCCACCTACCTGGAGAAGAAGGCCACCCGCCTCAAGGTCGAGGGCCGCAAGGACGAGAAGCGCCAGAAGCGCCTCAAGGAAGAGCTGGAGTGGGTCCGCTCCAACGCCAAGGGCCGCCAGACCAAGTCCAAGGCCCGTCTCGCCCGCTACGAGGAGATGGCGGCCGAGGCGGACAAGATGCGGAAGCTGGACTTCGAGGAGATCCAGATCCCGCCGGGCCCGCGTCTGGGCTCGATCGTGGTCGAGGTCAACAACCTCTCCAAGGCGTTCGGCGACAAGGTCCTCATCGACGACCTGTCGTTCACGCTGCCGCGCAACGGCATCGTCGGCATCATCGGCCCGAACGGCGCCGGCAAGACCACGCTCTTCAAGATGATCCAGGGCCTGGAGGCGCCGGACGCCGGCTCCGTCAAGGTCGGCGAGACCGTCAAGATCAGCTACGTCGACCAGTCCCGCGCCAGCATCGACCCCAAGAAGACCCTCTGGGCGGTCGTGTCGGACGAGCTGGACTACATCAACGTCGGCCAGGTCGAGATGCCGTCCCGCGCGTACGTCAGCGCCTTCGGCTTCAAGGGCCCGGACCAGCAGAAGCCGGCCGGCGTCCTGTCCGGTGGTGAGCGCAACCGCCTCAACCTGGCGCTGACGCTCAAGGAGGGCGGCAACCTGCTGCTCCTCGACGAGCCCACCAACGACCTCGACGTCGAGACCCTGTCCTCGCTCGAGAACGCGCTCCTCGAATTCCCGGGCGCGGCCGTGGTCATCTCCCACGACCGCTGGTTCCTCGACCGGGTCGCCACGCACATCCTGGCGTACGAGGGCGAGTCCAAGTGGTACTGGTTCGAGGGCAACTTCGAGTCGTACGAGAAGAACAAGATCGAGCGTCTCGGCCCGGACGCGGCCCGTCCGCACCGTGCCACCTACAAGAAGCTCACGCGAGGCTGAGGCCGAAATCATGGCCAGACACCACTACCGGTGCCCCCTGCGCTGGGCGGACATGGATGCCTTCGGGCACGTCAACAACGTCGTCTTCCTCCGCTATCTGGAGGAGGCACGGATCGACTTCATGTTCCGCCTCGCGCCGGGGGAGGGCAGCGAATCCTTCACGGGCGGCTCCGTCGTGGCCCGCCACGAGATCGACTACAAGCTGCCCCTCGTGCACCGTCATGAGCCGGTCCTCATCGAATCCTGGGTGACCCGGATAGGCGCCGCATCCCTGACCATCCGCTACGAGGTCAAGGACGAGGCGACCGAGGACGCACCCGAGACGGTGTACGTGCGCGCCGAGACCGTGGTCGTGCCGTACAACCTCGCCGAGGGGCGGCCCCGCCGCATCACGGCCGAGGAGAGGCACTTCCTCGAGAGGTACCTCGACGAGCCGGCCAAGCCGGCCGGCAAGGCCAAGGCCGCCGAAGGGCGCCTGGCGGCATGACCGAGCAGCTGCGCTTCGCCGATTCCGGGGAGGCGGCGGACCTCGCCGCCTTCCTGGGCCGGCTGGTGCACTACGACCGCGCCGCCGCGGTCCGCCTGCAGGCGCAGGCGGGCGGCGGCGCGCTCGCCGTCTTCGGACGGCCGGCGTCCTTCGAGGTGCTGGCCATCCGCACGGTGCGCCTCGCCGCGCCCGTCTCCGGGCCGCTGGACGTGACGGTGTCCGCCGGCGAGCTGCTGGAGTCCGTCGACGAGGCCACCGCGAGCGCCGCCGTGCCCGGGCCGGTCACCGGCCCGCCCTGGACCGGGGTGCTCCCGCCCCGCGGCGGCTGGCGGCAGCTGTCCGGGCTGCCCGGCGCCGAGGAGGTACGGGCCGCCGTGGCGGACTCCGTCGCCGAGTTCCGGGCCCGTGACGAGGCCCTGCCCCCGCAGCACCGGACCCGGTCCGAGCGGGACCGCATCGGCCGCGAGATCTGGTCCCGGACGCTGGGCGACACCGAGCTCCCGCTGCGCGCCGTGCATGCCGCGCAGTCCCTGGGCTTCCTGCGGCCGATCCGGTCGGCCGTGCCGAGCGGTGCCCCCGCACCCGGCGCCCCCGAGCCGGTGGCCCTGCTCGCCTCGGGCGGCTGGCTCCGGCTGCGTACCCCGTACGGCTCGATCGCGATGCGCCGCCCCGGCGGCAACGGCGGCCTGGGCGCCCTCCAGGTCCGGCCGGTCTAGGCTTCCGCTCGGGGTTCCGCGTTCCGCGTACGGGCGCTCGTACCGGTTCTCTTAGCCCGCGGTGTTGATCATCGATGCGGCGGCGTACGTCAGGTACCGCCACAGCTGCGCCTCGTGCTCCGGCGCCAGGCCCAGCTCGTCCACCGCCACGCGCATGTGCCCCAGCCACGCGTCGTGCGCCGCCGCGTCCACCTGGAACGGGGCGTGCCGCATCCGCAGGCGCGGGTGGCCGCGGTTCTCGCTGTACGTGTTCGGGCCGCCCCAGTACTGCATCAGGAACAGGGCGAACCGCTCCTCGGCGGGGCCGAGGTCCTCCTCCGGGTACATCGGGCGCAGCAGCGGGTCCTCCGCGACCCCCTGGTAGAAGCGCCGCACCAGGCGGCGGAACGTCTCCTCGCCGCCCACCTGCTCGTAAAACGTCTGCTCCTGAAGCGTGCCCCGCGGAATCTCATTCACCCGACCATCGTCTCAGACGCCCGGACGGAGGACCGGGGGCTTAGGACCAGCGGCTCCCCCGGCCCCCGGCTCCCGCGACAGGCCCGGCTCCCACGGCCACCGCTCGCCTCCCGGGCCCGGCCGCAGGACAGTGGAGCCATGGGTGCACACTCCGCACGCCCCGCCCACCCCGCGCACGCCGCCCACGCCGAGACACGGGACCTGAGGGACGCCGCCCACGCCGCGCAGGTGCGGGAGCTGACTGCTGCCGGAGTGCTGCAGGATCCCGCCTGGCGCTCCGCCTTCGCGGCGGTGCCCCGGCACCTCTTCGTCCCGTACTTCTTCACCGGCCGAGGCGCCGGCCACGAGCGGCTGTGGGGCGAGGACCCGGACCCGGCCCACCGCGCGCGCTGGCTGCGCGGGGTCTACACCGACGGCCCGCTCGCCACCCGGCTGCGCGACGGCGAACTGGTCTCCTCCAGCAGCCAGCCGTCCCTCATGGCGAAGATGCTGCAGGCGCTGGACGTCCGCGACGGGGACAACGTGCTGGAGATCGGCGCCGGCACCGGCTACAACGCCGCGCTGCTCTGCCACCGGCTCGGCGACGAGCACGTCACCACGGTGGACCTGGACGAGGAGATCACCGAGTCCGCGCGGGCGCACCTGGCCCGGCTCGGCTACCGGCCGACCGTGGTCACCGGGGACGGGGCGCGCGGCTGTCCCTCCCGGGCCCCGTTCGACCGGATCCTGGTGACGTGCACGCTGCCGCTTATCCCGCACGCCTGGCTCGGCCAGTGCCGGCCAGGGGCGCGGATCCTGGCCCCGCTGTCGACCGGGCTGATCGCGCTCACGGTCCGGGACGCCGACCTTGCGGAGGGCCGCTTCCTGCACACCCAGGCGTACTTCGTCCCGCTGCGCGGGGCCAAGGCCTCGCCGACCGCGCCCGGGCTGCCGTACGGGCTCCCGTACGAGCTGGTGGAGAACGAGCGCTTCCAGTTCATGCTCGTGCTGACGGCGGGCGCGCTGCACCCGCGCGAGGCCCTGGACCTGTGGCGCGGCGAGGGCAGGCCGGGCCGCGAGCGGTTCGGGGTGACGGTCAGCACGGAGGGCCAGTGGTCCTGGCTCGACGACCCCCAGGGCCCGTACGTATGGCCCCTGGGGGAGGAGAGCAGGCCCTAAGCGGTCTGGGGGAAGTGGACCGCGCCCCCGCGCCGCCCGGCACGGCACCTCGCCGCGTTGTCGCGGCACCCGAGTACGCCCGGTACGGGGACGCCGCTCCGCCGTGCGATCCACCGCACCGCACGACGCGGAAACGCACCCCACTTCCCCGAGACCGCTTAGCCCTCGCTTAGCCCCGGCGGATGGTGATGGTGGTCCAGGCGCCCACGTGGACGCGGTCGCCGTCGGTCAGGGGGATCGGGACGTAGGGCTGGATCGGGTCCTCGCCGCCGTTGATCGTGGTGCCGTTGGTGGAGTTCTGGTCCACCACCGCCCAGCTGAGGTCGGGCTGCTGGACGAGCACCGCGTGCTGGTGGGAGACGCCCGGGTCCTCCGGGGGCACCGACAGGTCGATGTCCGGGGACTCGCCCGTCGAGGCGCGGCGGCGGCCGATGGTGATCTGGCCGCCGGAGAGCGGAAGATGCTGCTCCGGGGAGTACGCGGGCAGGTTGAGCCCGGCCGCCTCCGGGCCGCTGCGCTGCATCATCGCCATGAAGTACGAGCGGTCGGGGCCGATCGTCGCGCTCCAGGCGCCGGTGCTCTGCGGCGGGAACGGCTGCTGGGGCTGGGGCGGGGACTGGTACTGCTGCTGAGGCTGGTGGGACTGCTGGTACTCGTGCTGCTGCGGGTACTCCGGTTGCCGGTACTCCTGCTGCGGCGGGGGCTGCTGCCGGTACTGCTGCTGGGCCTGGGCCTGAGCCTGGGCCTGGTTCTGCTCGTGCGCCGGGGGCGGCAGCAGCCAGTCGTCCTCGCGCTGCAGCGGCTCCGCCGGCCGGTTGACCCGGGACGGCCGGGAGCCCTGGTACTCGAAGTGGTCCTGGGAGAACGGCGCCGGGGCAGGAGCCGGCGGTGCGGGAGGCGGAGGCGGCGGGGTCGCCCCGGCGCCGGTCCCGCCGACGGCTCCGCCATCGGTGCCGAGCGGCGCGTACGAGGTCGCCGAGCGCGTCAGGAAGTTGTACCGGCACTCCTCGCAGAACGGGGCCATGGCCTCGCGCGGGGTCCGGCACTGGGGGCAGAGCTCAGCCTGGGCGGTCGGCTCACCGGCGGTGGGAGGGTAGCCGTAGCCGTAGGAGGGCGCCGCGGGCGCACCCGTGGCGGCAGCCATGCGGTGGCCGCAGACCTCGCACCAGTCGTCGGAGGCGGACTGGTGCCCGTTCGGGCAGGTCGGCATGGCGGCTCTTCCCCCTTCAGCCTGCGTCATCGCGTCAGGTCTTCTCAGGTCTCTCAGGTCTTCTTCACTCGGACGGTCTGGATCGAACGCGTTTCGAGGGTCATCTCGTCGGCATCCGCGACCTTCGCCTTCAGCCGCACAGTACCCGCCGCGGCATCGACGACATCCACCACCTTCGCGAGCAGTTTGGCCGTGTCTGCGTTTCCGGAGGCACTGGCCAACTGCACGGCACGGCCGAGCTTGGCCGTGGCGCCGTCGACATCGCCCAGTTTGCGCGCTTCCAGGCCCTGTTGGATAGCCTGCGCGAGCTCCGCCTGCCCCGTGTAGTGGGCGACCTGCGGGTTGATGGCGGTGGACGCGGCCAGATCGTCCGTCCACACCGCCCGGACCAGTCCCTGCGCGAGCGTGGCCGACGGTTCGCCCGGCGCGCCGGGGAGGAGGAGCGTGGCCCGGGCGGCCAGCATCTCCTGCCCGACGGACGCGGCCGGGACCCGGACGCACACGTGGTACTCGCGGGACTCGTCGCCCCACGACCCGGTCGGGTAGTCGCCGGCGCGCGGGCCCGCCTGGGTACGGCGGTCGCTGAGGTCCTGGACGGTGGGCGCGACCTGCTTGACGTACTGGATCTCCACGCCGACCGGGGTCCACAGGCGCAGCGCGACGTCCGCGACCTCCTTGCCCATGACGTTCTCCATCATGCGCGTGAAGTCCTCGGTGAGGTGCGCCGGATCGGCCACGATGTCGGCCGAGCCGAGCAGGGCGCTCGCGATGCCGGTGACCTCCTTGACCTCCCAGTCGGTCCCCACCCCGCGGGCGTCGCAGGTGAAGCGGCCCGCGCAGGCCTCGAGGGTGGCGCGGAGCACGGCCGGTTCCTCGTGCTCGTTGCGGCCGTCGGTGAGCAGGATGCCGTGCCGTATGGCGGCCGAGGACTGGCGCAGCAGGCCGTCGGCCAGGCGCAGCCAGGTGCCGATGGCGGTGCCGCCGCCGGAACTCAGGGACCGCAGGGCCTCCTTGGCCTGGGCACGGGTGGCCGGGTCGGCGACGGCGAGGCGGCCCTGGCCGGGGTAGACCTCCTTCGCCACGTGCGTTCCGGCGATGACGGCGAATGCGGTGCCGTCGCGCAGGGTGTCGATCGCGGCGGCGGTGGCCTCGCGGGCGCCGCGCATCTTGTCCGGCGGGTACTCCATGGACCCTGAGCAGTCCACCATGATCACGACGGCGGCCGAGCCGTGGGCGGCCGCCGCGCGGGTGGCGGCGGCGCCGCCGGTGGACGTGACCGTGACGATGGCGTGGACGTCCCGCCCGCCCTCGGGGAGGAACTCGTTCTGGTACACCTCCACGCTGAAGCGCGGGGCGCTCGGCTTGGCGAAGTTCGCCATCGGTTGGACTCCTAGGAGGAGAGGGACGGGGGACGCGGCGGGCGGATCAGCCCTGAGGGCGTACTTCCGCTTCCGTTTCCGATTCCGCTTGCGACTGCTCCGGCCTCGATGCGGCTGCTGCCGACTCTGCTGCTCCCGGCCCGGTCGGCGCGGCGAACGGGACGACGGCGACCGTGACGTTGTCGTGGCCGCCCCCGTCCAGGGCGTGCCCGACCAGGACCTGCGCACTGTGCAGAGGGCGGGTGGCGGCGTCCGCGGGCAGCACCTGGGCCATGTCCTGGGCGGACTCGGCGTAGTTCCACAGGCCGTCGGTGCAGACGACCACCACGCCCGCGTGGTCCGGCTTGAACGTGGCGGTGTGCGGCTCCAGGTCGTACGCATCGGCCCCGAGCCAGCCGGTGATGGCGTGGGCGCGGACGTCGGCGTAGGCCTCGGCCTCGCCCATCAGCCCGGCCGCGACCATCTGCGCCGCCCAGGAGTCGTCCTCGGTGAGGCGTCGCGGCAGCGCGTCGCGGTCGTCGGGGACCCAGTATGCGCGGCTGTCGCCGACCCAGCCGATGGTCAGCAGGCCGCCGCTGACGACGGCGCCGACCAGGGTGCAGGCGGGGGCGTTCTGCGCGCCGGAGACCTCCGGGGCCAGGGCGTTCACGGCGGTGGCCGCCGCCAGGATGGCGTCGTGCATGGCCTCTTGGGGGTGGGCGCCTCGCGGGAGGGCTTCGAGCAGGGCCTCGTTGGCGGCGCCGGCCGCGGCGGCCGATGCCTCGTCGGGGCGGCTGGCGGAGGACACGCCGTCGCAGACGATGGCCACGGTGGCGGCCGAGCCGTCGGGCAGGGCGGTGGCCGCGACCGCGAACGAGTCCTCGTTGCGGTGGTGGCGCAGCCCCCGGTCGCTGACGGCTGCGACGCTGCCGAGCTCCTCCTCGAGGTGGTCCCGCTCCCGCGGCTGGGCGTGCCCGCAGTGCTCGCAGTACCCGTCGGTGTCGACCCGCCCGGACCGGCAGGCCACACAGGTCTTCCCGCCGTCGGCCGCCGCGGGGCTGCTGCCCTGTGCGGTGCCGGAGGCGTACGGGTCCTCGTGCCCGGGGCCGGGGGCGCCGTACGGGGCTTCGGCCGCGCCCCAGGGGGTCCCTTCGGGAGGAGTGGGGGTGCTGCCGGGCCGGTCGTGGCGGATCTCGCCGCCGGCCGCCGGATCGGGCACGCCGCCGTACGCCGGCACGGGCGCCCCGTACGAGGATCCCTGCGGCGGTACGGGGGCGGCCTCGGCAACGGGCGCGGTGACCGGCGGGGCGACCGGCCGCGCGGCGGCAGCCGCGTCGGGCTCGGCGGCCGGCTCCGCCGGTGCGGACCAGCCGGCGGTGTCCCCGACCAGCGTGGGCGTCGCACCGGCCGCGGCACTGCCCCACCCGGGCGCGGGCTCCGCGAGGGCGTACCCGCCGGCCGGACCCGCCGGGAGCGGCGGGATCGGGAGGGTCGGGTTGTCCCGGGACGCGGGAGGGGGCGCGGCGGACACGGGGGAGCCGCAGACGCCGCAGAAACGGTCACCCTCCTCGAGGGGCTCCGCGCAGCTGGGGCAGCCAGACGGCCGATGCATCGACATCACTCACACCCACGTCCGGGGACGGAAACGGTTTGCCCGCTCCACCAGTTCGATCCTGTCCTCGCCCCGCTGCGCCAGCCGCGCGAGTACGCGGTACGAGCGCTCCAGGCCGAAGCGCAGGCCCCGCTCGTCCAGTTGACTGCCGAGCAGCGAGGTCCGACCGGGGTCGGAACCCCGGCTGCCCGACAGTACCCAGTCCAGGGCCGAGCCCAGAACCTCTGTCGACAGCCGCTCGTGACGCACCGCGTCCAGGCCGAACCGCTCCAGCGCCTCCACCTGCGCGGCAGCCGCCGCCAGATCCGGCAGCAGGGCCTCCTCGGGAGACCGGTCGCGCAGGCGTGCCCGTACCGCCGCCACCCGTGCGGCGGTGTAGTGGATCGACGCCTCGGGCACGGACTCCAGCGTGCGCACCGCCCCGGACCGGTCGCCCGCGGCGAGCTGGACGCGGGCCAGCCCGAAGGCCGCGCTCACGAATCCCGGGTCGGTGATCCAGACCAGCCGGTAGTACTCGGCGGCGTTGTCCAGCTGGCCCAGGATCTCCGCGCACAGACCCAGCGCCAGCTTCGGCGCGGGCTCGCCCGGGAAGGCGTCGTAGATGGCGTCGAAGGACAGCGCCGCTATCTCGTCCTCGCCGGTGGCCAGCGAGGCGATCCCGCGGGCCCACACCACCCGCCAGTCGTCCGGATGCCGGGCTTCCAGGTCGGTCAGGGCGCCGCCGGCCGCGGCGAGTTCGCCGAGCTCCAGGCGGGCCCGCAGCTCGCGCAGCCGCAGCTCCGCCGAGTCGGCGGGCGCCGAGCGCAGGGCGCCCAGCAGGTCGCCCGGTGCGGAGGCCAGCAGTCCGGCCAGGAAGCCGGAGTTCGGGTCGCCCGCGTCCACCAGCGGCACCGGCAGGGCCAGCGCCATGCCCCGGGCGTCCAGCGCGGCCAGTTCGCCGGGGCGCACGGCCGGTGGGGGCACCGCCACGGGTCCGGCCGCCTCACCCGCCCCCGGGGCGTGCCGGCCGGCCGGCACCGGGGCCTGGCGCGGAGCCGGGACGGCACCTGCGGGCACCGCTCCGGCCGCCGGGCCGCCGGCCCGGTGGGTCGCCGTGGTCCCGAGCGGCGCCGAGAGGGCCGCCGCCCCCGGGGTCCCCGCAGGGGCAGCGGCCACGGCAGCCGCCGGGGCCGCCGACGGCACCGGCCTGCGCCCGAGCCTGCGTCCCGCCGCGGGAGCCGGCAGAGTCCGCGCCCCGAGCCGGGACACCTCGGCCCCGGCCACGTCGGCGAACAGCCGGGTGTCCAGCACCCGGAGCTCCGGCCCGAAGAGCGTGGAGACCTGCGGCCGCGGGTGGCCCGTCTGCAGGGCGACGACCTCCCGCAGCACGCCCGTCAGCTGGTCCGCCATCTCCTGCGCGGACGAGAACCGCCGGCCTGGATCCGGGTCGGTCGCACGGACCAGCAGCCGGTAGAAGGACTCGTACCGCCCGAACACCTCGATGTGCTCCGGATCCGGCAGCGAATCCACGAACACGTTGGTGTAGCCCTGGAAGTCGAAGGTCAGGACGGCCAGCGTCCGCGCCACCGTGTACAGGTCGGAGGCGACCGAGGGGCCGAGCTCGGCCACCTCCGGCGCCTGGTAGCCCACCGTGCCGTAGATGGCCGACTCCTCGTCGTCCATCCGGCGCACCGCGCCCATGTCGATCAGCTTCAGCTGATCCTGCTGCTGGATCGCGTTGTCGACCTTGAAGTCGCAGTACAGCAGGTTCCTGCTGTGCAGGTGCCCGAGCGCCTCCAGCGCCTCGATCCCGTACGCGCAGGCCTGCTCCACCGGCAGCGGATCACGGCGGCCGTCCGGCCGCCGCCGCTCGTTCGCTATCTCCTTCAGCGACTTGCCGCCGACGTACTCCATGACGATGTACCCGTCCAGCGAACCCGTCCGCTGGTCCAGGTGCTCCACGAAGTTGTAGATCCGCACGATGTTGGAGTGCTCGATCTCCGCGAGGAAGCGCCGCTCCGAGATCGCCGCGGCCATCGCGTCCTGGTCCCCGGTGTCCAGCAGGCCCTTGAGCACCACCCACCGGTCCGACACGGCCCGGTCCACCGCCAGGTACACCCAGCCGAGGCCGCCGTGCGCCAGACAGCCCGCCACCTCGTACTGGCCGTGCACGACCTCTCCTGCGCGCAGCTTGGGCACGAAGGAGTACGGGTGGCCGCACTTGGTGCAGAAGCCCTCGGTCCGGCCCGGCCGGTCCCCGCGGGCCCGGCCCACCGGAGCCCCGCAGTCCGAGCGCGAGCAGAACCGCTTGCGCTCCGGCACCTCCGGGTTCTCCAGCACCGCCGCCGAAGGATCCGGACGCGGCACCTCCGGGACGTTGACCAGCCCGGCGCCCAGCCGGCCGCGCCCCGAGGGCCCGGAGGCCGAGCCCGAACTGCGCACCGACACCGAGCGGCTGGACGCGGCGCCCGGCAGGGAGCGGGAGAGCCGGCCCGACACCGAGCGGCGCGAGGACGAGGAGCGCGAGGACCGTGAGGAGCGCGCCGAGGCCGATGTCGACCCCGAGCGGCCGGACCGGGCCGAGCCGTGCGACCCCTGCGATCCCTGCGACCCGTGCGCGTCGGGGTACCGGGCCGCGCTCGTCATCCCCGTCGGCGGCGAGACCAGCTCCTCCGCGCCCGCCGCGACGGCGCCGATCGGCGCCAGACCGCAGGTGTCGCAGTACAGCCCGCCGTCGCCCATGTCCTCGTACGACCCCGGGCAGTCGGGGCGAACGCACGCGGTTCCGACCAGGCTCATGCGTCCTCCTCTCCCGGCCACTCGGGCCGGTACTGCGGCTGCGGCGGTGCCAGTGACTCGGCCGTCGCCTGTTGGTAGCGCAGTACGGCCTGCTCGGCGGCCCGCAGATCGCAGGGCGCGCTCCACAGCATCCGCCGGGCCGTGTCGTACCGCTCGATCAGCAGCGGATCCTCCGCCATCCCGTGCCGGGCCACCTTCGCCTTGTACGCGTCCAACCGCCCGCGCAGTTCGGCCCGTACCGCCAAGGGAGCCGTCACTGCCGTCAACGATTCGCGGGCCCGGCGCAGTTCCTCCTCGGCCCGCTCCTCCAGCGATTCCAGCAGCGGCGAGAGCCGGTGCCACCGGGCCTGGCGCCGGTACTCGGCCGCGACCGCCAGCTGCTCCTGCAGCGCCGTCGGCGGGCCGCTGACCACCGGCACCTCGGACGCCGCGATCTTCGCCAGCACCTCGCCGCGCGCGGTCCGGGCCTCCGCCAGCGTCCGGTCGGCCCGCGAGAGCACGTCCCGCAGGCTGATCAGCCGCTGCTCGGCGTCCTGCCGTACGGCCAGGACCGCCTCGATCTCCCGGCGTACGTCCTCCAGCGCGACCGCGGCCCGGTCGTAGCGGGTGGTCTCCGGACGGCCGCCGCCGGGCGCGGAACTCCCCGCCACCGGCTGCCAGAACGCCAGCGGATCCGCGATCACCTGCGCCCGCAGCCCCGTCAGCTCGGCGGTGATGTCCTCCAGGTCGTCGCCCGAGGGGTGTTCACCGGGGCGGACCCCCACCGAGTGGGCCAGCGAGCGGGTGCGGTGCAGTTCGGCCGCGAGCAGGTCGATGCGGGCGGGCAGCGCCGACCACACCGAGTCGGCGGCCACCACCACGTCCAGCGAGCTCGCGTACAGCTCGTTCATCCGGGACACCAGCTCGGCGAGCGAGAGCCGCTCCGCCAGCGCCACGCCCTCCGCCGCGGCCCCGGCGATCAGCACCCCCGGCCCGCGCAGCCGCTCGGTCAGCTCGATCAGCTCCTCGCGGCCCGGCCAGCGGTGCCGCTCGCGGATCTCCCGGGCTGCGCCCAGCGCCCCGCTGTAGGCGTCGAAGTACGTCCACAGCCGGGTGATGGCGGCGTCGGCCTGCGCCCATCGCTCCTTGGTGACGCCGGTCAGCCCGGCCCCTTCCAGCAGCCGGCGCCCGGCGTGGTCCTGGAGGGCGAGCAGCGAGGTCTCGACGGCCTCGTGCTCCGCGCCGAGCCGGGCCAGGGCGCGGTCGACGTCGTCCCGGTCCATCACTGCCGACTGCGCTTCCAAAGACCCCGCCTCCGCTTTCCTGACATCGGGCTCCGACTCTGCCACCTGCCTCAGCCGTCCCGGTACTTCGGCGAGGGCGGTCCGGCCACTCCGGGCAGGACGGGCTTGAGGTGCGTCACGTAGGCCTGCATCCAGGGGCTGTTGTCACCGCCGGCGCGGTAGTTCTCCAGCACCTTGTTGACCCGGCGCACCAGGTCGGAGGCGTCCTTGTTCATGGCGACCCCGTAGAACTCCTTGGTGAAGGGGGAGCCGACGAGGCGCACCGACGGGTCCTGCGCGGCCTGGCCGGCCGCGAGCGCGTTGTCCGTGATGATGCCGTCCACCTCGCCCAGCTGGAGCCGGACCAGGCAGTCGAGCTGGTTGGGCACGCTGACCTGGACCGAGCCGTACGGCTGGGCCTTGAGCGCCGCCTCGGCCGTGGAGCCGGCCGCGGTGCAGATCCGGCGGCCGTTCAGCGAGGCGTCGTACCCGGTGATCGGCGAGCCCTTGGGGGCGAGGACCTGCTGCCCGGCCTCGAAGTACGCCGTCGAGAAGGCGACGTCCTCCAGCCGCTTGCAGTTGATCGTCATGGTCCGCACGACGACGTCGACGCGGCCGTCGTGGAGGGCGGGGACGCGCTGGCTGGTGGGGATGGCCCGGTAGATGACCGCGTTCTCGTCGCCCAGGATGTCCTTCGCGATGGCCTTGACCAGGGCGATGTCGAACCCGTCGAGGCGGCCGTCGACCGGGTTGCGGTAGCCCCACTTGAAGCTGTTCTGGTCCACGCCCGCGACGAGTTTGCCCGCCTTGCGGATCCGTTCGATGGCCGGCCCGTCCACGCCGGACGGGCGCAGGCTGGCCTCCGGGTCCTGGCAGGTGTCGGTGAGAGACCAGGGTGCCGGGGCGGCCGCCATCGAGGCGGGCTCGCGGACCAGGGCAGGGTGGCCGGAGTCCGGGGCGGCATGGGCCAGCGGCAGCAGGACGGCCGCGGCCGTCACCGCGCAGGCGGCGGCCATGGCGCTCACCCCGCCCCAGCCGCGCAGCCGCCCCGCGAGCCGGCGCAGGCCGGTTCCGCCGCCGTGGCCCTCGGCGTGGCCCTCGTCGTGGGACTTCACGCGTATCCGCATCGCTCTCACCTGTACTCCGAAAGCCGGCGCCCGATGCCCAGCAGCGCCGCCGCGGCGCCGACGACCGCGAGGGCCGCCGAGCCCGTCACCAATCCGCCCAGCGCACCGAGACCGCCCCGGGCCGCCCGGGTGAACTCCTTCTGCTCATGGGCCACTGCCTGCTCCAGGGACGCGTCCACCGTGTCGAACGAGGCCCCGCTGCTGTCCTTGTGGTCCTTGTCCCCGATGACCTGGGGCAAAGCGTCCTGGTAGTCGCCGCGCAAGTCGGTCTCCCGGGCCGCCGCGTGCCGCTGCTTCCACTGCTTGACACCGTCCGCGGCGCGGCCGACCGGATCCCGCCCGCTGCTGTCGTCGGCGAGCTTCAGCGCCGTCGCCAGCCCGGTGTCCAGCTCCTTCATCTCGGTCGTGAAGTCGACGTCGTACTTGTCGGACTTGTTGTCCGCGGCCAGTACGGCGCCCCGCGCGATCAGCGTCAGGTTCTCACTGGCGCGCGCCTGGAGCGAGGCGATCCGCGCGTCGTTCAGCACTTTCAGCGACTCCTGCCCGTCCGATCTGGCCTCCGCCAGCTCCGACCGGGCGACCGTGTGCCCCACGGCCAGCCACATCAGCACCACCAGCGAGGCGGCCGTCGCCGCCACGAGACCGTGATTGAAGACCCGGTTCGTCCGCCGGTAGTTGCGGCGCTGCGCCCACGCCAGCGCGGCGAGCGCGAGCAGCCCCGCACCGAGCGAGGCCAGCGGCAGCGAGCGGGCGTCGTCGTAGTCCGTGTAGAGCCGGCCCGTCTCCGCCTCGTACAGCCGCTGTGCGGCGGGCAGCAGCTGGGTGCTCATCTGCTCGTTGGCGTACCGCAGATAGGCGCCGCCCAGCGGCAGGCCCTGCTTGTTCGTGGCCCGCGCCTGCTCGATCAGGCCCGTGTAGCGGGGCAGCTGCTCGCTGAGCAGCGCGATCTGCTTGCGGGAGTCCTCGTCCGCCCCGGTATTGGCGGCCGCGCTCACGAGCAGCTTCGACGCGTTGGAGATGTCCTTCTCGTACCGCCGGCGGACCTCCCGCGGCTCGTCGCCGCCGGCCAGGAAACCGCTGGAGGAGGCCGTGTCGGCGTCCGCGAGCGAGCGGTAGATGCTCGCCGCGTCCGCGCTCAGCGGCTGGCTGCGGCCCACCACGTCCTCGGCCGCGCCGGCCCGGCCGGAGATCTCCAGGACGGTCACCGCGCCGAACAGCAGTACCAGGGCGGCCAGGACCGCGCCGATGATGCGCAGCCGGCCGGGCTCGGTCGTCGCGGCCGCGCGCAGCCGCTCCACACCCTCGGCCCAGGCCGTACCGGGCCGGGGAGGCGCCTGCGGCGGACCCGCGGGCGGCACGGCGACACCGCCCCCGAGCGCGGGCGCGCGTGATGTGATGGCCACCGTGACCTCCCCCTTGGTCCTCTGCTCCGCAGCAGTATGGCCGTAGTGGCGGTCAACCACAGCACCCGGTGCCGGATCCTGGCGATCCACCCCCTGTGCGCGCCGACCCCACCCCTTCACCGTGAATACGACTCCACGGCCGCCACGGTTCCAGAACCGGGGCCTCCCGGGGCAGGTTCACCCGAAATGGGCACGGAGTTTTCCATAGGTCTCGGGCAGGGCCCCGAGCGCGTCCAGCCCCAGCAGCCCGGCGCCCAGCACCGGCGGGGCCGCGACCACCGACACCCGGGCCCGCGGGGCCCGCCGCGCCAGCCCCGCCGCGATCCGCTCGTCCAACTGCCGGTGACCGGCCGTGAGCACCCCGCCGCCGAGCAGTACCGGAGCCTCCTCGTCCAGCAGGTCCAGCCGGGCCAGCGCCACCGACGCCAGCGCCACCACCTCGTCCGCCTGCCGCTCCACGATCGCCGTGGCCACCGCATCACCCGCCGCGGCCACCGCGAACAGCACCGGTACCAGCTCGTGGGTCCGCCGCTGCGCCAGGGTCCCCAGGTGCAGCGCCTCGATCAGCCCGGCCATCGAAGCGAGCCCGAAGTGCTGCGGCAGCGCCGCCGCCAGTTCCGTCGGTCCGCCGCGGCCGTCCTCCGCCCGCGCCGCCCACCACAGGGCCTCCGCGGCCAGGCCACCCCCGCCGCCCCAGTCCCCGGAGATCTGCCCGAGCGCCGGGAACCGGGCCGTGCGCCCGTCGGGCAGCATCCCCACGCAGTTGATGCCGGCCCCGCACACCACCGCCACCCCGCGTGGCGGCTCGCTCCCGGAGAGCCCGGCCCGCAGGATCGCGAACGTGTCGTTGAACACCCGGGTCGCCGCGCCCCAGCCGCGCGCCCCGATCGCGTCCGCGAGCTGCCGCTCCTCCACCGGGAGATCGGCATTGGCCAGACAGGCCGATACCTGGTCGGCGTACGGCACACCGGGCCCCGGCAGGGGCAGCGCCGCCGCCTCGGCGGCCCCCGCGACCGCCTGGGCCAGTACGTCCACCGCCGCCTCGACACCGGTGCGCTGCGGCTGGAAGCCGCCGGAGCGCCCGGTGCCGAGGACCGTGCCGTCCGCGGCGATCAGGGCCGCGTCCGTCTTGCTGTTGCCCGCGTCGACGGCCAGGACGGCGGACCGTGCGGGAGGGGCGGGAGGGGCGGGACGGTTCACGCCCATGCCAGGTGCTCCTTGTTGTGCGCGAGGAGCCGGTCGGTCAGCCCCTCGGCGAGGTCGAACTGGCCGACCAGCGGGTGGGCCAGCAGCGCCTTGAAGACCCGTTCGCGGCCGCCTCGTACGGCCGCGTCCAGCGCCAGGTTCTCGTACGCCGTGACGTGCGCGACCAGTCCGGCGTACAGCGGGTCGAGCCGCGCCGCGGCCAGCGGCGCCGGGCCGGACCGGTCCACCCGGGCCTGCACCTCGATCACCGCGTCGTCCGGGAGGAACGGCAGCGTCCCGTCGTTCCGCGTGTTGACGACCTGCAGTGCCTCCGGGCCCGGGCCGCCGTCGCCCAGCAGCGCGGCCGCCAGGTCCACGGCCGCCTCCGAGTAGAAGGCCCCGCCCCGCTTGGCCAGCAGTTCCGGCTTCTCGTCCAGCGCCGGATCGGCGTACAGGGCGAGCAGCTCCTTCTCCATCGCGGCCACCTCGGCGGCCCGCGAAGGCTTGCCGCCCAGCTCGCGCACCACCGCGTCGTGCGCGTAGAAGTACCGCAGGTAGTACGACGGGACGACGCCCAGGCGGTCCAGTACCGCGCGCGGCAGCCGTAGGTCCTCGGCGACGGCCGCGCCGTGCTCGGCGAGCAGCCGCGGCAGCAGGTCCTCGCCGTCCGGGCCGCCCTTGCGTACGCCCAGCTCCCAGGTGAGGTGGTTGAGCCCCACGTGGTCCAGGTGGATGTCGGCCGGGGCCAGGTCCAGCAGCGCCGCGAACTTCCGCTGGAAGCCGATGGCGACGTTGCACAGCCCGACCGCCTTGTGCCCGGCCTGCAGCAGGGCGCGGGTGACGATCCCGACCGGGTTCGTGAAGTCGATGATCCAGGCGTCCGGGTTGGCCCGCCGGACCCGCTCGGCGATGTCCAGCACCACCGGGACCGTCCGCAGCGCCTTGGCGAGCCCGCCGGCGCCCGTGGTCTCCTGCCCGACGCAGCCGCACTCCAGCGGCCACGTCTCGTCCTGCAGCCGGGCCGCCTGCCCGCCGATGCGCAGCTGGATCAGCACCGCGTCGGCGCCCTCGACGCCCGCGTCGAGATCGGCGGTGGTGGTGACCCGTCCCGGATGCCCCTGCTTGGCGAAGATCCGCCGGGCCAGCGCGCCGATCAGCTCCAGCCGCTCGGTGGCGGGGTCGACGAGCACCAGCTCGCCGATCGGCAGGGTGTCGCGCAGCCGCGCGAATCCGTCGATCAACTCGGGGGTGTAGGTGGAACCGCCGCCCACCACTGCGAGTTTCATGGTCATCAGCCTTTCACTCCGGTCAGGGTGACGCCTTCGACGAACGCCTTCTGGGCGAAGAAGAAGAGGGCGATCACGGGGGCCATGACCAGCACGGTTGCGGCCATGGTCAGATTCCAGTTCGTGTGGTGAGCTCCCTTGAAGGACTCCAGTCCGTAACTGAGGGTCCACGCGGCGGGGTTGTCCGAGGCGTAGATCTGCGGGCCGAAGTAGTCGTTCCAGGCGCAGAAGAACTGGAACAGCGCGACGGCGGCGATGCCCGGCCTGGCCATCGGCACGACGACGCGCAGCAGGGTGCGGACCTCGCCGCAGCCGTCGACCTTGGCCGCGTCCAGGTACTCGTCGGGGATGGTCAGCAGGAACTGGCGGAGCAGGAAGATGGAGAACGCGTCGCCGAAGGCCATCGGGATGATCAGCGGCCACAGCGTTCCGGACAGGTCCAGCTGCTTGGCCCAGAAGAGGTACATCGGGATGACCAACACCTGCGGCGGCAGCATCATCATGGCGATCACCAGCAGCAGCGAGAGCCGCCGCCCGCGGAAGCGGAACTTGGCGAGGGCGTACGCGACGGGCACCGAGGAGACCACGGTCAGCAGCGTGCCCAGGCCCGCGTACAGCAGGGTGTTGCGCCACCAGGTCAGGAAGCCGGGGGTGTCCCAGACCTTGGCGTAGTTGCCCCATTCCCATGTGTCGGGCACCAGGTCGCGGGTCAGCGCCTGCTGGTCGCTCATCAGGGAGGTCAGGAGGAGGAAGACGAACGGGAGAACGAAGAACAGGGCGGCCGCGACGCCGAGGGCGTGCACCCCGACCCAGTGCAGGACGGCCTTGCGGTTTCGGCGCATGCTCAGTCACCTGCTCCGATCAGCCCGCCACGGCGGCGCATCAGGAGTGCGGTGAAGGCCATGGAGAGGGCGAAGAGGACCAGCGCGACGACACATGCGGTGCCGTAGTCGAAGCGCTGGAAGCCGACGTTGTAGACGACCTGGGGGAGGGTCAGCGTGGACTTGTCGGGGTAGCCCGGCTCGAACTGCTGGCCCGAGCCGCCGATGACACCCGCGGCGACCTTCCCCGCCACCAGGGGCTGCGTGTAGGACTGCATGGCCTGGATGACCCCGGTGACCACCGCGAACAGGATGATCGGCGAGATGTTCGGCAGGGTGATGTGCCGGAACCGCTGCCAGGCGCCGGCCCCGTCCAGCTCGGCGGCCTCGTACTGCTCCTTCGGTACGTCGAGCAGCGCGGCCATGAAGATGACCATCAGGTCGCCGATCCCCCACAGGGCGAGGAGGGTCAGCGCGGGCTTGGACCAGTCGGCGTCGGTGAACCAGCCGGGGGCGGGCAGGCCGGCCCCCTCCAGCAGGGTGTTGACCGGGCCGGTGCCGGGGTTGAGCAGGAAGACGAAGGCCAGCGTCGCGGCCACCGGCGGGGCCAGGTAGGGCAGGTAGAACAGGGTCCGGAAGATCCCCGCCGCCGTCTTGATCTTGGTGATGAGCAGGCCGATGCCGAGGCCGAAGACGACCCGGCTGACGACCATCACCACGACCAGCCACAGGGTGTTGCGCATGGCCGGCCAGAACAGCGGATAGTCCGTGAAGACGTACGTCCAGTTGTCCAGGCCGTTGAAGACGGGCGGGCGGAAGCCGTCGTACTTCGTGAAGGAGAAGTACACGGTGGAGACGAGCGGGTACGCGAAGAAGACGGCGAACCCGATCAGCCAGGGCGACATGAAGGCCGCGGTCCGCAGGGCGGACCGCCGTCGCTTCGCCCGCAGGGCGGGTGCGGTGGGGATGGTGCCGGTGCTCGGCATCGCGGCGGTCATCGGGGGCTACTTCGCCTTCGCGATGTCCGTGTCGATCTGCTGGTCGGTCTTGGCGAGGCCGGCCGGGATGTCGGCGACGTCGCCCTTCTCGACCCCGTAGGTGAAGTCCTCGAAGGTCAGCTGGTAGGTGCCCCCGTCGGCCTGGGCCGGGGTGGTGCTCGACTTCGGGTGCTTGGCGATGTCGATGAAGGTCTTGAACTCCGGGGTCACCTGGAGCTTCGGGGAGTCCAGCGCCGTCAGCGTGGACGGCAGGTTGTGGATGGCGTTGGCGAAGTCCACGACCGCGTCGGTGTCAGTCGTCATGTACTTCACCAGCTCCCAGGCGGCGTTCTGCTTCTTGCTGCCCGAGGCGATGCCCATGACCGTGCCGGAGAGGTAGCCCTTGCCGTAGTCGGAGAGCCTGTCGTCCGGCACCGGCAGCGGCGCCGTGCCGATCTCGAACTTGATGCCGGCCTCCTTCGCCATGGACGCCCGCCACTCGCCGTCGATCTGCATCGCGACCAGGCCCAGGTGGAACGGGTGCTCGGCGCTCCACTCGTCACCGAAGGTGTTGCGGAATTTCTCCAGCTTCTCGTAGCCGCCCAGCTTGGCTACCAGGCTCTTCTGCGCCGTCAGCATCTGGGTGAAGGCAGGGTCCTTGGCCAGGTTGGACTTGCCCTGCGCGTCGAAGTACGTCCCGCCCCACTGCGCGGCGAGCCGGGTCGGCTTGGTCTCGTAGCCGTGGAAGGTGGGCATGATGCCGAGCTGGTCGTACGAATCGCCCTTGGCAACCGTCAGCTTCTGCGCGACCTCCTCGAACTGGCTCCAGGTCTTGGGCGGTTCGGTGATGCCCGCGGCCTTGAAGGCGTCCTTGTTGTAGACGAGGCCGTACGCGTCGTTCAGCAGCGGCAGCGTGCACTGGTTGCCGTTGAACTGCGTGTATTCCAGCAGGGTCTTGGGGAAGACCTTCGCCTTGTCGACGCCCGACTTCTTGAGGAAGGGGTTCAGGTCGGCGAAGGCGCCGGAGTTGCAGAACTTGCCGACGCTGTCGGTGGTGAAGGAGGAGACCACGTCGGGGGCCTTGTCCCCGCCTGCCCGGAGGGCCTGGTTGATCTTGTCGTCGGTCATGTTGCCCGTGACCTTGACCTTGATGTTCGGGTGCGCCTTCTCGAACCGGGCGATGTTCTCCTCGATCGCCTTGGCCTCGCTCGGCGCGGACCAGCCGTGCCAGAAGTTGAGCGTGACCTCCTTGTCCGGGTCGTCGGCGGCCGCGTTGCCGCTCTGGCCCGTACACGCGGTGGCCAGGACGGATATCGCGGCGACGGCGGTGGCCACGGCGGTCAGACGGCGGTTTCTGGGCATGGCGGTGCTCGCTCTCTGCGGGAGGAACTTCCGGAGGTGTGCCAGGGGTGCGACGACGGGTTTCGGTGACGCGGGTGGTGCCGGTGACGCCGGGGAGCCGGTGGGGGCCGGAGGTGCTGGTCGTACGTTCGGGGGCCGGGCCGGGCCGGGTCGGTCAGCGGCGCGAGGTGTCGAAGACCTCGTCGCGGGTGGCGGCGAGGGCGCTCTCCAGTGCGCCGCGCAGTACGGGCCGCTCGCGCACCGTGCCCGACACGAGGCGGGGCCGGGAGGGGGCGAGATCGGCGAGCTCGGCCTCGACGAGCTCGCGCAGCACGTCCCCGCCGGCGGCGGTCACCGCGCCGGAGAGGACCACGATCTCGGGGTCCAGTACGGCGACCAGCGCGGCGAGACCGGTGGCCAGCGCGGTCGCGTACTGCTGCAGGAGCCGCAGGTTCGCCCCCTCGGGATGCCGGGCGGCCTGCGCCAGCAGCGCGACCGCCGCGGCGACCGGCGTCCCCGCCTCGGCCCCGGGCGGCATCCCGATGCCCAGCGCGGCCGCCATGCCGGGCACCACCTCGACGCCGGCCAGCGCCTGGTAGCCGCCGGAGTTGACCCGGGTGACCTGCCGGACCAGGGGGTGGCCCGGCACGGGCAGGAACCCGACCTCGCCCGCGCCGCCGGTCCAGCCGCGGTGCAGCCGGCCGCCGAGCACCAGGGCGGCGCCGAGGCCCTCCTCGTTCCACAGCAGGACGAAGTCCCCGTGGCCGCGGGCCGCGCCGAGGCGCTGTTCGGCGACCGCGGCGAGGTTCACGTCGTTCTCGTACCCGACCGGCATCGGCAGGGCCGCCGCCAGCTCCTCGAGGAGGGTGGGGGAGTGCCAGCCGGGCAGGTGCTCGGCGTAGCGCAGCGCCCCGGTGTGCGGATCGAAGGACCCCGGGGTGGCGATGACGACGCGGTGGACGGCGGACCGCTCGAGCCCGGCGTCCTTGACGGCCCCGCCGAGGGCCCGGGTGACCCGGTCGACGGCCCCGGCGCCCTCGGTGTACGGGAGCTCGTGGCTGCCGATCACCTCGCCGGTGAGATCGGCGACGGCCGCGACGATGCCGCTCGGGGTGACGTCCAGTCCGGCGACGTGGGCGGCGCGCGGGTTGACCCCGTACAGCTGGGCGTTGGGTCCGGGGCGGCCGCCGGCGGTGCCGGTGGCCACGACCAGCCCGGCGGCTTCGAGGCGGGCCAGCAGCTGGGAGGCGGTGGGCTTGGAGAGCCCGGTGAGCCGGCCGATCCGGGTGCGGGACAGGGGCCCGTGCTCCAGCAGCAGGTCCAGCGCTGCGCGGTCGTTCATGACGCGCAGCAGGCTGGGCGTTCCGGGGGTGGTGCCGGTCATGAGCGCTCTCTCCGTCGTCGGCTCACGCCGTGGTCAGGAACTGTTAGGTAAGTTTCCTATCGGTGTTTGAGCTGTGTCAATGCCGCTGCCCCCGCAGAAATGAACCTGCGGGGGCAGCGGTGAGGGAGAAGGGGGAACGGGCTACTTGCTGATCCGGGGGCCGCCGGCGGCCGGCGCCGCGATCGGGGCGGTGGCCAGGGACTGAGGGGAAGCCGGGTTCGCGAGCGCCGACGGCGGCGCCACGGCGGCCGACGGGTCGGCCGGGGCCTCGTCCTCCTCGCCGTCGGCGGCCGGCAGACCGCCGATGATCCGGATGCCGGACTCGTCGAAGGCCTCCTTGATCCGCCAGCGCAGCTCGCGCTCCACGGCGAACTGCTGGCCCGGCATCGTCTTCGCGGAGATCTTCACCGTCATCGATGCCAGCAGTACCTCGTCCAGGCCCAGCACCTCCACCGGGCCCCACAGGCGCTCGTCCCACGGGGACTCCTTCGCCATGCCGTCGGCGACGTGCTTGACGACCTCGCGGACGCGGGTCAGGCTCTCCGACGGCTTGACCTGGACGGCCACGCCCGCGGTCGCCCAGCCCTGGCTGAGGTTGCCGATCCGCTTGATCTCGCCGTTGCGGACGTACCAGATCTCGCCGTTGTCCCCGCGCAGCTTGGTCACGCGCAGGCCGACCTCGACGACCTCGCCGGAGGCCACCCCCGCGTCGATCTTGTCGCCGACGCCGTACTGGTCCTCGAGGATCATGAACACGCCGGACAGGAAGTCCGTCACCAGGTTCCGCGCACCGAAACCGATCGCCACACCGGCCACACCGGCACTCGCGAGCAGCGGGCCGAGGTTGATGCCCAGGGCGCCGAGCACCATCAGCCCGGCCGTGCCGAGGATCAGGAACGAAGCGACCGAACGCAGGACCGAACCGATCGCCTCGGAGCGCTGCCGTCGGCGCTCCGCGTTGACGAGGAGCCCGCCGAGCGCCATGCCCTCAACGGCCTCGGCGCCCCGGTTCATCCGCGTTATCAGCTTGGTCAGCGACTTGCGGACCAGCGAGCGCAGTGCTGCCGCGATCACCAGGATCAGCAGGATCTTCAGGCCGAGGTACAGCCATCCGGCCCAGTTCTCCTCGATGAAACTGGCGGCGTTCGTGACGCTCTCGTGGGCTTCCTTGACCGAAGCGGTCGGGTCCGGGGTGTCGGCAGCCAGGGGCAGCAGGGCGGCAGGCCAGGGCACGACGGGAACCTCCAGGTGTAGCGGTCTGCCCGCGGATGGGGGTACCCCCGGACGGAGTCCGGGGGAGGGTGTGCGGGTGTGCGGGACAGACCAACCACACTAACGGGGCATTCGTGTGACCCCGTTGCCGTGTTCGAGGGAGAGACCAGACTCACCTGGGGATGAACCGGGTGTGGTTGAAAACACCTCGGACCCGTTACGGGCGCGTGGTGGCGCTTCGACCAGCCGTAAGGAGAGACTGGAGAGCAGATCGTCCCGGCGCGAGCCACGCGCCGCCGACGTACAAGGAGGCAGTCCGTGCCGCACGTCCTGGTCCTCAATGCGTCGTACGAGCCGCTCGGCGTCGTACCGCTCCGCCGCGCGCTCGTCCTCGTCCTGGAGAACAAAGCTGTCTCCCTGGAGGAATCCGGCGCCTTTCTGCACAGCGCGACGAGAGTCGTCCCCGCGCCCAGCGTGGTCCGGCTCAAGCGCTTCGTGCGGGTCCCCTACCGGGGGCCCGTTCCACTCACCCGCCGCGCGCTGTTCGCCCGCGACGGCGGCCGCTGCATGTACTGCGGCGGCGTCGCCACGAGCGTCGACCACGTGATCCCGCGCAGCCGGGGTGGGCAGCACGTATGGGACAACGTGGTCGCCGCATGCCGGCGGTGCAACCACGTCAAGGCGGACCGGCACCTGCTGGAGCTGGGCTGGCGGCTGCGGCACCAGCCGGCTCCGCCGTCGGGGCTGGCCTGGCGGATCATCGGTACGGGCCACCGGGATCCGCGCTGGATGCCGTACCTCCAGCCGTACGGCGCGGCGGATGCCCTGGACCGCATCGGCGCGGCAGCCTCCTGACTCCTGGGCCCCGTAGCCCCGGCCCCCGGGCCGGGGCTACGGGGCGACCGCGTAGGCCTCCGCCGCGAAGAGGCTGCAGCCGAACCGGGTTGCGCGCTTCTCGCAGGTGACGCGGACGAAGCGGGCCGGGGCCGACGCGTCCAGG
Organism: Streptomyces sp. NPDC051364; assembly: GCF_040682115.1. NCBI lineage: Bacteria > Bacillati > Actinomycetota > Actinomycetes > Kitasatosporales > Streptomycetaceae > Streptomyces > Streptomyces sp. NPDC051364. The sequence continues at coordinate 317,974 of NZ_JBFBAH010000003.1, read as the reverse complement.
CGGACCGTCTCCAGGCCGCCGCGGGATGCCGGGACCGTCGCCGCGGGGTGCCAGGTGACGCCGTCCGGGGAGGTCTCCACCCGGTACGCCGACGGGTACGCCTCCTGCCAGTGCAGGACCAGCTTGCCGATCCGGGCCGCCGCCGGGAGCTCCGCCTGCCACCATGCGCCGTCGACCGGCTTGGAAGACCAGCGCGTGGTCGGGGAGCCGTCCACCGCCGCCGAGGCCGGGAACGCCGGGGTCTCGTCCCCCGACGACGAGGCCCGCGCCGAGCGGAACAGGTCCGGCCCGCCCGTACGCGGGACCGCCCGGACGGTCAGCGTCCGGGTCTGCCCCGCGAACGTGACCGGCACCGGGTAGCTGCCCGCCGGGGTGCCCGCCGGGACCGTCACCGACACCGGGACGGTGACCTGCGTACCCCGCGGAGCAGCGGCCTCCGCAGGGAGTTTCACATCGACGCCCTTCGGCGGTGCCGCCGAGAGCGGGCCCCGGACCCCGCCGGGGCTCAGCGCCGACAGCCGGCCCGGCACCACCTGCGCGGCCCCGCCGATCTCCACCTCCACGGTCTCCGGCAGCTCGAACGCGGCCGAGGGCCCGTCCGCCAGCCACGGCACCACCTGATGCACCGCCGGAGCCGGCCCCGCCCACGACAGCCGTACCGCGTCCGCGCCGAGGCCGCCGACGTCCGCCTGCGTCCAGCCCGACGCCGAGGCCTCGGCGACCTTGCGCCAGCCCTCGCCCGGCACGTGCGCCTCCACCGCCGCGCCCCGGACGCCCGGCGACAGCGGGTCCGTCATCACGGTCACCACCGACACCGGCCGCACCGTGTCCAGCCGGACCGTGTACGAGTCCCGCTCCTGGGACACCGTGCCCGGCCGGCGGGCCGCCCCCGTCCACGCGTCCGCCTCCGCCACCGCCTGCGCGAGGAAGGGGTCCAGTACGGTCTGGTCCAGCCGGGCGGTGCCCGGCTCGGCCAGTGCCTTGCGGGCCGCCGACAGGTCCTGCGAGGCCTTCCACGCCGCCGCCCCGTCCCCGCGGGACTGGGCCCGCAGGAGATCCACCGCCAGCTCGCCCGCCGTTCCGTACGCCGACAGCCGCGCCAGCCACGGCCCCGCCTCGGCCGACAGCCCGGGCAGCCGCGCAGGCGCCTCCCGCAGGGCCGTGAACGCCGCCCGCAGCCGGTCACCGGCCGCCGGGTCGCCCGAGCCGCGGCTGCGCCAGAACTCGTCCACCAGCGGGCGCAGGTACGCCGACTCCTGGTGGCCGAGGCCCGAGGAGGCCGTGTTCCCGGCCAGCGCGGCCAGGGACCGGCGGGCGGCCTGGTCCGGCCCGGACAGGTCGGAGACCGCCGCCGCCCAGGACTCGCCCGGCCGGTAGCCGTTCGCGTTCCACGCGAAGTCGGCGGCCGTGAACAGCGGGATCCGCGCCAGGGTGCCCTGCTGCATCGCATTGGCCAGCAGGGCCGCCGAGCCGCCGGCCACCGCCGGCTCCCGGCCCGTGTACGGGCCGAGGAAGACCCGGCCCGGGTCCCAGTCGTTGACCGGGTAGTTGTCCATGGTGACGAGCGGGTGCTGCCCGAAGGCGCTGCGCGCCCCGTCGAGTTCCTTCCCGGTGATCGAGCGCGGCACCACGCCCACGCCCGTCCAGGCGACCTCCACCCGCCCGTCGAGCTGGCTCGCCAGGGCGGTCCGGTACGCGGTCGCGCCCTTCTGGTGGTACTCCGTCGGCATCAGCGACAGCGGCGCCGCGCCCGGATGCCGCGCGGCGAGGTGCGCCGCCAGCTCGTCCGCGACCTCCGCGTGCGCCTTCGCGGCCGCCGCCGGGCCCGTCCCGTAGCGCACCCGGTCCGCCCGGCAGCCCCACTCCGTGTAGCTGACGTCCTGGAACTGCACCTGGAACGCCCGGAAGCCCAGGTCCCACATCGCGTCCAGCTTGCGCGCCAGCGCCGCCCGGTCGGCGGCCGAGGCCAGGCACATCGACTGCCCGGGGGCCACCGCCCAGGCCAGCACCACCCGGTTGGCGCGGGCCCGCTCGGCCAGGGCCCGGAACTCCGTCTGCTGCGCCGCCGGGTAGTCCTCGCGCCAGCCGGTCGTACGGTACGGGTCGTCGCCGGGCGCGAGCAGCAGCCGGTTCTGCTTGGTCCGGCCCATGAAGTCCAGCTGTGCGAGCCGCTGGTCCTGCGTCCACGGCTGCCCGTAGAACCCCTCGGTGATCCCGCGTACGGGCGCGGTCGGCCAGTCCCGCACCACGACCCCGGGCACCTTCCCGCCGCCCGCTCCGGCCGGGGCCAGCAGCTGGCGCAGCGTCTGCGCCGCGTGGAACAGCCCGTCCTCACCCACGCCGGCCAGCGCGACCGTGTCCCGGCCCGCGGCCTTGCCGACGGCCAGCCGGTAGCCCCCGTTCGGCAGCTCCGCAGCCCCCGCCGCCGGGGCCGCGCCCAGCGCCCGCAGGGCCTCCTGCGCGTCGGGGCCCTGCAGCCGTACGACGGTGCCCCGTTCGGGCAGCGGCGCCCCGGGGGCCGGTTCGTGCAGGGTCCGTACGCCCGCCGCGCGCAGGGCGGTGCGGACCAGCCCGACCGCGTACGGATCGGCGTCCGGCGCCGCCACCAGCACGGCCTCGGCGCCCAGCGGGACCTCGCGCGCCGCGTCGGCGGTCATCGACTGCGGCCGCGGCCACACGGCCGGTCCCTCGGCGGCCGCTCGCGGAGCGTCGGGGCCGGGGTCGAACGCGGGCCCAGGAGCCAGCCCCGTCGCGGGGTCGGATCCCGGCGCGGCGGCGGACCCGGTCGCAGGCCCTGCAGCAGGTCCGTTCGCATGTCCGGCCGCGGTCCCGGCGGCCGGCCCGGCAGCGGGGTCCGGTCCCGGGAGGGCCGGCGCGCTCGGCGCCGCGAACGCGGCGGGCGGACCGGCGAACACCCCGCCGCCCAGCAGCGTCCCGATGACCGCCACCGCCGCTGCCGTCGCCCGCTTCCTGCCCCTGAGCTGCACGGAGCCTCCCCGTCCCGAGTCGTCACCCGCCCGTACGAATGACCCCGAGCCCACCACCCGTGCGGCCGGAGTGTCAATGCGGGCGGGCGTTCTGACCTGGATACGCAGGAATTGCGGCGCTGCCTGCGGGGTATGGCTGCGATGTTCCCGGCGGTGTTCCATGACTCCTGACCCACCCTCACACCTCTTACGGACGAAGGAGCAACCGCGCGTGAACACCGCAACCGGCACCCCGCACACCCCCGCCGCCCCGCCGCACACCCCGCTGCTCGCCCACCTGCCCGCGCAGGGCGGGCCCGCCGAAGGACCCCTCACCAGCGAGCCCCCGCTCGCCGGTGCCGCCCACGCGCCGCTGACCAGCGAGCCCCCGCTCACCGACGAGGCCCCGCTGACGAGCGAGCCGACCCCACCCGCCGCGGCCGCTGCCGCAGGCGACTAGACACAGGGACACAGGTATTCACATGGACGACCTCGCCCGGCTCGCGGCCCTGCACGGCATCGCCACCACCTACCGGCCCGCCGAGGACGTCACCGTCCGGGTCCCGGAGGCCACCGTCAAGGCCCTCCTCGGGCTGCTGGGGGTCGTCGCCGACGACGCCGAGGACGTCCGGGTGTGCGCCGAGGACGCCGTACGGGAGGCGGCCGAGCGGCTGCTGCCGCGGACGGTGGTGCTCTGGCAGGGGGAGCCCGTACCGCCGGAGCCCGCCGGGCTGCCGCCGGGCACCCGGGTGCGGGTGGCCGCAGAGGAGACGGGGGAGGAGCTCGCGTGGGGCCCCGGACTCCCGCTCGGCGTGCACCGGCTCGCCGCCGAGGCTCCGGACGGCCGCACCGGCGCCGCCACCCTGATCGTGGCCCCGGAGCGGGCCCCGGCCGCGCCCGAGCGGGCCCACGGGCTGCTCGTCCAGCTGTATTCCCTGCTCTCCGAGCACTCCTGGGGCATGGGTGACCTCGGCGACCTGGCCGCGCTCGCCCGCTGGGCCGGCCGTACCCACGGAGTCGGGTTCATCCAGGTCAACCCACTGCACGCGGCCGTGCCCGGAACCCCGACCGACCCCTCCCCGTACCGGCCCTCCACGCGCCGCTTCCCCGACCCGGTGCACCTGCGGATCGAGGACGTCCCCGAGTACGCCGACTGCCCCGATCCGGGCGCCCTCGCCGAACTCGCCGCCCGGGGCGGGGAGCTGCGCCGCGAGGTCCTGGAGAAGGGGGCGCTGATCGACCGCGACGCCGTCTGGGCCCTCAAGCGCGCCGCCCTGGAACTGCTGTACGCCGTCCCGCGCACGCCCGAACGGGACGCCGCCTACCGGGAGTTCTGCGCCGAGCAGGGCGAGGCGCTGGACCGGCACGCCACGTGGTGCGCCGGGCACGCAGGCGACGACCAGGGAAGCGGGGCCGACTTCCACCGCTGGCTGGTCTGGCTGACGGTCACCCAGCTCGCCGCGGCCCAGAGCGCCGCCCGCGAGGCCGGGATGACGGTCGGCATCGTGCACGACCTGGCCGTCGGGGTGCACCCGAACGGCTCGGACACCTCCGGCCCGCCCCTCTACGCGAACGGCGTGTGCGTCGGCGCCCCGCCGGACGCCTTCAACGCGCGCGGCCAGGACTGGGGGCTGCCGCCGTGGCGGCCCGACCGGCTCGAGGCCACCGGGTACGCGCCGTTCCGGGCCCTGCTGCGCGGGGTGTTCCGCTACGCCGGCGCCCTGCGCATCGACCACGTCATGGGCCTGTTCCGGCTCTGGTGGATCCCGGAGGGCGCCCCGCCCGCCGACGGCGCGTACGTCTCGTACGACGGCGAGGCCATGCTCGCGGTCCTGGTGCTCGAGGCCCACCGGGCCGGGGCCCTGGTCATCGGCGAGGACCTCGGGACGGTGGAGCCGCGGGTCCGCCGGGCACTGGCCCGGCGCGGGGTGCTCGGCACCTCCGTGCTCTGGTTCGAACGGGACTGGGCGGGCGACGGGCAGCCGCTCGCCCCCGAGGCCTGGCGGGCCGACTGCCTGGCCACCGCCACCACCCACGACCTGCCGCCCACCGCCGCCAAGCTGGCCGGCGGCCATGTGGAACTGCGCGACCGGCTCGGCCTGCTGACCTGCCCGGTGGAGCAGGAGCGGGCCCAGGACGCCGCGGACACCGCCCAGTGGCTGGACGTGCTGGAGGGGCTCGGCCTGGACACCAAGGGCGAGGAGGCCGCCGTACGGGCCCTGTACGGCTTCCTGCTGTGCACCCCCGCCCGGCTGGTCGGCGTATGGCTGCCGGACGCGGTCGGGGACCGGCGGCCGCAGAACCTGCCGGGAACCTGGGACCAGTACCCCAATTGGCGGCTGCCGGTCGCCGACGCGGCGGGACGGCCGCTGTCCCTGGAGGCGCTGGCCGCCTCGCCCCGGGCGAACGCCCTGCTGGGCGCGGTGCGGGAGGGAGCGCGTGCCCGTACGGCACCCCCGGGCGCGCGCGTCGTTTAGGTGTTCGCTACGTTTGCACCGTGGACAAGAAGAACGCTCTGCGCGCCGGCGCCGTCACGGCCGGATCGACGCTGATGATGCTGCTGATGACGTCTCCCGCGCTCGCGGTGACCCGCGACGACGGCGACGACCCGGGCCCGGGCCTGAGCGTCGCCCAGACCTTGGGCCTGTACGTGGCCACGCCGATCGTGCTGTTCCTGATCATCGCGGGCCTCGTCATGGTCCTCGACAAGTCGGACAGGCCGCAGACGCAGGGCTGACCCGGCGGGGGGTAGTACCCGTCAGAGACTTCCGGGGCGCCGGGGGTCCGCAGGCCGACGCCGTGTCGGCGTCGGTGCGGACCCCCGGCGCCCCGTTGTGCGTTCCGGGCGCCGGCCGGGCGCTTTTCGACAGGCCGCTTAGGCCACGCTTAGGCCGTCGGGACGCCGGACATCAGCTTGCGGAGCAGGCCGGTCAGGACGGCGACCTCCTCGTCGCCGAGCCCGGTGAGCGCGGCGCGCTGCACCTCCAGGCCGGCGGCGACGGCCTCGTCGATGAGGGCGAGCCCGCGGTCGGTGATCGTCACCTGGAGCCCCCGCCGGTCGTGCGGATCGGGCTTGCGGCAGAGCAGGCCGGCCTTCTCCAGCTTGTCCAGGCGCCCGGTCATGCCGCCCGTCGTGAGCATGAGCGTGGCCGACAGCTGGCGCGGCGAGAGCGTGTACGGGGTGCCGGAGCGGCGCAGCGTGGCGACGACGTCGAACTCGCCGCGCGAGATCCCGTAGCGGGCGTAGGCCTTCTCCATCGCATCACCCATGGCCCGCGCGATCCGGTAGATGCGGCCGAAGACGGCCATGGGGGCGGTTTCCAGGTCGGGCCGTACTGCAGCCCACTGGTCGATGATCGCGTCGACGGCGTCCTTGTTGGCCTCGGTCATGCGTGCAGTATCCGGCCTTCCTCCGATCGTTCGCAAGAAAGTTGCTTGACGGAAAGTAGCTTAGGGGTAAGCTACTTTCCAGCAACCTACTCGGGGAGGGGTAATGGCCATGGCCAAGGAAGCAAGGGTGGCGGGGGAGCGGTCCCTGCTCGTCGGCGTCGGTGTCAGCGCGGTCGGGATCGGCATGTACGTCCCCTTCTCGCTCGTCTTCTTCCACCACGTCACCGGCCTCTCCTTCGCCCTCGTCGGCGTGGTCATGACCGCCACCGGCCTGGCCGGACTGGCGTTCATGCCGCTGGCCGGCTCGGCCGTCGACCGGTTCGGCGCCCGGCGGATCGTCCTGGTCCTCTACGCGCTGCGGGCGCTCGGCTTCGCGCTCTACCCGTTCGCCGGCTCGCTGCCCGCCTTCGCCGCCGTCGCGCTCGTCACCGCCCTGGCCGACCGGTCCTTCCCCGCCGTCCAGCAGTCCCTGATCGGGGAGGTGGCGCGCGGCGGCGCCCGGGACCGGCTCCAGGCCTCCCTGCGCGCCCTGCAGAACGCCGGGATGGGCGCCGGGGCCCTGATCGTCTCCGGAGTGCTGGCGCTGTGGGGGACGGCCGCCTTCACGTACACCGCCTGGGGCAACGCGCTGGCCTTCGGGCTCGCCGGACTGCTCGTGCGCCGGGTCCGCCCGGTGCGCGACGGGCAGGACGCCACCGCCGAGCGGCCGCCCGCCGGATACCGGATGGTCCTGCGCGACCGGCCCTTCCTCGCGCTGACCGCCGCCAACTTCCTGACCGCACTGGGCTACGCGGCCCTGTCCGTGCTCTTCCCGCTCTACATCGCCACCTGGCTGCACGGGCCCGACTCCCTCACCGGAGCCGCGTTCACCGTCAACACCGCCCTGTGCGCCGGGATCGGCGTGCTCGTCGCGAGCCGGGTCCGCCGCTCGGGGGCCCGCCGCACCCGATCGGCCGCCCTCGGCGCACTGCTCTTCGCCGCCGCCTTCGTCGGGCAGATCGTGCTCGGCACCCTGCGCCCCGGGCGGACCGCGACCCTGGTCGCGCTGCTGGCCATCGTCGTCGTCTACACGCTCGGCGAGCTCGTGCACAGCCCGTCCGGCGGGGCTCTGTCGGTCTCCGCCGCCCCGGCAGCCGTACGCGGCCGCTACCTGGCCACCTACCAGCTGTCCTACTCGTTGGCCACCGCGCTGGCCCCGTCCCTCTTCACGGCCCTGCTCTCCGTCGACGGCCGCCTGCCCTGGGCCGTCCTCGCCGCCGCCGCGGGCGGCGCCGCCCTGGCGCTGGTCCGGCTCGAGCGGCGGCTGCCGGTCGAGGCCGTGTGCGTGCAGCCGCCGGTGGTGGTGGCCGCCGCCGGGGCGCGGACCCCGGCCGCCGAGGCGCAGGCCCCGGCTGCCTGAGCCGCCTGCCTGAGCCGCCTGCCTGAGCCGTCTGCCGGTGGTCCGGCTCCGCTCCGTCCCGAGTTCCTCACCCGCCCGAGGAGTCCCCTGTCATGAACCGTCTCGCCACCGTCGCCCTGACCGCACTCGCCCCGGTCTCCTGGGGCTCGACCTACGCCGTCACCACCGAACTGCTCCCGCCCGACCGGCCCCTGTTCACCGCGGTGATGCGGGCCCTGCCCGCCGGACTGCTGCTCACGGCCCTGTCCCGCAGACTCCCGAGCGGGCAGTGGTGGTGGAAGTCCGCCGTCCTGGGCACGCTCAACATCGGCGCCTTCTTCCCGCTGCTGTTCCTCTCCGCGTACCGGCTGCCCGGCGGGGTGGCGGCCGTGCTCGGCTCCGCCGGCCCGCTGTTCGTCGTCGGACTCGCCGCCCTCGTCCTGGGGGAGCGGGCGAGGCTGCGGACCGTCCTCGCCGCCGTCGCGGGGGCGTTCGGCGTGAGCATGGTCGTCCTGACCGCCGAGGCCCGGCTCGACCTCGTCGGCATCGTCGCCGGTGTCGTCTCCTCCGCCTCCATGGCCGCGGGCACGGTCATGACCAAGCGCTGGGGGCGCCCGGACGGGGTCGGCCCGCTGGCCGTGGCCGGCTGGCAGCTCACCGCGGGCGGGCTGGTCATCATCCCCGTCGCGGCCCTGATCGAGGGGGCGCCGCCCGCGCTCGACGGCAACGCCCTCCTCGGCTACGGCTACATGATGCTGATCAACACCGGTATCGCGTACTGGCTCTGGTTCCGCGGCATCGGCCGGCTCACCGCCACCTCGGTCACCCTGCTCGGCCCGCTCTCCCCGCTCAGCGCGGCCGTCATCGGCTGGGCGGCCCTCGGGCAGGCGCTGTCGCCCGTGCAGCTGGTGGGCATGGGGGTCGCCTTCGGCGCCACCGTCGCGGGCCAGCTGTTCGCCGCCGCCCCCGCCCCCGCCTCCGTCGAATCGTTCAGTTCTACTGAACAGAATGATCGAAACATTTCGATGGACCTGACGGATGGCCCGGTGCGACGGTAGACCTGCGTCGGACGGACGGACCGTCGGACCAGCACCCGAGGGGGAGATACACCGTGGCCGTCATGGACCGGGTCCGTACCGTTGCGCAGCACAAGCCGGGCATCCAGGTGAAGAAGGGGTCCGCCGGACTCGGCGTACTCCTCGCCCTGGTCGCCACGGTCGTCTGGTCCGGCAGCTTCGTCGCCACCCGGGGGATGGCCGACGCCGTCCCGCCCGTCCAGGCCGTGTTCTGGCGCTGGATCATCGCCACCCTCGCCGTCGCCCCCTTCGCGGCCCGGCAGGCCTGGCAGCAGCGGGAGCTGATCCGCAAGCACCTCGGCTTCATCGCCCTCGCCTCGCTGTTCGGCGTCGCCCTGTACAACACGCTCGTGCACCAGGCCGGACTGACCACCTCCGCCTCCAACATGGGCATGATCATGGCCGCCTCGCCGGTCGTCATGGCGCTGTACGCCCGCCTCGGCGGCGAACGGCTCGGCGCCCGGCGCACCTTCGGACTGCTGCTCGCCGCGTTCGGTGTGCTGCTGCTCGTCGGGGACGGCTCGCTCGGCTTCGACTTCGGGGCCGGCGACCTGTGGATGCTCGCCGCCGCCCTGTCGTTCGCCACGTACAGCGCACTGCTCAAGCGCAAGCCCGCCGAACTCGGCGGACTGGCCTTCCTGATCACCACCTTCGTGCTCGGCGCGCTGATGCTGGCCCCCGCGTACGCCGTGTCCGTCACCGTCCAGGGCGGCTTCGAGGTCACCGCGGGCACCGGCGGCATGCTGCTCTACGTCGGCGTCATGTCCTCCGCGGTCGCCTTCTTCGCCTGGAACAAGGCCATCTCGCTCATCGGCGCGGCCCGGGCGGGAGTCGTCTACTACCTCCAGCCGGTGTGCGTCGCCGGCCTCGGCCTCCTGCTGCTGGACGAGCGGACGGGCCCGGCGCAGCTGCTCTGCATGGCGCTGATCCTCGGCGGCGTGGGCCTGGGAGCCCGGCGGTAGGTTCGGTCCCATGACCGAGTGGGACATCAAGAAGCTGCGGATCCTGCGGACCCTGGCCGACCGGGGGACCGTGACCGCGACGGCCGAGGCGCTGCACATGACGCCCTCGGCCGTTTCGCAGCAGCTGACCAATCTCGCACGGCAGTTGGGGGTGCCGCTGCTGGAGGCGCAGGGGCGCCGGGTCCGGCTCACGGATGCCGCGCACCTCGTACTGCGCCATGCGGAGGCGGTGTTCGCGCAGCTGGAGCGGGCGGACGCCGAGCTGGCCGGGTACCTGGCCGGGGATGCGGGGGAGGTCCGGATCGGGGCGTTCTCCACGGCCGTGCCGGTGCTGGTGGTCCCGGCGGTGGCGGCGCTGCGGCGGAGCCACCCGGGGGTGGAGGTGCGGGTACGGGAGACCGAGGCGGCGGAGTCGTACGAGCTGCTGTCGGCCGGGGCGGTCGACCTGGCCCTCTCGCTGGCGGCGCACGCCCCGACCGCCCGGGACCCGCGCTTCACCCGGCTGACGCTGATGGAGGACCCGCTCGACGTGGCGCTGCCGCCGGGGCATCCGCTGGCGGCGGTGCCGGTCCTGCGGCTGGCGGACCTGTCCGGCGATCCGTGGATCTACGGGGGCAGCGGGCCGTGGCAGGAGATCGCCCGCAATGCCTGCGAGGCGGCCGGCTTCGTCCCGGAACAGGCGCACTCGGCATCCGGCTGGACCGCGATCCTGGCGATGGTGGAGGCCGGGATGGGCGTGGCGCTGGTCCCGCGCATGGTGTCGAGCCGGGCCTCGGGGGTGACGGTGCGGGTCCTGACCCACGACCGCCCGACCCGGCACGTCATCGCGGCCACGCGCCGGGGCTCGGAATCCGCACCGGCGGTGGCCCATGCACTGGCCGCTCTCCGCGAAGCCGCCGCGGCCCGCTAGTGCCGCGTCCGGCAGCCTTTGCCCGTCAGGGAGCGGCGTCCGGTGCGTGCACTCGGCGTGCCGGGCGTCGCGACGGGGCGAACGCTGCCGGCCGCTTAGCCCTTCGGGCCCCCGCTGCGCGGAGCCCGGTGCCCGGCGGGCCCGGCCGAACGTGCTCGGCCGGGCCCGCCGGGGGTGGGGTCAGGCGGAGGCTGCGTCTGCCGCCTGGGCCTTCAGGGCGCGCTCCACGCCCGAGCGGGACTCCGAGACCAGGCGGCGCAGGGCCGCGTTCGGCTCCGCCGAGGCCAGCCACGCGTCCGTCGCCGCCAGGGTCTCCGGGGAGACCTGCAGGGACGGGTACAGGCCCACCGCGATCTGCTGGGCGATCTCGTGGCTGCGGTTCTCCCAGATCCCCTTGATCACCGCGAAGTACTTCTCGGTGTACGGGGCCAGCAGCTCGCGCTGGTCGGTCTGGACGAAGCCGCCGATCACGGCCTCCTGCACGGCGTTCGGCAGGTCCGCCGAGTCCACCACCGAGGCCCACGCCTCGGCCTTGGCCTCCGCCGTCGGACGCGCGGCCCGCGCGGTGGCCGCGTGGCGCTCGCCCGCCGCCGTACGGTCGCGCTCCAGCTCCGCCGCGATGGCCGGCTCGTCCAGCACACCCGTGGCGACCAGGCGCTCCAGGAACGCCCACCGCAGCTCGGTGTCGACGACCAGGCCCTCGATCTCCGCCGAACCGTCCAGCAGCGCGGACAGGTACGTCAGCTGCCCCTCGGTGCGGGCCGTGGCCGCGAACGCGCGGGCCCACGCCAGCTGGTGGTCGCTGCCCGGCTCGGCGCCGCGCAGGTGCTCCAGCGTCGCGTCGGTCCAGGTCGCCAGGCCCTGCTCGCGCCACGCCGGGTCGGCGTACAGGTCGACGGCCAGCTTCACCTGCCGGTGCAGCGACTGGACGACGCCGATGTCCGACTCCTTGCCGATGCCCGACAGGACGAGGGCGAGGTAGTCGCGCGTGGCCAGTTCGCCGTCGCGGGTCATGTCCCACGCCGAGGCCCAGCACAGCGCCCGCGGCAGCGACTCGGTGAAGTCGCCCAGGTGCGCGGTGACGTTGGCGAGGGAGGCCTCGTCCAGGCGGACCTTGGCGTACGACAGGTCGTCGTCGTTCAGCAGGACGACCGCCGGACGGGCCCGGCCGACCAGCTCCGGCACCTCCGTCAGCGCGCCGTCGATGTCCAGCTCGATCCGGTCCGTACGGACGAGCTTGCCGCCGTCCAGGTCGTACAGGCCGATCGCGATCCGGTGCGGCCGAAGGGTCGGCTCGCCCTTGGCGCCCGCGGGCAGCGCCGGGGCCTCCTGGCGGACCGCGAACGCGGTGATCTTCCCGGCCGCGTCGGTCTCGATCGCGGGGCGCAGGATGTTGATGCCGGCCGTCTCCAGCCATGCCTTCGACCAGGTGGTCAGGTCGCGGCCCGAGGTCTCCTCGAGGGCGCCCAGCAGGTCCGACAGGCGCGTGTTCCCGAACGCGTGTGCCTTGAAGTACGCCTGCACGCCCTTGAAGAAGGCCTCCGTGCCCACGTAGGCGACGAGCTGCTTGAGCACCGAGGCGCCCTTGGCGTACGTGATGCCGTCGAAGTTGACCAGGACGTCGTCCAGGTCACGGATGTCGGCCATGATCGGGTGCGTGGACGGCAGCTGGTCCTGCCGGTACGCCCAGGTCTTCATCGAGTTGGCGAAGCTCGTCCACGCATGCGGCCACTTCGTGCCCTCGGCGTACGCCTGGCAGGCGATCGAGGTGTACGTCGCGAACGACTCGTTCAGCCACAGGTCGTTCCACCACTCCATGGTGACCAGGTCGCCGAACCACATGTGCGCGAGCTCGTGGAGGATCGTCTCGGCACGGCCCTCGTACGCCGCGTCCGTCACCTTCGAGCGGAAGACATACTGGTCGCGGATGGTGACCGCGCCCGCGTTCTCCATCGCGCCCGCGTTGAACTCGGGGACGAAGAGCTGGTCGTACTTCGCGAACGGGTAGTCGTACGCGAACTTCTCCTGGAACCAGTCGAAACCCTGACGCGTGACGGCGAAGATCGCGTCGGCGTCCAGGAACTCGGCGAGCGACGGCCGGCAGTAGATGCCGAGCGGCACCGACTGGCCGTTCGGGCCCTCGTACGAGCTGTGAACCGCGTGGTACGGGCCGACGATCAGCGCCGTGATGTACGTGGAGATGCGCGGCGTCGGCTCGAAGCGCCAGACGTTGTCCTTGACGTCCGCAGCCTCGGGCGTCGGGGAGTTCGAGATGACCGTCCAGCCCTCGGGGGCCGTGACGGTGAACCGGAACGTCGCCTTCAGGTCGGGCTGCTCGAAGCTGGCGAACACACGCCGCGCGTCCGGCACCTCGAACTGGGTGTACAGGTAGGCCTGCTCGTCGACCGGGTCGACGAAGCGGTGCAGGCCCTCGCCCGTGTTGGTGTACGCGCAGTCCGCGACGACCTTCAGCTCGTTGGCCCCGGCCGCGAGGTGGTGCAGCGCGATGCGCGAGTCCCGGAAGACCTCGGCCACGTCCAGCGCCTTGCCGTTCAGGACGACCTCGTGCACGGCCGGAGCGACCAGGTCGATGAAGGTCTCCGCGCCCGCCTCGGCGGACTGGAAGCGCACGGTGGTCACGGAGGGGTACGTGCCGCCCTCCTGCGCCCCGCTCAGGTCGAGGTCGATCTCGTACGAGTCGACGCTGAGCAGCTTCGCCCGCTGCTGAGCCTCTTCACGGGTCAGATTCGTGCCAGGCACGCGTTCATCTCCTTCGATGGTGACGTTGCCCCGCCATCCTTCCACGTGGCGCAGACCAGGTGCCCTGGAGTAATCCACGGGCGAAACGCGGCGTCCGATTTCCGCCAGCTTCGCCGGGTCCGGGCGGGCACCCTGGACGGCATGACCACGCAACCGGCGCCCCGACCGGCGCTCCACGCCGTACGCCCCCTCGCCCCCGCCGCCCTCGCCGGCCTGCGCGTCCGTGACGACGCCGGCCGGCCCTGCCTGCCCTACGAGGACCCCGAGGGCGGAGCCCCGCTGCGCTGCTGCCTGCGCCGCAGCCACCCCGGGGAGCTGATCGCCCTCGTCTCGTACGCGCCGCTGCGCCGCTGGGCCGCCGAGACCGGCGCCGACCCGGGCGCGTACGACGAGCAGGGCCCGGTGTTCATGCACGCCGCCGACTGCGGCGGGCCTGCCGGGGCCCCCGGATACCCCTTCGCCTCCCCCGGCGCACTGCGCACGGCGCGCCGCTACGACGCCGGGGGCCGGATCCTCGGCGGCCGCGCCCTGTCTCTCGGTGAGGAACCGGACGCAGTGCTGGAGGAGGCGCTGGCAGAGGCCTTCGCCGACCCGGAGGTCGCCCTCGTGCACGTCCGCGCAACCGAGTTCGGCTGCTTCCTCTTCGAGGCCCGCAGGTCCTGACGGCCGGCGCGAACGCGTAAAGGGCGGCACCGGCCGGTGCCGCCCTTTACGCGTGGTCGAAGGCTCAGCCGCGCAGTTCCTCGGCGACGAGCTCGGCGATCTGGACCGCGTTCAGGGCCGCGCCCTTGCGCAGGTTGTCGTTCGACAGGAACAGCGCGAGGCCGTTCTCGACCGTCTCGTCGACGCGGATGCGGCCGACGTACGAGGCGTCCTTGCCCGCCGCCTGCAGGGGGGTCGGGATCTCCGAGAGCTCGACGCCCGGGGCGTCCTTGAGCAGCTCGTACGCGCGCTCCACGCTGATCGGGTTCGCGAAGCGGGCATTGACCTGGAGGGAGTGGCCGGAGAACACCGGCACGCGCACGCAGGTGCCGGAGACCTTGAGCTCCGGGATCTCCAGGATCTTGCGGGACTCGTTGCGGAGCTTCTGCTCCTCGTCGGTCTCGAAGGAGCCGTCGTCGACGAGGTTGCCCGCGAGCGGGACCACGTTGTACGCGATGGGGCGCTTGTAGACGGCCGGCTCCGGGAAGTCCACGGCGCCGCCGTCGAAGGTCAGCTGGTCGGCGGCCTCGGAGACGGCGCAGGCCTGGCCCTTGAGCTCGGCCACACCGGCCAGGCCCGAGCCGGAGACGGCCTGGTAGGTGGTGGCGACCATCGCGGTCAGGCCGGCCTCGTCGTGGAGCGGGCGCAGCACCGGCATCGCGGCCATGGTGGTGCAGTTCGGGTTCGCGATGATGCCCTTGGGGCGGTTCTTGATCGCGTGCGGGTTGACCTCGGAGACGACGAGGGGCACGTCGGGGTCGCGGCGCCACGCGGAGGAGTTGTCGATCACGACCGCACCCTGGGAGGCGACCTTCTCGGCGAGGGCCTTGGACGTCGAGCCGCCCGCGGAGAAGAGGACGATGTCCAGGCCGGAGTAGTCGGCCGTGGAGGCGTCCTCGATGGTGATCTCCTTGCCCTCCCACTCGAGGGTCGAGCCCGCGGAACGGGCCGAGGCGAACAGCCGCAGCTCGTCCACCGGGAACTTGCGCTCGGCGAGGATGCCGCGCATGACTGCGCCGACCTGACCGGTGGCTCCGACGATTCCGACCCTCACGGTGACTCCTTCTGCTCCGTACGACGCGTGCGCGCGTGAAGCCATCATGCGTTCGACCCCACGAGGCTTGTCCAATCCATTGTCCGAGGAACGGACGGTTTCCTGCGGATGTGAACCTGATTACCGTCCGGTAGTCGCGACTCGCAGGCCCAGGAGAAGCCCGAAGGGGCGGTGCTCGGAAGAGCACCGCCCCTTCGGTCCGGAACCGTGGAACCGGAGGTACTACGGGGTGACCTTTTCGATCTGGACGCTGCCGGTGCCGGCGGCGGTGCCGCGGGCGTTGAGCAGCTTGACCTCGCCGAAGAACTGACGGCCCTCGGGGGCCGGAGCGGCCGCGAGGACGTTCGCCGTGACGGAGGCCGAGGCACCGTTGGCGAGGTTCACCGCGGCACCCTCGTCGACCTGGACGGAGCCCAGGGCGGACGAGAAGTACACGTCGCGGTAGTTGAACGTGGTGGAGCCGGACGGAACGGCGTAGCCGTCCACCTGGATGGTGTAGGTACCGGCGGCCGGGTTGAGCAGGGTCACGGCCTCCTCGGAGTCGCCGTCGGCGGACGAGCCGACCTTCACGCCGTCCTTGAGGACGGTGAGGTCGAGGTCGGCACCGGTGTCGGAGACACCGCCGATGGCCACGTCCAGGCGGGAGACGCCCTCACCGATGGTGACGGTGCTCGTCTGGGTCTCGCCGTTCGCGATGGTCGGCTTGGCGACCTTCGCGGAGCCGAGCGGACCGCCCTGCAGCTTGCCGCCGGAGATGGCAGCGGCGTCGTTCTTGATCGTCCACTGGACCGGGGCCGGGGTGCCCTGCTTCACCTCGGGCAGGACCTTGACCGCCGGGTCGAAGGCCGCGCCGAGGACGCTGACGTCCAGCTTGAACGGGTTGTCGAGCAGCGGCGACGTACGGCGCGACTCGACCTCGATCTCCCAGACGCCCGGCTGCGGGTTCTCGTACGAGCGCAGGTCGGGGCGGCACTTGTTGGCCGGGTTGTCGTAGTTCGGGTAGCACTGGGTGGTCGCGCTGTCCTCGACGCCCACACCGTACGGGTGGATCGAGATGAAGCGCGTCTGGCTGCCCGCCGCGAGACCGCCGAGGGCGACCTCGAGGGACTTCGCACCCTGCGGGACGGTGACGAAGTACGACTTGTGGCTGTTGCGCTGGACGGAGGAGGTGTCCGACAGCGTGAACGACGGCTTCGCCAGCGGGGTGGAGGCGACGACCGTGGTCAGGATCTGCTTGTCGATGCCCTCGGTGGTCTCGTCGTCCAGCTGCAGGATGCCGCTGTGGACGCCGGCCGTCTTGGGGTTGGCCTCGACCTTGATGGTGACCGGCTTGTTCAGCGGCAGCGTGACGTAGTCGTAGCCGCCGACGACCTTGAACGTGCCGTCGTTGTTGCGCCAGCTCAGGTTGTGCCGGGTGCCGTACTTGACGCCCGTGGTGCGGGTGACGACGACGTCGTAGACCTTCTTCTGGCCGACCTTGAGGCCGCCCTCGCGGTCGTAGAGGCCGGTGCCGAAGCCCGGGGTCTTCAGGAACTGGTCGATCGCGGTGTCGACCGGAGCCTTGACGGTGAACTCGTTGGCCTTCGCGCCGCGCTGGAGGGACTCCCACGCGTCGACGATGTTGATGAGGCCCGCGCCCTGGGCGTGCGCCGGGACGTCGTCGATCTTCTTCGCGGTGCTGGTGAGCGCCACGCGCAGGCTCGCCGGGGTGACCGTCACGTGCTGCTGCTTGGCGGCCGAGAGCAGCAGGGCGCTGGCGCCCGTCGCCTGCGGCGAGGACATCGAGGTGCCCTGCAGCATCGAGTAGCCGGCCGGCAGGTCGTAGCCGGCCTCCTTCACCGGGGAGCCGGGCAGCCAGGTCTGCGTGGTGTTGATGGCCGCGCCGGGGGCGGTGATGGTCGGCGTGAAGCCG
The DNA here is from genome assembly GCF_040682115.1 of Streptomyces sp. NPDC051364. Taxonomy (NCBI): domain Bacteria; kingdom Bacillati; phylum Actinomycetota; class Actinomycetes; order Kitasatosporales; family Streptomycetaceae; genus Streptomyces; species Streptomyces sp. NPDC051364. Next base: position 300,864 of record NZ_JBFBAH010000003.1, on the reverse strand, counting down.
CCGTCCTCACGCGGACCGCGCGAGGAGAACGGGAACATGTTGTACTTCTTGGTCACGCCGGAGCCGTAGTTCGCGGCCCAGGTCTCCTTGGAGACCGCGGCACCCACGGAGATGACCTTGTCCGCGAGACCGGGGTCGCCGATGGTGTTGACACCGGGGCCCTCGTTGCCCGCCGAGATGACGAGCTGGACACCGTAGGTGTCGATGAGGTTCTTGTAGAGCTCGGCGCGGGCGTTGTTGCCGTCGTTCAGCGCCGGCAGGCCGCCGATGGACATGTTGACGATGTCCACACCGCGGTTGACGACGAGGTCGATCATGCCCTCGGTCAGTGCGACGTTGGTGCAGCCGCCGGACCAGGAGCAGGCGCGCGAGGAGACGATCTTCGCGCCGGGCGCCTCGCCGTTCATCTTGCCGCCGAAGAGGCTGTTGGCGGCGGTGATGCCGGCGACGTGCGTGCCGTGCTCGGACTCGATGATGCCGATGTTGACGAAGTCGGCCTTCTTGCCGACCCAGTCCCCGCCGAGCGGGTCCATCGGGACGTCCTTGCGGATCTGGATCACGAACGGGATGCGCTCGGCGACGTCGGTCGCCGGGTTGTCCGTGCCGAAGTAGCCGATCTGGTAGCCGTCCTTGTACGGCTTCATCGGCTCGTTGTTCGTGAAGTCGCCGTCCTGGTCGGTGTCGACGCGGACGGTGCCGGCGGCGGCGTCGTAGAGCATGCCGAACCGGTCGGTGGTGTCCCCGTCCCGGTTGACGTCGCCCTTCGCGTCACCGGTGGCGGTGATCGACTCGCTGAACCGGCTCCACTGGTACGAGCCCTCCGGAGCCTTCCAGCTCTGGCCGCCCGCGGAGAAGGTGCCGGCCGCGGCCGTCACCGGGGTGATCTGCGCGCGCCAGGTGGCGTCGTTGTCGGTGATCGGGTCGGTCGCGGTGACCCAGTCGACGATCTTGCGCTCGCCCGTGGTGGTCTTCTGGAGCGCCGGGTGGCCGAGGTCGACGCCCGAGTCCAGGATGCCGATGGTCACGCCGCGGCCGTCGGCCTGCGGGTTCTTGGCGACGAAGTCCACCGCACCGGTCTCGAAGGACGGGTTGTACGGGTTCTTCGCGGGGGTGTTCTTGTCCGGCCCAGCGTAGGTCTCGGAGGCGGTCTTCTTCGCCGAGCTCGATTCCTTGCCACCGTCGGGGCGCGGGTCCGACAGCTGGATCTCGTGCTTGAGGTCCATGGCGTGCACCGAGGACAGCTTGGCGGCCGCCTTCAGCGCGGCCTCGGCCTTGCCGGTGGGCAGCGTGGCCCGCACGTAGCCGAGCTTGTCGTTCGTCTGGCCGACCGAGGCGCCCTGGACCGCACCGAGCTGGTCCGCGACCTGCTTGGTCTGGCCGGGGGCGGTGGCCACCATGACGGTGACGGTCGCGTCACCCTTGGCCTTGGCGTCCTGAAGAAGCTCGGCGTCCGCCGAACCCATCTTCTGGTCGGCGGACTTGACGGCCGGGCCGGTGCCCGGGGTGCCGGCTGCGGGGCCGGTGGCCGCGAACACGGGCATCGCGCCCGCGGTCGCGAGCGCGGCGACCAGACCGGCCGCGGCCGCGACGCGTGCAACGCGTCTGGCCCCGGATATGGAGCTGGGGGATTCGAGGGTCATCAGCATCCCTGGATAAGAGAAAGATACGGTCCGGATTTCGGTGCCGGATGACCGGTCAGCTTTGCGTAAGTGACAGCTCTTTGGGGAACGTTGTCTTGACCGAGACCTGACATGGCGGACTCCCGCCAGCTCAGGGGATGTGCCATCAAGGCCGTACCGGGGCGTACTCGTACGAATCACAGGGGTTGGAGAGTTGCTTTGTCGACTTCCCGACCTCTTGGCGGAGGTGAGGCGGTGCCCGGTCTCAGATCGGGTGTGACAACTTCCGGCTTCTCAGCGCTCGCGCGTGCGCGCGTAGTGCTCGTGGAGCCGCTCGGGCGCAGAGACCAGCAGCTCCAGGTAGTCGCGGGCGGCCGTCCAGGCCGGACCCCAGGTCGGGTCGTCGAACTCGGCCCGCTCGCCCGGGCCCTCGGCGGTCAGGGTGACCCGGATCCGCCCGTGCTCCAGGACGGCGTCGATCAGGGCGCGCGCACTCGCGTCGGCCCGGTCCGCGACGGCGCGGGCCAGCGCCTCGCGGGCGGTCAGCAGGTGGACGAGGGTCGCGGCGTCGGCGCGGAAGCGGTCGGCCAGCCCGGCGGTGCGCAGCCAGATCGCGAGCCCCTCGACCCGGGTCAGCCCGAAGGCCCCGGCGAAGAGGTCGGCGGGCTCGCCGTCCTGGGTCCAGCGCGTGTTCAGCAGGTCCAGGGCGATGGGTCCGCCCGTCAGCGGGCGTGGGTCCGCCGTCTCTGCCGCCATCCCACCGCTCCTCCGTGCACGCCTGCCGATCCGTCGAGCGTACGTGACCGGCCGGCGCCGGTCGCCCCTCACCGGGGGAGTACGACCAGGTAGGCGGCGGGCTCGCGGTCGGCGGACGCCGTCAGGGCGGTCCGGACGACCGCGGCCTGCTGCTCGGGCCAGTCGCGGAGCTTGCGCGGGGTGATGTGCAGGACGGTCACCCCGAGCCGCTCCAGGGTCTCCCGCTTGCGGACGGCCTCCGAGAACTGCTCGTCCTCGCCCTGCCGCGGCGCGCGGGTGTCGATCTCCACGGCGACGGCCTGCTCGGGCCAGAACGCGTCGACCCCGCCCAGGTGCGGGCCGCCGGGCAGGCGCAGGTCCACGTTCCAGACCGGCTCGGGCAGCTCGTAGCCCTGTACGAGCCGGTACAGCCGGTCCTCGGCGATGGCCCGGCCCTCGGCGAGCAGGGACTCGACGGCGTCCACCACGTGGGGGCGGTTCAGCAGCCGGGCCACCGTCAGCTCCCGTACGACGGCGCCGGGTTCACAGTGCCCGCCGCGGACTGCCTCGCTCAGCAGGCGGCGTACGGTGCCCGCGTCGTTGAGCTGGGAGACGGCGTCGGCCACGGCCCGGGCCACGGGCGCGACGGGCAGCCCGGTCACCTGCTGCGCGCGGGGCGGGGTGTGCGACCGCACGATCCGTACGGTGCCGACGGAGCGGAGCCGGCGGGTGTGGGGCACCAGTACGTCGATCTGCGCGAGGGCCGTCAGTGCGGGGGCGGAGGCGAACCGGTACAGCGCGAGGGCCGCCAGCCCGGTGATCATGGCCTCGCCGCCGCGGCGGCCCGCGTACAGCAGGGCGGCGTGCAGGCGCTCCTCGCTGGTCGCGGCGCCCGGGTGGAGCAGGAACACCCCCGGCAGGATCTCCTGCCAGGGGCGCGCGGCGGCGTCGGAGGCGCTCACGCCGTGCTCGCGGAGCTGGGCGAGGCTCAGCACGCGGGGGCGGCTGCCGGTGAGGTGGGCGAGGGGGAGGGGTGCGTTGTGGTTCATGCGGCGGTGATTCCCGCTCGCCCCGGCCCTGCTAACCCCTGTTACGTTCCCGTCGACAAATCCGGACAAGCCCGCACTAAAGTACGGCCGTTCGAAAGCCGATACCGCCGTTCGCTTCCGTCGGCGGGGCCGGAGATGCGGCCCCGCCGACGGTGCGCTACACCGCGGCGGCCGCCGCGTCGCAGGCCTGCGCGCGCAGGGCGCGGGCCAGGTCGTCACGGGCCTCCAGCACCAGGCGGCGAAGCGCCGGCGGAGCCGACTCGTGGGCCGACAGCCAGGCGTCCGTCGCGGCCAGCGTGGCCGGCGAGTCCTCCAGCGACGGGTACAGCCCCTTCACGACGTGCATGCCGATCTGGATCGAGCGCTCCGCCCAGATCCGCTCGATCACCTCGAAGTAGCGCTCCGCGTAAGGCGCCAGCAGCGCCCGCTGCGAAGACTGCTGCATGCCCGCGATCGTCGCCTCCACCAGCGCGTTCGACAGCGCGTCCGACTCGACGACCGCCGCCCATGCCTGGTCCTTGACCGCCTCGGACGGCCGCGCCGCAAGGCACCGCACCTGGTGCCGCTTGCCCGACGCGGTGTCGTCCCGTGCCAGTTCCGCCGCCAGCACGGCCTCGTCCACGGCGCCGTGCGCGGCCAGCGGCAGCAGGAAGTCCCACCGCAGCTCCTGGTCCACGTCCAGCCCGTCGATCCGCGCCGACCCGTCCAGCAGCCCCAGCAGCAGCTGGAAGTCGCCCTCCGTCGCCGCGCTCGCCGCGAAGAAGCGGGCCCACGTCAGCTGGTGCTCCGAGCCCGGCTCCGCCATCCGCAGCTCCTGCAGCGCGACCGCCGACAGCACCCGGCCGCCCTGCTCGCGCCAGTCGGCCGCCGCGTAGTGGGTAACGGCGGTCAGCGCCTGCGCGTGCACCATCTGCAGCACGCCGACGTCGCTCTCGCGGCCGGCGTGGGCCAGCACCAGCGAGACGAAGTCGCGCGCCGGCATCAGCCCGTCCCGCGTCAGGTTCCACAGCGCCGACCAGCACAGCGCCCGCGCCAGCGGATCCGCCACGTCCCCCAGCCGCACCCGCAGGGTCTCCAGCGAGCCCTCGTCGAAGCGCATCTTGCAGTAGGTGAGGTCCTCGTCGTTGACGAGCACCAGGTCGGGCCGCTCCTGCCCGGCCAGCTCCGCCACGACCGTCCGGATCCCCGCCACGTCCGCCTCGGCCTGCGCGTAGCGGACCAGCGAGCCGTCCTCCAGCCGGTACAGGCCGACCGCGACCCGGTGGGGGCGAAGCTCCTCGCCCTCCTGGACCACCGCCAGCTCGGTCACCCGGCCGCCCGCGTCGTACGTCACCACCGGCGTCAGCACGTTCACGCCGGCCGTCTGCAGCCACGCCCGCGACCACTCGGCCATGTCCCGCCCGGAGACCTCCCCGAGCACCGCCAGCAGGTCGTCCAGCGTGGTGTTCCCGTACGCGTTGGCCTTGAAGTAGCGCCGCGCGCCCTCGAGGAACGCGTCCCGCCCCACGTATGCCACCAGCTGCTTGAGCACCGCCGCGCCCTTGGCGTACGTGATGCCGTCGAAGTTGAGCTTCGCGTCCTCCAGGTCACGGATGTCGGCCGTGACCGGGTGCGTGGAGGGCAGCTGGTCGGCCCGGTACGCCCACGCCTTGCGGCTGTTGGCGAAGGTCACCCACGCCTGGTCGAAGCGGGTCGCCTCCACCTGCGAGAAGGAGCCCATGAAGTCCGCGAAGGACTCCTTCAGCCACAGGTCGTCCCACCACTTCATGGTGACGAGGTCGCCGAACCACATGTGGGCCATCTCGTGCAGGATCGTGTTGCAGCGGCGCTCGTACGCGGCCCGCGTCACCTTGCCGCGGAAGATGTACTCCTCGCGGAAGGTCACCATCCCCGGGTTCTCCATCGCGCCCAGGTTGTACTCGGGCACGAAGGCCTGGTCGTACTTCCCGAAGGGGTACGGGTAGTCGAAGTGCTCGTGGAAGAAGTCGAAGCCCTGCTTGGTGACCAGGAAGACGTCGTCCGCGTCGAAGTGCTTCGCCAGCCCCTTGCGGCACATCGCGCCCAGCGGGATCGTCAGGTCCCCGCGCGTGTAGGTGTCCGTGACGTAGTGGTACGGGCCCGCCACCACGCACGTGATGTAGGTGGAGATCGGCGCGGTCTCGGCGAACCGCCAGGTCTGGCCCTCGCGGGACTCCTCCGCGCCGTTGCTCCAGACCTGCCAGCCCTCCGGCGCGGTCACCTCGAAGCGGTAGGGCGCCTTCAGGTCGGGCTGCTCGAAGTTCGCGTACACCCGCCGGGCATCGGCCGGCTCGTACTGCGTGTAGAGGTAGACCTCGCCGTCCTCCGGGTCCACGAAGCGGTGCATGCCCTCGCCCGTCCGGCTGTACGCGCAGTTCGCGTCCACCACCAGGACGTTCTCGGAGGCCAGCCCGGCCAGGGCGATCCGCGCCCCGTCGAAGACGGCGGCCGGGTCCAGTGCGTGCCCGTTGAGTGTGACGGAGTTCACCGACGGGGCGACGAGGTCCGCGAAGCCGGCCGAGCCGGGGGCCGCGGCCCGGAAGCGGATCGTGGTCACCGAGCGGAAGGTCCGGGGGCCCTCGGCCGGTTCGGCCTCGTCCACGGCGGACCTCAGGTCGAGGACCACCTCGTACCCGTCGACGGACAGCAGCTCGGCCCGCTCGCGGGCCTCGTCACGGGACAGATTCTCTCCGGGCACGTGCACTCCTTCGTGCGTGATCGCGATACCTGATCGAATCCTCGCATGGGGGAATGCGGAAGGTCCTGGCCTGGTTGGCGAGGGGGAACACGACGCGTGGTACCCAAGCGACTCGAGGAGAGACATGGCCGACACCCAGGTGCGAGAGAAGACCCCGGTCGACTTCTGGTTCGACCCGCTCTGCCCCTGGGCCTGGATGACGTCCCGCTGGATGCTGGAGGTCGAGAAGGTCCGCGACGTCGAGGTGCGCTGGCACGTGATGAGTCTCGCCGTCCTCAACGAGAACAAGCTCGACGAACTGCCCGAGCGTTACCGCGAAATCCTCGGCCCCAAGGGCTGGGCGCCCGTCCGCGTGGTCATCGCGGCCCAGCAGAAGCACGGTGACGAGATCACCGGCAAGCTCTACACCGCGCTCGGCACGCGGATCCACAACGAGGACAAGGGCGCGACCCGCGAGGTCATCGCCGAGGCGTTGGAGGAGGTCGGCCTGCCGGCCGAACTGCTCGCCTACGCCGACTCCGACGAGTACGACCAGGTGCTGCGCGACTCCCACAACAACGGCATCGAGCGCGTCGGCCAGGAGGTCGGCACCCCGGTGATCTCCGTGCCCGGCGCCGAGGGCGACGAGGTGGCCTTCTTCGGGCCGGTCGTCACCCCGACCCCGCGCGGCGAGGCCGCGGCCCGGCTGTGGGACGGCACCCTGCTGGTCGCCTCCACCCCCGGCTTCTACGAGATCAAGCGCACCCGCACCAAGGGCCCGATCTTCGAGTAGGCCTCCTGGTGGATGTGGATACAGAAGACCCCCGCAAGTCACGTCCTTGCGGGGGTCTTCCGTTGGACACGCCCGCACGCGAAGGCTGAGAAGACGATCACGAGGCGGACGGCTTACGGGGCTGTGATCAGCCCTTGGCGGGGATCAGCAGCGGGGTGTTCGCCTTGGCGTCGGCGTAGCGCTTGGCCACGTCCTGCCAGTTGACGACGTTCCACATGGCCTCGATGAAGTCCACCTTCTGGTTCCTGTACTGCAGGTAGAAGGCGTGCTCCCAGGCATCGAAGACCAGGATCGGCACCGAGGCCTGGCCGACGTTGCCCTGGTGGTCGTAGATCTGCTCGACGAGCAGGCGGCCGCTGACCGGCTCGTACGCGAGCACGCCCCAGCCGGATCCCTGCGTGGCGGAGGACGCGAACGTCAGCTGCTTCTTGAACTTCGCGAAGGAGCCGAAGGACTCGGCGATGGCGTCCGCGAGCTCGCCGATGCCGTCCGCGGCGGTGGGCTCGCCGCCGCCCTCACCGGTCGTCGGGCTGGCCATGTTGTGCCAGTAGATGCTGTGCAGGATGTGGCCGGAGAGGTGGAAGGCCAGGTTCTTCTCCAGGCCGTTCAGCGCGCCCCAGTTCTCCTTGTCGCGCGCCTCCTCCAGCTGCTCCAGCGTGGTGTTGGCGCCGGCGACGTAGGCCGCGTGGTGCTTGTCGTGGTGCAGCTCGATGATCTGCGGGTTGATCACCGGCTCGAGCGCCGCGTAGTCGTACGGAAGCTCAGGAAGCGTGTAGATGGCCATGCGTGTTATCCGGTCCCCTCAGCGTGCCAACTGCTTATTGCAATCAATGCGCAACTGCACGCTAGCAGTATCTATTCCAGTGATCACATAAGGGTTACCTGACCTCGTTGCGTGTGCCCCGGGTACGACGAAGGCGCTCCCCGTGCCCGGTGGCAAGGGGAGCGCCTTCGTCGTGTGAGGGCCGGTCAGGCCCGGGCCGCAGCCCGGCGCTGCATCACGTAGCCGGTTGCCGCGAGGGCGAGGGTGAGGCCGCCGGTGAACACCACCTGGACCCGGGTGTCCTCGCCCAGGACCATCAGGACCAGGACCCCGGCCACCCCGGCCAGCGCCACCCAGGTCAGGTACGGGAAGCCCCACATCCTCACGACCAGCTTCTCGGGGGCCTCCCGCTCCAGCCGGCGCCGCAGCACGAACTGCGAGACGGCGATGAAGCCCCAGACGACGAGGATGACCCCGCCGACCATGTTCAGCAGCCAGGCGAACAGGGTGTCCGGGTACCAGTACGACAGCAGCACGGTGACGAAGCCGAACCCGCAGGAGGCGAGCACCGCGCGGCGCGGCACCCGGCCGCTGACCTTGCCCAGCGCCTTGGGGCCCTGGCCGCGGGAGACGAGCGAGTGGGCCATCCGCGAGGCGCCGTAGACGTTGGCGTTCATCGCCGACAGCAGGGCGATCAGGATGACCACGTTCATGATCTCGCCGGCGGCCGGGATGCCCAGGTGGTCCAGGGTGGCCGCGTACGGGCCCTCCCCGGTCACCGCCGGGTCGTTCCACGGCAGCAGCGTGACGATGACCAGCATGGAGCCGACGTAGACGATCGCGATCCGCCACATGGTGGTCTTCACTGCCCGGGCCACGCCCTTGACGGGGTTGTCGGACTCGGCTGCCGCGATGGTCACCGTCTCCAGGCCGCCGTACGCGACGACCGAGGCCAGCAGTCCGACCAGCAGGCCGTCCATGCCGCCCGGCAGGAACCCGCCGTTGTGCAGCAGGTTGGCGGCGCCGGGAGAGGAGGTGCCGGGCAGCAGGCCCAGGACGGCCAGCACGCCCAGGCCCAGGAACAGCGCGATCGCACCGATCTTGAGGGCGGCGAACCAGAACTCGAACTCGCCGAAGTGGGAGACGGCGGCCAGGTTGGTGCCGCAGAACAGGGCCATGAAGGCCAGCACCCACATCCAGGACGGAGTGCCGGGGAACCAGCCGGTCATGATGTGCGCCGCGCCGATCGCCTCGATGGCCACGCCCACGCACAGCAGCGTCCAGAACATCCAGCCGGCCGTGAACCCGGCCCAGGGGCCGATCGCCCGGTCCGCGTGCACGGAGAACGAGCCAGAGGCGGGGTTCGCGGCGGACATCTCGCCGAGCATCCGCATCACGAACATCACGAACATCACGAGCAGCCCGGACGCGGCGTACGCGATCACGATGGAGGGGCCCGCGGCGGCGATGCCTGCGCCGGAGCCGACGAAGAGGCCGGCGCCGATGACCCCGCCGAGGGCGATCATCGAGAGGTGGCGCTGCTTGAGGCCGTTGCCGAGGGGGGATCCGCCGTCGGCCGGCGCTGCCGTGCCGTGCTGCTGCTCGGGGGGTGTGATGGTGCTCTGACTCATGGGGCCATACTGCCCACCGTCCGATTATCGAACATGCGGCGTCCAGTATTCGGACGGTCGATATCCGGACGGTGGGCTTGAAATGTGGTGCAGGCGTCAGGCCCGGCGCGCCCGGATCTCCCGCACCCACGCCACCACCAGCACGGCCGCCGCCGCACCCGTGGACCACAGCAGCTGCGGCCGCGCCGAGTCGTCGAACAGCATCAGCACCAGCACCGCAGCCATGCCGACCAGCGCCGCCCACGTCAGGTACGGGAAGCACCACATCCGCAGCGTGAGGCGCTCCGGCATGTCCCGCTCCAGCGCGCGGCGCAGCTTCAGCTGCGAGACCGCGATCAGCGCCCACACGAACAGCAGCACCGCGCCGACCGCGTTGAGCATGTAGAGGAAGACCGTGTCCGGCCACAGCAGGTTCAGCACCACCGACACGAAGCCGAAGGCCACCGAGGCGAACACGGCCCGGCGCGGCACTCCGCCGCCGGACACCTTCAGCAGCGCCTTGGGCGCCTCGCCGCGCTCGGCCAGCGAGAACACCATGCGGGAGGAGCCGTACAGGTTGGCGTTGAGCGCGGAGAGCAGCGCCACGAACACCACGATGTTCATGATCTGGCCCGCCGCCGGGATCCCGATGGAGTCCAGCACCGCGACGTACGGGCTCTCGCCCGGCTTCAGCGAGTCCCACGGCAGCAGGGTGACGATGACCACCATCGAGCCGACGTAGAAGAAGAGGATGCGCCACACGGCGCTGCGCACCGCGCGCGCCACGGACTTGGCCGGGTCGTCGGACTCGGCTGCCGCGATGGTGACGACCTCCAGGCCGCCGAAGGCGAAGATGACGGCGAGCATGCCGGCGACCACTCCGCCGAAGCCCTCGGGGAAGAAGCCTTCCTGGCCGGTGAGGTTGGCCATGCCGATGGGGTCGGTGTCCGGCAGCAGGCCGAAGATCGCGAGGGTGCCGAGGATCAGGAACAGCACGATCGCGCCGACCTTGAGGGCCGCGAACCAGAACTCGAACTCGCCGAAGTTCTTCACGGCGGCCAGGTTGCTCACGGTGAAGACCACCATGAAGATCAGCACCCAGACCCACTGGTCGACCGAGGGCAGCCAGCCGTTCGCGATCTTCGCCGCGCCGGTGGCCTCCACGGCCAGCACCACGACCAGCAGGAACCAGTAGAGCCAGCCCGCGGAGAACCCGGCCCAGCGGCCCAGCGCCCGCTCCGCGTACACGGAGAACGAGCCGGAGGCGGGCATCGCCGCCGACATCTCGCCGAGCGCGCGCATCACCAGCATGGCGAGGGCGCCCGCCAGCAGGTACGAGCAGATGATCGCGGGGCCGGCGATGCCGATGCCGGCGCCGGAGCCGACGAACAGCCCGGCGCCGATCACGCCGCCGAGACCCAGCATGGTCAGGTGGCGCTGCTTGAGGCTGTGGCTGAGGGGTTCTGCCGGCATCTCGGTCCCCGGAGGTGGGGTGGGCCCGGCGGGCGGTGCGGTGGGCAAGCGGTCGCGCATGAGTGGGTGCTCGTACTCTCGTGCTCGGCAGCGGCGGTGGGGGCTCCGCAGAGGATTGGCGGGACCCTACAGTCTCGCCGGACGGCGCCCCTCCGTGCAAAACGGACGTGTTGTCTGAATCTGGCTCGTGACGCGGATCACTGCATGTCAGGTGTGAACCGGCCTCTTTGTGTACTCCCCACCAAACCGGTGAGTAGGGCTTTGTCCCGGCCGGCGGTGGGGAGGCGCCCTGCCGCGCATTAGCGTCGGTGATCGTCCCGTCACCCTCACTCCGCGGAGCCTCCGATGAGCACTGCTTCCGTCTCCTTCCGCCCCGGCGCCGTCCTCGCCGACCTGCTGCCCGCGAGCCGCGTCCGCGACATCGCGCTCGTCGTCGGCGGAGCCGCGCTCACCGGCCTGGCCGCGCAGCTCTCCGTGCCCGTCCCCGGCTCCCCGGTCCCGGTCACCGGCCAGACCTTCGCGGCCCTGCTGGTGGGCACCGCCTTCGGTGCCCGCCGCGGCTTCCTCTCGCTCGCCCTCTACGCGCTCGTCGGCATGGCGGGCGTGCCGTGGTTCGCGGGCGGCACCTCCGGCGCGGGCGGCGCCTCCTTCGGCTACGTGCTCGGCATGCTGCTCGCCGCCACCGTCGTGGGCGCCCTGTCCCGCCGCGGCGCCGACCGCTCGGTGCTCCGTACGGCCGCCACGATGGCGCTGGGCTCCGCCCTGATCTACGCGGTGGGCGTCCCGTACCTGGCGCTGTCCACCGGGATGTCGTTCGGCGCGGCCGTCGCGGCGGGTCTGACCCCGTTCCTGATCGGCGACGCGCTCAAGGCGGCGCTGGCCATGGGTCTGCTGCCCGCCACCTGGAAGCTGGTCGGCCGCAAGTAGCCCCCGTACGGCAAGCGCTGCAAGCACAGCAGCCCCGGACCACGCGAAGTGGTCCGGGGCTGCCGTGCTTGCCTGCCTGCCTGGACGTGCCTAGACGCGCTCGGCAGCCTTGCGGCGCATGTCGCGCACCACGCCGATGACCAGCACGACGGCGGCGACCAGCAGCGACAGCATGACCGTCTCGCGGTTGTCCTTGTCGTAGACCATGTAGGCCAGGACGAAGGTGATCATCGCTGCGGTGGCCCACGTCAGGTACGGGAAGAGCCACATCTTGACCGTCAGCTTCTCCGGCGCCTCGCGCACGAGGATCTTGCGCATCCGCAGCTGGGTCAGGCAGATGACCAGCCACACGAAGAGCGCGATCGCACCCGAGGAGTTCAGCAGGAAGCTGAAGACCGTGTCCGGAGAGGAGTAGTTGAAGTAGACGGCGGCGAAGCCGAAGACCACCGAGCCCAGGATCGCGGCCGTGGGCACGCCCCTCTTGCTGACCTTGGCGAAGACCTTGGGTGCGTCACCACGCTCGCCCAGCGAGAACGCCATGCGGGAGGCCGTGTACATGCCCGAGTTCAGGCAGGACAGCACGGCGGTCAGGACGATCACGTTCATGATCTGGCCGGCGTGCGCGATTCCGATGGAGTCCAGGGCGGCGACGTACGAGCCCTTGTCGACGATCGACTTGTCGTTCCACGGCAGCAGGGTGAGGACGATGAAGATCGAGCCCAGGTAGAAGACGCCGATGCGCCAGATCACCGAGTTGGTGGCCTTGGTGACCGCGCGGCGCGGGTCCTCGGACTCGCCGGCCGCCAGGGTGACGATCTCGCTGCCCATGAAGGAGAAGACGACCATCAGCACACCGGTGAGGATGGAGCCCCAGCCGTTGGGCATGAAGCCGCCGGCGTCGGTGAGGTGGGCGAAGCCCGCGCCAGGGTTGTCCGAACCCGGCAGCACGCCGAAGACGGCGAGCATGCCGACGATCACGAAGGCGCCGATGGCGACGACCTTGATGCCGGCGAACCAGAACTCGAACTCGCCGTAGGAGGCGACGGAGCCGAGGTTGGTGATCGTCAGGACCACCATCACGATCAGGGCCCAGCCCCACTGCGGGACGGCCGGGACCCAGCCCTCGAGGATCTTCGCACCGGCGGTCGCCTCCACGGCGAGCACGACGACCCAGAAGAACCAGTACAGCCAGCCGATGGAGAAGCCGGCCCAGCGGCCGAGCGCCCGGTCGGCGTATGCGGAGAAGGAGCCCGAGTTCGGGCTGGCGGCGGCCATCTCGCCGAGCATCCGCATCACGAAGACGACCATCGCGCCGACGAGGAGGTACGAGATCAGGATGGCGGGGCCGGCCTTGGCGATACCGCCGCCGGAGCCGACGAACAGGCCGGCGCCAATGACGCCGCCGATGGCGATCATGGACAGGTGGCGGTTCTTGAGACCGGCCTTCAGACCGTCGGAGGGCTGACCGTCACCGTTGTTTCCGGTGGGGTTGCCTTCCTTCTGAAGGGTCGTCGTGGAGCTCATGGACGGATCCTTAGGTTCTCGGGTTGCGAGCCCCGGCATTCAAACCTGAGATGAACGCAGGGCGGAAGACCCCAATCCGGATCGTTGCGTAGGGACGAACGTCCAGGACCTTGGTCCCCCCTGTCCCATCTGCGCTCTTTGGGTTTACTTGAGCTTTAGAAGTGACTTACGCGACACCCTCTGCGGGCCTTCCGGCACGCTCGTGCCACACTCGTCCCATGCGCGTGTACCTCGGATCCGACCATGCCGGCTTTGAGCTCAAGAACCACCTGGTGGACTGGCTCAAGAACAACGGCCACGAGCCCGTCGACTGCGGGCCCCACATCTACGACGCGGTGGACGACTACCCGCCGTTCTGCCTGCGCGCCGCGGAGAAGACCGCCGCGGACGCCGACGGCCTCGGCATCGTCATCGGCGGCTCCGGCAATGGCGAGCAGATCGCCGCGAACAAGGTCAAGGGCGTCCGCGCCATCCTGGCCTGGAGCGTCGAGACCGCGAAGCTCGGCCGTGAGCACAACAACGCCAACGTGATCTCCGTCGGCGGCCGCATGCACACGCAGGACGAGGCCGTCGCCTTCATCGAGGCCTTCCTGGCGACCCCGTACTCCGGCGAGGAGCGCCACACCCGCCGCATCGACATGCTCTCCGCGTACGAGACCACCGGCGAGCTCCCCCCGATCCCGGCCCACCACCCGCAGGGCTGATCTTCCGCTTCGCCGTGCCGCCGTGGCCTCCGGCCCGGCGGCACGGCCGTTTCCAGAGGTAGGAGCAGTGCAGTGCCCGAGGGGCATACGATCCACCGCCTCGCCCAGGACCACACCGAGCGCTTCGCCGGGCGGCCGGTCCGGGTGAGCAGCCCGCAGGGCCGCTTCGCAGAGAGCGCCGCCCTGCTCGACGGGCGGGACCTGGAGAGCGCCGAGGCACACGGCAAGCACCTGTTCCTGGAACTCGGCGACGCCTGGATCCACATCCACCTCGGCCTGTTCGGCAAGCTCGGCTTCGGCCCCGCCCCGGCGCCCCCGGCCACCGACACGGTCCGGTTGCGGCTGCTCAATGCGGAGCACTGGGCCGATCTGCGCGGCCCCACGGCCTGCGCACTGATCGGCGAGGCCGAGAAGAAGGCGATACACGAGCGGCTCGGCCCCGACCCGCTGCGCCCGGCCGACGACCCGGACCGCGCGTGGAAGCGGATCTCCCGCTCCCGCACCACCGTCGCCGCCCTGCTGATGGACCAGAAGGTGATCGCGGGCGTCGGCAACGTCTACCGCGCCGAGGTCCTCTTCCGGCACGGCATCGACCCGTACCGGCTGGGCAAGGACCTCGCGCGCGGTGAGTGGGACGCCATGTGGGCGGACCTGGCGGTGCTGATGCGCGAGGGCGTACGGAACAACCGGATCGACACGGTCCGCGACGAGCACCTGCCCGAGGCCATGGGCCGCCCGCCGCGCGTGGACGACCACGGCGGCGAGGTGTACGTCTACCGCAGGGCGAACATGCCCTGCCACATCTGCGGGGCCGAGGTCCGCACCGCCGACCTGGCGGCGCGGAACCTCTTCTGGTGCCCGTCCTGTCAGACCCGCTGAGGCCGGACCCGGTGAAGCCGGCGGCTCAGAAGCCGTGCGGGAGCCAGGGGGCCACATCGGCGGTGAAGGCCCGCGAGGCCGCCGCCAGGGCGCCGGGGCGCAGCTCGCGTACCCGGCCGGCCGTCGCCAGCGCGGCCAGGGTGATCCCGCCGAGGTACGCCGAGCCCAGCTCCCGGGCCGACAGCCCGGGTGTACCCGACCACCTCGCCGTCGGCCCGCTCCGCCACCACGCACTTCAGCGGCGAGGCGCCCTCGCGCATCGCCTCCGGATCCAGTACCGCCAGCCGCTCCCAGCCGGGCAGCCGCGCCGGCATGCCGGGCCGCCGCGCGACCAGCTCCGCGTACACCTGCTCGCAGTCCGGCAGGGCCTTCTCCGGATCGACGAGCCGCAGCCGCACCTCGTCCGTCCCCGGCGGCACCGAGAGCCGGACGCGCGTGCTGTCGATGGCCAGGGCCAGCGCGTACGACGCGATGCCGTAGCCGAACCGCCCGTAGATCGCCGCCTCCGAGGCCGTCAGCACGGCGAGCGGCTCGCCACCCGCCCGGATGTCGTCCAGTTGGCGACGCATCATCGACGTGAGCACGCCCCGGCGGCGGTGCGTCGGCGCGACACCCACCATCGTGACCCCGGCCGCGGGCACCACCGCGCCGCCCGGCACCGACAGGCGGAACGAGAAGGCGCCGGCCGAGCCGACGCAGGTCCCGCCCTCCCAGACGCCCAGCGAGCGCCCGAGCTCCGTCAGGGACTTGTAGAGTTCCCGCTCCTGGGGAGACTCGGGCACCCCGCCGAACGCCAGTTCCAGGTGGTCGTACCAGACATCCCACTCATCAGCCTGCAATACGCGCATCTCAAGAGCCATACGGCCATCCTTACCAGGGCATTCCGTCACAGTCGAAGGGTTTTCGACCGGCCGGAGCCCTCAGGTCCGGGGGTCCCCCTGCGCATGCACAGCCAGGATGGATAAGGTCCCGAAGCAATGGCCGGAGCACGCATGGAGACGCTCATGGCCCGGACGCGCATGCTGTCGCACCGGGCTCGCACCGCCCTGCGCAAATCCGCCGTCGACTACTTCCGCGGGGACGCCTCCGACTGGCTCGCCTTCGCCGGGCTGCTCCTGACCATCCCCGCCATCGCCTGCGGCACGATCATGCTGCCGGTCTGGTTCTCGCCCTCCGCCCTCGTCCTGCCGATCGTCGCGGGCGGGCTGCTGCTGCGCCCCGCGAGCCTGCTCGCGCTGTACGCGGCCTCCGCGGCGGCCCTCATCGTCGAGGCCCTGGTCCTCGGGCCGTACACCCTCGGCCCCGCCCGGGTCACCCCCGGCACGGTCCTGGTCGTGGCCGCCTGCGGATTCTTCGGACTCGTCATCGCACAGTTCCGCAGCCGCGTCGGCGTGCCCTGGCGGCGTGGCGGCACCATGCTCTTCGACCTGCGCGAACGCATCCGGGTCCAGAGCAAGCTGCCCGCCCTGCCGCGCGGCTGGCACCGCGAGATGGCCCTGCGCCCGGCCGGCGGCCAGTCCTTCTCCGGAGACTTCGTCGTCGCCGCCCGCACGAACGGCGGCCGGACCCTCGAGGTCGTCCTGACCGACGTCTCCGGCAAGGGCATGGAGGCCGGCTCCCGCGCCCTGCTCCTGTCCGGGGCGTTCGGCGGCCTCCTCGGCGCCCTGCCCCCGCACGGCTTCCTGCCCGCCGCCAACGGCTACCTGCTCCGCCAGGACTGGGACGAGGGCTTCGCCACCTCCATCCACCTCGTCCTGGACCTGGAGACCGGCGACTACGAACTCCTGTCCGCCGGCCACCTGCCCGCCCTCCAGCTCTCCGCGGGCACCGGCCGCTGGCAGGAGAAGTCCGGCGAGGGCCCGCTGCTCGGCGTCTACGACGGCGCCGAGTTCGAACCCGCCCGCGGCAACCTGCGCCGCGGCGACGTCCTCATGCTCTTCACGGACGGCCTCGTCGAGACCGCCGACCGCGACATCAGCGAGGGCATCGACCGCCTCACCGGCGAAGCCGACCGCTACGTCGCCGCCGGCTGGGACGGCGCTGCCTGGCACCTGATCGAAAAGGTCGCCAAGGACGTCAACGACGACCGCGCGCTCCTCCTGATCCGCCGCTCAACCTGAGCCCGGATCGCTCGCGGTGGGGTTTTCCCCACCAGTGATCCGCCTGGCTGCGCCATGTCCGCCCCCGTACCTCCGTCCGTAGCGTCGAGACCACGGTCATCGACGGACACGGAAGGCGGCACACCATGGGGCTCCGGCGGAGCAGGCGGCAGCGCGAGACGGGGCAGACGGCGTCCGGTGCGCCGAACGGCACGGGGCACGGCACGGCGTCCGGTACGCCGTACGACACGGGGTACGACAGCACCGCCGCCGTCGAGCTGCGCGGCGTACGGCGCGAGTACGGGCGGGGGGCCGCCACCGTGCACGCCCTGCGCGGCATCGACCTCGGCCTGCCCCGCGGCAGCTTCACCGCCGTGATGGGGCCCTCCGGCTCCGGCAAGTCCACCTTCCTGCAGTGCGCGGCCGGACTCGACCTGCCCACCGCGGGCTCCGTCCGCCTCGGCGGCACCGAGATCACCGGCATGAACGAGAACGAGCTCACCGAACTGCGCCGCAGCCGCCTCGGCTTCGTCTTCCAGGCCTTCAACCTGCTGCCCTCCCTCACCGTGGAGCAGAACGTGCTGCTCCCGATGCGGCTCGCCGGCGGCCGCCAGGACCGGGGCCGGGCCGCCGACCTGCTCGCCCGCGTCGGCCTCGAGGGCAAGGGCCGGCGCCGCCCCGCCGAGCTCTCCGGCGGCCAGCAGCAGCGCGTCGCCATCGCGCGGGCCCTGATCACCCGGCCCGACGTCGTCTTCGCCGACGAGCCCACCGGCGCCCTCGACACCACCGCCGCCGCCGAGGTCCTCGGGCTGCTCCGGGCCGCCGTGGACTCCATGGGCGCCACCATCGTCATGGTCACCCACGACCCGGCCGCCGCAGCCCACGCCGACCAGGTGCTCTTCCTCGCCGACGGGCTGATCGCGGACCGGCTGCCGCACAGCTCCGCCGCGACCATCGCCGACCGGATGACCGCCCTCACCGCCCCGGCGTACGCGGGAGCGGCCGCCTGATGCTGCCCCGCCCCAACGGCCTGGCCCGGGCGGCGGTCCGCTTCCGCCCCGCCGCCTTCGCCGGCACCTTCATCGCCCTGCTCATGACCGTCGCCATCGTCTCCGCCTGCGGCATCCTGCTGGAGAGCGGAGCCCGGGCGAGCGTCCCGCCCACCCGGTACGCCCAGGCCCCCGTCGTCGTGGCCGCCGACCAGCAGATCCGCCGGCAGGTGGGCAGCGGCGAAGGCTCGTACGAGGAATCCGTGCGGGTCCCGGAGCGGGCCCGGGTCGACGCCGCCCTGCTGGAGCGGCTGGCTCCGCTCGGGCGGGCCGTCCCCGACGTGGTCTTCCCCGTACGGGGGGACGCGGGCTCTGCCGTGGAGGCTTCGGGCTGGGGGGCGTCGGCCTTCACGGGTGCGCAGCTCGGCCAGGGCCGGGCCCCGGTGGCTCCGGGCGAGGTCGTGCTGGGTACGGGTGCGGGGTTCGCAGGAGACCGCGTATCGCTCGACACCCCGGTCGGGAAGCGGGAGTTCCGAGTCGTGGGACACGCCGAAGGCACCGGTGTCCGGTTCTCCGACGCCGAGGCCCGGACCCTCTCCGGGCACCCCGGCACCCTCGACGCCGTCGTCCTGTTCGATGCCGACCCGGCCCGGGTCCGCGCCGCCGTCGACGGCCGCGCCCAGGTGCTGACCGGCGCCGCCCGCGCCGTGGACCCGCAGCTCGCGGGCGCCAAGGAGATGCTGATCGGCCTCGGCGGCTCCTTCGGCGGCACCGCCACCCTCGTCGCCGTCTTCACCGCCGCCGCAACGGTCGCGCTCTCCGTCGGGCAGCGCTCCCGCGAGTTCGCCCTGCTGCGCGCGGTCGGAGCCACCCCGCGGCAGATCCGCCGCACCGTCGCCACCGAAGCCCTGCTCGTCGCACCGGTCGCGGGCGCGCTGGGCTGCGTACCCGGAATCGGCCTCGCCGCCTGGTGGTTCGGGCAGCTCAAGGCCAAGGGCGCCATCCCGGCCGGGGTCGACCTCGCCGTCACCTGGATCCCCCTCGTCTCGGCTGTCGGCATCGGCCTCGTCGCCGCGCTGCTCGCCGGCTGGGCCGCCGCCCGCCGGCCCGCCCGGATCCGTCCCGGCCAGGCGCTGGCCGAGGCCGCCGTGGAACGCCTCCGCCCGGGGTGGATCCGTACGCCGCTCGGCCTCGCGGCCGTGGCCGGCGGGACCGTGTGCGCGGGTCTGGCCGCCGGCGGCTCCGGCGAGGACGCCGCCAACGCCGCGCTCGGCGTCGTCATGCTCTTCATGCTGGCCGTGGCCCTGCTCGGCCCGCTGATCGCCCGCGCCTGCGCCGCCGTACTCGGCCTCCCGCTGCGCGCCGGCGGGGCGTCCGGCTCGCTGGCCGCCGCCAACTCCCGGGCCCACGCCCGCCGGCTCGCCTCCGCGATCACCCCGATCGTGCTCGCCATGGCCTTCGCCTCGACCCTGGTCTTCCTGCACACCAGTCAGGAACGGGCCGCCCGGCAGCAGCAGGAGGCCGGACTGCTCGCCGACCACGTGATCACCGACCCGCCCTCCGACGCCCGCGCAGGCGTCGCGATCACCCGTTCCTCGGTCCTCGTGATGGCCGGCAGCGGCGGCGAACGCCGACTGCAGTCCGCATCGGCCCAAGGCGTCGCGGGCGATGTCACCACCGTCCAGGACCTGGGCGTACGCGAGGGCAGCCTCGCCGCGCTCCCACCCGGCACGGTGGCCGTGGACCGCAGCCTCGCCGACTCCGCACACGCCGCCGTCGGCGACCGCATCGAACTCCGCCTCCCGGACGGAGCTTCGGCGACTCCCGAGATCGTGGCCGTCTACACCCGTGGCCTGGGCCTCGGTCAGGTCACCCTCCCCACGGCCGACCTGACCGGCCACACCACGGCCGGGCACGCCACCGAGCTCCTGATCCGCGGTCCGGTGCCGGCGGACCTCGGCCCGGCGGTGTCCGCCTCGGCGGTGCCTGCCTCGGCCTGGACCACCGCCCAGGACCTGGACCGCGAGCTCAACGCCTGGGCCAACACCACCATGGCGGCCGTCCTCGGCGGCTTCGCGGCCGTCGCCGCCGCCAACACCCTGGTGATGACCGTCCTCGACCGCCGCCGCGAGCTGCGGATGCTGCGCCTCGTCGGCTCCACCCGCCGCCAGGTGTTCCGGATGCTCCGCTGGGAGGCCCTCCTGATCGGCGGCGCGGGCGTCACCCTCGGCAGCGCGATCGCCCTGGCCACGCTGTTCCCGCTGACCAAGGCCCTCACCGGAGCGCCCCCGCACATCCCGCCGATGCTCTACGCCTCCTTCGCAGCGGCGGCCCTCGCCCTGGGCCTGACCGCCACCACCCTCCCGGCCCGCTGGGCCCTCCGCCGGGAAAGGTAGGACCCCCCGGTCGCACCGGATGTGCCGGACACCGACCAGCGCGCGCCGCCGCAACCGGCCGCGGAGCGCGCCTTCGGTGTCCGGGGCCGCCCGCAGCCCCGGCACGGCTCCGGATCGCAGACGACGCTGCCGGGCAGCCGCCGGTGCAGCTCGTACGCGGTCTGTGTCTGCCCGCCCCCGTAAGGTCCGTTGAGCCGGATGATCACCGGGCCGGCGTCTTCCAGGGGCCGATCCCGAGCTTCCCGGTGTTCCCGAGGTCGACGGAATGGCCGAGCTCCAGCTCAACCCGGGGCGCGCCGGCCCGCGGGGTCACGTCCAGCACCCATCCCTCGGCGGCCGGCACCGTCGCATCGGTCACCAGGTTCCGCCACACCATCATGACCGTGGCCGCCTGGCCGGGCCGGAGCTCCACCCTCTGAGGGGCACCCTCCACGCCGGTCGGCGCGGACGTGATCTCCTCCGACCCGTGCACGACCGCGACTTCCACCGGAACCCGCTTCTTGTCCAGCAGCCGGATCTCCGGATAGCCCTCGAGTACGTACGGCTGCGTGCCGCAGTTGACCAGCTGGACGTCGGTCACCCGAAGCCCCATCGCGGCATTCCCGTCCCCTTCGAGCAACCGCACCCCGCCCTCGGGACAGCCCTCCTGCGCCCCTGCCCCCGACGGGGCAGCACGGACGGACGGCGCAGCCCCCGCCCAGGTGGGCCCCGGCGCAGCCTCGGGCGCGGGCGGCGTTTCGCACCCCACGACCACCCCCGCCAAGACGGCACCCCCGACAACCCCCGCCACCCACCGCACGCTCGCCATCCCCCGACCCTACGACCCCCACCCGCCACGCGCCCTGCTCCGCTCGCCGCCCTGCCCCGCCCAACTCCGGGCCGTGCAGCGGCAGATCCGGCCCCGCCGGCGTGTGAGGCGCGGGGCCCGGCGCGGAGCCCCGGAAGGCCCGGGCGCCGGCCCGGGGCCGCTCGCGCAGCGGCGCCGCACATCTCGCGCGGGCCCCGGGGGCGGCCCCGGGTCCCCGGGCCGGGCCAATCACCCCCGATTGGCCGGTCCGCCGCGCCCGGCGGATCCCTACCGTGCCCCCATGGACCGCACGCTCGCCGCCGACCTCGCCCGCCTCCCCGACCTCCTGGAGGCCACCCGCCGTACCGCCGCCGACGCCCTCGGAGCCCTGGACGCCCGTCCCGTCGTACCGCCCGCCGGGCCTCCGCGGGACCCCGAGCCCCTGCCGGAGCACGCCGCCGGGGCGGACGCCGCCCTCGCCGCCTTCCGGGACCGGTGGGAGCCCCGCCTCTCCGCCTCCGCCGGCCCCCGCTACCTCGGCTTCGTCACCGGCGGCGCCACCCCGGCCGCCCTCGCCGGGGACTGGCTGACCGCCGTCCACGACCAGAACTCCAACTCCGCCCTGGACGGCGCCGGCCAGGACCTCGAACGCGAAACGATCACCTGGCTCCGCGAGCTCTTCGGCCTCACCGACGCCCACACCGGCGCCTTCGTCAGCGGCGCCACCATGTCCAACACCACCGGCCTCGCCATCGCCCGCGAGTGGCTCGGCGAACGCCTCGGCGTCTCCCCCTCCGAGGACGGCGCGGCAGCCCTCGGCCCCGTCCGCGTCCTCTCCGGAGCCCCGCACTCCTCCATCGCCAAGGCCCTCTCCGTCCTCGGCCTCGGCCGCAGCTCCCTCGTCGCCGTCCCCACGCTCCCCGGCCGCGAGGCCGTCGACCCCGCCGCTCTCGACCGCGCCCTCGCCGACACGCCCGGCCCGGCCGTCGTCGTCGCCAACGCCGGCACGGTCAACACCGTGGACTTCGACGACCTCCGCGCCATCGCCGCCCTCCGCGAACGCCACGCGTTCTGGCTCCACACCGACGCCGCGTTCGGCGCCTTCGCCGCCCTCTCCCCGGAGCACGCCCACCTCGCCGACGGCCTCGACGCCTCCGACTCCCTCTGCATCGACCTGCACAAGTGGCTGAACGTCCCCTACGACAGCGCCGTCCAGTTCACCCGCCGCCAAGACCTCCAGGCCCGCGTCTTCCAGAACGCCGCCGCCTACCTCGGCCCCCTCGGCGACCGCCCCGACCTGGTCCACCTCACCCCCGAGAACTCGCACCGGCTGCGCGCCCTCGCCGCCTGGTTCACCCTCCGCGCGTACGGCCGCGCAGGCCACCGCGAGATCGTCGAGCGGGACATCGCCTGCGCCCGAGCCCTCGGCGCCGCACTCGAGCAGGACCCGGCTTTCCGCCTCCTCGCCCCGGTCCGCCTGAACGTCGTCTGCTTCACCCTCGCCGAGGACCCCACCCCGGCCCGCCTGACGGCCCTCCGGGAGGCGGCGCAGGAGGAGGTCTTCGTCACCCCCACCGTCTACGCGGGAACCCCCGCCCTGCGCGCAGCGTTCTCCAACTGGCGCACCACGCAAGCGGATGTGCGCCGGGCCGCACAGGCCCTCCGTACGGCGGTGAAGGGGACGGTATGACGCAACGGCAGCAGCAACCGCTGACCCTGCTCGAGGTCGAGGCCCTGGCGCGCTCCGCGCACGAGGGCCAGACCGACAAGGCCGGCCGGCCGTACGCCGAGCACCTCGCGGCCGTCGCGGAGGGAGTCCGCGCCCGCGGCGGCAGCGCGGAGCAGCAGGCGGCGGCCTGGCTCCACGACGCCGTCGAGGACGACGCGCTCAGCCGGCAGTGGCTGGATTCCGCCGCCCTGCCCCAGCCGGTGAAGGACATGGTCCTGGCGGTCACCAAGCGCCCCGGCGAACCGGTGGAGGAGTACGCGGCCCGGATCCTCGCCACCCCGGGCGCCCTCCTGGTCAAAGAGGCCGACCTGGCGCACAACGCGGACCCCGTACGGCTCTCCGTACTGGACGGCCCCACCCGGGAACGGCTGTCCGCGAAGTACGCATATGTCCGCTCCCTCCTCGGCCTCACCGCGCCATGACCCCGGCCCCGCGCCCGAAATATGCCCGGCGCACGGGCGGTTGGCGGGAAAGCGCCGACGCCGATTCGCCACGCGGCGGATAGCCGGGGCCCGTTGGTGGGAGGATGGTCCATGTGGGTGCGCGCGCGGCCGTGCGCCCCAGGCCGACCAGGGGACGACCGAAGGTGTGATCAGTAGTGGCCATTTCGCTGTCAGTGGTGGTTCTGTTGGCGGTCATCCTGGTGGTGCTCGTCCGCGGGAACCACATCAAGGCCGGCCCCGCGATCGTCGCGGTCCTCTTCGGCTTCTTCCTGGCGTCCAGCTCCATCGCCCCGGACGTCAACCGCTTCCTCAACTCCCTCGCCGACACCATCGCGGGAATCAAGCTCTAGGGGAAGCTCAGGGAGTGCCGGCCGTCCGCCGGTACTCCAGGTCCGCGTTCACCTGGCCGCCCAGCGTCATGACGTTGAGGGTGGCCGAATTCTCGTTGGCGATCGCCTTCTCCACCCGGGACACGAGCACCGTGAACGCATCGGCCTCGGACAGCCCGGCGTACGGACCGACCCCGGTCTCGAAGTAGATCCGCTCGTGCCCCAGCAGCTGCTCGGTCGACCGGTAGTTCTTCCACTGTTCCCGGTACCGGTACACGCTCTCGAGGGACACGGAGACGACCACAAGCAGGCTGAGCACGGTGGCGGTGATCCGGGCGAACGGCACGTCGAGATTGACCAGCACGGGCACGAGCGCCCCGCCGGCGACCGACAGGGTCCGCATCCGTAAATGCACGGCCTTGCTCCGCACGGCCTTGCGGTCGTACCACTCCTGGTACTGACCCAGCCGCGTCTCGACGTACTCCCGCGCCCCGGCGCCCCGGCTCCCGCACGCCCCTGACATGCAGGGGAGTACACAACCTCCCCTCACCCCCGTCAAGAGCAAGGAACAGCCGCGGGCAGCCCGCGAGATGCCATGCGGCAAATCGGACGATAGGATGAAAACCGCCATCGACCTCACGCGTCATGTGGGGCGATATGAGCACGGCGTGACGGAGTAGGACTCTCCCCTCGGCGTCCCGTGCGACCACTGCCGCGGGTATCGGAGCCGTCACGCCCCACCAGCCGCACCGTCAGCGTCCAAGGCAGGTTGAATGATGAACCGGACACGTCGTCTTGCAGCACTCGCGCTCCTGGCGGCCCCCGCTCTCGCGCTGGGACCCGCCGTCGCCGCACACGCCTCGACCACCGCCGCGACGTGCAAAGTCGAATCGGATTCGGCCGGCAAGTACCACCTCTGGGGTCAGGGATTCCCCGGCGGCGCGACGGTGACCTACTCCGGATCCACCTCGGGTTCCGTCCCCATCGACAAGTCGGGAAGGTTCGACCTCGGCGGTCTCAGCGGAAGCAAGTACGTCGTCAAGACGGCCGATGGCACCACCGTCAACTGCACTGTGCTCCAACACTGAGTCCATGCCGCCTGCGCTGCGATAGCAGACCCCGTGAACGACCGAGGGCCAGGTCAGAGGAAACATCCTCTGACCTGGCCCTTTGTTCTTCAGAGCGGGCGACGGAAATCGAACCCGCGCAGCTAGTTTGGAAGATTGCGTACCCGCATCCACCCTGACCAGCCAAGACGCTGACCTGCACGTATCCAGTCGCAGCTCCGCAGCTCCCCGAGACTCCCCGCCCACTCCCACCCAACCGGGCACGTGGGGGACACGCCTGCGCGGGCCGGCGACTCGGTCACCAACCGAAAAGGTGCGGCGTCGGGCACAGCTCCATCGCTTCATCAGGCCGATCCGCCCAGTGCCACCAGAGCTGCTTCTCCGGACACCGCCAGAGCGCCCGACAGACGCGCTGATCGTCCTCCTCTCGCCGAAACAGGGCGAAGCCGCCGCTCTTCATCGGCTGACCGCACTGCGGGCATAGGGGAGGGCCACTAGACATGCGGGGCACCCTATCGGGCCGCGTGGCCTGCACTGGCGTACGCCGGCCGGGCTGGCAGGCGCCACCCTTGGAGACCGCGTAACCACGTGACGCCTAGAGCGAGTCGTTACGCTCCAGAACGAGGCTGGCCGAGCCGTCCTCAAGGTCGACGCCCGCATCAAGGTGAAGGTGGTACCCGTTCTGTAGGTCAGGGTCGGCAAGCTCCAACAGTCGCTCCGCGAGGACGCGAAGTCCTTCCGCGTTGGCCGTGATGAGGGTCTCGCCTGTTGAGGTCTGTACCTTGATCAGTGGTTCATTCATGCCGCCACGCTAGCCTGCGGCCGACCGAGCGACTGTCCGCCCTGGACGGGGACTTGCCGCCTCGGCCTCACTCGCCATGCCGCGCAGCCTGCTGCAAGGCGAGGCTCCCGGCCACGAAACGGGGTGCGGTGTATCCGGGCTAGCGACTGATCGGGACCTCGTACACGATCTCGCACAGTGCGACGGGAACGATGATGTCCGCCGTCTCCACGGGTTGCCCCTGGTCGCTGTAGTAGGTCCGCCGGATGTGGGTCACCAAGGCCGCCTTCTGGATGCCAAGGAGCGATGCCTCCTCGGTGCTCGCCTGCCGCGGTTCCGGTTGCTCTACCGCGTGGCTGACCGTGATGCCGATCTCGGACATGCGGTTCACGACGCCCGCTCCGGCGTGCGGACCACCCTCAGGGAGGACGACGAGCGTGCCGGCGGTGAGGTCGTACGGCTCCCAACTCGTCGACAGCTGTACCGGCCTGCCGTCGGCGAGAAACTCGTACACCGTGCGCACGCAGAGATCCCCTGCGGCGATTCCGATACGCGCCGCGACCTCGGCCGGCGCGGGCACCTTGGCTTCCGTGCGACTCTCCCAGTTCCCCTGCCTGCCCAAGGCCTGCATGTCCGCGCGGAAGGGAGAGCCGCCCGGCTGTTCGCGAGCCGATGAACGGACCACTCGTACGCGCTGACGGGGCTCCGCGACGTACGTGCCCGAACCTGCGCGACCTTCCAGCACACCTTGGGAGATCAGTAGCTCCTGCGCCCGGCGCACCACGTTCTCGCCAACGCCGCACTCCTCGGCGATCTGGGCGCGGGAGGGGAGCCGATCTCCGGCCGTCCACACGTGCTCCGCGATCTGCTGCCGCAGGACGTCGGCGATACGGAGATAGGGCGGCTGCTCAGGCTCCACGGCAGCGGCAACTTCGTCCGCCGCCCCCTCCGCAGGACCACGTACGCCGGAGGCGCCGGCACGGCGCCCATCGCACCCCTGCGAGCGACTGTCCGCACCACGAACGTCCAAGCGCACGGTCACCTGACCGCCCTTCTGAACGTCCCACCCCTCAGCCCACTGACCGAAGTCCTCTACGTGACCCACGAAGGGAAGTTGCCACACAGCCTGGCCCGCATCTACGTCCCCCGCGACCTGACGCCAGCCGACTCGTCCTCGCCCGACGAGATAGCATCGCGCTTGGCAGATCTCCGCCCACCGCTGGCCGAAGTCCAAGAGCGGCTCAGCGCCCGCCTCCCGACCCAGGAAGAAGGAACGGTCCTCCGGATCAGTACATCCCTGGCAGTCCTCTCGCTCACCCGCGTGGCGACCGACACCACGGGTCGTGTGGTCGAGGCAGCCCTCGTGGTCCTCCCTGGCGACAGAGCGGACGCACTCTTCACCACCCGCTTCATGCCCGACGAGGGGACCTCACCGGAATGACGCCGAGCAGCGAACTACGCCTCCTCCCATGGATGGGCTCGGACGACAAGCCCTGCTACCTGAGCACCGACGACACCGGCGGCCTCCTGTCCCGCCTAGCCGACGCCTAGCCGACCACACCGAGGCCACCCAACTCGACGCTGGCGCCGAACTCCTGGAGCACGCCCGGGAGGCACTCGCCGACGAGGAGTCGGATCCGGAAGAACTCCGCCACCTGGCACGGGACCTCGCGGACGCCTTGCGGGACACCCTCCGCGTGGCCGTAAGCCGCGGCCACCGCGACCCGACGCGGGATCCCTCCGCGCGCGGAGGAGACGAGGGCCCAGAGCTCCCAGCGGCGGCCTTCTGCTAGCACCAGGCCCCGCGACAACACGAAGCCCCGGACTTTGGTCCGGGGCTTCGCGACTTGAGCCCGCTGAGCCCCCGCCCAAGGTCCAACCCCCTGGGACACACGCTTGCCAAGCCGTTAACGTCGCGACCGGCCTTGCTCAGTTGCGGAGGTACCTGGCTCCTCTGCTGCACAGCAACGGCTAGGGCCCCAGGGGGCCTTGCCCTCGATATGATGCCGCCCCCAAGGACTCAGTTCGGCATCAGGCGGAGGCGAACGTAGCACCGCCGGGCGCTGCATACCGGAGGAGATCTCATGGATGGGTTTGACGCGTCCCAGTGGGCAGCACCTGCAGTGCAGGCGCTCATCAGTTCCATGTCGAGCGATCTGTGGGCAAGCGCTCGCGCCCGCTTCGCCAGGGTCCTGGCAAGACGCTCTGGGGCCACGGAGGATGTGCTCGACGACCTGGATGAGGCCCGTCAGCAAATGGTGGATCGCGGAGACGCAGACGAGGTACGCGACGAGATCTCAGCAGAGTGGCTGAACCGGTTCCGCCGAGCCCTCACGCGGGATCCCTCACTGGTTGAAGAAATCCGCTCCCTCGTCGACGAATACGGCCACAAGGCGGCGTCCTCTGAGGGCGGTGTCACGCAGAACGTTAACGCGTCGGGGCATGCCGTTATCTTCAATCAGGGAACCGGCACGCAGAACAACCGGATGGAGCCCAAGTGACTTCTGCAGCCGAGCCGCCGCCGGAGACACGACAGGACGTCCATGTAGAGGATTCCGCTGTTGCATTCACTCAAGGAACAGGAACGCAGAACAACTATGTGACGCACAACCACGTCGTCTACAACGGCGCGCCGCCAAGCAACCCTGAAGGCCTTTATCGGCAAGGTAAGGCCAAGCTGGGGGCGGGAGACGAGGAGGGCGAACTCCTCATTGTTGCGGCAGCTGAAGCAGGTCACGTCGAGGCTGTTAAGGAAATGCGGAAACTGAGCGCTCTCAGGTGGGCCTACCTCAGCGAGGAGCGGGATCGATGGAACTTGAAACTCATCGAGCTGGGCGTGCCAGAGGGCTACTCAGACCTCGCTGCTTGCAAAAAACTTCGAATGGATGACGCCGAGACGATAGAAGAGCGGGTACCGCTATACAGAGAGGCGATTGCCTATTACGAAAAGGCAATCGATGTCGGCCTGGAGGGTGATACAGAAGACCTCGGTATGCTTCTGTACGACGCGGGAAATTATGAAGAGGCGATCCCATACCTGGAGCGCGCAATCACGTACATCAAAGACGAGGGGGACTTTGAATGGCGTGACGTCGAGTCGACTCTCAGATCAGCGCGGAAGAAACTTCAGAGTGAGCGCCGTAAGGCCGAGCGGGACCAGCAAGGGGGAAGTGTTGAGCGGGGATGGTGGCGTCGTAGGGGGTGAGGAACCATAGGGTCGCACCACACTCGCGGTGCGGGCGTTCTTACCGTCCTGCCGACCTGACGGAAGCTCGGGGGAGCATCGGATTTGTTGAGTCCAGTGAGGCTGGCAGCACTATCGAACACGCCCTTGACCCACCACTCGCCCCCTCACTCCCATCCCGTCTGCCGTCGGCCCACACGCATGTGGAGCGGACGCCCGGTGCCGTGTCTGCTCGGCTTGTCCTGGGCCCGATGGCGGACGGGATGGGAGTTCCCCGCCCTAGCCATCCACGGGCCGGCACCCGCCAACGGTGCCCCCGCCATCCCGGAGCCGGAGGCCCCCGCCGGAGGCATGTCGGTGAGCGATGGAATCGCCGGCCTTTGGGGCTCGACTCATGCCCTTGGGCCTATCCCGTCTTGCAGGGGCGGGCGGCGGCGCAGCGGGGGCGGAGCGGGCCGAAGGCAGGAGCGTCGCCCCGAGCGGAGCCGGAAAGGCCGCCCGGCGGAGCGGAGCGCAGCCGGGTGCTTGATGAAGTAGGGAAACTCTTACCGCGGCTCAGAGCGAGAAGGGTTCATAGGCCATTGCTCGGTCCACGATCTTCTCGGCGCTCAGGTCGGGGTCGAAGTCCCAGTAGATGTAGTTGCTGACGTGGGGACATCGGAGGCCCTGTTCCAGGGCGTCCAAGGTCGCTTCGGCTTCGGCCTCATCCGTGATGCTGCCGTCCATGAGCTGTTGGACCAGCCGTACTCGTCGCGCGTCACGCCGTGAGTAGCTGGCGGCCGTCGTGGCTGCGGACGTGGGGGCCTGCGTCGTCCAAGGTGTCCAGGAGGCGGATCGCGAAGACCGCGGACATCTGCTCGGAGACCTCTTTCGGGGTGAGCCACGCGACCGCGGTCGATTCCTCCGAGGTGCGCTCGGTGCCGCCGGACGGCTTGCAGCGGAATGGGCGGGTCTTCGTCGGGGCCAAAGGGGCGACTCCGCGGCGGAACCACTTCAACCGGCTGTGGCACAAGGCCTGTCGGGATGCCGGGGTCAAGGGGCTGCATTTCCATGATCTTCGGCACACCGGCAACCCCCTGGCCGCGTCAACGGGGGCCGGCACCCGTGAGTTGATGAGCTGGATGGGGCACAGCACCGCCCGCGCCGCGCTGATCTGCCAGCACGCCAGTGCCGACCGGGACCGACTGATCGCCGACGCGCTCAGCGGGCTCGTGAAGAAGGGCCAGAAGGGCCCGAGGAAACGCAGGGGGTACCTGGGGGACGCGGAGAGCTGATCGCAACCCCCGGAAACGACTCAGGGCCAGGCGGAGGAAACATCCTCTGACCTGGCCCTTAGTGCTTCAGAGCGGGCGACGGGAATCGAACCCGCGTAGCTAGTTTGGAAGACTAGGGCTCTACCATTGAGCTACGCCCGCAACGCGTGCGCCGCAGGTCCGGGGGACGGCGGCACGGACAGCATCCTAGCGGGTCGGGCCGGGGGAGTGCACACCGCATTACGCGCCCGCGGTGCGGCGTCCGGAAACGTTCGCTCAAAACCCCGCGACATCAGAGGGTCTCCGGGCATGTACCCTACGTGTCGCACCGACGGGGTGTGGCGCAGCTTGGTAGCGCGTCCGCTTTGGGAGCGGAAGGTCGTCGGTTCGAATCCGGCCACCCCGACCACCGGCACCGCCATCACAAGATCGCGTTGTGGGCTGATTGCCGCTTGCGGTTACTATGCAAACTGCGTGCCCGTGTGTCTGATGTACCGGGCCGAATCCGCCGAACCGCTGAATCGCAGCGCGGACGCAGAACCCCAAGCAGTCAGCCACAAGGAGACCGAACCGTGAAGAGCGCCGTGGAGACCCTGAACCCGACTCGGGTTCGGCTCACTGTTGAGGTGCCCTTCGAGGAGCTCAAGGACAGCCTCGACGCGGCGTACAAGAAGATCAACCAGCAGGTCACGGTGAAGGGCTTCCGCAAGGGCAAGATCCCCGCCCGGGTCATCGACCAGCGCTTCGGTCGCGGTGCGGTGCTGGAGGAGGCCGTCAACGACGCCCTCCCGAAGTTCTACACCGAGGCCGTCAACGAGGCCGACCTGAACCCGCTGGGCCAGCCTGAGGTCGACATCACGGAGCTGAAGGACGGCGAGCTGCTGGCCTTCACCGCCGAGGTCGACGTCCGCCCCGAGATCGAGATCCCGGACTACTCCGGCATCGAGGTCGAGGTCGACGCGGTCGAGGTCTCCGACGAGGACATCGAGAAGTCGGTCGAGCAGCTGCGCGGCCGCTTCGCGTCCACCAAGGACGTCGAGCGCGCGGCCGAGGACGGCGACGTCGTCACCATCGACCTGGAGGCCAAGGTCGGCGGCGAGGTGCTGCCGGACGGCGTCGCCTCCGACGTCTCCTACACCATCGGCTCGGGCGAGCTCCTCGAGGGCATCGACGACGCCGTCAAGGGCCTGGAGGCCGGTGGCGAGACCACCTTCACCTCCCAGCTGAAGGGCGGCTCCGCCGAGGGCCAGGACGCCGAGGTCACCGTCAAGGTCACCAAGGTCTCCGCCAAGGAGCTCCCGGAGCTGGACGACGAGTTCGCGCAGATGGCGAGCGAGTTCGACACGCTCGAGGACCTCAAGGCGGACAGTCGCAAGCGCCTCGAGAACATGAAGCAGTACGACCAGGCCACGCAGGCCCAGGAGCGCGTCCTGGAGAAGCTGCTGGAGCTCGTCGAGGTGCCGATCCCCGAGAAGCTGCTCGAGGACGAGGTCAACACCCGCAAGCACAACCTGGAGCACCACCAGCTCGGCCAGATGGGCCTGACCATCGAGAAGTACCTGGAGTTCCAGGGCAAGACGGTCGAGGAGTTCGACGCCGAGACCAAGGACCAGGCGATCAAGGGCATCAAGACCCAGTTCGTCCTGGACGCGCTCGTCAACAAGGAGAAGCTGGGCGTCGACCAGGAGGAGCTCACCGAGCACCTCATGCGCCGTGCGGCTTCCTCCGGCATGTCCCCCGACCAGTTCGCCCAGGCCGTCGTCGAGGGTGGCCAGGTGCCGATGCTCGTCGGCGAGGTCGCCCGCGGCAAGGCCCTCGCGGTCGTCGTCGAGGCCGCCAAGGTCGTCGACACCAACGGTGAGGTCGTCGACCTCTCCGACGAGGAGGACGAGGTCGAGGCTGCCGCCGAGACCGTCGAGGCCGTCGTCGACGGTGACGCCGCCGAGGCGCAGGCCGACGAGGCCAAGTAACACCCTGGGCGCCGCCCCGCGCGGCGCCCGCTGAGCAGCATCCCGAAGGGCCCGTACGCAGCCGTGTACGGGCCCTTCGCACACTCCGTGCACGGCGCCGTCCACGGGGCCTCCGCCCGGCCCCCGAAGGGCCCACGGACCTTGCGCTCCGAGCGAACAGTTCGGGAAGCGGGATGGCGTTGTCCGACCTGCGCGTTAGGGTCCATGAATACGAGGGCACGGGAGCACCCGGAAGCCGGCGGCCACCGCGGCCCCGATCGGTCCGCGCCCCAGAACGAGACGCTGAGACGGCATGTGGCCGTCGGAGACGAGCAGGTGGATACGTGACGAATCTGAAGCCTTACGCCGCGGGTGAGCCGTCCATCGGTGGCGGCCTCGGCGACCATGTCTACAACCGGCTGCTCGGCGAGCGCATCATCTTCCTCGGCCAGCAGGTCGACGACGACATCGCCAACAAGATCACGGCGCAGCTCCTCCTCCTGGCCGCGGAGCCGGAGAAGGACATCTTCCTGTACATCAACAGCCCTGGCGGCTCGGTGACGGCGGGCATGGCGGTCTACGACACCATGCAGTACATCCCGAACGACGTCGTCACCATCGGCATGGGCATGGCGGCCTCGATGGGCCAGTTCCTGCTCACCGGCGGCGCCCAGGGCAAGCGCTTCGCGCTCCCGAACACCGACATCCTGATGCACCAGGGTTCCGCCGGCATCGGTGGCACCGCCTCGGACATCAAGATCCAGGCCGAGTACCTGCTGCGCACGAAGCAGCGCATGGCCGAGATCACCGCCCACCACTCCGGCCAGACCGTGGAGGTGATCATCCGCGACGGCGACCGCGACCGCTGGTTCACGGCGGAGGAGGCCAAGGAGTACGGCCTCATCGACGAGATCATCTCCGCCGCGTCGCTGGTCCCGGGCGGCGGCGGCACCGGGGCCTGATCCCGGCCCCGGCGCGCGGGACCTCGTACGAGGCCCCGTACGCCCGCCCGCACCCGGCAAGCCCCAGCCCGCAGAACGCCACCAGGATGGTGAACACCCAGATGCACATGAACGACCTCTCTCCCGCGAGCGGCCTCTACACCGGCGCGCCGGTGGACAACCGCTACGTCGTCCCGCGCTTCGTCGAGCGCACCTCGCAGGGCGTGCGCGAGTACGACCCGTACGCGAAGCTCTTCGAGGAGCGCGTGATCTTCCTCGGCGTGCAGATCGACGACGCCTCCGCCAACGACGTCATGGCGCAGCTGCTGTGCCTGGAGTCGATGGACCCGGACCGCGACATCTCGATCTACATCAACAGCCCCGGCGGCTCCTTCACCGCGCTGACGGCCATCTACGACACGATGCAGTTCGTGAAGCCGGACATCCAGACGGTCTGCATGGGCCAGGCGGCCTCCGCCGCCGCGGTACTGCTGGCAGCCGGCACCCCCGGCAAGCGCATGGCGCTGCCGAACGCCCGCGTGCTGATCCACCAGCCGTCGGGCGGCACCGGCCGCGAGCAGCTCTCCGACCTGGAGATCGCGGCCAGGGAGATCCTGCGCATGCGTGACCAGCTGGAGACCATGCTGGCCAAGCACTCGACCACGCCGATCGAGAAGATCCGCGAGGACATCGAGCGCGACAAGATCCTGACGGCCGAGGACGCGCTCGCGTACGGCCTGATCGACCAGATCGTCTCGACCCGCAAGAACTCCCACTGATCCTTGCCGCCAATTGGCGTGGGCACGTCGTCACATTCGGCGATGTGAACCACGTCAAGGGGGCCCCGTACGGGGCCCCCGGCAAGGTACCGTCGGATATGAGGCACCAGGAGCGCTGAACCAGGCGTCTCCCAGGCGAAGGGGAAGCACCTCGTGGCACGCATCGGTGACGGCGGCGACCTGCTCAAGTGCTCGTTCTGCGGAAAGAGCCAGAAGCAGGTGAAGAAGCTCATCGCAGGACCCGGTGTGTACATCTGCGACGAGTGCATCGACCTCTGCAACGAGATCATCGAGGAGGAGCTCGCCGAGACCTCCGAGGTCCGGTGGGAGGAACTCCCCAAGCCTCGTGAGATCTACGAGTTCCTGGAGGGCTACGTCGTCGGCCAGGAGCCGGCGAAGAAGGCCCTCTCGGTGGCGGTCTACAACCACTACAAGCGGGTCCAGGCCGGCGAGAACGGCGGCGGGACGGGCCGGGACGACGCGATCGAGCTCGCGAAGTCCAACATCCTGCTGCTGGGTCCGACGGGCTCGGGCAAGACGCTCCTCGCCCAGACGCTCGCGCGCATGCTCAACGTCCCGTTCGCCATCGCCGATGCGACGGCGCTGACGGAGGCCGGGTACGTCGGCGAGGACGTTGAGAACATCCTGCTCAAGCTGATCCAGGCGGCCGACTACGACGTCAAGAAGGCCGAGACCGGGATCATCTACATCGACGAGATCGACAAGGTCGCCCGCAAGAGCGAGAACCCGTCGATCACGCGCGACGTGAGCGGCGAGGGCGTGCAGCAGGCCCTGCTGAAGATCCTCGAGGGCACGACGGCCTCGGTCCCGCCGCAGGGCGGCCGCAAGCACCCGCATCAGGAGTTCATCCAGATCGACACGACGAACGTGCTCTTCATCGTGGGCGGCGCCTTCGCCGGCCTCGAGAAGATCATCGAGTCGCGTGCGGGCGCCAAGGGCATCGGATTCGGGGCGACGATCCGCTCGAAGCGCGAGATCGAGGCGAGCGACCAGTTCCAGGAGGTCATGCCGGAGGACCTGGTGAAGTTCGGGATGATCCCGGAGTTCATCGGCCGTCTGCCCGTGATCACCTCGGTCCACAACCTGGACCGCGAGGCGCTGCTGCAGATCCTGGTGGAGCCGCGGAACGCGCTGGTGAAGCAGTACCAGCGGCTGTTCGAACTCGACGGCGTCGAGCTGGACTTCGAGCGCGAGGCCCTCGAAGCCATCGCGGACCAGGCGATCCTCCGCCAGACGGGCGCGCGCGGCCTGCGCGCCATCATGGAAGAGGTCCTGATGTCGGTGATGTACGAGGTCCCGTCCCGCAAGGACGTGGCCCGCGTGGTCATCACCTCGGACGTCGTCCGCTCGAACGTGAACCCGACGCTGGTCCCCCGCATCGTCCCGAAGGACCAGGGCCCCCAGGAGAAGTCGGCGTAGCCGTCACGACGTACGAGGAGGGGCGCCCAGCCAACGGCTGGGCGCCCCTCCTCACATTCAGGACCAACATGGTCGATAATCGGACATGTGTTCGATCTTTCCTGCTCGCCTGAAGTGCGGGCCGGTCGGCACGGGGCATACGCCCTGTGCCGACCGGTTCTGATCAGGCCTTGACGCGGGCGGTGTTGTAGAGCTTCGCCGTCAGGTCGGCGGTCTGCTCCAGGGTGTAGCCCGGCTTGCCCGCCAGGATGGAGGCCGCGTCGGACGCACTGATCATGCCCAGGGTGCTGTAGTCGCCCCAGATGCAGATCGGTACGGTCAGCTCCTTCGGCCCCTTGGTCGTCGTGGTGGACTTGAAGCTGAACTTCATCTCCTGGCACTTCATCACGGCGCCGCTGAACCCGGACGGGGTCATCGCCTTCGGGCTGCCGATCAGCTCGACCGAGGCGGACTTGTCTTCGCCCGCCTTGAGCTTGGCGGTGGCGAAGTACGCGTCCACGGTCTTCTCGGGGTCCGTCAGCTCACCGTAGATGCCCTGGAAGCCCAGGCTCTTGGCCGTCAGCTTGTTGGCCGGGTCGCCGGCCTTGTAGTTCATCCCCATCTTGGTGGGGTTCTTGATGCCGATCCCCTCCAGCTCCGTGCGGTCCTTGTCGCTGAGCGGGGGCGCCTCCTTGTAGGCGGGGTCCTTCTTGAAGTCGTTCACGGTCTCCGGGGCGACCAGCTTGTAGCCCTTGGTGGCGGACGAAACCGAGCCGCCCGCGCCGCCGCCCTGCGTGAAGTACCAGCCCGCCCCCGCGATGACTGCCACCGCTACGACCACGGCGATGATCACGCCGGCTTTGGACTTCTTCGGGGGCTGCTGCATCCCGTACGGCTGCTGCTGCGGGGGCATGCCCGGCTGCTGGTAGCCGTAGCCGGGGGGCTGCTGGGGGTAGCCCTGCGGGGGGACGCCCGGCGGGGGCTGCTGCGGGTAGCCGTAGCCGGGCTGCGGAGCGGGCTGCCCGTACGGACCCGGCTGCGGCGGCTGGCCTCCGTACGGTCCCGGCTGCTGCGGCTGCTGGCCTCCGTACGGCCCCGGCTGGTTGTAGCTCATGCCCGCTTCCCCCTTCAGGAATCCTTATGCGTTTCAGACATCCTGACGGAAGCCGATCCCCCACAGGGCGCCGGGCCCCCTCATTACCGGTTTCATGACTGGACTGTTACGGCTCTAAACTGTGCCTCGTGACCGAGAACACGCAGACACCCAGCAGCCCCAACTCCGAACTGCCGACCGCGTACGCTCCGGCCGAGGTAGAGGGGAAGCTCTACGAGCGCTGGGTGGAGCGTGGGTACTTCACGGCCGATCCCGCGAGCGAGAAGCCCGCGTACACCATCGTCATCCCGCCGCCGAACGTCACCGGCTCCCTGCACCTGGGGCACGCCTTCCAGCACACGCTCATGGACGCCCTGACCCGCCGCAAGCGCATGCAGGGCTACGAGTCCCTGTGGCTGCCCGGCATGGACCACGCCGGTATCGCCACCCAGAACAAGGTCGAGCAGCAGCTCGCCGAGGAGGGCAAGTCCCGCCACGACCTGGGCCGCGAGGAGTTCGTCGAGCGCGTCTGGCAGTGGAAGGAAGAGTACGGCGGCAAGATCCTCGGCCAGATGCGCCGCCTCGGCGACGGCGTCGACTGGTCGCGCGAGCGGTTCACCATGGACGAGGGCCTCTCCAAGGCCGTCCAGACGATCTTCAAGAAGCTCTACGACGACGAGCTGATCTACCGCGCCGAGCGCATCATCAACTGGTGCCCCCGCTGTCTCACGGCCATCTCCGACATCGAGGTGGAGTACCAGGAGGACGCGGGCGAGCTCGTCTCGATCAAGTACGGCGAGGGTGAGGACTCCCTCGTCGTCGCCACCACGCGCGCCGAGACGATGCTCGGCGACACCGCCGTGGCCGTCCACCCGGACGACGAGCGGTACGCGCACCTCATCGGCAAGCAGATCAAGCTGCCGCTGACCGACCGGACCATCCCGGTCGTCGCCGACACGCACGTCGATCCGGAGTTCGGAACCGGCGCCGTCAAGGTGACCCCGGCGCACGACCCGAACGACTTCGCGATCGGCCAGCGCCACAACCTGCCCTCCATGACGATCATGGACGAGCACGGCATCATCACCGTCCACGGCCCCTTCATCGGCCTGGACCGCTTCGAGGCCCGCTCCGCGGTCGTCGGGGCGCTGCGCGAGCAGGGCCGGATCGTCGCCGAGAAGCGCCCGTACCTGCACTCCGTCGGGCACTGCTCCCGCTGCCGCACCACCGTCGAGCCGCGCCTGTCCCTCCAGTGGTGGGTCAAGGTCGAGACGCTGGCCAAGGCCGCCGGCGACGCCGTCCGCGACGGCCGCGTCTCGATCCACCCCGAGGAGATGTCGAAGCGCTACTTCGACTGGGTCGACAACCTCAACGACTGGTGCATCTCGCGCCAGCTGTGGTGGGGCCACCGGATCCCGGTCTGGTACGGCCCGGACGGCGAGATCGTCTGCGTCGGCCCGGACGACGAGGCGCCCACCGGCGAGGGCTGGCACCAGGACACCGACGTCCTCGACACCTGGTTCTCCTCCGGCCTGTGGCCGTTCTCCACGCTCGGCTGGCCGGAGAAGACCCCGGACCTGGCGAAGTTCTACTCCACCGACGTCCTGGTCACCGGCCACGACATCATCTTCTTCTGGGTCGCCCGGATGATGATGTTCGGCCTGTACGCCATGGACGGCGAAGCGCCGTTCAAGACCATCGCGCTGACCGGCCTGGTCCGCGACGAGCGCGGCAAGAAGATGTCGAAGTCCTTCGGCAACGTCGTCGACCCGCTGGACTGGATGGACAAGTACGGCTCCGACGCCGTCCGCTTCACCCTGGCCAAGGGCGCCAACCCGGGCACCGACGTGCCGATCGGCGAGGACTGGGTCCAGGCGTCCAGCAAGTTCGCCAACAAGATCTGGAACGCCACGCGCTTCGCGCTGATGAACGGCGCCACCATCGAGGGCGAGCTGCCGCCGGCCGGGCAGCTGTCGGCCACCGACCGCTGGATCCTGTCCCGCCTGAACAAGACGGTCGCGCAGGTCGACGCGTACTACGAGGACTTCCAGTTCTCGAAACTCAGCGAGGCGCTGTACCACTTCGCGTGGGACGAGGTCTTCGACTGGTACGTGGAGCTGTCGAAGACGACGTTCTTCGCGGGCGGCGAGCAGGCCAAGGTCTCCGGCCGCGTGCTCGGCGAGGTCATCGACGTCATGCTGCGGCTGCTGCACCCGGTGGTCCCCTTCGTCACCGAGACGCTGTGGACCACGCTGACCGGCCGCGAGTCCCTCGTCATCGCCGAGTGGCCCAAGGACAGCGGCTTCCGCGACGAGGCCGCCGAGGCGGAGATCGAGAGCGTCCAGAACCTCGTCCGGGAGGTCCGCCGGTTCCGCAAGGAGCAGGGTCTCGACGACAAGCAGAAGGTCCCGGCCCGCCTGGACCTGTCGGGCACCGCGCTGGCCGCCCACGAGGCCGCCATCCGCCAGGTGCTGCGCCTCCAGCCGGAGGGCGACGCCTTCAGCGCCACCGCGACGCTCCCGGTCGTCGGCGCCAGCGTCGCGCTCGACCTGTCGGGCACGATCGACGTGGCCGCCGAGCGCAAGCGCCTCTCCAAGGACCTCGCGGCCGCGGAGAAGGAGAAGCAGCAGGCCGAGGCGAAGCTCGGGAACGAGGCTTTCCTGGCCAAGGCCCCCGACAACGTCGTGGACAAGATCAAGGGACGGCTGGCCAAGGCCGTGGCGGACATCGCCCGGATCCAGGCCCAGCTGGAGACGCTGCCCGCGGCGTAACACGTACAAACGGTGAACCACACGTACATACGGTGAACCTTCGGCCCCCGAGTGCATCGCTCGGGGGCCGACGCGTAGGGTGACAGCGGCCCCAGGGGTTCCGTGCAACCAGCCGGGGCCGTCGTCGGCCGGTGTCGACCGAGGGGGGTCTCGGAGTGTTGGGTCGTGACGTGCCGGGCCGCCCGGTCTTAGGCCGCGAGCTCAAACGCCGCAATCTCCTCCTGGGCGCGGCGGCCACCGCGGCCACCGGCGGCGCCCTCGCCGGAGTGGCGGCCTTCAGCACCTCGCGCGCGCCCGCCACCGCACTCCAGAAGGACCTGCTGTCGCGGGACCCCAAGGCCTCCAAGGCGGCCCGGTCCGTGTACCGGTTACTGGCCGGGCTGGAGGCGGACGCCCGGGCCGGCCGGCGCCGCGGCACCCTGATCGGCCAGCACGCCGAAGTGCACAACGAGCGGTACAACCCGGAGTACGGCGACCACACCGGTCCCAAACCGCCCGGCTACTACTACCGCAAGCCCCAGGACATCACCGGGAAGCTGCCGGCCTTCCTCGAACTGGACCTGGGCCCCGGCTACCAGCAGGAGAGCTGGGGCGTGGGCGAGGCCCGGGACTACTCGCGCGCCGCCTGGCCCGCCCGCCGCGAGTTCTGGACCTACACCAACGACGTCGTCGACCTCGCCATGGGCGTCTGGCACGGACTGCCGCGCAAGGACGACGGCTCGTACAACCCGACCGGCACCGAACCCCTCTGGAACGGCACCAAGACCGTGCTGCCGGCCAACGGGGGAGCGCCCGCGGGCCTGGTCGGGATGTCGTTCCACCAGCCGTGGCCGGGCAGCCCGGTCAAGAGCTACGAGCAGACACTGCGCCGCAGCGCGCCCTCGGCGAAGGACCCGGGCTGGATCGACCGGGTGCTCACCCCCGGCTCCGTCGAGCACGCGGCGCTCCTGCTCGACCTGTCGTTCCTCGCGGACCACCTCGGCTACCTGGCCGCGTACGACGTACCCGTACTGCTGCGCCCGTACCACGAGATGAACTCGCTCGGCGGGGGGCAGAGCTTCTGGTGGGCGGGGCTGAAGCCCCAGCAGTACACGGCTCTCTGGGAGTTGCTCTACCACTACCTGGTGGGATCCCGCGGGCTGCACAACCTGATCTTCGTGTGGGCTCCCACGGCCTGGGACGGCATCCACGGCAGCGAACCCTGGGACTTCTACCCGGGCGGCGAGTACGTGGACGTGGTCGGGGTCGACGACTACAGCGGAACCCCGGGCAACCCCTTCGACCCGGCCGCCTGGACATCGACGTGGCACCGCGGCCTCGAGGACTACGGCAAGCCGCGGATCCTCGCGGAGTCCTTCCACGTGCCGCTGGGCGCGGCGCAGCGCTCGACGCTCGACAAGGCTCCCTGGGTGCTGTGGACCGTGTGGGGGGACGGACTCACGGCGAAGAACCCGGACGCCGATGTGCAGCAGACGTACGACGACCCCAAAACGATCACCGGCGGCCGGGAATCCGGCCCCGCGGGCGTGCAATGGCTCGCCTTGCACGACGGAACATTCGAATAGGAGTGAAGTTGAGCGCGTCAACGCCACGCGCCCACCGTGTGGCCGCCTTCGTGGCCATGGGCTGGGCAGGCATCCTGCTCCTCTGGGCCCTGTACAACTGCTTCTGGCAGGTCGGCGTCGCCGACTTCCTGCAGGGGATCGTGTACTACGGCACGGGCGACGGCTCCGGAACCGCAGAGACGTTCAACCTCAACTGGGGTGTCGTCTATGTGGCGGGCGGGCTGCTGGTCCTGCGGGGGAACACCCTCGGGCGGGGCATCATCATCGGCGGCGCCGCCATCGAGGGCTACAACCGGGTGCGCAGCCTGTCGGGTGCGCTCTTCGACGATAAGCAGGCCGAGTACTTCACCACGACCGTCCAGGGCGGGCTGAAGCTGGCGACCTTCGCCGCCGGTGTCCTGGTGACCTGCACGCTCATCGTGCTGCTGCTGCGGGACTTCGCGGTGTACGAAGCGTGGCAGCCGCCGGTGAACCCGTGGACCCAGCAGGCCAACGAGGCCCGGCAGGCGCAGCAGGTGCCGCAGCAGCAATCGCCGCAGCCGTCCCACGGGTTCGGGGCTCCGCCGGCCTACCCGGCCCAGCCCGGGCCGCAGCTGCCGCAGACGGGCTACGGGCAGCCGCAACCCCACCAGCCGCAACCCCAACAGCCCCAGCCTTACCCGCCCCAGCAGCCGCAGCCCGGTTACGGGCCCGGCCCGTACGGCAGTCAGCCCGCCTGGCCCCAGCAGCCCCAGCAGCCCCAGCAGCCCCGGCAGTCGCCGCCGCAGCAACAGCAGCAGTAGGAACACCGAAGGACCTCTTCCATGACCCTCGCCCCCGTACAAGAGGTCGCGCCCACGTCACGGCGCGATGCGAAGCTGGTGCAGCGCCTTGCCGACTGGAAGCCAGGCGTGGCGGCCTTCCTGCTGCCCTTCCTGCTCCTCGCCGGCTTCGGTCTGTGGTCGTTCAAGCCGAATCCGACCCCGCTGGGCTGGACGCTGTCGGTCGTCTGGTCGCTGCCCGGGATAGGCGTCATGGTCGGCCTCCAGGGCGCCCTGCTGATCCGCCGCCGGCTGCGCAAGTCGCACGAGATGGTCCCGCCGACGCCGGTGGAGGAGGACTTCCTCATCGTGCTCGTGCCGACCATCGGCCGCCACGACACGTACCCGGCGCTGGAGCGCTCGGTGCTCAGCTACGTGGAGCACCTGCCCCCGTACTTCCCCCGGATGCGGGTCGACGTCCTCACGGAGGAGGGCTGCGAGGCGACCGAGCAGATCGACGGTCTGGCCGCCATGAACCCCCTGATCCGGGTGGTCACCGTGCCCAAGGCGTACGAGACGGCGAACGGGACCCGGTTCAAGGCCCGCGCCAACCACTACGCGCACGAGCTGCGGATCGACGAGGGCGAGGCCCTCGACGACATCTGGGTGCTGCACATGGACGACGACACCGGGGTCGGCCCCGACACCGCCGCGTCCATGGCCCAGTTCGTCAACCGCCAGCGGCGGGACGGCGACGAGGGCAAGCACATGGCGCAGGGCATCCTCGCCTACCCGCGCGAGAACGCCGTGAACCGCTTCACCTGGCTGGCCGACGCGGTCCGCCCCGCCGACGACATAGCCCGGTTCCGTGCCCTCACCGGTCTCGGCACCCCGGTCGCCGGCGTGCACGGGGAGCTGCTGCTGCTCCGTGCCTCCATCGAGGCGACCATCGGCTGGGACTTCGGCCCGAAGGCCATCGTCGAGGACGCCCAGCTGGCGCTGTCTTTCTGCCGCAAGTACCCGGGCCGCAGCGACTGGTTCAACGGCCGCTGCTACGGCGCCTCCCCGGCCACCACCAGGGACTTCATCAAGCAGCGCGAGCGCTGGTCCTGGGGTCTGGTCGCGCTGTGCTTCAACCGCACGGTGCCGTTCCGGTACCGCTGGTTCCTGCTGCTCTGCGTGGCCACCTGGGTCTTCGGCCCGCTCCAGCACATCGCGACCGTGATCTTCGTGGCCTGGCTCATCGGCGACTTCAACACCTCGCCCGTGGCCCAGTCCGTCGTGATCATGTGGGCGCTCAACTTCGCGTACGTCATCTGGACGTACTGGGAGGGGCTGCGGCTCAATGCCCTGGTCTCGGCGAACGGCAGGCGGCTCTGGTGGGAGCCGATCGTCGTACTGGCCCTCATCCCGGTGTTCTCCGTGATGGAAGGGCTCGGCGGCCTGCGCGGGCTGATCAAGTTCATCAAGCGCGAAGAGAACAAGTTCGTCGTCATAGCCAAGCCCGCGTGAGAAAACGAGAGTCCCTCGTGAACAACGAGAAGAACCGGAAGAACCAGAAGGACCAGGACGAGAAGAAGAAGCGCTCCAAGGTCCCCCTGCTCGCGATCCTCCCGGTGACCGTGACGTCCCTGGTCATCGGCCTCCCGTTCGTGATCGGGGACCACCCGCTGCGCTGGCGGTCGGGCTCCCTCAAGCCGGTCCTGGTCCTGCACGACTCCACCCCCGCCAAGGGCGGCGCCGCCCCCGCCCCCGCCGACGGCGGAGGCGGCGCGGCTGAGGAGACCAAGGCGGCCCAGCCCGCCGGGCCCGCGCTGAAGGTGGACAAGCCCTGGAAGGCAGGCATGCCCGAGTGGGGCGTCCAGATCTTCTGGGAGGACGAGAAGGAACACAGCGATGCCTACGTCGAGAAGCAGGCGCGCAGGCAGGCCGACTACCTCGTCGGGCTGAAGGCCAACGCCGTATCCGTCTCCTTCCCCTTCTACACGGAGGGCCGCACCTCGACGAAGCTCACGGCCGGCAAGAGCACCCCGACGCCCGAGCACCTCGAGACGGTGCTGCGCGTTTTCCACGAGGCCGGACTGCGCACCACCGTCCGCCCGACGCTGGACGAGACGGTGCTCGTTCCTCCGGCGGGCTGGCGCGGCAACATCAAGCCGACCGACAAGGAGGCCTGGTTCGATTCGTACGAGGCCCTGCTCGGCCCGTACCTCGACGCGGCCCAGCGCCGGCAGGCGGCGACGTTCGTGATCGGCACCGAGCTGAACTCGATGGAGGGCCACCCGGGCTGGAAGGGCCTGATCGCGGCGGCCGAGAAGCGGTTCAAGGGCGAGGTGTCGTACGACGCCAACTGGGACAACTACGTGGGCGGCCACATCGACGTGCCCGTCAAACGGCTCGGCGTCGACGCGTACTTCCCCGTCAAGGTCGCCGACGACGCCCCCGTCGACCAGCTCGTCGACGGCTGGAACACCTGGCTCGACAAGAAGACCAAGGGCTCGCTGCCGCGGATCGTGCTCGCCGAGGCGGGCATCAGCGCCATGGACGGGGCGTACCACGCACCCGGCGACTTCTATGCGCGGCGCAAGCTGAACCCCGCGGTGCAGGCCAACTGGTACAAGGCGGTCTGCCAGGTCGTCCGCGAGCGGAAGATGACGGGCCTCTACTGGTGGTCGGTCTCCTTCGATGCCGACCCCAAGGCCGCCCCCAAGGAGGAGGACTCCCGGCTCAACTTCGCGGGGCGCCCGGACTCCGAGAGGGAGATCCGGTCCTGCTTCGGTTCCGACTACGCGGGCCCGGGCACCGATCCTGCGCCCTGACGAGTTGTGTCCCGAGTTGTCCGGAGTGTCGGACATCACGTATTCGGCCCGGTCGGCTGATCCGATCCCCCTCGGCGAGCACGGATGATGGAGGGCATGCACGTCCCGCCCGTCGCCCCGGTGCTCCGCCGGGCCGCGGCCACCGGCCGCCGGCTCGCCGAGAGCTGGACCGGGTCTCCCCGGGCGCTTGACGTGCTCACCGCAGTCAGCTGCCTCGCCCTGATGGCGCTGGACCTGCCCGGCCTGGCCGCCGCGGACAACTCGCTCAGTGGCCCGATGGCGGCCGTCGTGCTCGCCGCCGGGTGCTCGAGCCTGGTGGTGCGCCGCCGGGCGCCCTGGATCTCGTACCTCATCGCGCTGCTCTTCATCGGCTGGCTGCACGAGCTGACGCTGATCCAGTTCGCGCTCTACTCGGTCGGCCGCTTCCGGGGGCGCCGGCCCGCGGTCCTCGCCACCCTCGGATACATCGCCTTCGCGCTGATCGTCTTCAGCGTCCCGGGCTGGCCCGAACCGCATGCCCAGACCCTCAGCTCGTTCCTGAGCCTGGTCGTGCC
The DNA here is from genome assembly GCF_040682115.1 of Streptomyces sp. NPDC051364. Classification (NCBI taxonomy): domain Bacteria; kingdom Bacillati; phylum Actinomycetota; class Actinomycetes; order Kitasatosporales; family Streptomycetaceae; genus Streptomyces; species Streptomyces sp. NPDC051364. The sequence goes on along the minus strand of NZ_JBFBAH010000003.1, from coordinate 256,406 downwards.
CATCGGGGTCCTCGCCTCGGCCGTCGGCATCGCCGCCTACCGGCACGACCTGGTGCGCGAGCTGGCCGTCCGGCGGGCCGAATCAGCGGTGCTTCAGGCAGTCCAGCAGGAGCGCACCTCGGTCGCCCGCGACGTCCACGACTTCGTCGGCCGGGAGCTGACGCTGCTGACGGTGCGCTCCGAGGTGCTGTCGGTGCGGTCGCGAGCGTCGGCGCACGCCAAGGACTTCGAGGAGCTGGCCGACACCGCGCGCCGGGCCCATCTGGTGCTCAACGAGATCATCGTGCAGCGCGGGGAGCGGGCCGCGACCCCGGGGGTGGACGGGCTGCCGGCCCTCGCGCAGGAGAGCGGGCGGGCCGGTTCGCCCGTACGGCTGGCCCTGGATCCGCAGGTGCACGGGCTGTCGCCGCTGCGGCAGGCCGCGGTCTACCGGGTGGTGCAGGAATGCCTGACCAACGCGGCCAAGCACGCCTGCGGGGAGATCGTCGACGTGTCGATCGCGGCGGACGGCCCGCAGCTGCGGATCGCGGTCAGCAACGGCCTGCCCGTCCGTACGCCCACGCACGCCCCCGTCTCGGCCGGCTCGGGCACGGCGAGCATGTCCGAGCGCGTGCGCAGCCTGGGCGGAACCCTGACGGCGACGCGCACGGAGGACTCGTACACGGTGGTGGCCACCCTCCCCAGGGGGTAGCCGCGGTCAGGCCTTCGCCGGGACCAGCAGGCTGTTCAGGGTGTCCAGGTCCTCCACGCACCTGCCGGAGCCCAGGGCCACGCAGTCCAGCGGGGCGTCGGCGACGAACACCGGGATCCCGGTCGCGGAGGCCATCCGCAGGTCCAGGCCGGGCAGGAGTGCGCCGCCGCCGGTCAGGACGATGCCGTGCTCCATCACGTCGCCGGACAGCTCGGGCGGGCATTTGTCCGCAAGGTTTGCATAACGATCCGGTCGCAACGGGCGCCGAACGTCCTGAAACGGCCGGGTCGAAAGTCCCCGGGCCCCCCGTCCGTAGACTGGCCCCGTGAGTGAGCAGCAGCCCGAGAGCAACGGACCCGACGACCGCGACGAGACCACGGAGGTCTTCGACCGGATCGTGGCCGAAGAGTCCGACCGCGACCCCGACCTGGCGGTGATCGAGGCCGGCAGCCGTACCCTGCGTGCCCAGGCCGGACCGCCCCAGGGCGACCCGGTGCCCGCGCACCCCCTCAACCCGGAGGTGACGGCGGCGCTGCAGGAGGTGGAGCAGGAGCTCGCCACCCGCTGGGGCGAGACCAAGCTGGAGCCGTCCGTCACCCGGATCGCCGCACTGATGGACGTCCTCGGCGAACCGCAGCGCGCGTACCCGTCCATCCACGTCACCGGCACCAACGGCAAGACCAGCACCGCCCGCATGATCGAGGCCCTGCTGAACGCCTTCGAGCTGCGCACCGGCCGCTACACCAGCCCGCACGTGCAGTCGGTCACCGAGCGGATCAGCCTGGACGGGGCGCCGATCAGCGCCGAGCGCTTCATCGAGACGTACTACGACATCAAGCCGTACGTGGAGATGGTCGACGCCGCCGAGGAGTTCCGGCTGTCCTTCTTCGAGGTGCTCACCGGCATGGCGTACGCGGCCTTCGCGGACGCCCCGGTCGACGCGGCCGTCGTCGAGGTCGGCATGGGCGGCACCTGGGACGCGACCAACGTGATCGACGGCTCGGTCGCGGTGATCACCCCGATCAGCCTGGACCACACCGACCGCCTCGGCGCGACGCCCGGCGAGATCGCCCAGGAGAAGGGCGGCATCATCAAGCAGGACGCCACCGTGATCCTGGCGCAGCAGCCGGTGGACGCAGCGCAGGTGCTGCTGAAGAAGGCCGTCGAGGTCGACGCGACGGTGGCCCGCGAGGGCATGGAGTTCGGCGTCGTAGCGCGCGAGGTGGCGGTCGGCGGGCAGATGCTGACGCTGCGCGGCATGGGCGGCGAGTACGACGGCATCTTCCTGCCGCTGTACGGGGCCCACATGGCGCACAACGCGGCGGTGGCGCTGGCGGCGGTCGAGGCCTTCTTCGGCGTCGGCGCGCAGCAGTCGCGGGAGCTGGACCTGGAGACCGTACGCAGGGCCTTCGCCTCGGTGACCTCGCCGGGCCGGATGGAGGTCGTGCGGCGCAGCCCGACGGTGGTCCTGGACGCGGCGCACAACCCGGCCGGCGCGCAGGTCACGGCGGAAGCGGTGACCGAGGCCTTCGGCTTCAGCCGGCTGATCGGGGTCATGGCCGCGAGCGAGGGCAAGGACGTCAAGGGGGTCCTGGAGGCCTTCGAGCCGATCTTCGCGGAGATCGTCGTCACGGAGAACTCCAGCCACCGGGCGATGTCCGCGGACGAGCTGGCGGCCGTGGCGGTCGAGGTCTTCGGGCCGGACCGGGTGCAGGTGGAGCCGCGGCTGGACGACGCCCTGGAGGCGGCGATCACCCTCGCGGAGGAAGAGGCCGAGTACGGAGGGGCCGGGGTCCTGGTGACCGGGTCCGTGATCACGGTGGGCGAGGCCCGCCTGCTGATGAAGAGGGGCTGAGGGATGCGCACGCTGTGTGCTTCGACGCTGATCGGCGAGTTCTTCGTGATCGGTTTCGCGGGGCTGGTCGCGATGAAGAACCCGGATCTGACCCAGGCCACGGTCTGGACGGTCTGCGGGGTCGCCATGCTGCTGTCGGTGCTGCTGTGCGGGATGCTGTCGCGTCCCGGCGCGGTGCAGATCGGCTGGGCCCTGCAGATCGGTCTGATCCTGAGCGGGTTCTTCGTGCCGATGATGTTCTTCCTCGGTGCGGTGTTCGCGGGGCTGTGGTGGTGCTCGGTGCACTACGGCGGCAAGATCGACGCGATCAAGGCCCGCTGGGCCGCGCAGAGCGAGGCGCAGGCCTGACGGGCCCGTGCTCCGGCCCTGTCCAGCCCCTGTAGCCTCGGGTAACCGCACCCGTTTGCCGCAAGGAGTTACAACATGACCCAGCGCACGCTCGTCCTGCTCAAGCCGGACGCGGTCAGGCGTGGCCTGGTGGGCGAGATCATCGGCCGTATCGAGCGCAAGGCCGGCTGGAGCATCCCGGCGCTGGAGCTGCGTACGCTCGACCGGAGCATCCTGGAGCAGCACTACGCCGAGCACGTGGGCCGCCCGTTCTACGAGCCCCTCATGGGCTTCATGGCGAGCGGCCCGATCGTGGCCCTCGTGGTGGAAGGGGAACGCGTGATCGAGGGTGTCCGCCAGTTGGCCGGACCGACCGACCCGATCGCCGCGGCGCCCGGCTCCATCCGGGGGGACTTCGGCACGATCACCCGGGAGAACCTCATCCACGCCTCGGACTCCGAGGAGTCCGCCGAGCGCGAGCTGAAGCTGTTCTTCCCCACCCTGGGATGAGTCCTTCCTGACGTAACATCAGCCGAATAGCGCTCATGACCTGGGGCGACCGAAGTAATTTCGGTCGCCCTTCGGTATTGCCGCGCACTTGCGGGAACGCATGGGCAGGACACGTCGTCACCACTAAGGGGGCGGGTCTCCGTTCCGGCGGGATTGCCGGAGTCCCGTCGCGCGGTGTTCATGCTTGCGGCACTACGATGGGGCCTCCACCCACACACCCACCTCGCCGACCTGACAGCAGCCGCTATCAACTGGAAGGCCAGACGCTCCTCATGGGGAACAAGGGGAACAACATGTCGTTCATCGGCCGTGACATGGCGATCGACCTCGGGACCGCCAACACGCTGGTGTACGTGAGGGGCCGGGGGATCGTCCTGAACGAGCCGTCCGTGGTCGCCATCAACACGAACACCGGCGGCATCCTGGCGGTCGGCTCCGAGGCGAAGAAGATGATCGGCCGGACGCCCGGCAACATCGTCGCCGTCAGGCCCCTCAAGGACGGCGTCATCGCCGACTTCGAGATCACCGAGCGTATGCTCCGGTACTTCATCCTCAAGATCCACAAGCGCCGCTACCTGGCCCGCCCGCGCGTCGTGGTCTGCGTACCCTCCGGCATCACGGGAGTGGAGCGGCGCGCCGTCATCGAGGCGTCCACGCAGGCCGGTGCCCGCCAGGTGCACATCATCGAGGAGCCGATGGCCGCCGCCATCGGCGCGGGCCTGCCCGTCCACGAGGCCACCGGCAACATGGTCGTGGACATCGGCGGCGGCACCACCGAGGTCGCCGTCATCTCCCTCGGCGGAATCGTCACGGCACAGTCCATCCGGGTGGCCGGCGACGAGCTCGACAACGCGATCATCCAGCACATCAAGAAGGAGTACTCGCTCCTCCTCGGTGAGCGCACCGCCGAGCAGATCAAGATCACCATTGGGTCGGCCTACGACCTCGACAAGGACGAACACACCGAGATCCGCGGCCGCGACCTGGTCTCCGGCCTCCCCAAGACGGTCGTGATCTCCGCAGCCGAGGTCCGCAAGGCCATCGAGGAGCCGGTCAACGCCATTGTCGACGCGGTCAAGACGACCCTCGACAAGTGCCCGCCGGAGCTCTCCGGCGACATCATGGACCGCGGCATCGTCCTGACCGGCGGCGGCGCCCTGCTGCGCGGGCTCGACGAGCGGCTGCGCCGCGAGACGGGCATGCCGATCCACATCGCGGAGGACCCGCTCGACTCCGTGGCGCTCGGCTCCGGCAAGTGCGTGGAGGAGTTCGAGGCGCTCCAGCAGGTCCTGGACGCCCAGCCCCGGCGCTGATACAGACCCCCGTCCGGGGGCCATGCGGAACACAAGGATCCGCCGTACGGGTGCTGCCGCGCCCGTGCGGCGGATCGTTGATATACAGACGAAGAAGAATCCGACGAGGAAGGCACGGCCGCCGCACGTGAGGGACACACGAGAAAGCCGGCTGCTCCTGGTGCTCCTGATCGCCATCGCGTTCGCATTGATCACGGTGGACATCAGGGCAGGCGAGGAGTCACCGGTCGACGGCGCCCGGCAGGCCGCCGCAGCGGTCTTCGGCCCGGTCGAGGAAGGTGTGGCGACCGCGGTCGATCCGGTCGCCAACGCCATAGGGGCGGTACGGGACTCCGGCGAGCGTCACAACCGCATCGCCACGCTGGAGCGCGAGAACGCGGCGCTGAAGGCCAAGCTGGGCAGCGACGACCAGACCCGCAGCCGCATCCACGAGCTCGACGAGATGCTCAAGCGGGCCGGCGCCGGACAGTACGGCATCAAGGGCGCCGAGGTCATCGCCATAGGAGCGGCCCAGGGTTTCTCCTGGACCGTCACCATCGACGCCGGCAGCAAGGACGGCATCGAACGCGACATGACCGTCCTCAACGGGGAAGGGCTCGTCGGCCGGGTCGCCACCGTCGGCCCCGACACCGCCACCGTCGTCCTCGCCAACGACCCCGACTTCACCGTGGGCACCCGCCTGGAGAAGACCGGCGAGCTCGGCTTCGCCACCGGCCAGGGCGACCGCTCCCTGTCCGTGCAGATGCTCAACGGCAAGGCCAAGGTCAGCCCCGGCGACCGGCTCGTCACGTTCGGCTCCCGCGGCAACAAGCCGTTCGTGCCCGGCGTCCCGATCGGCGAGGTGGTCAAGGTCGACCCCTCGCGCGGCGACCTGACCCGCACCATCTGGGTGCGCCCGTTCGTCGGCTTCTCGCGCCTGGACATCGTCGGCGTCGTCGTCATGCCGCCGCGCGAGGACCCGCGCGACGCCGTCCTGCCCCCCAAGCCCGAGGTGAAGCCGACCCCGACGGTCACCGTCACGGTCACCCCGTCACCGTCCGCCAGCGTGCCCGGCAAGCCGGACGACGAGTAGGAGCTGACCCTCATGCGCTTCAACCGGATCCTGCTCTCGGCCACGCTCATCGTGGTCGCCCTCGTCGTCCAGGTCTCCGTCCTGGGCCGGCTGCAACTGCCCGGCGCCGTGCCCGACCTGGTCCTGCTCACCGTCGTCGCCCTCGCCCTCGTGTACGGGCACCTCAGCGGCGCGCTCATCGGCTTTGCCGCCGGACTCCTGGCCGACCTGGCCCCGCCCGCCGACCACGCCGCCGGGCGGTACGCGCTCGTACTCTGCGTCATCGGGTACGCCGCCGGCCTGGTCCGCCCCGACTCCGGGCGGTTCCGCTCCGCCTGGGGCCCGATGCTGACCGTCGTCGCCGCCGCGATCGGCTCCACCCTGCTCTACGCCGGGGTGGGCGCCCTCGTCGGCGACACCGCCGCCCGCCACGTCGGGCTCACCGGGCTGCTGTTCACCGCGACCCTCTACGACCTGCTGCTCGCGCCGTTCACCGTGCCGTTCATCATGGCGCTGGCCCGGCGCGCCGAGAACGACCCGATGGCCGTCGAGGCGAACGGCGGACAGGCCAAGGCCGCCGACGTGTCCTCCGGCTGGCTCTCCGGCGGCACCGGCCTGCGCATCGGCAGCCAGCGCGGCGGCCTGCGGCTGAAGACGGCCCGCAGCCGAGCCAACAAGGCCGGCCGGATAAAGGGCGTCAAGGGAATCAAGGGTGTGAAGAGCGTCAAGAAGCTGTGAGGGAGGAGCAGACGTGACCAATGTTCCGGAGACCGGCCGCACCCCCCGGGTGCAGATCCGGCTGATCATGATCCAGGTCCTCGTCTTCTCAACGCTGTTCACCCTCGGCGGCCGGCTCTGGTTCCTCCAGATCCGCGACGGCGCGGAGTACTACCACGAGGCGAAGAGCAACCACGTCCAGCGGGTCGTCCAGCCGGCCGTGCGCGGCTCGATCCTCGACGCCCGCGGGGTCCCGCTCGCCGACAACGAGACCCGCCTGGTCGTCTCCGCCAGCCGCACCAAGCTCATGAAGATGAAGGACAGGGGCAAGGACGTCATGACCCGCCTCGCCGACGTCTTGGACATGAGCCCCAAGGAGGTCATGGAAAAGGTCCGGCTCTGCGACTCCCAGACCCCCGCGCCCTGCTGGAACGGCTCCCCGTACCAGCCGATTCCGGTCACCCTCGAAGCCACCACGCAGCAGGCGCTGCAGCTGCGCGAACGCCCCGAGGAGTTCCCCGGCATCACCGCGGAGCCCACCGCCGTCCGCCGCTACCCGGCTCCCGGCGGGGCCCGCACCGCGCAGGTGCTCGGCTACCTCTCGCCGGTCACCGACGACGAGATCCAGAAGGCCAAGGACACCGACTCGCCGCATCTGCGCTCCGATCAGGTCGGCCGCTCCGGGATCGAACGCACATATGACAAGCAGTTGCGCGGCAAGGCGGAAGTCACCTCGTACGAAGTCGACAACCTCGGCCGGGTCATGGGCCAGACCAAGTCCGACCCGGGCGTGGCCGGGGCCACCCTCATCACCAGCATCGACACCCGGGTCCAGGCCGTCGCCGAGTACGAGCTCCAGCAGGCGATGAAGACCGTCCGCAACGAGACCGACAACATCACCGGCCGCAAGTACGAGGCCGACTCGGGCGCCGTCGTCGTCATGGAGGCCAAGACCGGCCGGGTCGTCGCGATGGCCTCCCAGCCCGACTACGACCCCAACGCCTGGGTCGGCGGCATTTCCGGCAAGGACTACGCCAGGCTCACCAGCAAGAACTCCAACTACCCGCTGCTGAACCGGGCCATCCAGGGCCAGGCCCCCGCCGGCTCCATCTTCAAGGTGGTGTCGGCGAGCGCGGCCGTGCGGGCCGGCTACGACTTCGACGGCAAGTACAACTGCAGCGCTTCCTACAACATGGGCGGCCGGAGCTTCGCGAACTTCGAGTCCAAGGGGCACGGCCCCATCACCCTGGGCGAAGCCCTCAAGTTCTCCTGCAACACCGTCTTCTACGCCCTCGGGCACAAGGAGTGGCAGCGCGACGGCGGCCTCACGCCCAAGAAGGATGCCCACGACTGGTTCTACCGGACCGCCCGGGAGTTCGGACTCGGCGCCGAGACCGGCGTCGACCTGCCGAACGAGGTCACCGGCCGTATCCCCGACCGCAGGTGGAAGCAGAGCTTCTGGAAGGCCAACAAGGACTCCTGGTGCAAGCAGGGCAAGAAGGGCGGCACCTACGTCGAGCAGATCGCCTACGAGAGCTGCCTCGAAGGCAATCAGCTGAAGGCCTACGACAGCATCAACTTCGCCATCGGGCAGGGCGACGTACTCGTCACCCCCATCCAGATGGCCACCGCCTACTCCGCGATCAGCAACGGGGGCACCCTTTACGACCCCACGGTCGGCAAGGCCGTGATCAGTCCCGACGGCAAGCGCGTCGAGATGATCAAGCCGCGGGCGCACGGCAGGCTGCCGATCGACGCCCACACCATCGGCAACCTGGACAGGGGTCTGCGCATGGTCGTCGAGCCCGGCGGCACCGCCGCCTGGCGGTTCATGGGCTGGCCGCAGGACAAGATCCCGATGCACGCCAAGACCGGCACCGCCCAGGTCTACGGCAAGCAGACCACTTCCTGGCTGGCGACCTACACCAAGGACTTCACGATCGTCATGACGATCTCCCAGGGCGGCACCGGCTCCGGAGCCTCCGGCCCCGCCGTCCGCAGCCTCTACAACGCCATCTACGGTCTCGACATGGCCGGCAAGCAGGACCTGAAGAAGGCCCTGCTGCTGGGACCGGAGACCAAACTGCCCAAGATCGACCCCGACGGCTCCATCGAATCCCCCGAGATCCGGCCGTACGTGCCGCCGTCGCCGGAAGAGCCGGACCCGCCCGCGCTCGCCGGGCCGCCCGCCGCGTCCCCCGCACGGCCAGACTGAGGACCGAAAACCGACATGCAGACCGCCAACAAGTTCTCCGTATCCCGGTACGCGCCCGAGCGCGGCGCGATGGCCAAGCTGACCTCGCGCGACTCGGTGCTGCGCCGGCTCGACTGGCCGATACTCCTCGCGGCGCTCACCCTGTCCTTCATCGGCGCCCTGCTGGTGTGGTCGGCGACCCGCAACCGCACCCAGCTCAACCAGGGCGACCCGTACTACTTCCTGGTCCGGCACGCCCTGAACACCGGCATCGGGCTCGTCCTGATGATCGGCACCATCTGGCTCGGGCACCGCACCCTGCGCGGCGCCGTGCCGATCCTGTACGGGCTCTCCCTGGTGCTCATCCTCGCCGTGCTCACCCCGCTCGGCGCCACCATCAACGGCGCCCACGCGTGGATCGTGATCGGCGGCGGCTTCTCGCTCCAGCCCTCCGAGTTCGTGAAGATCACGATCATCCTGGTCATGGCCATGCTGCTGGCCACCCGGGTGGACGCGGGCGACCTCGCCCACCCCGACCACCGCACCGTGGTCAAGGCGCTGTGCCTGGCCGCCGCCCCGATGGGCATCGTCATGCTGATGCCCGACCTCGGCTCCGTCATGGTCATGGTCATCATCGTGCTCGGCGTCCTGCTCGCCTCCGGCGCCTCCAACCGCTGGGTGCTGGGGCTGATGGGCTCCGGCGCGGCCGGGGCCATCCTGATCTGGCAGCTCGGCGTGCTCGACGAGTACCAGATCAACCGCTTCGCGGCCTTCGCGAACCCCGAACTCGACCCCGCCGGCGTCGGCTACAACACCAACCAGGCGCGCATCGCGATCGGCTCCGGCGGACTGACCGGCTCCGGGCTCTTCAAGGGCTCGCAGACCACCGGCCAGTTCGTGCCCGAGCAGCAGACCGACTTCGTCTTCACGGTGGCGGGGGAGGAGCTGGGCTTCCTCGGTGCCGGGCTGATCCTGGTCCTGCTCGGCATCATCCTCTGGCGGGCCTGCATGATCGCCCGCGAGACCACCGAGCTGTACGGGACGATCGTGTGCGCCGGGATCATCGCCTGGTTCTCCTTCCAGGCGTTCGAGAACATCGGGATGACGCTCGGGATCATGCCGGTGGCCGGGCTCCCGCTGCCGTTCGTCTCCTACGGGGGCTCGTCCATGTTCGCGGTGTGGGTGGGGGTCGGACTGCTGCAGTCGATCAGGGTGCAACGGCCGATGTCGGCCTAGCGGGGGCCGATCTTCGGCCGCATTCCGCAGCCGATTCGCCGTTCACCCTGCCGTCGTGATCCGTTCAGGACTAAGTTCGATCCATGGCGGACACGAAACGCGAGATCGAGCGCAAATTCGAGTTCACGACGAGCAAGGCCGCGCGCCGCGGAGTCCCGGACCTGACCGGCACGGCCGCGATCGCGGCCGTCGCCGACCGGGGCACCGTCGACCTCGACGCGGTCTACTACGACACCCCCGACCAGCGGCTCGCCGCAGACGGCCTCACCCTCAGACGCCGCACCGGCGGCGCCGACGCCGGCTGGCACCTCAAACTGCCCGTCTCCCCGGGCGTCCGCGACGAGATCGCCGCCCCCCTCAGCGACACCGTCCCCCGCTCTCTCGCCTCCCTCGTCCGCTCCCGCGTCCGCGACACCCCCCTGGAACCCCAGGTCCGGCTGCTCTCCTCCCGTCGCGTCACCCACCTCCTCGACGCCGACGGCGCCCTCCTCGCCGAACTCTCCACCGACGACGTCCGCGCAGAGCGCGACGAGGCCGCCGCAGCCTGGACCGAGGTCGAGGTCGAACTCGCCGACGGCGTCGACCCCGCCCTCCTCGACGCCGTCGAGAAGAAGTTCCGCAAAGCCGGACTCCACGTCTCCGACGCCCCCTCCAAACTCGCCCGCGCCCTCACCGAGACCGGCACCGCGCCGCCCCCCCGGCCCGAACCCGCCTCCGCCGAGGACACCGCGGGCGCGCACGTCCTCGCGTACCTGCGCGAACAGCGCGACGCCCTCGTCGCCCAGGACCCCGCCGTCCGCCGCAACCTGCCCGACTCCGTCCACCAGATGCGGGTCGCCTGCCGCCGCATGCGCAGCGCATTCAAGACCCACCGCAAGGTCCTCGACCGCACCGTCACCGACCCCCTCGGCGAAGAGCTGCGCTGGCTGGCCGCCGAGCTCGGCCTCGACCGCGACCAGGAAGTCCTGTCCGAGCGCATCCAGACCCGCATCACCGAGCTCCCCCGCACCCTCATGCTCGGACCCGTCCGCGGGCGCCTGCGGGTCTGGAACAACGCCCGCCGCTCGGGAACCCGGCGCCGCGCCCTCGCCGCCCTCGACGGCAAGCGGTACGCCGCCCTGCTCGACGCCCTCGACGCCCTGCTGGCCGACCCGCCCCTGCTCCCCGGCGCGGCCAGGCCCGCCGCCCGGGCCCTGTCCAAGGCCGCCCTGCGCGACTACGGGCGGCTCGCCACCCGCGTCGCGGGCGCCCTAGACCTGAATCCGGGCCACGAGCGCGACCTGGCCCTCCACGAAGCCCGCAAGGCCGCCAAACGCGCCCGCTACGCGGCGGAGGCCGCCGCACCCGCGCTCGGCAAACCGGCAAAACAGCTGGCCAAGGCCATGAAGTCGGTCCAGACCCTGCTCGGAGACCACCAGGACAGCGTCGTCGCCCGCGAAGCCCTGCACGGCCTCGGCGTCCAAGCGGCCGGAGCCGGAGAGTCCGCCTTCACCTGGGGCGTGCTCTACGCCCGCGAGGAAGCTCTGGCCGAGCGGCGCGAACGGGAACTTCCGGACGTATGGGCGCAGGCCTCCGATCCCGCGCTCCGGGCGGACCTCGCCGCCTAGGCGGTGATCTTGGCGGCAGGCGGCGGCTGCGCCTCGGGTTACGCTTGAGAGTCGCCCCCTGCCCGCTTCACGAAAGTCGCGTGATGTCCGAGTCGGTCTTCCCACAGCTCGAAGCTCTGCTCCCGCATGTGCAGAAGCCCATCCAGTACGTCGGCGGTGAGCTCAACTCCACCGTCAAGCCGTGGGATTCGTGTGACGTCCGCTGGGCGCTCATGTACCCGGACGCGTACGAGGTCGGGCTGCCCAACCAGGGCGTCATGATCCTGTACGAGGTGCTGAACGAGCGCGAGGGCGTGCTGGCGGAGCGCACGTACAGCGTGTGGCCCGACCTCGAAGAGCTGATGCGCGAGCACAAGGTGCCGCAGTTCACCGTGGACAGCCACCGCCCCGTGGGTGCCTTCGACGTGTTCGGCCTGTCCTTCTCCACGGAGCTGGGCTACACGAACATGCTCACGGCCCTGGACCTGGCGGGCATCCCGCTCGAGGCCAGGAACCGTACGGTCGACCACCCGATCGTCCTCGCGGGCGGCCACGCGGCCTTCAACCCCGAGCCGATCGCGGAATTCATCGACTGCGCGGTCATCGGCGACGGCGAGCAGGCCGTCCTCGACATGACCGAGATCATCCGCACGTGGAAGGCCGAGGGCCGTCCGGGCGGGCGCGAGGAAGTCCTCTTCCGCCTGGCCAGGACCGGCCAGGTCTACGTGCCGGGCTTCTACGACGTCGACTACCTGCCCGACGGTCGCATCGCGCGCGTCGCCCCGAACAAGTCGGGCGTCCCGTACCGCGTGTCCAAGCACACGGTCATGGACCTCGACGAGTGGCCGTACCCCAAGCAGCCGCTGGTCCCGCTCGCCGAGACCGTCCACGAGCGGATGTCCGTCGAGATCTTCCGCGGCTGCACCCGCGGCTGCCGTTTCTGCCAGGCCGGCATGATCACGCGCCCCGTGCGGGAGCGAAGCATCACCGGCATCGGCGAGATGGTCGAGAAGGGTCTGAAGGCGACCGGCTTCGAGGAGGTCGGCCTCCTGTCGCTCTCGTCGGCGGACCACTCCGAGATCGCGGACATCGCCAAGGGCCTCGCGGACCGCTACACGGACGACAAGGTGGGCCTGTCCCTGCCGTCGACCCGCGTGGACGCGTTCAATGTGGACCTGGCGAACGAGCTGACCCGCAACGGGCGTCGCTCCGGTCTGACCTTCGCCCCCGAGGGCGGCTCCGAGCGCATGCGCAAGGTCATCAACAAGATGGTCTCGGAAGAGGACCTGATCCGGACGGTGGCCACCGCGTACGGCAACGGCTGGCGGCAGGTGAAGCTGTACTTCATGTGCGGCCTGCCCACCGAGACCGACGAGGACGTGCTCCAGATCGGCGACATGGCGGTCAACGTCATCGCCAAGGGCCGCGAAGTCTCCGGCCAGAACGACATCCGCTGCACGGTGTCGATCGGCGGATTCGTGCCGAAGCCGCACACCCCGTTCCAGTGGGCGCCGCAGCTGTCGGCCGAGGAGACGGACGCCCGCCTGGGCAAGCTCCGTGACAAGATCCGGGCCGACAAGAAGTACGGCCGCTCGATCGGCTTCCGCTACCACGACGGCAAGCCGGGCATCGTCGAGGGCCTCCTCTCGCGCGGCGACCGCCGCATCGGCGACGTGATCCGTGCCGTGTACGAGTCGGGTGGCCGCTTCGACGGCTGGCGAGAGCACTTCTCGTACGACCGCTGGATGGAGGCCGCGGAGAAGACGCTGCCGGCCTACGGCGTGGACGTGGCCTGGTACACGACGCGCGAGCGTACCTACGAGGAGGTCCTGCCCTGGGACCACCTGGACTCCGGTCTCGACAAGGACTGGCTCTGGGAGGACTGGCAGGACGCCCTCGACGAAACAGAGGTCGAGGACTGCCGCTGGACCCCGTGCTTCGACTGCGGCGTGTGCCCTGAGCTCGGAACGAACATCCAGATCGGGCCGACCGGGAAGAAACTGCTCCCGCTGAGCGTGGTGGGCGGCGACTCCCAGAAGGCGTGACGCTGTGCGCATGTCCCCCTGCCGGAAGGCGGGGGGACATGCGCATTTCTATAGGCGGACCGTGAACTCGTCCCTGGTCGTCACGAGTCGTCGGCGTACGTCGTCCGGCATGACGAGCTCCGTGTGGATCTGAAGGGCGCGGACCTTCCGGACCTTGGTCCTTCTCCTGACGCATGGGCGAGGTGGTGCCCTCCGCGAGCACCGATAGCCGCACGGACAGCAGCGCGCGCGGCGCGTTTGCCGGCAAGGACCCCTCGTCCCTCTCCAGATCGGCCAGGAGGGCTGCATCTGCCGCCGTCCATGAGGGGACTGCTGGTGTGCCCGTATTCGCATGCCTATTCATGCCGGGAAAATAGTCATGGGAGGTGAGGGGATTTTCAGGCATGTTTGAGGTCGGTCGAAGTTGACCTCATGTGTGCGTGGTTGTTTCTGGTTTCGCTCACGAATCGAATGCATGAGATGAAATGTGCTATTGCTTTCCGGCGGTAAGTCTCATTCTCTGTGGGGAGTCGGCTGATGACCATGGTCGAGATCGACATCGACGAGGAAGCGCTGGCTCTCGCTGCCGAGGCGCTCGGTACCCACACGGCTGAGGACACCGTGAATGCGGCCCTGTGGGAGGTCGCGATGCTCGCCCGGCGTGGGTGGGTGCCCGGGTCCATCGACTGACCGGAGGTCTCCCGCCGCAACGGTCGGGGGGTTCTGGGTGTCCTTAGCGGTATGGAACTCGACAAGCGGCAGTCCGCGGACAGTGGCGAGGGCTGCCTCGTGGGGGTCGTCCGGATACCCGTCAAGATCGTGGCGCTGATCGTCGTACTGCCCGTACGGGTGGTTTGGGATCTGCTCGTTGCGTTCGGGCAGGCCGTTCAGCGGCATGTGCTGGGGCCCTTCTCCGTGTACGTCCTCCAGCCGGTGCTGCGCGGGATCGGCTGGGTGCTGACCGTGCTGCTCAAGCTGATGTTCGTCTGGCCTTGGGTCGGTCTGTGGCGGTATGTGCTCCAGCCCGTGTACGCGTATCTCGTCGCTCCCGTCGGGCGGGCTCTGTACACGTACCTCCTGCACCCGCTCGGTGCGGCGCTGGCCTGGGCCGGGCGTGGCGGGATGCGGTATCTGCTCGCCCCGCTGGCCAAGGGCGTGATGTGGCTCGTGTGGGCGCTCTGCATGACCCTGTTCGTCTGGCCCTGGGTGGGGCTGTGGCGGTACGTGCTCGCACCCGTCGGGCGGGGGCTGCTGTGGGTGGCCGGGGTGTTCTACCGGCACGTGCTCACCCCGGTCGGGCATGGACTGGCCGTCATCGGGTCCGTGGTCTACCGGTATCTGCTGCGGCCCGTGGGGGTCGGGGTGTACCGGTACGTGCTCGTGCCCCTCTGGCAGGTGCTCGTCTGGGCCTGGCACGTCGCCGGGCGGATCGTGCGGGCCGTGTGGCGGGGAGTCCGGCTGGTCGGGTGGGTGCTCGTGGGCTGGCCCGTGTCGCAGGTGTACCGGCACGTGCTGACGCCGGTCGGACATGTCGTCCGGGAGGTGTGGCGCACCGTCCGCGCCACCGTCCGCGAGGTCCGGGCCGATGTGCGAAGGGTGCTGTTCGGGGGCCCCGGCCGGGAACCGGCGAGGTCACGGGCGCGTACTCTGGGTAGTACGACAGCCGCAGGCAAAAACGCGCCCGCCCCCGAGATCTCCCTGCACGAACAGAAGCAGGGGTGAGCCGGAGGGCACGGTGTGGCCGGCAGGCTCACCAGACCTCAGGGCGACGCGCGAGCCGCGGAGCCCCGCACAAGGAGAAGAACCACTGGGCAAGCGACAGCCCGAAGGCCCACCCCCCGCACCGGTGGTGCAGCGCATCCGACTGCGCTACACCAAGCGCGGCCGCCTCCGGTTCACCAGCCACCGAGACTTCCAGCGCGCGTTCGAGCGGGCCCTGCGCCGCGCCGAGGTGCCCATGGCGTACTCGGCAGGCTTCACCCCGCACCCGCGCGTCTCGTACGCGAACGCCGCGCCGACCGGCACCGGCAGCGAGGCCGAGTACCTCGAGATCGCCCTCGCCGAGCACCGCGACCCCGAGCAGCTCCGCGAGCTCCTCGACGAGTCGATGCCGCTCGGGCTCGACATCATCGAGGCCGTCGAGGCCCGTACCTCCGGGCTCGCCGACCGGCTGACGGCCTCCGTATGGGAGCTGCGGCTGGACGGCGTGGAGGTCGCCGACGTCGAGCGCGCGGTCGAGGCCTTCCTGGCCGCCGAGGCGGTCGAGGTGCAGCGACGCACCAAAAACGGCATGCGCAGCTTCGACACCCGGGGCGCCGTAGTGAGCCTCGAGGCGGTTCCTACCCCGGCTGATAGGCCGCTGGACAATGCCTGTGCGATACTGCGGCTGGTTGTTCGGCATCTGACACCTGCCGTGCGACCCGACGACGTCCTGTCCGGTCTCCGAGCTGTGGCCGACCTGGCGCCGCCGGTCCCCGCAGCGGTGACCAGGCTGGCGCAGGGGCTCTTCGACGAGGAGTCCGGCACGGTGACCGACCCGCTCGCGCCCGACCGCGAGGCTGTCACGGCCGCCCCACCCACGGCCGCCGTAGCCGCCGACGCGAAGGCGCCGGAAGGTCCCGCCGCGTAGGGATCGTCGTCGTCGCGCAGCCCTGGCACTCGGGAGCCACCTGGGTCGGGCCGCGCACTCACCTGAAGACTTCCGCCAGGCCGTACGGACAAGACGTACGGAACCGGCGGCCATGGACTACAGCTCCCGTGTGGCGAACGCGCCCCGGAGGCCGGTTCCGCGCTGATCGCGCGGGGCCGTGCCGGACCGGAAGTCAGCCGCGGCGCCCGGGAGCGTGACGGGAGAACCGCCCGCATGCTCAACAACGAAACCAACAACACCCCCGGTGGCGCCGACAGCGGCAGCCCGAGCGACAACCTGCCTCCGCGCAGGCGTCGCCGTGCCGCGTCGCGGCCCGCCGGCCCGCCCGGCGCGACCGCCACCCCGGCCGCCGAGGTGACCGAGGCCGCTCCGGCCGCCCCCGCCGCCGCCGTCGAGGAGGCCGCTCCGGCCGCCGCACCGGCCCGTACCCGCCGCCGCGCGACCCGCGCCGTGGCCGCCACCGAGACTCCTGCCGCCGAGGCCGTCGCCCCGGCCGCCGAGGAGGCCGCTGCTCCCGCGCCGCGTGCCCGTCGTCGTGCGACCCGTGCCGTGGCCGCTCCCGAGGCTCCGGCCGCTGCCGAGGCCGTCGTAGAGGCTGCCGCCCCCGCCGCTCCGGTTGTCGAGGAGGCTGCGGCTCCCGCGCCGCGTGCCCGTCGCCGTGCGACCCGCGCTGTGGCCGCTCCCGAGGCTCCGGCCGCTGCCGAGGCTCCGGCCGCTGCCGAGGCCGTCGTAGAGGCTGCCGCCCCCGCCGCTCCGGCTGTCGAGGAGGCTGGGGCTCCCGCGCCGCGTGCCCGTCGTCGTGCGACCCGCGCTGTGGCCGCTCCTGAGGCTCCGGCCGCTGCCGAGGCCGTCGTAGAGGCTGCTGCCCCGGCCGCTCCGGTTGTCGAGGAGGCCGCTGCTCCCGCGCCGCGTGCCCGCCGCCGTGCCACCCGCGCCGTCGCCGCTCCTGAGGCGCCCGCCGCCGAGGTCGCCGAGGCCGTCGTGGAGGAGGCCGCTCCCAAGGCCACCGTCACCGTCGCCGACGCCGTGGACTCCCCGAAGCGCGGCGGCCGCCGCCGCGCCACCCGCTCCGCAGCCTCCGCCGCTCCGGCCGCCCAGGCCGCTCCGGTGGAGCCCGCCGCCGAGGAGGAGCCCGCCGCTCCGGCTCGTGGCCGCCGCGCCGCGCGCCCCGCCGTGGCCGTGTTCCAGGCCCCGGTCTTCACCGAGCCGATGTTCCAGACCCCGGAGACCGCCGCCATGGCCGCCGCGGCCGCCGCCGCAGCCGGCGAGGCGGAAGAGGTCGAGGAAGAGGAAGAGCTCGAGGCCGAGGCCGAGGCCGTCCAGGCCCCCGCCCCGCAGCCGGCCGGCCGTCGTCGCCGCCGTGGCCGCGGTGCGGTCGAGGCCGCCCCGGCCGCCGAGTCCGCGCCGGTGTCGCTGGCCGACGTGGAGCGTGTCGAGGACGAGGCCGAGGCCGCCGAGCTCGACGAAGAGGCTGCCGAGTTCGAAGAGGGCGACGAGACGGGCGAGCGTCCGTCCCGCCGTCGCCGTCGTGGCGGCCGTCGCCGTCGCCGCGGTGAGGCCGCCGACCTGGACGAGTCCGCCGAGGACGAGGCCGAGGAGGCCGCCGAGCAGGAGGCGGAAGAGGAAGAGGCCGAAGAGGACGAGGAGACCGGCGCCCTGGGCTCCAGCTCCAGCCGTCGCCGCCGTCGCCGCCGCCGCCGCAGCGGCGAGCCCTCCGACGCCACGGCCGAGGGCGAAGCGGGCGAGGAGGACGGCGTACGCACCGTCGTCAAGGTCCGCGAGCCGCGCCCGGCGCGCGAGAAGGCCGAGCCGTCCGACGAGGTGCAGTCCATCAAGGGCTCGACCCGTCTGGAGGCGAAGAAGCAGCGCCGCCGCGAGGGCCGCGAGCAGGGCCGCCGCCGCGTGCCGATCATCACCGAGGCCGAGTTCCTGGCCCGCCGTGAGGCCGTCGAGCGCGTGATGGTCGTCCGCCAGGCCGGCGAGCGCACCCAGATCGGCGTCCTCGAGGACAACGTGCTCGTCGAGCACTACGTCAACAAGGAAGAAGCCACCTCGTACGTCGGCAACGTCTACCTGGGCAAGGTCCAGAACGTGCTGCCGTCGATGGAGGCCGCCTTCATCGACATCGGCAAGGGCCGCAACGCCGTCCTGTACGCCGGCGAGGTCAACTTCGAGGCGCTCGGCATGGCCAACGGGCCGCGCCGCATCGAGTCCGCCCTCAAGTCCGGCCAGTCGGTCCTGGTGCAGGTCACCAAGGACCCGATCGGCCACAAGGGCGCCCGCCTGACCAGCCAGGTCTCGCTGCCCGGCCGCTACCTGGTCTACGTGCCCGAGGGCTCGATGACCGGTATCAGCCGCAAGCTGCCCGACACCGAGCGCGCGCGCCTGAAGACCATCCTCAAGAAGATCGTCCCCGAGGACGCGGGCGTCATCGTGCGCACCGCCGCCGAAGGCGCGAGCGAGGACGAGCTGCGCCGCGACGTCGAGCGTCTGCAGGCCCAGTGGGAGGACATCCAGAAGAAGTCGAAGCAGATCTCGACCTCTTCGCCGAGCCTCCTGTACGGCGAGCCGGACATGACCGTCCGCGTCGTGCGCGACATCTTCAACGAGGACTTCACGAAGGTCATCGTCAGCGGTGACAGCGCCTGGGAGACCATCCACGGCTACGTGAACCACGTGGCCCCGGACCTGGCCGACCGGCTGTCGCGCTGGACCTCCGAGGTGGACGTCTTCGCGACGTACCGGATCGACGAGCAGCTCGCCAAGGCGCTCGACCGCAAGGTGTGGCTGCCCTCGGGCGGTTCCCTCGTGATCGACAAGACCGAGGCGATGATCGTCATCGACGTCAACACCGGCAAGTTCACCGGTCAGGGCGGCAACCTCGAAGAGACCGTCACCAGGAACAACCTGGAGGCGGCCGAGGAGATCGTGCGCCAGCTGCGGCTGCGCGACCTCGGCGGCATCGTCGTCATCGACTTCATCGACATGGTCCTGGAGTCGAACCGCGACCTGGTCCTGCGGCGCATGCTGGAGTGCCTGGGCCGCGACCGTACGAAGCACCAGGTCGCCGAGGTGACCTCGCTGGGTCTGGTCCAGATGACCCGCAAGCGGGTGGGCCAGGGCCTGCTGGAGTCCTTCTCCGAGACCTGTGTCCACTGCAACGGGCGCGGTGTGATCGTGCACATGGAGACGCCGACCGCGATCGGCGGCGGTGGCAACGGCAAGCGCGCGAAGCGGCGCGGCGGCCGCGGCCACGAGCACGACCACGAGATCGAGGGCGCTGCGACCGTCGAGCACGAGGCGCTCGAAGCCGAGACCGAGGCCGAGGTGGCCGCCGAGCTCGCGGCGCCGGTGGCGCTGCCCGAGCCGGCGTTCGTCGCGGACGAGGAGCTCTACGGCAGCCCGGCGGAGGCGGAGGCCGCGGCCGGCCTGAGCGGCCGTCGCAACCGTCGCCGTGCCACTCGCAAGGCGACCGCTCCGGCGGGTGCCCCGCGCGGTGCGGCAGCCCAGGCGGCTCCGGCCCCCGTGGCCGAGGCCGAGCCCGTCGCCGCCCCGGCGGCGGAGCCGGTGCCCGAGGCAGAGCCGGTGACCGAGGCGGCCGACACGGTGCTCGAGCCGGTCTCCGAGGTCGTCGCCGAGGCCGTGGAGGCCGCCGAGACGGTCGAGGCCGCGCCCAAGGGCCGCACGCGTCGCCGTGCCACCCGCAAGGCCACCGCCCCGGCGGGTGCCCCGGCTGCGGCCGAGGCCGCCCCGGAGCCCGAGCCGGTCGTCGAGGCCGCCCCCGAGCCCGTCGTGGAGGCGGAGCCCGAGCCCGTCGCCGAGGCGCCGGTCGAGGAGGCCCCCGTGGCGGAGGCCGCACCGGCCCGTCCGCGTCGGCGTGCCACCCGTAAGGCCACCGCACCCGCCGGTTCCCCGGCAGGCGCGGCGGAGGCTGCCGTACTGGTCGTCGAGACCCCCGCCGCCGAGCCCGAGGCCGCCCCGGCCCCGGCCGAGGCAGCGGAGGCCGCAGAGGCCGAGGAGGCTGCCCCGGCGGCCAAGAAGGCGGTCCGCAAGACGGCCGCCAAGAAGGCCCCGGCGAAGAAGGCCACCGCCGCCAAGAAGGCGACGGCCGCCAAGAAGACCGTCGCGAAGAAGGCGACGGCCAAGAAGACCGTGGCGAAGCGGGCGACGAAGAAGACCGCGGCGGCCGAGCAGCAGTCGCAGCCGTCCGTCTCGGCTCCGACCGAAGCCTGATCCGCTGTACGGCCGTGGGCCCCGCCGAGAGGCGGGGCCCACGGCCGTGCGGGGCCCGGTTTGACCCTCCGGAACCGGCCCCGTAACCTAGACCGTCGGCATGTCCTAGATGGTTACGTCTAGTGCGCGTCGCGCTCCTGAGCACCTTCCTCCGGCCGGGCACCGCCCGCAGGAGAGGCCGCTCGTCCAATCCGGATCCGTACGGGCCCCAGGCCCGTCTGAGCGGCTGGCTTCAGGAGCATCCGTCCCGAGTGAGAGAGAGATCCGCGTGTACGCCATCGTGCGCAGCGGTGGTCGCCAGCACAAGGTTGCTGTTGGTGACATCGTTGAGGTTGACAAGATTTCCACTGCCAAGGTTGGCGACACGGTCGAGCTCTCGACCCTGCTCGTTGTCGACGGCGACGCCGTGACCAGCGACCCGTGGGTCCTGGCCGGCATCAAGGTCCAGGCCGAGATCGTGGACCACCACAAGGGTGCCAAGATCGACATCCTTCGGTACAAGAACAAGACCGGCTACCGCCGTCGCCAGGGTCACCGCCAGCAGTACACGGCGATCAAGGTCACCGGTATCCCCGCGGCTGCGAAGTAAGAGGGACTGAGACATGGCACACAAGAAGGGCGCATCGTCCACCCGGAACGGGCGCGATTCCAATGCTCAGCGGCTCGGCGTGAAGCGCTTCGGCGGTCAGGTCGTTTCCGCCGGCGAGATCCTCGTCCGCCAGCGCGGCACCCACTTCCACCCGGGCTCGGGTGTCGGTCGTGGTGGCGACGACACGCTGTTCGCGCTGCAGGCCGGTGCCGTGCAGTTCGGCACGCACCGTGGCCGCAAGGTCGTCAACATCGTTCCGGCCGCCTGATCCAGCTCCTGCTGATCAGCGGTACGTAACTTCCCGAGGGCGGATCTCAGCTCTTCCCGGCGCAAGCCGGGAAGAGAGGTCCGCCCTCGGCGCGTTGGCACATAGGCACGGTTAGGCACGTTTAATGGGCAGCAAGGCCTGCCCGGGACATTCCCGTATGTATCTGGAGGAACAACCATGACCACCTTCGTGGACCGCGTCGAGCTGCATGTCGCCGCGGGTAACGGGGGCCACGGCTGCGCCTCCGTTCACCGGGAGAAGTTCAAGCCGCTCGGCGGCCCCGACGGCGGCAACGGCGGCCGTGGCGGCGACGTCATCCTGGTGGTGGAGCAGGCGATCACCACCCTGCTGGACTACCACCACAGCCCGCACCGCAAGGCCACCAACGGCCAGCCCGGCGCCGGCGACAACCGCTCCGGCAAGGACGGCCAGGACCTGGTCCTGCCCGTGCCGGACGGCACCGTCGTCCTCGACAAGGAGGGCAACGTCCTCGCCGACCTGGTCGGCCAGGGCACCACCTTCATCGCGGGCCAGGGCGGCCGCGGCGGCCTCGGCAACGCCGCGCTCTCCTCTGCCCGCCGTAAGGCCCCCGGCTTCGCGCTCCTCGGCGTCCCCGGCACCGCCGGCGACATCGTCCTGGAGCTCAAGACCGTCGCCGACGTGGCGCTGGTCGGCTTCCCGAGCGCCGGCAAGTCCTCGCTGATCTCGGTGCTCTCCTCCGCCAAGCCGAAGATCGCGGACTACCCCTTCACCACCCTCGTCCCGAACCTGGGCGTCGTCACCGCGGGCTCGACGGTCTACACGATCGCCGATGTCCCGGGCCTGATCCCCGGCGCCAGCCAGGGCAAGGGCCTCGGCCTGGAGTTCCTGCGCCACGTCGAGCGCTGCTCGGTGCTCGTGCACGTGCTGGACACCGCCACCCTGGAGTCCGACCGTGACCCGATCGCCGACCTCGACGTCATCGAGGAGGAGCTCAAGCTCTACGGCGGCGGCCTGGAGAAGCGCCCGCGCCTCGTCGTCCTGAACAAGGTCGACATCCCGGACGGCCAGGAGCTCGCCGACATGGTCCGCCCTGACCTGGAGGCGCGCGGCTACAAGGTCTTCGAGGTCTCAGCGGTCGCCCGTACGGGCCTCAAGGAGCTCTCCTACTTCCTCGCCGAGGTCATCGCCAAGGCCCGCGCCCGGAAGCCGAAGGAGGAGGCGACCCGTATCGTCATCCGCCCGAAGGCCGTGGACGACTCCGGCTTCACCATCACCTACGACGAGGTCGAGGACGTCTACAACGTGCGCGGTGAGAAGCCGGAGCGCTGGGTCCGCCAGACCGACTTCAACAACGACGAGGCCGTGGGCTACCTGGCCGACCGCCTCAACCGCCTCGGTGTCGAGGACGCGCTGAAGAAGGCCGGTGCCCGTGCGGGTGACGGTGTCGCCATCGGCTCCGACGAGAACGCGGTCGTCTTCGACTGGGAGCCGACCATGATGGCCGGCGCCGAGATGCTGGGCCGCCGCGGTGAGGACCACCGCCTGGAGGCTCCGCGTCCGGCCACCACCCGCCGCAAGGAGAAGGAAGCCAAGCGCGGGGACTCGGTGCAGCAGGAGTACGACGAATTCCGGCCCTTCTGATCTGCTGCTTTGCCGTTCTTGTGCCCCGGACGGCGGAGTTGAAGTGATGTTTACCCCGGTCGCCTAGGATCCACTGGGTGAGCAGCACCAACACTCCCAGCGTTTCCGTCGTGGTGATCGCGTACAACGACGCCGTGCTCGTGGGCGAGGCCGTGGCTTCGGCTCTCGCCCAGGGCCCGGTGGTCGCCGAGGTGATCGCCGTGAACGACGCCTCGTCCGACGGCACCGCGCGGGTGCTGGACGAGCTGGCCGCCGCCCATCCCCGCCTCGAGGTCGTGCACCGCACGGAGAACAGCGGCGGATGCGGTACCCCGCGCAACGACGGGATCGCGCGTGCGACCTCGCCGTACGTCCTCTTCCTCGACAGCGACGACATCCTGCCCCCGGGGGCGGCCGACGCCCTCGTACGCGCCGCCGAGGCGCACCGCGCGCCGGTGACCGTCGGCGCGTGCGTACGCCGTGAGCTGCCGCAGTACCACGACGTGCCCTGGATGCCCGGGCTGTACACCGCGGGCGATGTGATCGAGCGGCCCGCGGACCGGCCCGAGCTGGTCCGCGACACCCTCTGCGTCAACAAGCTGTACGACCGGTCCTTCCTGGAAAAGCATGCGATCCGCTTTCCCGACGGCCGATTCGTCTACGAGGACTTCGTCTTCACCGCGCGCGTGCTGTCCGCCGCGCCCCGCATCGCCGTCATCGGCGACCTCGTCTACGTCTGGCACGTGCGCCGCAGTGCCGCCCAGGTGTCGATCTCCCTGGACCGCAAGGACGTCGGCAACTGGCGCTCCCGGATCGAGGCCCACCGCACGGCCTGCCGGATCATCACCGACTCCTCCCCGCAGCTGGGCCTCGCCTGCCAGGTGAAGTTCCTGGAGTACGACCTGCGCATGTACCTGCGCGAGCTCGGCAAGGACCCCGAGTACCAGGCCGCCTGGTGGACGCTGACCCGCGACTACCTCGCCGGGTTCGACGAGGCCGCGATCGAGGCCGCCGGGGCGCACGCCCGCTGGATCGTCCGGCTGCTGCTGGCGGCCCCGGCCCCGCCCGCCGACGTGGAGCGGCTCACCCGCTTCGCCGCCGAGCCGCCGCGGCTGCTGCCCCCGTACGCGACCGGCCCGGGCGGGCTGCCCGTGTGGAGCGAGGAGCTCCCGGTGGTCCTGGACGGGCTGGACGGGCTGCCGGTCGCCGATCTGCCCGTCAGCATCGACGCCGAACCGGTCGGCGCCGGCCGGCTCCGGATCCGGGTGCGCGACCTGTACGGGCGCCTCGCCGAGGCCGGACCCCGCACCGCCCGGCTGCGCTTCGTACCGCGCTCGGGCGGGGAGCCCGTCCTCGACCGGCCCGTGGAGCTGCGCCCCGCCGCCGACGGTGACGGCTGGACCGCCGCGCTGCCGTTCCGGCTCACCGGCGTGGCCGCCGCCGGGCGCCGCCAGGGTCGCCGCGGCATGCAGGCGTGGGGCGTCCAGGTGGGCGTGGAGTTCGCCGACGGGAGCTCCCTGGTCACCTCCCCGCGCCCCCTCGACGACCTCCTCCACCGCCGGGCGCTGCCCAGCAGCAGGTACGGTGTTCTGCTGGCGCAGCCGTTCCGCACGGGCGGAGGATCGCTGGCCCTGCGGCTCGCGCCGGGTGCCGCGGGCGCGCTGAGCCTCGTACGCAACCGTCTCCACCGGGCCCGGGCAGGCCGCGGATCGGAGTGAAGACAGGCGGCGATCGCAAGGTCGCCCGAGATTTCGGACAGGACCCCGGACCCGGTCCGGGGACCCCAGGGAGATACGCATGACTTTTCTGATCACTGGTGGCGCCGGCTACATCGGCTCCCACGTCGTCCGCGCGATGCTCGCCGCAGGTGAGAAGGTCGTCGTCTTCGACGACCTCTCCACGGGCAACGAGGACCGCGTCCCGGAGGGCGTCCCGCTGGTGATCGGCTCGGTCCTGGACCGGCTGAACCTGGACGAGACCCTCCGGCGCTACAAGATCACCGGTGTGGTGCACCTGGCGGGCAAGAAGCAGGTCGGCGAGTCCGTCGAGAAGCCGCTGTTCTACTACCACGAGAACGTGGAGGGCCTTCAGGTCCTGCTGGGCGCGGTGGCCGCGGCCGGCGTCCGCAACTTCCTGTTCTCCTCCTCCGCCTCCGTGTACGGCATGCCCGACGTGGAGCTCGTCACAGAGGAGACCCCGTGCGCGCCGCTGAGCCCGTACGGCGAGACGAAGCTGGCCGGTGAGTGGCTGGTCCGCGCGGCGGGCAAGGCGCACGGCATCTCCACCGCCTGCCTGCGCTACTTCAACGTGGCGGGCGCGGCCGCCCCCGAGCTCGCGGACACCGGGGTCTACAACCTGGTCCCGATGGTCTTCGAGCGCTTCGACAAGGGTGAGGGCGCCCGTATCTTCGGCGACGACTACGCGACCCCGGACGGCACCTGCATCCGCGACTACATCCACGTCGAGGACCTCGCCGAGGCCCACGTGGTGGCGGCCCGCAAGCTCGTCGAGTGGGGCGCGACCGGGGACTACAAGGACCTCACCGTCAACATCGGCCGCGGCGAGGGCGTCTCCGTACGGGAGATGGCGCAGCTGCTGAACGAGGGCACCGGGCACACCTACGAGCCCGTCGTCGTCCCGCGGCGCCCCGGTGACCCGGCGAAGGTCGTGGCCTCGGCCGACAAGATCGCCGCGGAGCTGGGCTGGAAGGCCAAGCACGATGTCCGCGAGATGATCACCTCGGCCTGGGCGGGCTGGGAGGCCAACCGCAAGGGCGAACTGCCGCACGTCGCGCGCTGAGCCCGCACGCCGCAGCGAACAACGCGAAGCCGCCCGCCCCGGATGCGTTCCGGGGCGGGCGGCTTCGTGCTGCGTACGCGGGCTCAGCGCTCCAGGGCTCAGCGCTCCAAGAACGTGAAGAGCTCTTCCCAGCGGTCGGTGATCTCGGCGCTGGAGTAGCGCTGCACACTGCGGAAGGCGTTGTCGCCGAGCCGGTCGCGCAGCTCGCGGTCCGACATCAGCACGTCGAGGTGCCCGGCCAGCTCCATCGTGTTGCCCAGCCGGGCCAGCAGCCCGTCCTCGCCGTGCTCGACGATCTCCCGTACGCCCGGCGCGCAGTCGAAGGCGGCCACCGGCAGGCCCGTCGCCATCGCCTCCAGCAGGGTGATCGGGAAGCCCTCGGCCCGCGAGGCCTGCGCGAAGACCGAGGCCCCGCGCAGCGCGCCCAGCACGTCGTCGGTGCTGCCCATCCACGTGACGGAGGTCTCCAGCCCCAGTGCGGTCGCGTGCGCCTGCAGCGCCGGCTCCTCCACGCCCGCTCCGTAGATCCGCAGGACCCAGTCGGGGTGCTGCGGGGCGGCTTCCGCCCACGCGTCGAGCAGCAGGTCCACGCCCTTCTCGAAGGCGAGGCGGCCGACGCTGGCGACGACCTTCTCCGTTCGGGGGGCGGGGGAGTCCGGCATGAACGGCAGCGGGTTCGGCATGCTGCCCACGTTCTCCATGCCGGCCCGGATCCACATGTCCGCGTCCTCGGGGGTCAGCACCAGCAGCCGGTCGACCTCGGGGTAGTACCGGCGGACCCGCTCGCCGCGGGTGGACTTCTGGCTGGCCTCGAACGACTCGTGGCTCATGCCGATGACGCCGAGCCCCTTGGTGTCGGCGAGCGCCACCCACTCCATCGCCCAGACCTGCGTGACGATCACGACGGCCCCGGGGCGGGCCGCGCGGAACAGCTCGTTCAGCGTCTCCGCCTTGGCCCGCATCTTCGCCCGCCGGGCCGCCTGGCGGCGCCGCTCGGGGGCGTTCAGCCGGCCCTTGATCCCGCGCAGGCGGCGGGCCTTCGGCGGGTGGGCGTCGTACAGGGTGGTCATCGCGTACGGCAGGTCCTGCGGCAGCTTCTGCCGGATCTCCTCGGCGACGGGGGCGATGCCGACGATGTGCACCCGGTGACCGCGGTCGGTGAACAGCCGGGCCATCTGGTGCGACCAGGTCGTCACGCCGCCGAGCTCGTCGACGCTGTTGGAGACGATGAAGACGTCACGGCCGCCAGGCTGTTCGTCGCGCGCGCCGGACTCGGCGGTCTGCTGGCTCACTTGCCGCTCCTGGTGAAGAACTTCTCGACGATCTGGCGGGCCGCGTCCCCGCGGTCGTACTCGCCGAACTCGGTGAGGAAGCGCTGCCGCGCCTCCGCGTACTTGGCGTCCGCCTCGTCGAAGGCGGCGAGGGCCTGGAGGAGTTCGTCGGCCGTGGCCACCACCGGGCCGGGGGCCTTCTCCTTCAGGTCGAAGTACGTGCCGCGGATGTCGGTCGCGTACTTCTCGTAGTCGTACGCGAAGAACAGCATCGGCCGGTCCAGCACCGAGTAGTCGAACATCACGGACGAGTAGTCGGTGATCAGCCCGTCGGCGAGCGCCAGCAGCGGGGTGATGTCGTGGTGCCGGGACACGTCGACGACCCGGCCCGCGACCGACGGCGGCAGCGAGACGCTGTTGAGGTAGTGGGTGCGCACCAGCAGCGTGAAACGGTCGCCGAGCCGCTCGGCGAACTCCTCCACGTCGAAGGGGAACTCGAAGCCCTCCACCGCGCCGTCCGCGTTCGCCCGGAAGGTCGGCGCGTACAGCAGCACCTTCTTCCCCGGGTCGATGCCCAGCTCGGCGGCGAGTGGCCCGCGCACCCGCTCCCCGCTCTGCGCCTCGGCCCGCTGCGCCTCGACCAGGGCGTCGTTGCGCGGGTAGCCCGTGCGCAGCAGCACCTCGTCGCGCAGCCGGAAGCCCTTGGCGAGGGTGCGGGTGTCGTGCTCGGAGCGGATCAGGAAGTGGTCGAAGCGGTTGACGGCCGCCTGGAAGCGGTCCTGGCCGGCCTTGCCCTGCGCCTTGGTGCGGGGCTCGTGGAAGCCCATGCGCTTGAGCGCGGAGCCGTGCCAGGTCTGGATGTACGTGGTTCCCTCGCGCTTGGTCAGGGCGAGGGGGAAGCCCTGGTTGTCGACCCAGAACTCGGCCTGCGCCAGCGCGCGCAGGTACGGCCAGCTCCAGCGGCGCACCAGGGTGGCCTCCTTGGGGAAGCCGGTGGGCTTGCCGCCCGCGTACGACCAGATCGCCTCGAACGGGACGCCCTGGCGGACCATCTCCTCGTAGATCGCCTTCGGGCTGTCGCTGTACTGCTTGCCCATGTGGCTCTCGAAGACGACCGTGCCCTTCTTGATGGGCAGCTTCGAGAAGACCTCGTGGTAGACCTTCACCTTCTGCTCGCCCGAGCCGAGGTTGCGGCGGGCCCGCAGGGCCTTGCGCAGGCCCCGCTTGACCACGCCGGCGGCCTTGCCGTGCATCGCGCTGCTGATCAGCGTCTGGGTGCGGACGGCGGCGGCGCCCTCGGCGGTCAGGACGTAGGAGAGGTTCCCCTTCTTGGTCACCTCCGGCTCGAAGCGGTCGGAGACCAGCCGGGTCAGCCGCGGGCGCACGCGCAGGCGGGCCGCCGGCTCCATGTCGACTCCGCCGACGGAGACGCGGGTGGTGAGGCGCTCGCCGCCGGCGGTCAGCTTCAGGCGGACGTCCCAGACGGCGTCGATGATGCCGAGGGGGCGGACGGTGCCGGCGATGTCGGCCGTGGCGGTCCACTCGATCGTGTCACCGGCGTGGCGCACGGTTGCCACCGGGAAGCTGAAAGAGCGCACGCCGATCTGCCGGCGTGCCCGGAACTCCAGCGTGGCCCCCAGTTCCGCTTCCGGGCTGATCCGGCCCAGCGGGTTCACCACGGCGCCCGAGAGCGTGACGGTGCCGCGCCCGTCGTCCTCGTACGAGGTGAGCCGGTTGCCCAGCGTGAGGGAGGTGAGCGGGGTGGTGTGGAAGCCCTGCTCGGTGACGTCCAGTATCCGGCGGGCCTCGGCGGCCTCGGCGCTGTCGGGGTCGTCGATGTGCTGCGCGCACCAGTAGACGCGCCCGTCGCGCTCCGCGAGCGGCGAGGACAGCCGGCCCTTGTTGGTCATGGCGTCGGCGGCCGGGAGCAGGTTGTCCCAGTCCTCCTTGCCCAGCAGGTAGGCGCAGATCGCCTGGAGGTACGTGACGTGCTCGTACGCCGCCGGGTCGATGCCGGCCAGGTAGCCGTTGGCGAGGCGGGCGAACTCCTGGCGGTACGCATCGCCCAGCAGGGGCAGGTCGCGCAGGTGCAGCACCAGGTCGTGCTTGAGGAACTTGGCGTCCTTCGCGGACTTGATGTCCGTGTGGCCCTTGGCGGCCAGCAGCTCGTCGACGCGGCGGTGGATCTCCATCCGGTGGACGAAGTTCGCGATCTCGTGGCGCCGGTTGCTGATCGATTTCGCCGAGGCCTTCTCGACCACGTTCCAGTAGTAGACGTGGTTCGGGATCAGCGTGATGCGGCGGGCGGCGACGTAGGCCTGCGCGGAGAACAGCAGGTCCTCGTAGTGGATGCCGACCGGGAACTCCAGGCCCTGCTCCAGCAGGAACGCGCGCCGGTAGCACTTGTTCGTGGAGAGGGTGTCGTAGACCAGCAGGTCGGGGTCCTCGGTGATCGACTCCAGCGTGCGGGTGCGGGAGTAGATCCAGGGGTACCACTCGGTGGTCTTGCCCCACCGGTTGTCGAGGTGCACGCGCACGCACATGCCGGAGACCAGGTCGGAGCCGGTCCGCTCGGCCGCGGCCAGCATGTTCCGGCAGGCGTTTCGCTCCAGCACGTCGTCGCTGTCCAGGAACATGACGTACGTGCCGGTGGCCTGCTGGATGCCGTGGTTGCGCGGGGCGCCGCAGCCCCCGCTGTTCTCGGGCAGCCGGAAGGCGCGCACCCTCCCCGGGTGCGCAGCTTCGAGCTCCTGCGCGATCGCGTACGACCGGTCTTTGCTGCAGTCGTCGACGATCACGACTTCGACCCCGTGCAGGGTCTGGTCCAAAACCGACTGGACTGCTGTCGGCAGACGCTCTGCGTCGTTGTAGACGATGACGACCACGGAGACGTCAGGCACGTGCACCTCGATCCCTTCGTTCCATTCCGCTTAACCCGTCAAAGCTACCGTGTGCTGCGCTCGGATCCGGCAGGCCGACCCTCGACGTGCATACTTCTAAGGAAGAGGTGTGCGGCGGGTCCGGTCGCCGGCAATCACCCGTTCGGACCCAGCAGGAAGTGTTCATGACGAAGCTGTCCGTAGTCGTCCCTTGCTACAACGAAGAAGCCGTGATCGACAGCTTCGACGTGGAGATCCGCAGGGTCCTGGACTCCCTGCCCGTCGAGTACGAGGTCTGCTACGTCGACGACGGCAGCCGCGACGGGACCCTCGCCAAGCTCCGCAAGATCGCCGCCGAACACGGTGACCGTACCCGGTACGTCTCCTTCAGCCGCAACTTCGGCAAGGAGGCCGGCATGCTCGCCGGTCTGCGCGAGGCCACCGGCGACGCCGTCGTGATCATGGACGCCGATCTCCAGCACCCGCCGGAGCTCATCGCCACCATGCTCGACTACTACCGGCAGGGCCACGACCAGATCATCGCCCGCCGCACCCGCGAGGGCGACAAGAAGGTCCGCTCCGCGCTCAGCCGCCTCTACTACCGGGGCGTCAACCGCTGGGTCGACGTGGAGCTCACCGACGGCGTCGGGGACTTCCGCCTGCTGTCCCGGCCTGCCGTGGACGCGCTGCTGTCGCTGCCGGAGTACAACCGCTTCTCCAAGGGCCTCTTCTCCTGGATCGGCTTCGACACCGTCCACTTCGACTACCGCAACGCCCAGCGCGAGGCCGGCGAGACGAAGTGGAAGTTCGGCTCCCTGCTGAACTACGCCATGGACGGGCTGATCTCCTTCAACAACCGGCCGCTGCGCATCGGCATCTGGGCCGGCGTGTCCCTGGTGGCGCTGACCGCCCTGTACGCCCTGTACATCGCGGTCATGGCCATGACCCACGGGGTCGACGCACCCGGTTACGTCACCCTCGTGGCGATCATCGTCGGCATCGGCGGCGTTCAGATGATCATGCTGGGTCTGATCGGCGAGTACATCGGCCGCATCTACTACGAGACCAAGCGCCGCCCGCACTTCCTGGTCAAGGAGGCGCACGGCGCGGACGCGCAGGCCCGGCCCGACACCACCCGGGTCCAGGCGGAACGCGAACGCGGCGGCCTGTCCGCCTCGCGCCTCACGGTCTCCGCCGAGCACGAGGTGCGCTGAACCATGCGAACCCAGCTGGGCCAGATCCTCCGCTTCGGCCTCGTCGGCGCGGTCAACACCGGCACCTTCTTCGCCATCTACCTGCTCCTGCACCCGTGGATGCCGTACTTCCTCGCCTACACCCTCGCCTTCCTGCTGGCGATGGTCGGCTCGTTCTTCATGAACACCTACTTCACCTACCGGACCAAGCCCACCTGGAAGAAGTTCCTCCTCTTCCCCCTGACGAACGTCACGAACTACGTGATCCAGTCCGCCGGGCTCTACGCCCTGGTGACCTGGGCCGGGCTCGACACCCGGATCGCCCCGCTCGTCGCCGCCGTCGTGGCGATCCCGTTCACGTACCTGCTGTCCCGCAAGATCCTGGTCCCGGGCGCGGCAGCCGCGGCCGAGAACCCGGAGCCGGCCCGCAGCGGGTCCGCGGGCTGAGTCCACCGTCTGAAACCCCTGAGCGGCCGCTCCGGGGCACCCCGTAGATTGAGGTGGCAGACGTACCGGCAAGGGGCAAGGGGACAGACGTGTCAGCGGCTAGGCAAGGTGTCGTGGACGCCCGCAGGATCGTGGTCAAGGTCGGATCCTCCTCCTTGACCACCGCGGCCGGCGGACTCGACGCCGATCGGGTGGACGCCCTGGTCGACGTACTGGCCAAGGCCCGCAGCGGCGGCGAGAAGGAGATCGTCCTCGTCTCCAGCGGAGCCATCGCCGCCGGGCTCTCCCCGCTCGGCCTGCGCCGTCGCCCCACGGACCTGGCCCGGCAGCAGGCAGCCGCCAGCGTCGGGCAGGGGCTGCTGGTCGCTCGGTACACCGCCTCCTTCGCCCGGTACGGAGTCCGCGTCGGCCAGGTGCTGCTGACCAGCGACGACACCAGCCGGCGCGCCCACTACCGCAACGCGTACCGGACCCTGGACCAGCTCCTGGCCATGGGCGCCCTGCCGGTGGTCAACGAGAACGACACCGTCGCCACGGACGAGATCCGCTTCGGCGACAACGACCGGCTCGCGGCCCTCGTCGCCCACCTGGTCCGCGCCGACCTCCTCGTTCTCCTGTCCGACGTGGACGGCCTGTACGACGGCGACCCGTCGCTGCCCGGCACCACCCGCATCGACGAGGTGCGCGGCCCCGAGGACATCGCGCACGTCTCCATCGGCAGCTCCGGCAAGGCGGGCGTGGGCACCGGCGGCATGGTCACCAAGGTCGAGGCGGCGCGGATCGCGGCGGCGGCCGGCATCCCGGTCGTCCTCACCTCGGCGAGCCAGGCCGCGGACGCCCTGGCCGGGCGGCCTACCGGTACGCACTTCCACGCCACCGGCCGCCGCTCGGCGGACCGGCTGCTGTGGCTCCAGCACGCCTCGACCCCGCAGGGGCACCTGGTCCTGGACGAGGGCGCCGTACGCGCGGTGACCGAGCGCGGCAGCTCCCTGCTGCCCGCAGGGATCGCCGCGGTCGAGGGAGAGTTCGTCGCCGGCGACCCGGTGGAACTGCGCGCGCCCGACGGCCGCGCCGTGGCCCGCGGGCTGGTCAACTTCGACGCCAAGGAACTCCCGCAGCTCCTCGGCCGCTCCACCCGGGAGCTTGCGAAGGAACTCGGCCCGGAGTACGAGCGCGAGGTCGTACACCGCGACGATCTGGTCCTGCTGCAGGGCTGAGGTTCGGTAAAACCGCCGCGCGGCGGGCCGGGGACTGGTCAACTGTGAGGGGCGGACAGGCATGGCGCAGACAGGAGGCGGGCTGGTGAGACGAGCGCTGACCAGCATCAGCGGCGGCGGGGACGGCGAGCAGGACGAAGCCTCCCGCCTCTGGCACGTCACCCTGAGCGTCTCGGGCAAGCCGGCGCCGCTGTCGGAGGTCCGACGCGGGCTGGAACAGCTGGCCCACGACCACCCGTTCCTCCTCACCAGCCGGTACGCCGACGACCATGCGGAGATCCGGTACTGGGAGGAGGCCCGCGACCTTCACGACGCCGCGGCCGTCGCCCTGCGCCTGTGGGGCGAACACCGCTCCTCGGCGCAGCTCCCGCCGTGGGAGATCGTCGGCCTGGAGGTCATCGACCGCGCGACGTACCACCTCCGAGTGGCGGAGGGCTACGGTCCACCTCCCGCGCACCCGGTGGGTGTCCACCCGTACTAGGGCCGCATCCGGCCCACCGGCACCACCCAGCCCCGCCGGCGTTTGAGGCGCGGGGTCCGGGGCGGAGCCCGGGGTCTTTCGGGGTCCGGGGCGGAGCCCGGGGAATGGCGGAAGGGCGGGTAGGGGACGAGCCCCGCAGGGCCCACTAGCCGCACCCCGGCCAGTGCATCGAACAAGGGCATCTCGCGGGATGGAACCCCGTCGGCCGGGGCGGGGCCGGGGACTACCCTGGGCGGCATGACCTCGCTCGACGCCCCCGTCTCGCCCGTGATCGCCACCGCGCAAGCGGCCCGCACCGCCGCCGCGGCCATCGCCCCCCTCCCGCGGTCCGCCAAGGACACCGCGCTGCTGGCCATCGCGGACGCCCTGGAGGCCCGTACGGCCGAGATCGTCACCGCCAACGCCGTCGACACCGACAAGGCGCGCGCCGCCGGCACCAGCGAGACTGTCATCGACCGCCTCACACTCACCCCCGAGCGCGTCCGCGCCATCGCCTCCGACGTGCGCGACGTCGCCGCCCTCCCCGACCCCGTCGGCGAGGTCGTCCGCGGCTCGACCCTCCCCAACGGGATCGACCTGCGCCAGATCCGCGTCCCGCTCGGCGTCGTCGGCATCATCTACGAGGCCCGCCCCAACGTCACCGTCGACGCCGCCGCCCTCTGCCTCAAGTCCGGCAACGCGGTCCTGCTGCGCGGCAGCTCCTCCGCCTACGCCTCCAACACCGCCCTCGTCGCCATCCTGCGCGACGCCGTCGAGAGCGCAGGCCTGCCCGCCAACGCGATCCAGCTGGTCCCCGGCGAGTCCCGCGACTCCGTCCGCGAGCTGATGCGCGCCCGCGGCCTCGTCGACGTCCTCATTCCGCGCGGCGGCGCCTCCCTCATCAAGACCGTCGTCGAGGAGTCCATCGTCCCGGTCATCGAGACCGGTACCGGCAACTGCCACGTCTACGTGGACGCCCAGGCCGACCTGGACATGGCCGTGGACATCCTCATCAACTCCAAGGCGCAGCGGCCCTCCGTCTGCAACTCCGCCGAGACGCTCCTCGTCCACCGCGACATCGCCGACGCCTTCCTGCCGCGCGCCCTCGACGCCCTCGCCGACGCCGGCGTCACCGTCCACGGCGACGACCGGGTCCTCGCGGCCGCCGAGAACTCCAAGGCCACCGCGCTCCCCGCCACCGACGAGGACTGGGCCGCCGAGTACCTCTCCTACGACATCGCCGCCGGCGTCGTGGACTCCCTCGACGACGCCGTCGCCCACATCCGCCGCTGGACCTCCGGCCACACCGAGGCGATCGTCACCACCTCGCAGGCCGCCGCCCGCCGCTTCACCCAGCTGGTCGACTCGACCACGGTCGCCGTAAATGCCTCCACCCGGTTCACCGACGGTGGCCAGTTCGGCTTCGGCGCCGAGATCGGGATCTCCACGCAGAAACTGCACGCCCGCGGCCCGATGGGCCTCCCGGAGCTCACCTCCACCAAGTACATCGTCACGGGCGACGGTCACGTTCGGTAGTCGGACCTCGAACGCCGGGTGGCCGGATTTCGGCGCACACCCTGCCCAAAGCAGCCCCCCAGGTCTAGGCTGTTGCTGTGCCGGACGACGTGGGGGGCAAGTTCCCGGACGACGGGGAGCCCGACAACGACGACCGCGGAGGCGCGGATCACGACTTCGCCTCCGTGGTGTTCGACGAGGACTTCGTCCGGAACGCCGAGATCCATGAACCGAGCGCCGCAGAGCGCCAGCGGGCCGCCGACCGGGCGCGCGCGGAGGCGGAAGCCGCCCGCGCCGTCGCCGGCGGCTGGACCTCGGACGACGACTACGGCTACGGCCGCCCCGACGGGTACGGCATCGACGAACCCGGCTGGGAATACGGCGCCAGCTACGCGGAAGGCCCGTACGGGGCCTACGGCGGCGCCCTGCGCCCCTACCGGGGCCGCTCGCCCTGGCTGCGCCCGGTCGCCTGGGTGCTCGCCTTCGTGATGGGCCTCGGCATGGTCGCCCTCGCCTTCAGCGCCGTCTACCGCAGCGCCTCGAGCGACGCGGACCACGCTCCCGCGCCCGCCAGCACCCCGCTGACGGAAGTCAGCGGCGCCGGAGCGTTTATGTACCCCGTCGGCCGCCAACCCTGAAGGTACGACCCCACTCGCGTTCGCCGGAGCTGGGGGCTTCTCTGAAGCGGGGACAGCGGGGAGAAGCAATGGCCGTGCCAGGAGACCCACCCGACGGCACCCCCGAGGGCATCGGCGGGGGCGACGAGGAGTTCCGGTCGGACGAGTACCGATCGGTGGTGTTCGACGAGGACTTCGTCCGGGCTGCCCGGCTCCAGGAGTTCTCCGCCCAGGAGCGGATGGGCGAGCATGCGCGGGCCGTCCGCAGCCGGTCCATCTGGTCCGGCGGCGGCTCCTCCCGGCCCCGGACCAGCACGCCCGGCCGGGGAGCCCGCCAGGGCATGCTGCTGGTGCTGCTCATCGCCGTGGCCTTCGCAGCGGCCGTCTACATGGGCCTGAGCAACCCGGCCGGACCCCCGTCCACCGGCCGGACCGATCCGCTGAGCAGTACGGTCGTGCCCCTCGCGCCGAGCACCGCCGTGCCCGGCGGGCGGCCCGTCGACCTGTACGCGAAGAGCCCGGCGGCCGAGTACCGCGTCGGGGCGGCCGGGATCACCCTGCCGGCCGTGCGCCGCACTCACCACTTCACCGAGGGGCAGGTCGTCACCGCCCTGTCGATCGCCAAGGACTACCTGGTGCAGTCCTCGCTGGACCCCGACGTCCTGGCCGGCGCTGCCACCCGGCCCGTGCGCGTCCTGCTCGACCCCGAGCAGCTGGCGCAGTTCGACCGCAGCATGACCTCGCCCTCCGGTGACGGGCGGCACGCCTCCACCGGCTGGCTGGTCCGCTTCGACCCGGGCACGGCCGTCGTCGCCGACACCCGGGTCCGGGTGGGCGGAACCCTCGCCTTTGAGGAGGTCTCCGCGGACGTGCTCGAGGTGACCAGCGACCACGCCTTCGTGTACGCCGTGCGCCCCGCCACCGGATCCCCGGCCGCGGCCGACGGAGCCTCGCTCTTCACCGTCCGGCGCGAGCTGCGGCTGCGCTTCGACCGGGAAGACCTGGCGGCCCGGCGGGCGGAGCTCGTCTCGGCCTATGTGATGGCCGGTCCACAGGACTGCTCCACCGATCCCGCCGAAGGCTTCCGCCCGGTCCTGGCCGGGGCGGGACCCACCACGGTCGGCCCGGCCGCGAGCGACCCGTACGCCAGCGGCACCCCGCGGCGCACCGCCGGGCTGTGCGGGGTACTGGCGCCACCCACGGCCGCCGGGACCGCCCCCGTCAGCCCTGCTCCGTAGTGGGGCCGCCCTTGTTCTCGGCGCCCGAGCCCGTACCGGCGCCGCCGGCCGCACCCGTGAACTTGTCGCGCAGCTTGCCGCCGACGTCGGCCGCGCCGCCCGCGATGTCGCCGACCAGCTTGAACAGCGGGTCCTTGCTGCTGCGCACCGCGTCCGCGTAGTGCGAGGCCGACTCCCGGAAGGAGTCCGTGACCGAGGTGTCCTTGTCCTCGTCCCGCCGCGGGTAGTGGCCGTCCATGATCCGCTGGTAGTCCCGGTGCTGCGACCACTTCTTCAGCTCGGCCGCCCGCACGGTGGTGAAGGGATGCGTCCGCGGCAGCACATTGAGGATCTTCAGCACCGAGTCGCGCAGATCGCCGCTCGACTCGTACTCCTCGGCCTGGGCCAGGAAGGAGTCCACGTTCATCTCGTGGAGGTGGTTGCCGCCCGCGATCTTCATCAGGCCCCGCATCGACGCGTTCACGTCCTGCCCGACCAGCAGCCCCGCCCGGTCCGCGGACAGCTCCGACTTGCGGAACCACTCCCGCAGCGCGGTCACGATCGCCATGATCGCCACATTGCCCAGCGGGATCCACGCCACCTTCAGCGCCAGACCCGTCAGGAACAGCAGGATCGTGCGGTACACCGCGTGCCCCGACAGCGCATGGCCCACCTCGTGGCCCACGACCGCCCGCATCTCCTCCTCGTCGAGCAGCTCGACCAGGCCCGTCGTCACCACGATGATCGGCTCGTCCAGCCCGATGCACATCGCGTTCGGCTTCGGGTCCTGCTGCACGTACATCTGCGGGACCCTCTCCAGGTCCAGGATGTAACAGGCGTCGCGCAGCATCTCGTACAGGTGCGGGAACTGGGTCTCGCCCACCCGGACGGATTCCGACAGGAAGAGCAGGCGCAGGCTCCGCTCCGGAAGCAGCCCGCTCAGGGCCTTGAACACGGTGTCGAACCCGCTCAGCTTGCGCAGCGCCACCAGCGCCGAGCGGTCCGCCGGGTGCTCGTACGCGCGCGAGGAAATTCCGGGAAACCTCCTGCGGTCCCGCGCCGGTACCTTCTCGAACCCGGTCTCCGTCATAACGCCCTCCCCCTTGATCGGCCTGTGCGCTTCTGCGTCTATCCTCTCCAACGCCTGAGTCGGCGTGAGCGTGCCCCAGGCCCCCGCATACGATGTGAGCGAAGTCTCCGCCCGCTCCCCGACTCGATAGGTATCTGCCTGATGAGCCTCTCCACCACCGCCCACAACCTGGTCGTTCTCGCGTCGGAGGGCGCCGAGCAGCACGGCGGCAACCACGACAGCCTGAACCCGTACCTGACCGGTGGCGGCGCGCTGTTCATCCTGCTGCTGATGCTCTGGGTGACCACGCGCCTGAACCGCGACCGCTGAACCCGCGCTCGCGCACACGCTCGAATGCGGGTCCGCACCGCTCCGCCGGGCCAGTAGGCTCTGCGCTCATGGGAGAGCAGGAGATGCCTACCGGCCCGGTCAAGCGCCGGCTCGGCGTGATGGGCGGGACATTCGACCCGATCCACCACGGACACCTGGTGGCCGCCAGTGAAGTGGCCGCCCTGTTCCACCTCGACGAGGTGGTGTTCGTACCGACCGGCCAGCCGTGGCAGAAGTCGCAGCGCGCCGTGTCCCCCGCCGAGGACCGCTATCTGATGACGGTCATCGCGACGGCCTCGAACCCCCAGTTCTCGGTGAGCCGCATCGACATCGACCGCGGCGGGCCGACGTACACGATCGACACCCTGCGGGATCTGAGCGCGCTCAACGAAGACGCCGACCTCTTCTTCATCACCGGCGCCGACGCCCTCGCCCAGATCCTGACCTGGCGGAACGCCGACGAGCTCTTCTCGCTCGCCCACTTCATCGGAGTGACCCGGCCGGGCCACGTGCTCACCGACGACGGGCTCCCCGAGGACGGCGTCTCGCTGGTGCAGGTGCCCGCCCTGGCGATTTCGTCCACGGACTGCCGCGCACGGGTCGCCCAGGGGGATCCTGTCTGGTATTTGGTGCCCGACGGTGTGGTGCGCTACATCGACAAGCGTGAGCTGTACCGGGGAGCCTGAGCTTCCGGAGAGAGGGGCCCCGCGGTGAACGACCGACAGGAGCCGTACGACCCGTACGCCGCACAGGAGCAGCAGCTCATCGGCTACGACGCGTACGGGCGGCCGGTGTACGGCCAGGTGCCCGCGCAGCCCGCCCAGTACGAGCAGGCGTACGAGCAGCAGTACGGCTACGACCACCAGGGCTACGGCCAGCAGGCGTACTACCCGCAGCAGCAGCCGCAGCAGCCGGCCGCCCCTGACTACGGGCAGCAGGAGTACACCCAGGCCCCCGGCTACGGGTACGACACCCAGCACACGCAGCAGACCCAGCAGTGGATCCCGCAGCAGGCCGCCCCCGAGCAGCCCCCCGCCCCGGCCCCCGCGGCCGGGCCGCAGCCCCCGCGCCCCGCCCAGGTCCCCGAACCGCGCCGGGCCGAGGAGGACGGGCAGGCCGCGCCCGACTACCGCACCGAGCAGTTCGCGTTCATCGATCAGCCGGACGAGGACTCCGAGGACGTCATCGACTGGCTCAAGTTCACCGAGAGCCGGACCGAGCGCCGCGAGGAGGCCCGCCGCCGCGGCCGCAACCGGGTGGTCGCCCTGATCGTCGTCCTCGCCCTCTTCGTCGTCGGCGGCGTCGGCTACCTCTGGTACGCGGGCAAGCTGCCGTTCCTCGACGGCCCCGGGCAGAAGAAGGACTCCGCGGCCGCCGCCGGACCGCAGAAGCGCGACATGATCGTCGTCCACCTGCACAACACCAAGAAGGGCGGCACCTCCACGGCGCTGCTCGTCGACAACGTCACCACCAAGAAGGGCGCCACCGTCCTGCTGCCGAACACGCTGGGCGTCCCCAAGGACGACGGCACCGCCGCGGGCCTCGGCAAGGCGGTCGAGGACGGCGGCGTGGGCGTACGGGACTCCCTCGACTCGGTGCTCGGCACCCACATCGGCGGCACCTGGCGCCTGGACACCCCCTTCCTGGAGAACCTGGTCGAGCTGGTCGGCGGCATCGAGACCGACACCGACACCGCGGTCCCGGCCGACGACGCCGCCAAGACCCCGGCCGTGGCCCAGGGCCAGAAGCAGCACCTCAGCGGTGCGATGGCCGTCGCTTACGCCACCCACCGCGCCCAGGGCGAGCCCGAGGCAAAGCAGCTGGACCGCCTCGGCAAGGTCCTCTACGGCGTGCTGCGCAAGATCCCCGGCGACGCGAAGTCGGCGACCGTCACCGTCGAGAGCATGGGCCAGATCCTCGACCCCTCCCTGAACGCCCAGGCCCTCGGCGCCCTGCTGGCCAGGCTCGGCGAGCACGCCAAGGAGGGCGCCGACGCGTACCGCACGGACGTCCTCGCGGTGAAGCCGGACGGCACGCTCACCGACGACGCCAACAAGAACGTCGTCAAGGAGGTGCTCGGCGGCAGCTTCACGGCGGCCCAGGCCGGCACCGCGCCGCGCGTCGGCCTCAAGGACGCCACCGGCGACGACAAGACGCAGGTCGCGGCGAAGGCGGCCCTGCTGAACGGCGGCTACACCTTCGTGGACGGCGGCAAGGCCGACAAGACCCAGCCCGCCACGCAGATCACGTACCAGGACGACGCGCAGCGGGCCAAGGCGGTCGAGGTCGCCAAGACGCTGGGCCTGCCGGAGACCGCCGTGAAGAAGGGCGAGAACGCCGTGAACGCCGACGTCGTGGTGACCCTGGGCAAGGACTACAAACCGTCCTGACCCGGGCCTGACCAGGCCTTTGGGGAGTGCCCCGGCCCGCGCGGGACGCTGCGCGCGGGCGGGGTCGGCGGTACATGAGACCCTTGTAAGGATCTGCCCGCCAACCCGAAAGCATGGCCAGTGACCGCCACGGACCGCTCCATCGAGCTCATCACCGCCGCCGCCCAGGCCGCGGCCGACCGGCTCGCGCACGACATCATCGCGTACGACGTCAGCGACGTGCTGTCGATCACCGATGCCTTCCTGCTCGCCTCGGCGCCCAACGACCGCCAGGTCAAGTCGATCGTCGACGAGATCGAGGAGCGCCTGCTCAAGGAGCTCGGCGCCAAGCCGGTGCGCCGCGAGGGCGACCGCGACGCCCGCTGGATCCTGCTCGACTACATCGACATCGTCGTCCACGTGCAGCACAGCGAGGAGCGGGTCTTCTACGCGCTGGAGCGCCTGTGGAAGGACTGCCCCGAGATCGAGCTGCCCGAAGACGCCAAGCTCACCAAGGGCAAGGCGGAGGAGCACGCCAAGCTGCGCGAGGCGGCGGGCGACGACGACCTGGACGGTGATCTGTTCTGAGCGCGACCGCCACCGGGAAGACCGGCCGGAAGATCGTCCTCTGGCGACACGGCCAGACCTCGTGGAATCTGGAGCGCCGCTTCCAGGGCTCCACGGACATCGAGCTGACCGAGACGGGTGTGGCGCAGGCGCGCCGCGCCGCCCGGCTGCTCGCCTCGCTGCAGCCGGACGCCATCGTGGCCTCCGACCTGAAGCGGGCCGCCGCCACGGCCGCCGAGCTGGTCGCCGTCACGGGCCTGGCCGTGACCCACGACGCCGCGCTGCGCGAGACGTACGCCGGTGAGTGGCAGGGCCTCACGCACGACGAGATCATCAAGAAGTACGGCGAGCAGTACGCGGCGTGGAAGCGCGGCGAGCCCGTCCGCCGAGGCGGCGGCGAGCTGGAGACCGAGGTCGCCGACCGTGCGGCGCCGGTGGTGCTCGAGCACGCCGGCCGGCTGCCGGAGGGCGGCACGCTCGTCGTGGTCAGCCACGGCGGGACCATCCGTACGACCATCGGCCGTCTGCTGGGCCTGGAGGCGTACGACTGGGAGAGCCTGGGCGGGCTCTCCAACTGCTGCTGGTCCGTCCTCGGCGAGGGCGCGCGCGGCTGGCGTCTGATGGAGCACAACGCCGGCACGCTGCCGGAACCGGTGCTCGGCGACGACGACTGAGACCGCCTCAGGGCGGCTCCCACCCGGATTTCACTTTCCGGCTGGTCGCAGGCTAGAGTTCTTCTTGTTCGCAGCGCAGAACACCGGAAACGGGGAGAGCGCAGCGGAGAGCGGGGCTATAGCTCAGTTGGTAGAGCGCCTGCATGGCATGCAGGAGGTCAGGAGTTCAATTCTCCTTAGCTCCACAATCAGGATCCCGTCCCCAACAGGGGGCGGGATCCTTCCGTTTGTTCCTTCGATGCCTGCTGACCTGCCCCGTACCACGTGGCAGAATCGGACCGCCGGAGGGGTGAGTCGACGGCCCGATGCGGGAGGGAGTCGCTGACGGATGGGTGCACACCGGCGGCGGTGCGACTGGTGCAACAACGGCACGCCGATCGTGCGGGACATGGACCCGGTCAACCCCGACTACCAGTACTGGTGCGAGGAATGCGCGCGGGCGCTGATCATAAAAGGCGACCCGATCGAGACGTACCGCGAGCTGGAGGGGGAGCCGATCTACGGCCGACTGCTCGACGAGCACTGCACGCTCAAGCGGTTCTACCAGTTCGCCAGAGCCTAGAGCCGCGGCGCGGAACAGGGATGAGGAGCGGGGTCTGGAACAGAGTCCGGAACGGGATGAACCGGGCGAAGCCGAACGCCCGGAAATCGATTTTTGGACCTGGGCCATGACCGTGTAATGTTCTCGATGTCGCCAGGGGGAACCGGCAAGGGAAACCGAGCAGGGGCCCGGCGGCAGAGAAGCAAGGGGCTATAGCTCAGTTGGTAGAGCGCCTGCATGGCATGCAGGAGGTCAGGAGTTCAATTCTCCTTAGCTCCACAGAAGAGAAGCGGACCACCCGGATCGGGTGGTCCGTTTCTCGTTGTGCGGAACGGTCGAGCGGCCGCCGGACCCGCTGCGGTACCCTGGCGCCATGCGTGCCGTACGCCTTCTGCTTACCGAGCCGCGCTGATCAGTGCCGACCCTTCGAGACGGTCGGCATCGGCGCGGCGCCCCCTCCTGTGCGAGGGGTTTTTTCGTTTGGGCAGGCAGAGACGGCAGAGACGATCGATGGAGCTTCAGAAATCATGAGCGAGACGAACACCCCGGCCCCCGAGGCGGCCGAGGCGCACCGTTACACGGCTGCCATGGCCGCCGACATCGAGGCACGCTGGCAGGACGTATGGGACGCGCAGGGCACCTACGAGGCCCCCAACCCGACCGGTGACCTGGCCGGGGACGCGGCGGTCGTCGCGCGGCCCAAGAAGTTCATCATGGACATGTTCCCGTACCCCTCCGGTGCGGGCCTGCACGTCGGTCACCCGCTGGGGTACATCGCCACCGACGTCTTCGCCCGCCACCAGCGGATGACCGGCCACAACGTCCTGCACACCCTGGGATTCGACGCCTTCGGCCTGCCGGCCGAGCAGTACGCCGTGCAGACCGGCACGCACCCGCGCGTGTCCACCGAGGCGAACATCGAGAACATGAAGCTCCAGCTGCGCCGGCTGGGCCTGGGCCACGACAAGCGCCGCTCGTTCGCGACGATCGACCCGGACTACTACAAGTGGACCCAGTGGATCTTCCTGCAGGTCTACAACTCCTGGTACGACGCGGACGCGGCCAAGGCCCGCCCGATCGCCGAGCTGGTCGCAGCCTTCGAGGACGGCTCCCGTGAGGTCCCCGGGGGCCGCGCCTGGGCCGACCTGACCGCGGGCGAGCGCGCCGGCGTGCTGAACGAGTACCGGCTGGCGTACGCCTCGGACGCGCCCGTGAACTGGTGCCCCGGGCTGGGCACCGTACTGGCCAACGAGGAGGTCACCGCGGACGGCCGCTCCGAGCGCGGCAACTTCCCGGTCTTCAAGGCCAAGCTGAGCCAGTGGAACATGCGGATCACCGCGTACGCCGACCGGCTGCTGGACGACCTGGACGCGCTGGACTGGCCCGAGGCCATCAAGCTGCAGCAGCGGAACTGGATCGGACGCAGCGAGGGCGCACGCGTCGACTTCGCGGTCGGCGACGACGCCATCACGGTGTTCACCACGCGGCCCGACACCCTGTTCGGCGCCACCTACATGGTGCTGGCGCCCGAGCACGAGCTGGTCGAGAAGATCGTCCCCGCCGAGTGGCCCGAGGGCACGCACCAGGTGTGGACCGGCGGCGCCGCGACCCCCGGCGAGGCCGTCGACGCGTACCGCAAGCAGGCCGCCGGGAAGTCGGACGTCGAGCGCCAGGCGGAGGCCAAGGACAAGACCGGTGTCTTCACCGGCGCGTACGCGGTCAACCCGGTCAGCGGCGACCAGGTCCCCGTCTTCATCGCGGACTACGTGCTGATGGGCTACGGCACCGGCGCGATCATGGCCGTCCCGGCGCACGACAGCCGCGACTTCGAGTTCGCGCGCGCCTTCGAGCTGCCGATGCGCTGCGTCGTGGAGCCCTCGGACGACCGCGACGCC
The DNA here is from genome assembly GCF_040682115.1 of Streptomyces sp. NPDC051364. Lineage (NCBI taxonomy): Bacteria > Bacillati > Actinomycetota > Actinomycetes > Kitasatosporales > Streptomycetaceae > Streptomyces > Streptomyces sp. NPDC051364. The sequence goes on along the minus strand of NZ_JBFBAH010000003.1, from coordinate 212,500 downwards.
GACCCGGCCGAGTGGGATGACGCGTTCTCCTCGTACGACGGCACCATCGTGAACTCGACGGGCGAGGGCGTCTCCCTGGACGGCCTGGGCGTCGTCGAGGCGAAGGCCGCCATCACCGCGTGGCTGGCCGAGCAGGGCATCGGTGAGGGCACCGTCAACTTCCGCCTGCGCGACTGGCTGTTCAGCCGCCAGCGCTACTGGGGCGAGCCCTTCCCGATCGTCTACGACGAGGACGGCATCGCGCACGCGCTGCCCGAGTCGATGCTGCCGCTGGAACTGCCCGAGGTCGAGGACTACTCGCCGCGCACGTTCGAGCCGGACGACGCCACCTCCAAGCCGGAGACCCCGCTGTCGCGGAACGAAGAGTGGGTCAGCGTCGAGCTGGACCTGGGCGACGGCCGCGGGGTGCGCCCGTACCGCCGCGAGACCAACACCATGCCCAACTGGGCCGGTTCCTGCTGGTACGAGCTGCGCTACCTGGACCCGCGCAACGGGTCCGCGCTGGTCAGCCCGGAGATCGAGCAGTACTGGATGGGGCCGCGCGAGGGCGCTCCGCACGGCGGTGTCGACCTGTACGTCGGCGGCGCCGAGCACGCGGTGCTGCACCTGCTGTACGCGCGCTTCTGGTCGAAGGTGCTGTTCGACCTGGGCCACGTCTCGTCGGCCGAGCCGTTCCACAAGCTGTTCAACCAGGGCATGATCCAGGCGTACGCGTACACCGACGCGCGCGGTGTGTACGTGCCGGCTGCCGAGGTCGAGGAGCGCGACGGCGGCTACTTCTACCAGGGCGAGCCGGTCAAGCGCGAGCACGGCAAGATGGGCAAGTCCCTGAAGAACGCCGTCACGCCGGACGAGATCTGCGAGGAGTACGGCGCGGACACCCTGCGCCTGTACGAGATGGCGATGGGCCCGCTGGACGTCTCGCGTCCGTGGGACACCCGGGCCGTGGTGGGCCAGTACCGGCTGCTGCAGCGCCTGTGGCGCAACATCGTGGACGAGGAGTCCGGCGCGGTCACCGTCGTGGACGGCGAGCCGGGCGAGGACACCCTGCGCGCGCTGCACAAGGCGATCGACGGGGCCGGCGCGGACATGGCGGGGCTGCGCTTCAACACCGCCATCGCGAAGATCACCGAGCTGAACAACGCGCTGACCAAGGCCGGCCGCCCGCTGGAGCGCTCGGTCGCGGAGCGGCTGGTCCTGCTGATCGCCCCGCTGGCCCCGCACATCGCGGAGGAGCTGTGGCACCGCCTGGGCCACAGCGATTCGGTGGTCCACCGGGACTTCCCGGTCGCGGACCCTGCGTACGTCGTGGACGAGAGCGTGACCTGCGTCGTCCAGATCAAGGGCAAGGTCAAGGCCCGCCTGGAGGTGCCGCCGACGATCTCCGAGGGTGACCTGGAGCAGCTGGCGCTGGCCGACGAGGCGGTCGTGGCGGCGCTGGGCGGGGCCGAGATCCGCAAGGTGATCGTGCGCGCGCCGAAGCTGGTGAACATCGTCGTCTGAGGCGCCGTGCCCCTGATCCGGTCGGGCTGAGCGATCCGGTCGGTCTGGTTGATCTAGGGGTGTTCCCGTACGGGCAGGTTGGGGGTTCGTTTGGAACCCCCAACCTGCCCGTGGCGTTTACGGTGGAGGGGACGGTATCGGCAGGGGAAGGGAGCCTCTCATGGAGGCGGGCGCGTTGATCATCATCTTTGCCCTGTTGGTGCTGTTCGCCTTCCTGGGGCTGGGTGCCTGGGCCACGGTGAAGGTCGTCGGCGCGGCGAAGCGCGGCGTGGACCGCACCCTCACGCAGGCCCGCCGGACCGTGGAGGACACCGCGCTGAAGGCGAAGAGCTTCGGGCAGGTGGGCGTGGCCGGGGCACTGGCGCAGCTGCGGCTGGACCTGCGGACGTCGATGCGGGCCACCCAGCAGGCGCTGTACCAGGGGGTTCAGGCGGATGCCTCGCTGAAGGAGTCGATCGGGCTGTTCGAGCGGCTGAGCGCGCACGGGCACGAGCTGGACGACGAGCTGAAGCGGCTGGAGCAGGAGCCGGACCGGGGGCGGATCAGCGGGATGCTGCCGGAGCTGAAGGAGCGGACGGCCAAGATCACGCAGGCCGCGGACTCGCTGCGGTGGGCGGCCCGCGACCGGGCCCGGCGCTTCGCGCAGGACGACCTGTCGACGCTGTCGGAGCAGATCGAGGTCGAATCGGGGGCGCTGCGGGACTGGTCCCGTGAATCGGTGGACGACCTCGCGGCGGCGGCAGCGGCGTGGGACGCCCAGCAGGCGTCCGCGGCAGGGCCCGCAGGCCGTTCCCCGGAGCCCCCGGCGGGACGCCCCGGGCGCACCCAGGACCCCCGGCCGGCGGCCCTGAACCCGTCGGCCCCGCCGACCCGCCACCCGTGGCAGAAGACCCCGCGGCCGGAGACGACGACCTGAGCCGCAATCGCTGACCGGGGCGGGCGCCGGGGCCGGTGGCAGGCTCGCGGCCGGTCTGCCGGGCGCAATGCCGGTGCAGACGCCGACGGCTCTGGGGCGGCGGCGGAATTGCCTCCTGTCCGCTCCTCGAACGAGTGGGCGGGTGGGATGCCGGCCCGTGCGCAGCGCGGGGCCCAAGCGGCGGCGCAGCGGCCGCTCCGCCCCCCCGGCCAGGGGCTGGGCTGCCGTCCCACCCCCACTGGCGGTAACCTCCGGCTCATGTCCCGCCATGTCGCGATCGTCACCGATTCCACGGCCTACCTGCCCCAACCGGCCATGTCGCGGCACGGAATCATCTCCGTCCCGCTGACCGTGGTGCTCGGCGACGAGGCCCTCGAGGAGGGCACCGAGATCTCGGCCCGCAGCCTCGCCCTGGCCCTGCAGAAGCGGCGGCCGGTCACCACCTCCCGCCCCAGCCCGGAGGAGTTCGTACGGGCCTACCGGGCGGCCGCAGAGGCCGGTGCGACCGGCATCGTCAGCCTGCACCTGTCCGCCGAGTTCTCCGGCACCTACGACGCCGCCGTGGTCGCCGCCAAGACCGCCCCGGTCCCCGTCCGCGTCGTCGACACCGGCATGGTCGCGATGGCCCTCGGGTTCTGCGCCCTCGCCGCCGCCGAGGCGGCCGAAGCCGGCGGTTCCGTGGACGAGGCCGTGGCCGCCGCCGAGAAGCGGGCCGCGGACATGTCGGCGTACTTCTACGTGGACACCCTCGACTACCTGCGCCGCGGAGGCCGCATCGGGGCCGCCCAGGCCCTCCTGGGCTCGGCCCTCGCCGTCAAGCCGCTGCTCACGCTGGAGGGCGGGCGGATCGAGATGCTGGAGAAGGTCCGTACGGCCTCCAAGGCCATCGCCCGCCTCGAGGAGCTGGCCGTCGAGCGGGCCGGGGCGGGCAGCGTCGACGTGGCCGTGCACCACCTCGCGGCGCCCGAGCGGGCCGAGAAGCTCGCGCAGCGGCTCCGTGAGCGCATCCCCGGCCTGGTCGAGCTGCACGTCAGCGAGGTCGGCGCGGTGATCGGCGCGCACACGGGGCCGGGGCTGCTGGCGGCGGTCGTCTCGCCCCGCTGATCACCGGAACGAGTGGCCCGGTTATCCACAACGATCGGGATATCCACCGGAATTGATAAATCCGGACCGCGGCCGGGATTCGTCCCTAACGTCGTGGCATGACTCTTCGCACGCGTACCTCGCACCCTTCCGGAGCCACCAGCGGACCTGGCCGTTCCCGTCTCTCCGACGGGCGGCTGCGCCACCGGCGGGGCCGCGCCCGCCCGCACCACCCCGAGCCCGCGGCGGTGCGCCGCCGGGCCGAAGCCCTGCTCGGCGGCAGCGGCCCGCCGCAGGCCCCGCCGCCGGAGGCGCCGCTACGAGGGGCCCCACCACGGGAGGTGCCGCCAGGGGAGGTGCCGCCTCCGGACGCGGTGTCGGGTCCGGGGTCCGGGATCCGGTCCGTGGCCGATCCGCCGCCCGAGGGGGCGCCGCTGTCCGGCGGAGTCGCGCTCCGGCTCGCCGTGCGGGAGCGGCTGCCGATGTGGCTGCAGGCCCGGTGCGGCGTGGAGCCGCGCACGGTGGCCGCCGTGGCCGTGGTGCTGGTCGCCGCCGTTGCCTTCGGTGCGCAGCAGTACTGGACGGCCCGGCCGGAACCCGTGACCGCGCCCTCGGTGGTCACACCGGCACCGTCGCCGGCGCCGAGCCCCGGACCTCCCGTCGCCGCCGGAGGGGCCGGCCCGCGGATCGTGGTGGACGTCAGCGGCAAGGTCCGCGATCCCGGTGTGCGGCGGCTGCCTGTCGGCTCGCGGGTCGAGGACGCGCTGGCGGCCGCCGGGGGAGTACGGCCCGGTACGGACACCACCGGGCTCAACCGGGCCCGGGTCCTGCTCGACGGCGAGCAGGTGGTGGTGGGCGCCCCGACGCAGCCCGCTCCGGGTGTGCCGGGTTCCGGTGCCGGCCCCGGCTCCGCTTCCGGCCCGCTGAGCCTCGGCACGGCCACGGTGGAGCAGCTGGACGGCCTGCCCGGGGTCGGCCCGGTCCTGGCGCAGCACATCGTGGAGTTCCGGACCACCCGCGGCGGCTTCCGCTCGGTGGAGGAGCTCCGGCAGGTCGACGGCATCGGCGAGCGGCGGTTCGCCGACCTGCGCAAGCTGGTCCGGCCGTGAACCGCCCCGAGGGCGCGGGCCCGCTGGATCTGCGCCTTGCGGTACCGGCGCTGGCCGCCTGGGCGGCGGCCGCCCTCGCCCTCGACGCACCGCCCGGCTGGGCCGCCGCCGGGGCCGGGCTCGCGGTCCTCGGCGCGGGGCTGCTGCTCCTGGCCGGGTGCCGGCGTCCGGAGTCGCTGTGGCGGGTCGGCACGGCCGCGGCCGCCGTTCTGCTCTGTGCGGCCGCCGGTGCCGGGGTGGCGGGCCTCCAGCGGGCCGAGGCGCGGGCCGGGCCGGTCGTGGGCCTGGCCGGGGAGCACGCCCGGGTCCTCGCCGAGCTCACCGTCGGTTCCGACCCGCGGCCCGCGCGCAGCGGGAGCGGCCCGCCCGTGGTCGTCCTGGATGCGGTGGCGACCCGGGTGACCGGACCCGACGGGAAGCAGACCCGCGTCGAGACCCCCGTACGGGTGCTGGCCGGGCATCCGCAGTGGGCCCGGCTGCAGCCCTCCACCCGGGTTGCGGTTGTCGCCCGGCTGGCCCCGGGCCGGGGCGGGGAGCGGGCCGTGGCGCTGCTGCGGCCTGCCGGGGACACCCCGCCCCGGGTGACGGGCGGCCCCGATACCGTCCAGCGGCTGGCCGGGAGGCTGCGGGCCGGGCTGCGCGAGGCCACCGAGGGGCTCGCCCCGGATGCCCGGGCCCTGCTGCCGGGGCTGGTGGTCGGGGACACCTCCCGGGTGCCGCCCGACCTGGAGGCGGCGTTCCGGTCCACCGACCTGCTGCACCTGCTGGCCGTGTCCGGGTCGAACCTGACCGTGGTGCTGTTCCTGCTCATCGGCTCGCCCGCCTCCGCGCAGCGCGCCGAGCGGGGCGGGCTCGCACCCCGCCTCGGGCTGTCCCTGCGGGCGACGGCCCTGTGCGGGACGGCGCTGACGCTGGCATTCGTGGTGGTGTGCCGGCCGGAGCCGAGCGTGCTGCGGGCCGCGGCGTGCGGGGCGGTCACCCTGCTGGCCATCGCCACCGGCCGGCGCAGATCCCTGGTCCCCGCCCTGGCGGCCGCCGTCCTGCTGCTGGTGCTCTACGACCCGTGGCTCGCCCGCAGCCCCGGCTTCCTGCTCTCGGTCCTGGCCACCGGGTCCCTGCTCACGCTCGGCCCGCGCTGGAGCGAAGCCCTGCAACGGTGCGGGATGCGGCCCCGGTTCGCCGAGGCGCTGGGTGCCGCCGCGGCCGCGCAGGCGGTCTGCGCGCCGGTGGTCGCCGTGCTTTCGGCCCGGGTGGGCCTGGTCGCGGTGCCCTGCAATCTGCTCGCCGAGCTCGCGGCGGGTCCGGCGACCGTCCTCGGCTTCGCGGCGCTCGTGGCGGCGCCGCTGTCCCTGCCCGTCGCGGAGCTGCTCGCCCGCTGCGCGGGGGTGCCGGCCGGGTGGATCGCCGCCGTGGCGCGGGCCGGGGCGCGGCTGCCCGGCGCGGAGCTGGCCTGGCCGGGCGGGCTCACCGGGGGACTGCTGCTGGCCGCCGCCACCCTGGCCGTCGTGGCAGCCGGGGCGCGGATCCGGCGGCGGCCGTGGGTGTGCTCCGCCCTGGCCGTGCTGCTGCTCCTGGCCGTGCTGAGGCCGCCGCAGCTCACCCGTACGCTCACCCGCTGGCCGCCGCCCGACTGGAGCTACGTCCAGTGCGCGGTGGGCCAGGGCGACGCCGCCGTACTCGCCGCCGGCCCGGGCACGGCCGTGGTGGTGGACGCCGGCCCCGAACCGGGCCCGGTGGACGCATGCCTGCGAGCCCTGGGGGTGAGCCGGGTGCCGCTGCTCCTGCTGACGCACTTTCACGCCGACCACGTCGGCGGCCTGTCCGGGGTGCTGCGGGGGCGGGCCGTGGGTGTGATTCAGACCACCACACTGGAAGAGCCGGCCGGTCAGGCCGAGTTCGTCCGCAGGACCGCGGCGGCCGCCCATGTACCCGTCGTGGCGGCCGCGGCAGGGGAGCGGCGCCGGGCCGGACCCCTGGAGTGGCAGGTGCTGTGGCCCTCGCCCGACGGCCCGCGGCCGGAGGGCCCCAACGACGCCAGCGTCGCCCTGCTGGTCCGCGGCGCAGGCCTGGTCCTGCTCCTGCTCGGGGATCTCGAACCACCCTCGCAGCAAGCGCTTCTGACGGCCCATCCGGAACTTGGACCGGTCGACGTCCTCAAGGTCGCCCACCACGGTTCCGCACACCAGGACCCCGGTCTGCAGGCGAAGGTCCGGCCCCGGCTCGCGATCGTCCCGGTCGGCGCGGGCAACCGCTACGGGCACCCCGCACCGGGTACGCTCGCGCACCTGCGGACCCTGGGCGCGACCGTACTGCGCACCGACACCGACGGCTCGATCGCCGTCGCCGGGAGCGGCCCGCGGATGCAGGCTTTCCCCTCCCGTCGGAGGCGGCGCCGACACGGGCATACCGGACACCGTCTTTCTGTTTGCCCACAACCCGACAGCATGATCGAATGCGTCTTCGCCAGAGCGGTACAAGTCCACACAGCACGGGGGTGCATCAACCATGTTCAGTCGCCGAAGGGGGATGGAGACGGCCGGAAGCGCCAGTCCCCACACATCCGCGACACTGACGCTGCCTCATACGGCGCGGCTGCTCAGCTGTCGTGTCCTCGACACCGTCCACCAGCCGGTCAGACAGGCCAAGTTCGAGGTGACCGACCCGATCGGCCGGCGCATCGTCAGCGGCGAGACCGACCCGTACGGCGGGTTCACCGCGGCCGTTCCGGAGGGCGAGTACCGGCTCTCCGTCACCGCCGAGGGCTACGCCCCCTTCCACGGGGCGACGCTGGTGGGGGACCCGGCGCAGCCCGGCACCGGGGAGATCGTCCTCGACGCCGTGGAGCCGCCGCTGCTGCCGGCGCCCGGCCACTGGGAACTCGACCCGACGCATTCGTCCATCGCCTTCACGGCCCAGCACATCGGCTTCGCCCGGATCCGCGGCCGGTTCAACACGTTCGCCGGTGCGGTACGGATAGCCGACCGCATGGAGGACTCCTCCATGCACGTGATCATCGACGCAGCGAGCATCGACACCGGTTTGCGGTTGCGGGACGATCACCTGCGCTCCGGCGACTTCCTGGACGCGGCACGGCATTCGACGGTCGAGTTCTACAGCGAGCGGTTCATCCACCGCAGCGGCAGCCGCTGGACCGTCGCGGGCGCCCTGACCCTGCACGGGGTCAGCCGTTCGGTGACCCTGGACACCGAGTACCTGGGCCTCGGCACCGGGTTGGAGGGCGAACCGCGCGCGGCCTGCCGGGCCACCACCGAGCTGCACCGCGAGGACTTCACCCTGAACTGGCAGTCCGTGCTGGCCCACGGGATAGCCGCGATCGGCTCGAGCGTCGAAGTGGCGCTGGACATCCAGATCGTGCACAAGGCCTAGCAGGGCATCCCCGAGCGCAGGCCGGCGGGGTGTTACGAGGTTTCCAACCAGCCCTCGTACTCGGCGGCGAGGCCGTCCAGCACCGTGGCGTCGAGCCGCTCCTGCGGGTCCTCGACGACCACCAGCCACTGGGCGTCCTCGGCGTCGTCCTCGCCGGCCAGCGCATCGCGGACCAGCTGCGGTTCCTCGGGGAGGCCGAAGCGGTCGACGGCCTCCTGGGCCACCTCCTCGGCGGTGTCGCGGTCGGGCAGCACCAGTACATGTCGCACGTTCACGCGGCCATTCTCGGGTACGGGGCGAGGGGGCCCGCGGTGCGGGGGGCTGTCACTGCGGCATGGGATGCTGGACGCGATGGCCACCAGGAAGAACCCCACCGACGATCCGCTCGCCCCGCTGACCCTCGCGGTGGGGCAGGAGGACCTGCTGCTCGACCGCGTCGTACGGGAGGTGGTGGCGGCCGCCCGGGCCGCCGACGCCGACACGGACGTGCGGGACCTCGCCCCCGAGCAGCTCCAGCCCGGCACGCTCGCCGAGCTGACCAGCCCGTCGCTCTTCTCCGAGCGCAAGGTGCTGGTCGTACGCAATGCGCAGGACCTGTCCGCGGACACGGTCAAGGAGGTCAAGGCGTACCTCGCGTCGCCGTTCGAGGAGATCATCCTCGTGCTCCTCCACGCGGGCGGCGTCAAGGGCAAGGGGCTGCTGGACGCGGCCCGCAAGGCCGGGGCGCGGGAGATCGCCTGCCCGAAGATGACGAAGGCGGCGGACCGGCTGGCGTTCGTGCGGGGCGAGTTCCGCACGCTGGGCCGGTCGGCCACCCCGGAGGCCTGCCAGACGCTGGTCGACGCGATCGGGAGCGATCTGCGGGAGCTGGCGAGTGCGGCCGCGCAGCTGTGCGCGGACGTCGAGGGCACGATCGACGAGGCCGTGGTCGGCCGCTACTACACCGGCCGGGCCGAGGCCTCCAGCTTCACGGTCGCCGACCGGGCGGTCGAGGGGCGGGCGGCGGAGGCCCTCGAGGCGCTGCGGTGGTCGCTGTCCACGGGGGTGGCGCCCGTCCTGATCACCAGTGCGCTGGCACAGGCGGTCCGGGCGATCGGCAAGCTCGCCTCCGCGCCGCGGGGGGCCCGGCCGGGGGACCTGGCGCGGGATCTGGGCATGCCGCCGTGGAAGATCGACCGGGTGCGTCAGCAGATGCGGGGCTGGTCGGCGGACGGGGTCTCGGAAGCGCTGCGGGCCGTGGCTGCGGCCGATGCCGGTGTCAAGGGCGGGGGCGATGATCCCGGGTACGCGCTCGAGAAGGCCGTTGTCGCGGTGGCGAGGGCGGCTCGGCCTCAGCGGCACTAGTGCCGCGTCAGGCAACGTTCGCCCCGTCGCGACGCCCGGCACGCACTCTCGCCGCACCGGCCGAAAGCTCACGTACGTCCAGTACGAGCGCTTGCGGCCGGCACGCTGAGAGCCCGCACCGGACGCCGCTCCTTGACGGGCAAACGTTGCCAGACGCGGCACTAGCCACCGGCCGGCCGCTTCCGGCCCTGCCGGTCTGGGGTGCGGGCTGAGGGGGTGCCTCAAGCGCCGGCGGGGGAGCTGTGGGGAAAGCGAAGGCCCCGGGGCCGCCCTGGGGAAGGGGGGCGCCGGGGCCTTCGGTTACTTCTTGTTTGCACCGCACCCGCGTGGCGAACGCTTCGTGTGCGGCGCGGGGTGCCGGTCAGGAGCGGGAGAGAGGGCCCGCTGGATCCGTTCCGGCGATCACATCAGAGCTCAGCCCTGGAGGGAGGCAACCTTGGTGGCCAGCGCCGACTTCTTGTTGGCGGCGGCGTTCTTGTGGATGACACCCTTCGAGACAGCCTTGTCGAGCGCACGCGCGGCGGCGCGAGAAGCCACGGTGGCCTTCTCGACGTCACCGGCGAGGACGGCCTCGCGGGCCTTGCGGATCGCGGTCTTGAGCGAAGACTTGACGGCCTTGTTGCGCAGGCGCGCCTTCTCGTTCGTCTTGTTCCGCTTGATCTGGGACTTGATGTTCGCCACGAAAGAGCCTTTTCAGGTTCAGAGTTTGATCTTCGGATTGTGTCCCGACAGCTGAGAGGGCATACGAGACACAGCTGCCCAGGCTACCAGGCACGCTCCGACCGGCCCAAACCGAGCGCATCGCCCCGTCCATGGGACCATGGGAACCTGCGTACAGATCCGACGAGAGCCGGAAACGCTTCCGACTGCGACCCGAGAATCAGGACACTGCGTGCCCGCGATCCCCAGCCACGTGCCCGAGCCGAGCCGTACCGACCCGGCGCTGATCCGCAATTTCTGCATCATCGCGCACATCGACCACGGCAAGTCGACGCTCGCCGACCGGATGCTCCAGCTCACCGGTGTCGTCGACCAGCGGCAGATGCGTGCCCAGTACCTCGACCGCATGGACATCGAGCGTGAGCGCGGCATCACGATCAAGTCCCAGGCGGTCCGACTGCCCTGGGCGCCCACTGTGGGTGAGGGGCAGGGCAAGACGCACATCCTCAACATGATCGACACCCCCGGGCACGTCGACTTCACGTACGAGGTCTCGCGCTCCCTCGCCGCCTGCGAGGGCACGGTCCTCTTGGTGGACGCCGCCCAGGGCATCGAGGCGCAGACCCTCGCCAACCTCTATCTGGCGATGGAGAAGGACCTCGCGATCGTCCCGGTCCTGAACAAGATCGACCTGCCGGCCGCCCAACCGGAGAAGTTCGCCGAGGAGCTCGCGAACCTGGTCGGCTGCCAGCCCGAGGACGTGCTGCGCGTCTCCGCGAAGACCGGTGTCGGCGTGGACGCCCTGCTCGACAAGATCGTCGCCACCGTCCCGTCCCCGGTCGGCGTCAAGGACGCCCCCGCCCGTGCGATGATCTTCGACTCGGTCTACGACTCGTACCGCGGTGTCGTGACGTACGTCCGTGTGGTCGACGGCCAGCTCAACAAGCGCGAGCGCATCCGGATGATGTCCACCGGCGCCACGCACGAGCTGCTGGAGATCGGTGTCTCCTCCCCGGAGATGACCCCGTCCGACGGCATCGGCGTCGGCGAGGTGGGCTACATCATCACCGGCGTGAAGGACGTGCGTCAGTCCAAGGTCGGTGACACCATCACCAGCCTGCACAACGGCGCGACCGAGGCCCTCGGCGGCTACAAGGACCCGAAGCCGATGGTCTTCTCGGGCCTCTACCCGCTCGACGGCTCCGAGTACCCGGACCTGCGCGAGGCCCTGGACAAGCTCCAGCTCAACGACGCCGCGCTCGTCTACGAGCCGGAGACCTCGGCCGCGCTGGGCTTCGGCTTCCGCGTCGGCTTCCTCGGCCTGCTGCACCTGGACGTGGTCCGCGAGCGACTGGAGCGCGAGTTCGGCCTCGACCTGATCGCCACCGCGCCGAACGTGGTCTACCGGGTCGTCCTGGAGGACGGCAAGGAAGTCACCGTCACCAACCCGAGCGAGTTCCCCGAGGGCAAGATCTCGGACGTGTTCGAGCCGGTCGTACGGGCCACCCTGCTCGCGCCTTCCGAGTTCATCGGCGCGATCATGGAGCTCTGCCAGCAGCGCCGCGGCACCCTCCTCGGGATGGACTACCTCTCCGAGGACCGGGTCGAGATCCGCTACACCCTCCCGCTCGCCGAGATCGTCTTCGACTTCTTCGACCAGCTGAAGTCCAAGACGCGCGGTTACGCCTCCCTCGACTACGAGCCCACCGGCGAGCAGGCCTCCGGCCTGGTCAAGGTCGACATCCTGCTGCACGGCGACAAGGTCGACGCCTTCTCCGCCGTCACGCACAAGGACGCCGCCTACGCCTACGGTGTGCGCCTCGTCGCCAAGCTGCGCGAGCTCATCCCGCGGCAGGCCTTCGAGATCCCGATCCAGGCAGCCATCGGCTCCCGCGTCATCGCCCGCGAGACCATCCGCGCCATCCGAAAGGACGTCCTCGCCAAGTGCTACGGCGGTGACATCTCCCGTAAGCGGAAGCTGCTGGAGAAGCAGAAGGAAGGCAAGAAGCGCATGAAGATGGTCGGCTCGGTGGAGGTGCCCCAGGAGGCCTTCATCGCCGTCCTCTCCAGCGACGAGTCCGGCGGCAAGAAGAAGTAGCCCCCGGCCGTGAACGGCCGTGAAGCGCCTTGATCCGTATACGGAGCAGGCCCCCGTGCAGCAGCGCGGGGGCCTGTTTCGTTATGAATCGGCGTCTCAAGGGCTCTTACGCGCCAGGCGGAGGGCCCCTAGTCTGATCACTGCCCGTTGGTTACTCGCCAGTTACAAGCGCTGGTTGCAAGCCCTGTTGGAAGCCGTCATTCACCGCCTTGGATGACAGGCCCTGCCGCGTGGTCCGGAGGACGTCCGTGAGCGACACACAGACCTTGATCGAGAACCGCCCGCCCACCGTGGCGGCACTCTTCCTTGAGCGTGTCGCCGCCACGCCGAACGCCGAGGCCTACCGGTTCCCGGTGCCCGCGGCCGACGGCAGAGGCCCCGACGACTGGAAGTCGCTGAGCTGGGGCCAGGCGGCCGAGCGGGTCTTCGGTATCGCCGCGGGTCTGCTGGACCTCGGCCTGCAGCCCGAGGAGCGGGTCGCGCTCGCCTCCAACACCCGCGTCGAGTGGATCCTCTCCGACCTGGGCGTCATGTGCGCCGGCGGCGCCGTGACCACGATCTACCCGAGCACCAACGCCGAGGAGTCGGCGTTCATCCTCGCCGACTCGGCCAGCCGCGTGCTGATCGCCGAGGACGCCGCCCAGCTGGCCAAGGCCCGCGAGCGCCGAGCCGACCTGCCCGAGCTCGCCCACGTGGTGGTCCTGGAGTCCGCCGGCGCGGTACCGGCCGAGGGCGACCCGGAGGGCTGGGTGCTCTCCCTCGCCGACCTGGAGGCGCGCGGCAAGGAGTACCTCGCCAAGCACCCCGAGGCGATCAAGGAGCGGATCGCGGCCATCACCGCCGACCAGCTCGCCACGCTGATCTACACCTCCGGCACGACCGGCCGCCCCAAGGGCGTACGGCTCCCGCACGACAACTGGTCGTACATGGCCAAGGCCACCGTCGCCACCGGCATGATCCACAGCGACGACGTCCAGTACCTGTGGCTGCCGCTCGCGCACGTCTTCGGCAAGGTCCTGACCTCCGGCCAGATCGAGGTCGGCCACGTCACCGCCGTCGACGGCCGGATCGACAAGATCATCGAGAACCTGCCGGTCGTCCAGCCGACCTACATGGCGGCCGTCCCGCGCATCTTCGAGAAGGTCTACAACGGCGTGGCCGCCAAGGCCCGGGCCGGCGGCGGCGCCAAGTACAAGATCTTCCAGTGGTCGGTCGGCGTCGCCCGCGAGTACGCCAAGGTCACCCAGGACAACTACCGGCGCACCGGCAGCGCCACGGCCCCCTTCGGCCTGGCCACCAAGCACAAGATCGCCGACGCGCTCGTCTTCTCCAAGCTCCGCGAGGCCTTCGGCGGCCGGCTGCGCGCCGCCGTCTCCGGCGCCTCCGCCCTGGCCCCCGAGATCGGCTACTTCTTCGCCGGCGCCGGCATCCACATCCTCGAGGGCTACGGCCTCACCGAGTCCAGCGCCGCCTCCTTCGTCAACCCCGGCGAGGCCTACCGCACCGGCACCGTCGGCAAGCCGCTCCCCGGCACCGAGGTCCGCATCGCCGACGACGGCGAGATCCTGCTGCGCGGCCCCGGCATCATGCAGGGCTACCACCTGCAGCCGGAGAAGACCACCGAGGTGCTGGAGGAGGACGGCTGGCTGCACACGGGCGACATCGGCGAGCTCTCGCCCGACGGCTACCTGCGCATCACGGACCGCAAGAAGGACCTGATCAAGACCTCGAACGGCAAGTACGTCGCCCCGGCCGAGATCGAGGGCCGGTTCAAGGCGATCTGCCCGTACGTGTCGAGCATCGTGGTGCACGGCGCCGACCGGAACTTCTGCGCCGCCCTGGTCGCGCTCGACGAGCCGTCGATCATGGGCTGGGCCGCCGAGAACGGGCTCGAGGGCAAGACGTACGCCGAGGTCCTGGCCGCGGCGGAGACGAACCGGCTGATCGAGACCTACATCCAGACCCTGAACGAGGGCCTGCAGCGCTGGCAGACGGTCAAGAAGTTCCGGATCCTGCCCCGCGACCTCGACGTGGAGCACGGCGACCTCACGCCCAGCCTGAAGCTGAAGCGGCCGGCCGTCGAGCGTGAGTTCAAGCACCTGATCGACGAGATGTACGAGGGCTCGCGCGAGGCGTAGCACGAGGCGCAGCGCCCGCCACGGCGCCTGCCGCGGTCTCGCACGACGCGAGCCGGGGCGGGCGCGGTGGCGGGTGCGGGACAATGGGTGCATGCCTTCCGCACTGCCCGACGGTGAACCCATGCCCGAAGACGGCTCGCTGCCGTCGCATGCCCTGGCGGGTGCCGGGGACCGGCCGCTCGGGTTCTACCTGCACGTCCCGTACTGCGCCACGCGGTGCGGGTACTGCGACTTCAACACCTACACCGCGACCGAGCTGCGCGGCACCGGCGGCGTGCTCGCCTCCCGGGAGAACTACGCCGACACCCTGATCGACGAGGTCCGCCTCGCCCGCAAGGTGCTCGGCGACGACCCGCGGGCCGTGCGGACGGTGTTCGTCGGCGGCGGTACGCCGACGCTGCTGCCCGCCGGCGACCTCGTACGGATGCTCGCGGCGATCCGGGACGAGTTCGGCCTGGCCGAGGACGCCGAGGTCACCACGGAGGCCAATCCGGAGTCGGTGAACCCGGAGTACCTGGCGGAGCTGCGGGCCGGGGGCTTCAACCGGGTCTCCTTCGGCATGCAGAGCGCGAAGCAGCACGTCCTGAAGGTGCTCGACCGCACGCACACGCCGGGCCGGCCGGAGGCGTGCGTCGCGGAGGCGCGGGCGGCGGGCTTCGAGCACGTGAACCTGGACCTGATCTACGGGACGCCGGGGGAGAGCGACGAGGACTGGCGCGCGTCCCTGGCCGCCGCGCTCGGGGCCGGCCCGGACCACATCAGCGCGTACGCGCTGATCGTGGAGGAGGGCACGCAGCTGGCGCGGCGGATCCGGCGGGGCGAGGTCCCGATGACGGACGACGACGTGCACGCCGACCGGTACCTGATCGCGGACTCGGTGATGGCCGAGGCCGGGTACTCCTGGTACGAGGCCTCGAACTGGGCCACCACGGAGGCGGGCCGCTGCCTGCACAACGAGCTGTACTGGCGCGGCGCCGACTGGTGGGGCGCGGGCCCCGGGGCCCACTCGCACGTGGGCGGGGTCCGCTGGTGGAACGTGAAGCACCCGGGCGCGTACGCCGCCGCCCTCGCGGAGGGCCGCTCCCCGGGCGCGGGCCGCGAGCTCCTCTCCGAGGAGGACCGCCGGGTGGAGCGGATCCTGCTGGAGCTGCGCCTGGTGGACGGCGTCCCGCTGTCCCTGCTCGCTCCGGCCGGCCTCGCGGCCTCCCGCCGCGCCCTGGCGGACGGTCTCCTGGACCCGGCCCCGTACGAGGCCGGGCGGGCCGTGCTGACCTTGCGCGGGCGCCTCCTGGCCGACGCGGTGGTCCGCGACCTGGTGGACTGATCCCTCGCGAGGGTGAATCCCCGCCGAACCGGCCTGAGCCTGCCTACTCTGTCCCTAGGCTGCCGTCGACAGTACGCGGCGGATGTGGAGGACCACGGAGATGACCGCTGTGGACGAGCGTGGGATGGCGAAGTTCTTCGATCAGTTCGAGCCTCCCGAGGGCGTCAAGGTCGAGCTCCTCCGGGGGGAAATCGTGATGATGGCCAGTCCCGATCTGGTTCACAACCTGATCGTCGAGGACGTGCAGGACCAGATCCCGCGCAAGCGGTGGGCACGGCTACAGACCCAGGACGTCGACGTCACCGACGAGGCCAGCGAGCCCGTCCCCGATCTTGTGGTCGTCGATCGCCAGGTCCACCCGGACTCGGGTCGCCTCCTGCCGTCCAAGCTGATCACCCTGGTGGTGGAGGTCGTTTCCAAGACCAGCGTCGACAGGGACTACGGCGTCAAGCGCTCGATCTACGCCGCAGGCGAGGTGCCCGCCTATCTGATCATCGACCCGGTCGTGGCGCACTGCGTCCTGCTCACGATCCCGGTCGGCAGGGGCGACGAAGCCGACTACCGGGCCCAGCAGATCACGAAGTTCGGTGAGCCGCTTCCGCTGGAACTGCTCGGCATCGAGTTGGACACCAGCGAATTCGGCACGTATCAGGGAGTCAGGCCCCACCGCCGACCGTGACGAAGTCGATCAGTTCCTCCACGCGGCCCAGCAGGACCGGCTCCAGGTCCTTGTAGGACGTCACGCGGGACAGGATGTGCTGCCACGCCGCCCCGGTGTTCTCCGGCCAGCCCAGCGCCCTGCAGACGCCCGTCTTCCAGTCCTGGCCGCGCGGGATCACCGGCCACGCCGCGATGCCCAGCGCGGACGGCTTCACCGCCTGCCAGACGTCCACGTACGGGTGGCCGACGATCAGGACGTCCGACGAGGTCACCGACGCCGCGATACGGGACTCCTTCGAGCCCGGGACCAGGTGGTCCACCAGGACGCCGAGGCGGGCGGCGGCCGTCGGGGCGAAGTCCGCCACCACCGCCGGGAGGTCGTCGATGCCCTCCAGATACTCCACCACCACGCCCTCGATCCGCAGGTCGTCGCCCCAGACCCGCTCCACCAGCTCGGCGTCGTGCCGGCCCTCGACGTAGATCCGCCCGGCGCGCGCCACGCGGGCGCGCGCCCCCGGGACGGTAAGAGAGCCCGAGGCCGTGCGCAACGGGCCCGAAGGGGCCCGTGAGGGGCGGGTCAGGGTCACGACCGCGCCCTCCAGCAGGAACCCGCGCGGCTCCATCGGGAACACCCGCCGCTTGCCGAACCGGTCCTCCAGGGTCACCGTGCCCGCCTCGCAGGCCACCACCGCGCCGCAGAAGTCCGTACCGGCCACCTCGACCACCAGGTCCGGCTCGGCCGCCACCTCCGGTACGGCCTTGGGGCGCTTCCACTGCGGGGTCAGGTCGGGGGAGTACTCACGCATTCGGCCGACATTAGGAGAGGCGCGCCGCTCATGCCTCCGACACGCCGAAACGGGCGGCCAGTGTGGCGCGTTGCGCACGCACGAAGCCCGCGTCGACCACCGCTCCGTGACCCGGCACGTACAGTGCGTCCTCCCCGCCCAGCGACAGCAGCCGGTCCAGCGCGGCCGGCCACTGCCCCGGTACGGCGTCGCGGCCCGCCTGCGGCTCGCCGGACTCCTCCACCAGGTCCCCGCAGAACACCGCCTCGCGCTCGCCCGGCACGAAGACGGCCAGGTCGTGCCCGGTGTGGCCGGGCCCCACATTGGCGAGCAGCACCTGGACCCCGCCCAGGTCGAGCGTCCACTCGCCCGACACCTGATGGCGCGGCACCACCAGCCGGTCCACCGCCTCCACCGCCTCGGCCTCCGCCAGCCCGTGCCGTACCGCGCTCGTACGCAGCGCCTCGCGTCCGGCAGACAGGACGGCGTCCAGGCCCACGGCCCCGAACACCTCCGCCCCGGAGAAGGCCGCGGCCCCCAGTACATGGTCGAAATGTCCGTGGGTGAATGCGATATGGGTCACCCGGCGGCCGGTCAGCTCCTCCGCCTGCCGCCGCAGCTCCGCCCCCTCCCGGAGGCAGGAACCGGGGTCGATCAGGAGCACCGATTCGTCGCCCACCACCAGTCCCGCCGTGCAATCCCACACCGGGAGCCGCCTCCGGCCGCTCCGCGCGGTCAGCCGTTCCCAGCCCGCCTCTTCCCAACGCACGTCCATGCCGCGACGCTACCCTGGCGGGCCTCCCTTGCCAGGGTCTTACTACCCGGCCGTACACTGAGCGGGGGATCTCTGGCACTCGAACGATCAGAGTGCCAATGACCAAGACAACGGACCAGAGCTGGAGGTGTGCGCGCGATGCTCAGCGAACGCAGACTCGAAGTGCTGCGCGCCATCGTCCAGGACTACGTCGGGACGGAGGAGCCGGTCGGCTCCAAGGCGCTCACCGAGCGGCACCGGCTCGGCGTCTCGCCCGCCACCGTGCGCAACGACATGGCCGTGCTGGAGGACGAGGGCTACATCGCGCAGCCCCACACCAGCGCCGGCCGGATCCCCACGGACAAGGGCTACCGGCTCTTCGTCGACAAGCTGGCCGGGGTCAAGCCGCTGTCGACGCCCGAGCGCCGGGCCATCCAGAACTTCCTCGACGGGGCCGTCGACCTCGACGACGTGGTCGGCCGTACGGTGCGGCTGCTCGCGCAGCTCACCCGGCAGGTCGCCGTCGTCCAGTACCCGAGCCTGACCCGGTCCACGGTCCGGCACGTCGAGCTGCTGTCGCTCGCTCCGGCCCGGCTCATGCTCGTGCTGATCACCGATACAGGACGGGTCGAGCAGCGGCTCGTGGACTGCCAGACTCCGTTCGGCGAGACCTCGCTCGCCGATCTGCGGGCGCGGCTCAACAGCCGGGTCGTCGGCCGCCGGTTCACGGACGTGCCGCAGCTCGTGCAGGACCTGCCGGAGTCGTTCGATCCGGATGACCGCAGCACGGTGTCGACCGTGCTCGCGACCCTGCTGGAGACGCTGGTCGAGGAGGCCGAGGAGCGGCTGATGATCGGCGGAACCGCCAATCTCACGCGCTTCGGACACGATTTTCCCCTGACGATCAGGCCGGTGCTCGAGGCGCTGGAGGAGCAGGTCGTGCTCCTCAAGCTGCTCGGCGAGGCCAACGAGTCGGGAATGGCCGTACGGATCGGGCATGAGAATGCCTACGAGGGACTGAACTCCACGTCCGTCGTCTCCGTCGGCTACGGTTCGGGCGGCGAAGCAGTCGCCAAACTCGGCGTGGTCGGACCGACCCGCATGGACTACCCCGGAACGATGGGAGCGGTACGCGCAGTGGCACGTTACGTCGGACAGATCCTGGCGGAGTCGTAAGTGGCCACGGACTACTACGCCGTTCTCGGCGTGCGCCGCGACGCATCGCAGGACGAGATCAAGAAGGCCTTCCGCCGCCTCGCGCGCGAACTCCACCCGGACGTGAATCCGGACCCGAAGACGCAGGAGCGCTTCAAGGAGATCAACGCGGCCTACGAGGTGCTCTCGGACCCGCAGAAGAAGCAGGTCTACGACCTTGGCGGCGACCCGCTGTCCTCCTCGGGCGGCGGCGGCGCGGGCGGCTTCGGAGCGGGCGGCTTCGGCAACTTCTCCGACATCATGGACGCCTTCTTCGGCCAGGCCTCGCAGCGCGGACCGCGCTCGCGGACCCGCCGCGGCCAGGACGCCATGATCCGCCTCGACCTGGAGCTGGACGAGGCGGCCTTCGGCACGACCAAGGACATCCAGGTCGACACGGCCGTCGTCTGCACCACCTGCTCCGGTGAGGGCGCCGCCCCCGGCACCTCGGCGCAGACGTGTGACATGTGCCGTGGCCGCGGTGAGGTGTCGCAGGTCACCCGGTCCTTCCTGGGCCAGGTCATGACCTCGCGCCCCTGCCCCCAGTGCCAGGGCTTCGGCACCGTGGTCCCGACCCCGTGCCCCGAGTGCGCGGGCGACGGCCGGGTCCGCTCCCGCCGCAGCCTCACGGTCAAGATCCCGGCCGGTGTCGAGAACGGCACCCGGATCCAGCTCGCGGGCGAGGGCGAGGTCGGCCCCGGCGGCGGCCCCGCCGGCGACCTGTACGTGGAGATCCACGAGCTGTCGCACCCGACCTTCCAGCGGCGCGGGGACGACCTGCACTGCACGGTGACCATCCCCATGACGGCCGCG
This sequence comes from Streptomyces sp. NPDC051364, assembly GCF_040682115.1. Taxonomy (NCBI): domain Bacteria; kingdom Bacillati; phylum Actinomycetota; class Actinomycetes; order Kitasatosporales; family Streptomycetaceae; genus Streptomyces; species Streptomyces sp. NPDC051364. The sequence continues at coordinate 192,732 of NZ_JBFBAH010000003.1, read as the reverse complement.
GCCCTCGGCACCAAGTGCCCGCTGGAGACGCTGGACGGCATGGAGGAGATCGACATCCGCCCCGGCACCGGTTCGGGCCAGTCGATCCCGCTGCACGGGCGCGGCGTCACGCACCTGCGCGGCGGCGGCCGCGGCGACCTGATCGTCCATGTCGAGGTCACCACCCCGGGCAAGCTGGACGCCCAGCAGGAGGAGCTGCTGCGCCAGTTCGCCAAGCTGCGCGGCGAGGAGCGGCCCATGGGCCAGTTCGCGCCGGGTCAGCAGGGCCTGTTCAGCCGCCTGAAGGATGCCTTCAACGGCCGCTGACCGGCCCGCGAGCACCCGTACGAGCCCGGTCCGGGGATGCCCCGGACCGGGCTCGGCGCATTGATCCGGACGCGCCCGCTGAAGCGGACTATGCCAGGCGAATGCCGTGATTCGGCCCGGTGGGCGGGACATGGCACGATGCAGTGCATGTCCTCCGCACCGAACGGTCTCTCCCCGTATCCGATCGTGCAGGCTCCCATGGCGGGCGGCGCCAGCTGTCCGCCGCTCGCCGCCGCCGTGTGCGAGGCGGGCGGGCTGGGCTTCCTGGCCGGCGGCTACAAGACCGCCGACGGCATGTACCAGGAGATCAAACGGCTGCGCGCGCTCACCCGGCGCCCGTTCGGCGTGAACCTCTTCATGCCGCAGACGGGGTACGTGGACCCGGCCGCCGTGGAGGCGTACCGCGGGCAGCTGGCCGGCGAGGCCAGCTGGTACGAGATCTCCCTGGCCGACGAGGACATCATCGGCACCAGCGACGACGGCTACGACGCCAAGCTCGCGATCCTCCTCGAAGACCCCGTTCCCGTCGTCTCGTTCACCTTCGGCTGCCCCACGCCCGTGGTCCTCGCCGCCCTGCGCAAGGCGGGCACGTACTCGGTCGTCACCGTCACCTCGGTCGACGAGGCCCGCGCCGCACAGGCCGCGGGCGCCGACTCCGTCTGCGTCCAGGGCGTGGAGGCCGGCGGGCACCAGAGCACCCACCGCGACGACCCGCAGGCCGACGGCACGGCGGGCGTGGGCCTGCTCGCGCTGGTCGCGCAGGTACGGGAGGCCGTGGGCCTCCCGATCATCGCGGCGGGCGGTCTGATGCGCGGCTCGCAGATCGCGGCGCTGCTGGCGGCGGGCGCGGAGGCGGCGCAGCTCGGCACGGCGTTCCTGGCCTGCCCCGAATCGGGTGCGCACCCGCTGCACAAGAAGGCCCTCACGGACCCCCTGTTCGCCCACACGGAGCTGACCAGGGCGTTCTCGGGGCGACCGGCCCGGGGCCTGGTGAACCGGTTCATGCGGGAGCACGGGCCGTACGCCCCGGCCGCTTACCCGCAGATCCACCACATGACCGCGGGGCTGCGCAAGGCCGCCGCCGCGGCCGGAGACCCGCAGGGCATGGCCCTGTGGGCGGGCCAGGGGCACCGGCTGGCGCGGGCGCTGCCGGCGGGGGAGCTGGTGGAGGTGCTGGCGGCCGAACTGGCCGAGGCCCAGAGCGCGTTGAAGGCAATGCAGAAGAGGAGTACGTCATGACCGCCCCCGTGTTCGTGGTCGAGGAGGTCCCCGCGGGGCCGGAGTTCGTGCTCGACGGCCCGGAGGGCCGGCACGCGGTGTCCGTGAAACGGCTGAACCCGGGCGAGGACGTGGTCCTCACCGACGGGCGCGGTCACTGGACGGAGGGCGTGGTCAAGGCCGCCGAGGGCAAGGACCGGCTGGTCGTCACGGACCTGCACGCCATCGAGGAGGAGCCGGAGCCGGCCGTCCGGATCACGGTCGTCCAGGCCCTGCCCAAGGGGGACCGCGGCGAGCTCGCCGTCGAGACCATGACCGAGACCGGCGTGGACGCGATCGTCCCCTGGCAGGCCTCGCGCTGCATCACCCAGTGGCGCGGCGACCGCGGCGCCAAGTCCCTGGCCAAGTGGCGGGCCACGGCCCGGGAGGCGGGCAAGCAGTCCCGCCGGGTCCGCTTCCCCGAGGTGGCGGAGGCCATGTCCACGAAGCAGGTCGCGGCGCTGCTGGCCGGCGCCGACCTGGCGATGGTCCTGCACGAGGACCGGGACGCGCCCTCGGGGGCCCTGGCCACGGCCGAGCTCCCGGCCGGCGGCTCCGTCGTCCTGGTCGTAGGACCCGAGGGCGGGGTCTCCCCGGAGGAGCTGGCCGTCTTCGCGGAAGCCGGCGCCCTCCCCTACCGCCTGGGCTCCTCGGTCCTGCGCACCTCCACCGCCGGCACCGCGGCGACGGCGGTCCTGCTGGCGCGCACCGGCCGCTGGTCCTGAAAACGCGTACGAGGCCGCCGACGGCGCCGGTTACGATGCCGGAGCTGATCAACGTCGGCGTCGACGGCCCGTCAACGCCACTGTCACGGAAGGCGGAGCAATGGCCGGGGAACCGCAGGCGGACTGCCTGTTCTGCAAGATCGTCGCGGGGAACATCCCGGCGACCGTGGTCCGGGAGACCGAGACGACGTTCGCCTTCCGGGACATCAACCCGCAGGCGCCCACGCACGTCCTCGTGATCCCGCGCGTGCACTACCCGGACGCCTCCTCGCTCGCCGCCGCCGAACCGGCCGTCGCCGCCGACCTGCTGCGCGTGGCCGGCGAGATCGCCGCCGAGGAGAAGATCGACGGCCACGGCTACCGGATCGTGTTCAACACCGGCGCCGGCGCCGGCCAGACCGTGTTCCACGCGCACGCGCACGTCCTCGGCGGGCGCGGCCTCCAGTGGCCCCCCGGATAAACCGTGTCCGTACGAGAGTTCGTGGTGCTGGGTACCGCCAGTCAGGTGCCCACCCGCCACCGCAACCACAACGGCTACCTCCTGCGCTGGGACGGCGAGGGCATCCTCTTCGACCCGGGCGAGGGCACCCAGCGCCAGATGCTCCGCGCCGGGGTGGCCGCGCACGACATCAACCGGATCTGCATCACCCACTTCCACGGTGACCACAGCCTCGGCCTCGCCGGGGTGATCCAGCGCATCAACCTGGACCGGGTCCCGCACCCCGTCACCGCGCACTACCCGGCCTCCGGGCAGAAGTTCTTCGAACGGCTCCGGTACGCCACCGCCTACCAGGAGACCGTCGCGCTCCGGGAGGAACCCGTGGCCGAGGACGGGACGCTGGCCCAGGGGCCCTCGTACACCCTCGAGGCCCGCCGGCTCTCGCACCCGGTCGAGTCCTTCGGCTACCGGCTCACCGAGCCCGACGGGCGCCGGATGGTGCCCGAACTGCTCGCGCAGCACGGGATCAAGGGGCCCGACGTGGGCCGGATCCAGCGCGAGGGGCAGCTGGGCGGGGTCACGCTCGACGACGTCAGCGAGCACAAGCCGGGGCAGAGCTTCGCCTTCGTCATGGACACCCGGCTGTGTCCCGGTGTCGATGCGCTCGCCGCGGGCTGCGACATGCTGGTGATCGAGTCCACCTTCCTCGACGAGGACGAGGCACTGGCCACCGACCACGGGCACCTCACCGCCGGCCAGGCGGCCCGGGTCGCGCGCGACGCGGGCGTACGGCACCTGGTGCTGACGCACTTCTCGCAGCGCTACGGGGACCCGCAGGAGTTCGAACGCCAGGCCCGCGCGGCCGGCTTCGAGGGCGAACTGACGATCGCCGCGGACCTCGTACGAGTCCCCCTGCCGAAGCGGGGCTAGCTTTGGGCTGGTGCCGCGTCAGGCAACGTTCGCCCCGTCGCGACGCCCGGCACGCACTCTCGCCGCACCGGCCGAAAGCTCGAGTACGTCCGGTACGAGCGCTTGCGGCCGGCACGCCGAGAGCACGCACCGGATGCCGCTCCTTGACGGGCAAACGCTGCCTGACGCGGCACTGAGCGGTTTCGGGGAAGTGGGGCACGCCCCCGCGCCGCCCGGCACGGCACCTCGCCGCGTTGTCGCGGCACCCGAGTACGCCCAGGGAACGCACCCCACTTCCCCGAGACCGCTCAGCCGCCGAGGATCCCGGCTCGCTCTTGGTCCTGCTCCGAGGCCCGCTCCTGGTTCCGGGAGCGGCGGGCCGCCGGGGAGAGCAGCAGCACCCGGCGCGGGGTGCGGCGTACGCGGACGGGCAGTCCGCTCGCGGGGTCGGGCCGGACCGCCGTGGCCGGGGCACCGCCGCGGCGGACCGGCCCCTCGGCCGGAGCCGGCCCGCGGCCGCCGGCGCGCAGCGCGACCGCGGTCATCGGCCCGGCCACCACCAGCAGCAGCGTGCCCAGCACCAGCCCCATGCCCCGGAAGCCGAACCCCTCGGCGAGCAGGCTGCCGGCCACGGGCCCGCATGCCGTGCCCAGCGAGGAGGCGGAGCCGGCGAGCACCGCCCAGCGGCCGCGCGCGTCCAGGGCCGCCGCGAGGCCGATCACGTAGGAGAGGACCACCGGGTAGACCGCGTTCCACAGGATCTCCCCGGCGGCGAACCCGGCGAGCCCGTCCGCGGAGGCGGTCAGCACGACGCAGCCGGCGATGGCCGCCGTGCCCGCGCCGATCGGGACCGCCCGCCCCAGCCGGGCCCCGAACGCGGAGGCGGCCGTGACCCCGAGCAGGCCCGCGCCCAGTGCCACCGCGAAGACGACGCCGAGCGTGGCCTCGGGCAGGCCCGCCTGCTCGGCGCCGATCCGGCCGCTGACGCCCCACAGGGCCTCCTGGGTCAGCGACCAGAGCAGCAGGCAGCCCGCCAGCACCGCCCCGGCGCGCGGGTACGGCAGCCGCCCGGAGCCCCGTACGGCGGGACCCGGGCGGGTGGGCCCGCCGAGGCGGCCGGTCGCGGGCCAGGCCAGGGCCGCGACCAGGGCGATGGCCGCGAACGGCAGCGCGTGCCCGCCGCCGAGGCGCGGCAGGGTCAGGTACAGGGCCCCCGCGGTCGCCGAGACCGACAGCAGCCCGAGGGACGAGATGCGGTGCGGATCGCGCTGCCCGGCGATCCCCGAGGCGGCCACGGCGGTGGCGGTACCGGAGCCGAAGCCGCCGACCACCACGCCCGCGACCACCAGCGGGAGCAGCGTGGTCGCGGCCGCCGTGCCGTAGCCGAGGGCGGCGAGCAGCAGTCCGAGCCGGGCCAGCGGGCGCTGCCCGTGGCGGGGGATGCGGGAGGCCAGGGTGAGGCCGGCCGTGGCGGAGCCGAGGAGCAGGGCCGTGCCGACGAGCCCCGCCTGCGCGGGACTCAGCGGGAGATGGGCGTCGAGCCGTCCGACGACGGTGGGAAGCAGGTAGGGAGCGAGGTAACCGGCCGTGAAGAGGGCCACCAGGGGCCAGGCGGCGGGCGGCGCGGAGGTGTTGTCGGACACGGCTGTTCCCGGTGGTGCGCAGGTGCGGCGAGAGGATCCGCGGAGCCGCGGCGTCTTTGTCTATCAAGTGGTTCACGATGCGGAGAAGAGCGACCCGATCGTGATCTGCGACACACTGTGTTTGGGCCTGCCGGGGGAGGGCAGGGTTGCCAGCTTCCCACCGCATGCCCGCGCGCAGAAACGACCCTTCGCGAAAACGGGGAGTACACCGTGACCAGTCGGGACAGCACCACCGCTCTCACCCCGGCCGTGGACCCGCTCGGTCCGCTGCGGGACCCGCAGGAGCCGTGGTGCGACGTGTTCCTGACCGGCACGGTCTTCCTCGACATCATCTTCACAGGCCTCGACTCGGCCCCGGTGCGCGGTACGGAGTCCTGGGCGCGCGGCATGGGCTCCAGCCCCGGGGGAGTGGCCAACATGGCCACCGCGCTGGCCCGGCTCGGCCTGCGCACCTCGCTGGCCGCGGCGTTCGGCGACGACCACTACGGCGAGTACTGCTGGGACGCGCTCGAGCAGGGCGAGGGCATCGACCTGTCGATGTCGCGGACCATCCCCGGCTGGCACAGCCCGGTCACGGTCTCGATGGCGTACGAGGGCGAGCGCACGATGGTCTCCCACGGCCACGAGGCCCCGCCCCCGGCGGCCCCCGGGCCGTTCCCGCAGTGCCCGCCGCGCACCCGGGCGGCCGTGGCCTCGCTGGGCCCGGGGCGGACGGACCCGTGGATCGCGGAGGCGGCGCGGCGCGGATCGCGGATCTTCGCGGACGTGGGGTGGGACGAGAGCGGGCGCTGGGACCTGGGGGACCTGCCGGACCTGGAGCACTGCGAAGCCTTCCTGCCGAACGCGGGGGAGGCCATGCGGTACACGCGGACCGACTGCCCGAGGGCGGCGGCGCGGGCGCTGGCGCGGAAGGTGCCGCTCGCGGTGGTGACGATGGGCCCGGAGGGCGCGTACGCGGTGGACGGGCGGACCGGCGAGGAGGCGGAGGTCCCCGGGATCGCGGTGGACGCGCTGGACCCGACGGGGGCGGGGGACGTCTTCGTGGCGGGCTTCGTCACCGGCGCCCTGGCGGGGTGGCCGCTGGCGGACCGGCTGGCCTTCGCGGGCCTGACGGCGGCCCTGTCGGTCCAGGAGTTCGGCGGCTCGCTGTCGGCCCCGGGCTGGCCGGAGGTGGCCCACTGGTGGCGCGCGGCCCCCGAGGCCCTGCGGCCGCGCTACGGCTTCCTGGACGCGCTGGTCCCGCCGGGCACGGAACCGGCCTCCCGCCGCAGGGCCGTCCCGACCATCGGCTTCCGCCACCCGGCCTAGCGGGCGGGCCTTCGGGAGGGGCTCCGGGAGCGCCGGAAAACCCCTCGGGGATGGCGCGGCGGAGTCGTACGCTTGGTACTCCGGAGGTCGTCGATCGGCGCGGCCCCTCAGCGGGAGGTATGTGCAGGCCACAGTGCCGGCCCATGACTCAGACACCCACAGCCCAGACACCGGCGCCGGGGCAGGCGCGAGCCCACTTCACCGTTCCGGCCAGGCACCCGATGGTCGCGGTGCTCGGCTCTGGTGACGCCCTGTTGCGCGTGATCGAGAAGGCCTTCCCGAAGGCCGACATCCATGTTCGGGGCAATCAGGTCAGCGCGGTCGGCGATGCGACGGAAGTCGCCCTGATCCAGCGCCTGTTCGACGAGATGATGCTGGTGCTCCGCACCGGGCAGCCGATGACGGAGGACGCAGTGGAACGCTCGATCGCCATGCTCAAGGCGAGCGCCAACGGCAACGGCCCGGACGAGACGCCCGCCGAGGTGCTCACCCAGAACATCCTCTCGAGCCGCGGCCGCACCATCCGGCCCAAGACCCTCAACCAGAAGCGGTACGTCGACGCGATCGACAAGAACACGATCGTGTTCGGCATCGGCCCCGCCGGCACCGGCAAGACCTACCTCGCCATGGCCAAGGCGGTCCAGGCCCTGCAGTCCAAGCAGGTCGGCCGGATCATCCTGACCCGCCCCGCCGTCGAGGCCGGAGAGCGGCTCGGCTTCCTGCCCGGCACGCTCTTCGACAAGATCGACCCGTACCTGCGCCCGCTGTACGACGCGCTGCACGACATGATCGACCCGGACTCGATCCCGCGCCTGATGGCGGCGGGCACGATCGAGGTCGCGCCCCTGGCATACATGAGGGGTCGCACCTTGAATGATGCGTTCGTCGTGCTGGACGAGGCGCAGAACACGACCGCCGAGCAGATGAAGATGTTCCTGACCCGCCTGGGGTTCGACTCGAAGATCGTCGTCACCGGTGACGTCACGCAGATCGACCTGCCCGGTGGCGCCAAGAGCGGTCTGCGGCAGGTGCAGGAGATCCTCGAAGGGGTTCCCGACATCCACTTCTCGCGGCTCACGTCCGAGGATGTCGTCCGGCACAAGCTGGTCGGCCGTATCGTCGATGCGTACGAGAAGTACGACGACAGCCAGGACGCCCAGCAGTCCCGGAACGGCTACCAGCGGAAGTAGAACCCAGCGCACCATGTCGATCGACGTCAACAACGAGTCCGGAACCGAGGTCGACGAGCGGGCGATCCTCGACATCGCCCGCTACGCACTCACCCGGATGCGGATCCACCCGCTGTCCGAGCTCTCCGTCATCGTCGTCGACGAGGACGCCATGGAGCAGCTCCACATCCAGTGGATGGACCTGCCCGGACCGACCGACGTCATGTCCTTCCCGATGGACGAGCTCCGTCCGCCGGCGAAGGACGACGAGGAGCCCCCGCAGGGGCTCCTCGGCGACATCGTGCTCTGCCCCGAGGTGGCGAAGAAGCAGGGCGAGGACGCCCCGACGCAGCACTCCATGGACGAGGAGCTCCAGCTCCTGACCGTCCACGGGGTGCTGCACCTGCTCGGGTACGACCACGAGGAGCCGGACGAGAAGGCCGAGATGTTCGGCCTCCAGGCGGCCATCGTCGACGGCTGGCGCGGTGAGCGCGGCATGACCGGTCCGTCCCCGGCCCCGACCGTCTCGTGACCGCCCCGCAGCTGATCACCGGCGCGGTGCTGCTGGTGGTGGTGGCCTGGTTCGCGGCGTGCGCCGAGTCCGGGATCGCCCGGATCTCGAGCTTCCGCGCCGAGCAGGCCGTACGGGAGGGCCGGCGCGGCAGTGCGAAGCTCGTGCAGGTCGCCGCCGACCCGACCCGCTACCTCAACGTGGCGCTGCTCGTGCGGGTCACCTGCGAGATGGCGGCCGGCGTGCTCGTCACGTACGTCTGCCTCGACGAGTTCGGCGACAACTGGAAGGCGCTGCTCATCGCGATCGCGGTGATGGTGCTCGTGTCCTTCGTGGCCGTCGGCGTCTCCCCGCGCACCATCGGCCGCCAGCACCCTCTCAACACGGCGACGGCGGCCTCGTACGTCCTGGTCCCGCTCGCCCGTGTCATGGGGCCCATTCCGCAGCTGCTGATCCTCATCGGCAACGCGCTCACGCCTGGAAAGGGCTTCCGCAAGGGGCCGTTCGCCTCCGAGGCCGAGCTGCGCGCGATGGTCGACCTGGCGGAGAAGGAGTCGCTGATCGAGGACGAGGAGCGCCGGATGGTGCACCAGGTCTTCGAGCTCGGAGACACCCTCGTGCGCGAGGTGATGGTGCCGCGCACCGATCTGGTGTGCATCGAGCGGTACAAGACGGTCCGTCAGGCGACGACGCTGGCGCTGCGGTCGGGTTTCTCGCGCATCCCGGTGACCGGGGAGAACGAGGACGACATCGTCGGCATCGTGTACCTGAAGGACCTGGTCCGCAAGACGCACATCAGCCGGGAGGCGGAGGTCGACCTGGTGACGACGGCGATGCGGCCGGCGGTGTTCGTACCGGACACGAAGAACGCGGGCGATCTGCTGCGGGAGATGCAGCAGGTGCGCAACCACGTGGCCGTGGTCATCGACGAGTATGGCGGCACGGCGGGCATCGTCACCATCGAGGACATCCTCGAGGAGATCGTCGGCGAGATCACCGACGAGTACGACCGCGAGCTCGCGCCCGTCGAGGACCTGGGCGAGGACCGCTACCGGGTGACGGCGCGGCTCGACATCACCGACCTCGGCGAGCTGTTCAAGGTCGAGGACTACGACGACGAGGACGTGGAGACGGTCGGCGGGCTGCTGGCGAAGGCGCTCGGCCGGGTGCCGATCGCGGGCGCCTCATCGGTCGTGGAGCTGCCGGACGGGCGGCCGCTGCGGCTGACGGCCGAGTCCCCGGCAGGCCGGCGGAACAAGATCGTGACGGTACTGGTGGAGCCGGTGGCCCCGGCGTCGGGCGAGGGTGAGGAGGGCGAATGACGCCGGCGGAGCTGCGCGCGTTCTGCCTGGGTTTCAACGCGGCGGTGGAGGAGTTCCCCTTCACGCCCGAGACCTCGGTGTTCAAGGTGCTGGGGAAGATGTTCGCGCTGAGCGCGCTGGACGCCGACCCGCTGAAGGTCAACCTCAAGTGCGAACCGGAGCCGGCGGTGCGGCTGCGGGAGGAGCACGAGGCGATCGCGCCGGGCTGGCACATGAACAAGCGGCACTGGAACACGGTGACGGTCGGCGGGCTGCCCGACGCACTGGTGCGGGAGCTGATCGAGGACTCGTACGACCTGGTGGTCGCGGGCCTGCCGAGGGCGGAGCGGCTGCGGCTCGACCGGCCGTGAGGGCGGAACGGGGACGGGACGAAGGTCCCGGCGCTCTGCGACCTTTGGATCACAGGATTTCCTTATAGAGCGCTTAGGTTTGATCCCGCGTGGCACAAGATCCCGGGGGGACGGAGGGGAGAGTGCCTCGGCAGGGCCGTTGTGCGGTCCTGCCGAGACGCTCCATATGCTTTCGCCCATGACCGACACCACCGGGATCAACCCCGAGGACAGCAAGATCATCACGCTGGCGCGCAGCGCCCGGGCCCGCAACGGGGTGCCCGAGGGTGCGGCGGTGCGGGACGAGACGGGCCGTACGTACGTCGCCGGGACGGTGGAGCTGGAGTCCCTGAAGCTGAGCGCGCTGCAGACGGCGGTCGCGATGGCGGTGGCGAGCGGGGCCGAGTCCCTGGAGGCCGCGGCCGTGGTCAGCTCGGCGGAGGCGGTGGCCGACGCCGACCGCGCGGCGGTCCGCGACCTCGGCGGCCCGGACACCCCGGTCCTGCTGGCCGGCCCGGACGGCACCCTCAAGTCCGCCACCCCGGCAGGCGCCTGACCCCGCGGGGGCCCGCCTGTCAGGCTTCGCGCCAGACCAGGGTGTAGCGCCAGAACAGCCTTCGGCGAAGCCGCGCGCCCGGCAGTGCGGCCCCGGCCTCGCGGGCGATGGCCCGGAAGCCCATGCCCGCCGGGCGGGTCGGTGCGGTCATGGACGGCGGCCGGGGAGCCGTACGCCCCTTGTTCTTGATCCAGCCCAGTGCGGCGTTGAGCGGGATCGCGGCCGCGCCGAGCAGGTGGTCGCCCGGGGTCTGCGCTTGCGCGAGACCGACGACGACCAGGGTTCCGCCCGGCGCCAGGCGGCGGCGGAAGAGCCGCAGGGCCTCGCCGAACGGCAGGTGGTGGATCGTGGCGACGCAGGTGATGACGTCGTACGGCCCCGGCGGGAGCTCCGTCAGGGCGTCCCCCACGGAGAACGCCACCGGGGCGTCCGGCGCGGTCAGTTGTCGTGCCCGGGCGACGATCGCCGCATCGGCGTCGACGGCGTGCACCGACCCGGCCCGGCCGGCCAGCAGCCGGGCCAGGTCGCCGCTGCCCGAGCCGACGTCCAGCGCCCGGCCGAACCGCCCGGGCAACTGCCGCAGGATCCAGCGGTGGTAGTGGGCGTTGTGGTCCCACGGGTGGGCGTCGTTGAACCGGCCGATCGCCGCGAAGGCGCGCTGCGTCAGTGTCGTCGTCACACGGTGAGTTGATCATTTCCGCGACGGCGGATCACCATGGCCATCAGCGCCGCCATCGCGCACAGCGCGCCCGACGCGTACCAGACCAGGTCGTACGAGCCGAAGGCGTCGCGGGCCAGGCCGCCCAGGAAGGCCACCACCGCCGCGCCCACCTGGTGCGAGGCCAGCACCCAGCCGAAGACGATCGCGCTGTCCTCGCCGTAGTGCTCACGGCAGAGCGCGATGGTCGGCGGGACGGTCGCGACCCAGTCCAGGCCGTAGAAGACGATGAAGAAGACCATCGGCGGGTGCACGGACGGCGCCAGCAGCATCGGCAGGAAGAGCAGCGAGATCCCTCGCAGGGCGTAGTACACCGCCAGCAGGCGGCGCGCCTCGAAGCGGTCCGTGAACCAGCCGGAGGCGATGGTGCCGATCACGTCGAAGACGCCGACCACCGCCAGCAGCCCGGCCGCTGCGGTCACCGGCATGCCGTGATCGTGCGCAGCCGGTACGAAGTGGGTCTTGACCAGCCCGTTCGTCGAGGCCCCGCAGATCGCGAAGGTGCCCGCCAGCAGCCAGAACGGGCCGGTGCGGGCCGCCTTGAACAGCACCGCCACCGTTCGCCGCGCCGCGCCCGTCACCGGGGCGGGCCTTTCCGCGTACGTGCCCCCGTACGGTGCGAGGCCCATGTCCGCCGGGTGGTCGCGCAGCAGCAGCCACACGAACGGGACGACGGCCAGGGCCGCCAGCGAGACCGTCACGGCCGCCGGGCGCCAGCCGTGGTGCTCCACCAGCCAGGACAGCAGCGGCAGGAAGATCAGCTGACCGGAGGCCCCGGCCGCGGTCAGGATGCCGGTGACGAGCCCACGCCGGGCGGTGAACCAGCGGTTGGTCACCGTCGCCGCGAAGGCCAGGGCCATGGAGCCGCTGCCCAGGCCCACCAGCACGCCCCAGAACAGCACCAGCTGCCAGGACTCCGTCATCCACAGGGTGGCCACGGTGCCGCCGGATATGACCAGCAGGGCCAGGGCCACCACCTTGCGGATGCCGAAGCGGTCCATCAGGGCGGCGGCGAAGGGTGCGGTGAGTCCGTACAGAGCGAGGTTCACCGAGACGGCGAGGCCGATCGTGCCGCGTGACCAGTCGAACTCCTCGTGCAGCGGCTCGATGAGCAGTCCGGGCAGGGAGGCGAAGGCGGCGGCGCCGATGATCGTCACGAAGGCGACGGCCGCGACGAACCAGGCGCGGTGGATGCGCCCGGTCGGGGTGGGGGCTGGGGGCGGGGTCGGGGCGGTGGGGGCGGGGGTGGGGGCTGTCTGCGTCACGCAGAAAGCTTCCGGCCCGCAGTGCCCCGTACGACAGTGGCCTGACTGACACCCTTCGATACGATTGGGCCATGGCCCCTCACCGTGTCGTCGTCCTCGCGCTCACCGGGCTGCTGCCCTTCGAGCTCGGCATCCCGCACCGGATCTTCGGCCGCGCCAAGGATCCCGCCGGAGGGCCGCTGTACGAGATCCTCACGTGCGCCCTCACCCCCGGGCCGGTGCGCACCGACGCCGACTTCGCGGTCCAGGTCGAGCACGGCCCCGAGCTGCTGGCAACGGCCGACACCGTGGTGGTGCCCGCCTCGTACGAGCTGGGCCCCGTGTACGAGGAGGGCAGGCTGAGCGACGCGCTCGCCGCGGCGCTCGCGCACATCCGGCCCGGGACGCGGCTCGTCTCCATCTGCACGGGCGGGTACGTCCTGGCCGCAGCCGGATTCCTGGACGGCCGCCCCGCCACCACGCACTGGGCCCACGCCGAGCACTTCCAGCGGCTCTTCCCGGCCGTACGGGTGGACGCCGGCGTGCTCTACACCGACGACGGGGACGTGCTGACCTCGGCCGGGGTCGCCGCCGGCATCGACCTGTGCCTGCACATCGTGCGCCGCGACCACGGCGCGGCCGTCGCCAACGACGTGGCCCGGCGGACCGTCGTACCTCCCCACCGGGACGGCGGGCAGGCCCAGTTCGTCGACCGCCCGGTGCCGCAGCCGCAGCAGGCCAGTACTGCGGCGGCCCGCGCGTGGGTGATGGACCGGCTGCACGAGCCGGTGCGGCTGGTCGACCTGGCCCGGCAGGAGGCCATGTCGGTACGGACGTTCACGCGCCGGTTCCGGGAGGAGTCGGGGGTCAGCCCCGGCGAGTGGATCGTCGGCCAGCGGGTGGAACGGGCCCGGCGGCTGCTGGAGCGGACGGATCTGCCGATGGAACAGGTGGCGCGGGAGACGGGGTTCGGGACGGCGCAGTCGCTGCGCAAGCACGTGCAGGCGGCGCTGGGGGTGAGCCCGACGGCGTACCGGCGTACGTTCCGCGCGACCGGTGGACTGGGGGAGCCTGCCATCTCCTGATGGGCCATCAGTTGCTGCCGGGTCCGTGCATTGACTTCTCCCGCCGCCCGCTCGTGAATGGCCCCCTGTCGGCGCGAGGGAACCCAGGGGGCGGGCCGTGCGAACACGGGCGGGCAGCAGGAGGTGGTCGGCGGCCATCGGCGTGGCGGTGCTCGCGGCCACGACCGGGGGTGCACTGAGCCCGCCTGCCGCGGCGGAAGGGGAGGCGCCGTCCGGGCAGGTGGAGTTCCCGACGCACTGCGCGCCGCCGCAGGAGGCCGCTCTGCCGCCCGCCGACGGGCCGACCACGGCCCGGATCACCGTCGACGACCCGGCGCCGAAGGTCGGCGACACGGTCACCGTGACGTACCAGGTGGCCCGGACGCCTGCCGTGAATCCGCTCGGCGCCGAACTCCCGGCGGACGCGCTGACCCCGACCGGGCGGATCCTGCTGGGAGGTGCGCAGAGCGGTGAGGTCACCGTCGTGGGAGCGAAGCGGAACGACCCCGTCGAGGCGGGTGCGGGGCTGCCCGCCGTCACCATGACCGGCACGTTCAGCGTGACCGCGCCCGGCGGGATCACCCTGGCCCCGGGCAGCTACACGCTGCACACCGGCCACCTGCTGGACCTGGACACCGCCTGCGCCGTCACCGGGGCGCCGGTGTCCGAGCGGCTCACCGCGACCCCGCTGCCCCGGGCCAACCTGCGGTCGGTCGCGCTGGGCACGGCGTACGGGAGGCCGGGCGCCAAGGTCAAGGTCAGGGGCGTCGGCTTCGCCCCGGGCGCGGCCGTGACGGTGACCGGCCGGGCGGGCGCCGCCGAGACCGCGGACCGGGTGGCGGCCACGGCGGACGAGCGGGGCGAGGTCCTGGCGGAGCTGCCGGTCACGGACGGGGCGACGACGGCGGTGGTGGCGTACGAGGGCACGGCGTGGTCGGCGCAGGAGGGCTCGGGGCCGGCGGCGTACACGGTGATCGCGGCTACGCCTTCGGGCACGCAGAAGGTGACGGCGGTGGTGGAGCCGGGGGCCCTGTCGATGACCCAGGCGGGCGCGTCGATCGCGCTGGGCGCGGTCCCGTACGGGGAGGGCGGCGCGGCACCCGGCCGGATCGGCACGGTCACGGTCAAGGACGCGCGGGGCGGACCGGCGGGGTGGTCGCTGATCGGCAAGGTTACGGACTTCACGGGCCCGGGCGGGGTCGTGATCCCGGGGGCCTCGCTGAGCTGGACCCCGTCCTGCACGGCCGCGTCGGGCAGCCCGAGCCGGTGCGTGGCGGGCAGTGCGGGGGTGGTCGGGCCGGAGGGTGCGGTGCTGGCGTCGACGCCGGATGCGGAGCTGGTGGGCGGGACGTTCACGATCGACGCGACGGTCGCCCTCACGGTGCCGCCGTACACCCCGCCGGGCGCGTACCAGGCGGTCCTGACCCTGACCCTCTCGTGAGCCACCCCGCTGCGCGGGTCCCGCTGCGCGGGTCCCGCTGCGCGGGTCCCGCTGCGCGGGGCCTTCTCCCCGCCCCGCCCTTTCTCCGTTTCCCAGGGCTCCGCCCCGGACCCCCGCCGGTGCGGCGCCGTTGCGGGGGCCGGCCCCCGCGCCCCCGCGCCTCAAACGCCGGCGGGGCTGGATCTTCCAGCCCGTCCGGCGTTCGAGGACCGGGTCCGGGCGGAGCCCGGGAAACGGCGGCCCCGGCTGCGCAAGGCCCCGTACCGGCTGGTCCGGCTGGTCGGGGTGGCGATGGTCGTCGGGGGGATCTGCGGAGCCGTACTGCTGCCCGCCGGGACGGCAGCGGCCGCCGACAACGGGCAGTGGTCCGTCCTCCCCGCAGCCAACGCAGTGACCCGGCGGCCCTGCTTCTACCTCGCCGCCGCCCCCGGCCAGGCCGTCACCGACGCCGTCACCGTCACCAACCGCACCGACCGCCCCCGCACCTTCCGGCTCTACGCCGCCGACGCGTACAACACCGCCCGCGACGGCGGCTTCGCGCTCCGCGGCCCCGACGAGCCGCGCCGCGCCACCGCCGCCTGGGCGCGGCTCGCGCAGGAGCGGGTCACCGTACCGGCCCGCGCAGCGGTGAGCGTCGGCTTCACGCTCACCGTCCCCGACCGGGCGGAACCGGGCGACCACCCCGGCGCCATCGTCGCCCTCGCGGAGAGGGAGGAGAACACCGCCGCCCCCGCCCAGGGGATCGGTGTCCAACAGGCCGTCGCCGCCCGGCTGTACCTGCGGGTGGCCGGCCCCACCGCCCCCGCGCTGGCCGTCGAGGACCTGCGGGCCTCCGGGACCGGGGTCTCGTACACGCTCCACAACCTCGGCAACATCACCCTGCGCCCCCGCGCCACCCTCTCCGCCTCCGGGGCCCTCGGCCGGCGCCTCCTCGGCCGTGAGCTCACCGGGCTGCCCACCGAGCTGCTGCCCGGCCAGGAAGTCCGGCTGAGCACCAGGTGGGAGCACCCGCCCGCCGTCGAATGGGCCGAGGTCACGGTGCGCGCCGAGGCCGCGGGAGCCGCTGCCCGGGCCGCCACGTCCTACTCCGCCCGGCCCCCGCTGACGGCCGTGCTCGCGGGCGCCCTGGCCCTCGTCGCGGCAGCCTGGTCGGCGCTGGGACCCGCATCGGGGAGAATGGCCCGTATGAGCGATCGTTCCCCCGAGTCCACCAGCCCGCACCGTGCGGGCTTCGCCTGCTTCGTCGGCCGCCCCAACGCGGGGAAGTCGACCCTGACCAACGCACTCGTGGGCACCAAGGTCGCGATCACCTCCAACCGGCCGCAGACCACCCGCCACACCGTCCGCGGCATCGTGCACCGCCCCGACGCCCAGCTCGTACTGGTCGACACGCCCGGTCTCCACAAGCCGCGCACCCTCCTCGGCGAGCGGCTGAACGACGTCGTACGGACCACCTGGGCCGAGGTCGACGTCATCGGCTTCTGCCTGCCCGCCGACCAGAAGCTCGGCCCCGGCGACAAGTTCATCGCGAAGGAGCTCGCGGGGATCAAGAAGACCCCCAAGATCGCCATCATCACGAAGACCGACCTCGTCGAGTCCAAGCAGCTGGCCGAGCAGCTCCTGGCCGTCCACCAGCTCGGCGCGGAGCTCGGCTTCGAGTGGGCCGAGATCGTCCCCGTCTCGGCGGTCGGCGACACCCAGATCCAGCTGCTGGCCGACCTGATCGCGCCGCTCCTGCCCGAGAGCCCGCCGCTGTACCCGGAGGGAGACCTCACCGACGAGCCCGAGATGGTGATGGTCGCGGAGCTGATCCGCGAGGCCGCGCTGGAGGGTGTACGGGACGAGCTCCCGCACTCCATCGCCGTGGTCGTCGAGGAGATGATCCCGCGGGAGAACCGCCCGGCGGACCGGCCGCTGCTGGACATCCACGCGAACGTCTACATCGAGCGGCCGAGCCAGAAGGGCATCATCATCGGCCCGAAGGGCTCCCGGCTGAAGGAGGTCGGGATGAAGTCGCGCAAGCACATCGAGGCGCTGCTCGGCACCCCGGTCTTCCTCGACCTGCACGTGAAGGTCGCGAAGGACTGGCAGCGCGACCCCAAGCAGCTGCGCAAGCTCGGCTTCTGACCCTCTTGACGCGCAGTCGGCACGGCTCGGCCCGGCACCCCGGCAGGGGGCCGGGCCGGCCTGTTCACACGGGTCGGCGCATCCGCACCACATTGTCCGTGCGGGTCCCGGGCGTGCCGTCGGGCTGGTTCTGGATCCGTTCGGTCTCCTCGGCCCGCAGGACCTCCCAGCCCGCCGTGACCGGCTCCAGCTGCGCGACGACCTCCGGCGGCGTCGGGAAGTGCGCCTCCTCCCGGTCTTCCTGCCAGGGCGCCCAGCCCGCGTGGCCGACGACCAGCAGGGTGCCGCCGGGCGCCACGGCCGCGGCGGCGCTGCGCAGGACGCGGTCGCGGGGGAAGTCCCCGTAGTTGTGCAGGAAGCAGGCCGAGACGAGGTCGAACTCCCCGTCCGGGAAGGACTCGGTCAGGTCGTGCCGCGCCCAGGTGGCGCGGTCCGCGACCCCGGCGTCCGCCGCGTGCTCGGCGGCCCGGCCGAGGGCGACCCCGGAGATGTCGGTCCCGGTGACGGTCCACCCGCGGCGGGCCAGCCAGACGGCGTCGGCGCCCTCCCCGCAGCCGAGGTCCAGGGCCCGCCCGGGGGCGAGGCCGGACACCTCGTGCACCAGCATGGCGTTGGCCTCGCCGCTCCAGATACGGTCGCTCTCGCCGTAGCGGCCGTCCCAGAACTCCTCGCCCGCCGAGGCCCCGGCTGCGGGGGAGTGGGGGGAGTGCGTGTGTGCGTGCGGGTGCTCGGTCATGGCTTCCTCTTCCGGTACGGGTGCCGATGCGGCCGATGCTGCGCCCGCCCCGCCCGCCGGGCAAACCTTGTTGCCGATCCGGCAAACCGAGCGGGACGCCCGTGTCCGGCGAGGGCTGGTTCCGGCCACCCGTCCGAAGGTGAAGGCGCCCGGCTCAGGCGCCTTCCTTCAGCAGCCGGGAGATCAGCGTCCGCTGCGCCTCCGACAGGTTCGGCTCCTGGCAGGAGACCGTCCGTCCGTCGACGGTGATCCGGTACGAGAACCCGTCCCGTATCCGGTCCGACCCGGGCGCGGCCGGGACGGGCCGCAGCGCCAGCTGGGCCAGGGCCTGCCACTCGTCCTCGTCGGGCCGGCCCGAGGTGTCCACCTCGGCCCGGCGCTCGATGCCCGCGAAGCCGCCCGTCCGCACCACCAGAATCCGCATGTCCGCCTTTCCACCCCGGAAGGGCCGGCTACCCGAGCCCGACCGTCGACCACGCCTTCTGCAGCGCCTGGTGCTCCGCGCCGCCGTCCCCGTACCGGGCCACCGCGGCGGCCACCGACAGCCGGGCGAAGTCCTTGAAGTCCGCGTCCGCGGCCAGCTCGCCGCCCGTCAGCGTGTCGTACCAGATCCGCCCGGCCCGCTCCCACGCCTTGCCGCCGAGTTCCGTGGCCACGAGGTAGAACGCGTGGTTCGGGATCCCGGAGTTGATGTGCACCCCGCCGTTGTCCCGCGCGGTGTCCACGTAGTCGTCCATCGTCGCCGGCTGCGGGTCCTTGCCGAGCTCGTCGTCGTCGTACGCCGTGCCCGGCGCCTTCATCGAGCGCAGCGCGACCCCGCTGACGTTCGGGCCAAGCAGGCCGGCGCCGATCAGCCAGTCCGCGTCCTCGGCCGTCTGGTCGAGCGAGTGCTGCTTGATCAGCGAGCCGAAGACGTCGGACATCGACTCGTTCAGCGCGCCCGACTGCCCGTGGTACTCCAGGTTCGCCGTGTACTGGGTGACCCCGTGCGTGAGCTCGTGGCCGATGACGTCCACCGACACGGTGAAGTCGAGGAAGAGGTCCCCGTCCCCGTCGCCGAAGACCATCTGCTGCCCGTCCCAGAACGCGTTGTTGTAGTCCTCGCCGTAGTGGACGCTCGCGTCGAGCGCCAGCCCGGAATCGTCGATCGAGTGCCGGCCGAAACCCTTCAGGAACAGCTCGTACGTGGCGCCGAGCCCCGCGTACGCGCGGTTGACGGTGGCGTCCTTGGACGCCGCCTCGCCCTCGCCGCGCACCTTCTTCCCGGGCAGCCGGGTGCGGTGCTGGGTGTCGTAGATCGTCCGGCGGGGCTCGTCGGAGACGGGCGTCCCGAGCGCAGGGGCGATCCCGCGGACGGTGGTGACCCGGCGCCGGGTGCGCAGGAGGGAGTCCTGCTCGAGGGTGCGCTGGGCGGCGTCGGCGCGCCGGGTGTCCTCGGACTGGGCGATCTTGTCGAGCAGGTGGGGCGGGACCACCGTGCAGAAGACGGGGTGGTGGTGAGCGTGGGAGGCATCCATCCCGGCAATGTGGCAGTGGGTCACTCTCATGTCACTACCTGCAACCATGATTCATTCAGTTGTCTGAAAGCCGTCGCGCCGCGTTGACGGTTCGACCGGACCTGTAGCGGAGGAACGAGACGGACCCCACATTCGGTATAAATCGGACACCGGGGTCTTGCATACTGAAACAGGTCCTCGCGTTACGGGGCGGCTCGGTTAGGCTCGGCCCATCATGCGTTTCGGGCTGCTTCTCCTTAGCTGCCGCGGCGAGGGCCTGTAGTCGTAGGCCGACCCCCTCCCCGCGGAGTTTGGTGTTGCGGTTCTTACGACCGCCGTCGGCCGTCCCAGCGAACTACACGCGGACACGCGAGGAGCCCAACGCCATGAGCCAGCAGCCTTTTGTCGGTCGCCCCACGCCCATCACGAACGCGACCCACACCCAGAAGACCTCCGGGATGCCGATCCACAAGTACGGCCGGTACGAGCAGGTGGACATCCCGGACCGCACCTGGCCGGAGGCCCGCGTCACCAAGGCCCCTCGCTGGCTCTCCACCGACCTGCGCGACGGCAACCAGTCTCTGATCGACCCGATGACCCCCGCCCGCAAGCGCGAGATGTTCGACCTGCTGGTGCGCATGGGCTACAAGGAGATCGAGGTCGGCTTCCCGTCCTCCGGCGAGACCGACTTCGCCTTCGTACGCTCCATCATCGAAGAGGGCGCGATCCCGGACGACGTCACCATCTCCGTCCTGACCCAGGCCCGCGAGGATCTGATCGAGCGGACCGTCGAATCGCTGATCGGCGCCAAGCGCGCCACCGTGCACCTGTACAACGCGACCGCCCCGACCTTCCGCCGGGTCGTCTTCCGCGGCTCCAAGGAGCAGATCAAGCAGATCGCCGTCGACGGCACCCGCCTGGTCATGGAGTACGCCGAGAAGCTGCTGGGCCCGGAGACGGCCTTCGGCTACCAGTACAGCCCGGAGATCTTCACGGACACCGAGCTGGACTTCGCCCTGGAGGTCTGCGAGGCCGTCTGCGACGTGTGGCAGCCGTCCGAGGGCCGCGAGATCATCCTGAACCTGCCCGCCACCGTGGAGCGTTCGACGCCGTCCACGCACGCGGACCGCTTCGAGTGGATGGCCCGCAACCTGACCCGCCGCGAGCACATCTGCATCTCCGTGCACCCGCACAACGACCGCGGCACCGCCGTCGCCGCCGCCGAGCTGGCCCTGATGGCCGGCGCCGACCGCATCGAGGGCTGTCTGTTCGGGCAGGGCGAGCGCACCGGCAACGTCGACCTGATCACGCTGGGCATGAACCTGTTCTCCCAGGGCATCGACCCGCAGATCGACTTCTCGCAGATCGACGAGATCCGTCGCACCAGCGAGTACTGCAACCAGATGGAGGTCCACCCGCGCCACCCCTACGCGGGCGACCTGGTCTACACCGCCTTCTCCGGCTCCCACCAGGACGCCATCAAGAAGGGCTTCGACGCCATGGAGGCCGACGCGGCCGCCGCCGGCAAGACCGTCGACGACATCGAGTGGGCGGTCCCGTACCTGCCGATCGACCCGAAGGACGTGGGCCGCTCCTACGAGGCGGTCATCCGCGTCAACTCGCAGTCCGGCAAGGGCGGCATCGCGTACGTCCTGAAGAACGACCACAAGCTGGACCTGCCGCGCCGCATGCAGATCGAGTTCTCGCGGATCATCCAGGCCAAGACCGACGCCGAGGGCGGCGAGGTCACGCCGAAGGCGATCTGGGACGTCTTCAGCGACGAGTACCTGCCCAACCCCGAGAACCCGTGGGGCCGCATCCAGCTGCGCTCGGGCTCGACGGCCACGGACAAGGACGGTACGGACACGCTGAACGTCGAGGCGGTCGTGGACGGCGTGGAGGCGGTCCTGAACGGCACCGGCAACGGCCCGATCTCGGCCTTCTTCGACGCGCTGGCCGGCATCGGCGTCGACGCCCGCCTGCTGGACTACACCGAGCACACGATGAGCGAGGGCGCTTCCGCCGTGGCCGCCTCGTACATCGAGTGCGCGATCGACGGCCGCGTCCTGTGGGGCATCGGCATCGACGCCAACACCACCCGCGCCTCCCTGAAGGCGGTCATCTCCGCCGTCAACCGCGCGGGCCGCTGACCGTTCGTACGAGAACCCCGTCCTTCCCTGCGGAGGGGCGGGGTTCCGTCGTTCCCGGATTCAGCGGGCCAGGTAGCCGCCGTCCACCGGCAGGATCGCGCCCGTCACGAACGAGGCCGCGTCGGAGGCCAGGAAGGCGATGACCCGGGCCACCTCCTCCGGCTCGCCGAGCCGCCCCATCGGATGGGCCGCGGAGACCTCCGCCAGGTACTCCGGCCCGCCCGGCTCGTCCTTCAGCGCCAGCACCCGCTCCGTACGGATGGTGCCGGGGGCCACCGCGTTGACCCGGATCCCGCGCGCCGCCCACTCCACCGCCAGGTGCTTGGTCAGCCCCGACGCCACGAACTTCGCCGGCCCGTACGCCGCCTGCCGGGCCTGCCCGGCCACCCCCGACACCGAGGACACGCAGACCAGCGCCCCGCCGGGGTCCGGCTGCGCCAGCATCGCCTCGATGGCGTACTTGCAGGTCAGGAACATGCCCCGGCCGTCGATCGCCATGACCCGGTCCCAGTCGTCCGGACTGGTCTCCCGTACATCCGAAAGAGGGAGCACTCCGGCGTTCGCCACGGCGACGTCGAGCCGTCCGTACGCCCCGAGCGCGGCCCCGACCATCGCGCGGTTGGCTTCCGGATCGGCGACGTCACCGGCCACGGCCGTGATGTCGTACCCCTCGGCGGCCAGTTCCGTACGCAGTTCCTCGACGCCGGGGCCATTGATGTCAGCCGCGGTCACGAGGGCGCATGAGCGGGCCAGCAGCCGGGCGGTGGCCCGGCCGATCCCGCTCGCCGCGCCCGTGACCAGACAGGATTTGTTGTTCACGCGGGCGAGCGTAGGCAAAACGCGACGTCCGCGGGCGCGGCGGCAGGGATGCAGACCGGCCAAGTGCGGGCGGCGGGACATGTTGTCTTGTCACACGACTGACGCATCCTCACCGATGTGGCTAACATCACGCCAACCCGGCGAAGCTGCCTGGGGTTCCCGCCCGTGCCCGCAGGGCCACGGGGGAGTGACGGAGGTGCGACGTGCTGCCAGTTCGGGGTGGGGACGGCCGGAAGCTGACGGTCTGGGGCATCCGTACCACCTGGAGCACCGTGGGCGACGGGGAGTTCTTCTGCCCCGACTGCGGTGGCGACCGCAACTACCGCAGGCGCACCGGGCGCCGCCGGTTCACGGTCCTCGGCGTCCCGCTGCTGCCGCGCGGAGCGGCCGGCCCCGTCATCGAGTGCCAGGGCTGCCGGGAGCGCTTCGAGACCGAGGTCCTCGACCACCTGACCACCACCCGCTTCTCGGCGCTGCTGCGTGACGCCGTGCACACCGTGACGCTGGCCGTCCTCGCGGCGGGCGGAACCGCCTCGCGCGGCGCGCTGGAGGCCGCTGTGTCGGCCGTACGGGCGGCGGGCTTCCAGGACTGCACGGAGGAGCAGCTGGAGTCCCTCGTGGAGGCGCTCGCCACCGACGAGGGCCGGCTCGGGCTGTACGACGGCCCCGAATGCTGCGGCGCCGCGCTGGCGATAGAACTCCACGAGGCGCTGGAACCGCTGGCTCCGCACCTGGCCGCGCCCGGGCGTGAATCGATCCTGCTGCAGGGCGCCCGGATCGCCCTCGCGGACGGCCCGTACACCCCCGCCGAGCGCGAGGTGCTCGCCACGGTCGGCGCCGCGCTGCGGATGGCTTCCGACGAGGTGACCCGGCTGCTGTCGGCGGTCCGGGCGCCGTGAACGTGACCGAAACAGCCTCGGTACGGCCTCGGTACGGCCTCGGTACGCCTTCGCCGAGGTAACGATCCGGCCTCACGCGGCTGAATCCGCCCCCCTTCACACTCTGCGTGAAGGGGGGATTCGTGCGTTCCGGCCCCGGCCGTCCACCCATTGGACACCCGTACGGACCCGTGACCTGCACATACGGGCCCTGTGGCCCTCGGCTTTACGCCCTTGCGGAGACATCCGCCACTGGAGATATCTACAGATCTGACCTCCCCAGACGTCAACACTTTGTAGAAGTCCACGATATCTGTGAGCACCCCCACAGGCGTTCAATTCCGGTCACACGACGAGACGCCGCCAGTAACACAGCGGGGCTTCGATTTACGTGAACGCACTGACAACCCTGGCGGACCAACGGCTGGGGGTACCTCCCAGCGGTAGCTGGAGGAGACCCCCTCCGCCCAGGGATAACCAGATTCCTCTCGTTTACCTACCTCTTGAAGGGCAAGGCAGAGATGGCACGTGTCGCCGCCCGGCTCACCGACAGCGGAGAGCCCAGCACGCACCCGGTCGACGAGGTGCTCCCCCTCCCCAAGCTCGCGCTGTACGGCTTCCAGCACGTACTCGCGTTCTACGCCGGTGCGGTGATCGTCCCGATCATCGTGGGCGGTGCCCTCGGCCTGACCACCGAGCAGCTGGTCTACCTGATCAACGCCGACCTGTTCACCTGCGGTATCGCCTCGATCATCCAGGCGTGGGGCATCGGCCGGATCGGTGCGCGCCTGCCCCTGATCCAGGGCGTCACCTTCACCGCGGTCTCCCCGATGATCGCCATCGGGCTCGGAGCCGGCGGCGGAACGGCGGGCCTGCTCGTCATCTACGGCGCGGTCATCACGGCCGGCATCGCCACCTTCGCCTTCGCCTGGCTGCCCCCCAAGGCCTTCCGTACGATCATGAGGCTGTTCCCGCCGGTCGTCACCGGCACGGTGATCACCGTCCTCGGCATCGTGCTGATCCCCGTCGGCCTGAACGACGCCGCGGGCGGCGTCGGCAGCCCCGACTTCGGCGACCCGAAGAACTTCGCGTACGCCGGCGGCACGATGCTCTTCATCCTCGTCCTGATGAAGCTCGGCAAGCCCTTCCTCTCCAGCATCTCCATCCTGCTCGGCCTGGTCGGCGGCACCGCCGTCGCCTTCCTGCTCGGCGACGCCAAGTTCGGCGACGTGAGCAACTCGGACTGGATCGGCATCACCACCCCGTTCCACTACGGAGCGCCGAAGTTCGCCTGGTTCCCGATCCTGCTGATGCTCATCGTCATGCTGATCACCATGGTCGAGACCACCGGCGACACGTACGCCGTCGGCGACATCGTCGGCAAGGAGATCGACAGCGAGACCGTGGCCCGCGCGCTGCGCGCCGACGGCGCCGCGACCGCCCTCGGCGGCGTCCTCAACTCCTTCCCGTACGTGGCCTTCGCCGAGAACGTCGGCCTGGTCCGCATGACCAAGGTCAAGAGCCGGTTCGTCGTGGTCGCCGCGGGCGTCTTCATGATCGTGCTCGGGCTGATCCCGAAGGCCGCCGCGATCGTCGCCGCAGTCCCGCACGGAGTGCTCGGCGGCGCGGCGACGGTGATGTTCGCGATGGTGGCCCTGGCGGGCATCCAGACCCTGGCCAAGGTCGACCTCAAGGAGGAGAAGAACGCGCTGATCGTGGGTGTCTCCCTGGCCTTCGCGCTGCTCCCGGCCACCGTCCCGGTGCTCTTCAAGGACCACATGGACGCGGACCTCTCCTCGCTTCTCAACAGCGGTGTGACGCTCGGTGCCACGGCCGCGATCGTGCTCAACCTGATCTTCAACGGCCTGGGCAAGGATGATGCGCACAGCGCCGTGGCGGCCGTGGTGCCCGCCCAGGCGGTGGGCCCTGCCGACGCCGCGACGGCCGCGACGGCCGCGGCGGACGAAGTGTCCGAGGCCCCCGAAGCCCTCGAGGCGAAGACGGCGCCCGAGGCCGAGACGGTGGCCGAGGCCACGGTCGGCGCCGCCGTGACCGCAGTCGCCGCCGGGGCGCCGAGGACGGACGCGGACGACGAGGCCGCGCCCGCCTCCTGACCCTCCCAAGGGGCGAAGGCCCTCCGTCCGGACCCGGGTCCGGACGGAGGGCCTTCCGCCGTCCCGGCACAGGCGACAATGGGCGCATGAGTCTGTTCCGCGACGACGGCATCGTGCTGCGCACCCAGAAGCTGGGTGAGGCGGACCGCATCATCACGCTGCTGACCCGAGGCCACGGACGGGTGCGGGCCGTCGCCCGCGGGGTGCGCCGGACGAAGTCCAAGTTCGGCGCCGGGCTGGAACCTTTCTCCCACGCCGACGTCCAGTTCTTCGCCCGGGGCAGCGAGCTGATCGGCCGCAGCCTCCCGCTGTGCACCCAGACCGAGATCATCGCCCCGTACGGCAACGGCATCGTCACCGACTACGCCCGCTACACCGCCGGCACCGCGATGCTGGAGACCGCCGAGCGGTTCACCGAGAACGAGGGCGAGCCCGCCGTACAGCAGTACCTGCTGCTGATCGGCGCCCTGCGCACGCTCTCGCGCGGGGAGCACGAGCCGAACCTCATCCTCGACGCGTTCCTGCTGCGCTCGCTCGCCGTCAACGGCTACGCGCCCAGCTTCACGGACTGCGCGAAGTGCGGGATCCACGGCCCCAACCGGCACTTCTCCGTCGCCGCGGGCGGGGTCGTCTGCGGGGACTGCCGGGTGGCCGGCAGCGTCGTACCCTCGTCTGAGGCCATCGCCCTGCTCAGTGCGCTGCTGACGGGCGACTGGGGGCATGCGGACGCCTGCGAGGCGCGGTACGTGCGGGAGGGCAGCGGGCTGGTCTCCGCCTATTTGCACTGGCATCTGGAGCGCGGGCTACGCTCCCTGCGATACGTCGAGAAATAGGAGCTGGGCACATGGCACGACGCGGGATTCTGGGACGCTCTCGCCGGGAGTACAAGGTTCCCGAGCCGCACCCGTCCGGTGAGCGCCCGCCGAAGATCCCCGGCGAGCTCGTCCCGAACCACGTCGCCGTGGTCATGGACGGCAACGGCCGCTGGGCCAAGGAGCGCGGTCTGCCGCGCACCGAGGGCCACAAGGTCGGCGAGGGCGTCGTACTCGACGTGCTCAAGGGCTGCCTGGAGATGGGCGTCAAGAACCTGTCCCTGTACGCCTTCTCGACGGAGAACTGGAAGCGCTCGCCCGACGAGGTCCGCTTCCTGATGAACTTCAACCGCGACGTCATCCGGCGCCGCCGGGACGAGATGAACGAGCTGGGCATCCGGATCCGCTGGGTCGGCCGCATGCCGAAGATGTGGAAGTCGGTTGTCCAGGAGCTCCAGGTCGCCCAGGAGCAGACCGTCGACAACGACGCGATGACCTTGTACTTCTGCGTGAACTACGGCGGCCGCGCGGAGATCGCGGACGCGGCGCAGGCGATCGCGCGGGACGTGGCCGCGGGCAGGCTGGACCCGTCGAAGGTCAATGAGAAGACCTTCGCGAAGTACATGTACTACCCGGACATGCCGGACGTGGACCTGTTCCTGCGGCCGAGCGGCGAGCAGCGGACCTCCAACTACCTGCTCTGGCAGAGCGCGTACGCCGAGATGGTCTTCCAGGACGTGCTGTGGCCGGACTTCGACCGCCGCAACCTGTGGGCGGCCTGCCTGGAGTACGCCCAGCGCGACCGCCGCTTCGGCGGCGCCGTCCCGAACCAGGCGGAGGGCTCCTCCGGCTGACCGGGGCGCGGCGCTTGGGCCTGGCCGGGCCGTGGTCCCGCTCGGGCCTGGCCGGCCTCTAGGCTGCGCTGTCATGGACACGAACACGGTGCCGGCGGCCGGCGAGGCCGTACAGCTCGTCTACCGGCCCACGACGGCGGATCTCACCGAGGCGATCCGGGCCCGGAGCAGCCGGACGCCGGCCGGGCGGCGCAGGCGCCGGCTCTACGTCGGGTTCGCCGTGCTCTTCCTGGCCCTGGCCGTGCTGGTCACGCTCGCACGGGACGGCTTCCAGCCGCTCTCGGTCGGGCTGACGGCGGGTGCGCTGTCCTTCGGCGTGACGCCGAGGCTGATGCACGGGCTCCAGGCGCGCGCCTTCGGAGCGCTGCTGGAGCGGGCGGGGGAGACGCGGGCCGTCGTGGACGACACCGGGGTCCAGGTGATCACCGCGGACACGGCGACCCGCATCGGCTGGACCGCGCAGCCCTCGTACGTGGAGACCGACCTGGCGTTCGTCATGCTGAGCGCCGACAAGCAGTCGATCGGCATGACGGTCCTGCCCAAGCGCGGGGCGGCGCACCCGGCCGACATCGACCGGATGCGTTCGATCTTCGACCGGAACCTGACCCGGGTCGGCTAGCCGGCCGCTGCGCAGTCGGCGCAGGTGCCGAAGATCTCCACGGTGTGGGCGACGTTCACGAAGCCGTGCTCCGCCGCGATCGACTCCGCCCACCTCTCCACCGCCGGGCCCTCCACCTCGACGGCCTTGCCGCACTTGCGGCAGACCAGGTGATGGTGGTGGTCCCCGGTGGAGCAGCGCCGGTAGACCGACTCGCCGTCGCTGGTGCGCAGCACATCGACCTCGCCGGCGTCGGCGAGCGACTGGAGGGTGCGGTACACGGTCGTCAGGCCCACGGAGTCACCGCGGTGCTTGAGCATGTCGTGCAGCTCCTGGGCGCTGCGGAACTCGTCCACCTCGTCCAGCGCCGCCGCCACGGCTGCCCGCTGCCGGGTGGATCGTCCTCGTACTGGCGCGGTATTCATCTCGCCAGGCGCAGTCGCCACCGGTTCCTCCTCGTATCGGCCTCGGCCCATTGTGCCAGGCGGCCGACTTCCTTAGACCTTCACATCATCGCGCGTGCAGACCTCTTCGGCGGCGCGGGCCGCATTCGCCCGGCGCCGGGCGAGCGGGGTGGACAGTGCGGTCATCACCATGAAGACGCCGATGGCGAGCAGCACGATGGTGCCGCCGGAGGGGGCGTCGATGTAGTAGGTCGCGACCGTGCCGGAGAGCGAGACCAGCACGCCGATCACCATCGCCACCGACAGGGTGGCGGTGAACCCGCGGGTGACGCGCTGCGCCGCCGCGACCGGGATCACCATCATGGCGCTGACCAGCAGCAGGCCGACGATCCGCATGGCCACGGTGACGGTGACGGCGGCGGTGACCGCGATCAGCAGGTTCAGGAAGCGCACCGGCAGGCCGGTGACCCGGGCGAACTCCTCGTCCTGGCAGACGGCGAACAGCTGGCGGCGCAGGCCGAGGGTGACGGCGATCACGAACGCCGCGAGGATCACGACCGCGGTGACGTCCTCGGCTGAGACCGTGGTGATCGAGCCGAAGAGGTAGCTGGTCAGATTGGCCGTCGAGCCGCCCGGAGCCAGGTTGATGATCATCACGCCGCCTGCCAGGCCGCCGTAGAAGAGCATGGCGAGCGCGATGTCGCCGCTGGTCTTGCCGCGGGAGCGGATCAGCTCCATGCCGACCGCGCCGATGACCGCGACCAGGGTCGCCATCCACACCGGGCTCGTGTTGAGCAGGAAGCCGAGCGCGACACCGGTCATGGCCACGTGCCCGATGCCGTCGCCCATGACGGCCTGGCGGCGCTGCACGAGGTACGTGCCGATTGCGGGGGCGGTGACGCCGACCAGGACGGCTGCGAGGAGGGCCCGCTGCATGAAGGCGTAGGTGAGGAGGTCCATCAGCTCAGCAGTCCCGTCCGAAGCGGCTCGGCGTCGTGCGCCGCGTGGGGGTGTACGTGGTCGTGGCCGGGCAGGGCGTGCTGGCCCACGGCCTCCGGGGGCGCGCCGTCGTGGACGACGCAGCCGTCGCGCAGCACGACGGCGCGGTCGATCAGCGGCTCCAGCGGGCCCAGCTCGTGCAGGACGAGCAGGACGGTCGTGCCGGCGGCGACCTGCTCGCGCAGGGCGTTCGCGAGGACCTCCTGGTTGGCGAGGTCCACGCCGGCCATCGGCTCGTCCATGATCAGCAGTTCGGGTTCCACGGCGAGCGCCCGCGCGATGAGCACGCGCTGGTGCTGGCCGCCGGAGAGGGCGTTGACGGAGGCGTCGGCGTACGGGCCCATGTCGACGAGGGCCAGGGCCCGCTCGACGGCCGCCTTGTCGGCCTTGCGGAGGATGCCGAAGCGGGAGCGGGCGAGCCGGCCGGAGGAGACGACCTCGCGGACGGTGGCCGGGACGCCGCTGGCGGCGGTGGTGCGCTGCGGGACGTACCCGATGCGCGACCAGGCGCGGAAGCGCTTGAAGTCGGTCCCGAACAAGGCCAGTTCGCCGTCGGACAGCGGGACCTGGCCGACGACGGCGCGCACGGCCGTGGACTTGCCGGAGCCGTTGGCGCCGAGCAGGGCGACGACCTCGCCGCGCCGGACGGTGAGGTCGACCCCGCGCAGCACGGGGCGTGAGCCGAGCGAGGCGGTGGCCCCGCGCAGGGATATGACGGGCTGGTCCGCTGCCTGCGAGGGCTGGGACTCCATGGCACGCGCCTCCGTTACTGCCATTACTTGCTACCGAGCGCCTTCTGCAGGTTCTTCAGGTTGGACCGCATGACTTCGAAGTAGTCAGCGCCCTGGGACTTGTCGGTGATTCCCTCGAGCGGGTCGAGGACCTCGGTCTTCAGGCCCGTGTCGGCGGCGAGGGTCTTGGCCGTCTTGTCGCTGGCCAGGCTCTCGAAGAACACCGTCGAGACATTGTCCTTCTTCGCGACGGCCTGGAGTTCCTTCATCCGGGCCGGGCTCGGCTCGGACTCGGGGTCGACGCCGGAGATGCCCTCCTGGTCGAGGCCGTAGCGCTCGGCGAGGTAGCCGAAGGCGGAGTGCGTGGTGATGAAGGTCTTGGAGGCGGTGTTCTTCAGGCCGTCCTTGAACTCCGTGTCGAGCGCGGTCAGCCTGCCGAGCAGCTCGTCGGTGTTCTTGCGGTAGTCCGCCGCGTGGTCCGGGTCGGCCTTCTCCAGGGCCGCGCCGACGCCCTTGGCGACCTCGGCGTACTTCACCGGGTCCAGCCAGATGTGCGGGTCCTCGCCGGCCTCGCCGTGGCCGTGGTCGTGGCCCTCGGCCTCGCCTTCGGCGTGGCCTTCTTCGCCCTCGTGGGCGTGGTCGTGGCCGGAGGAGCCGTGGACCTCGAGCTTGGTGAGCTTGGCGGCGTCGACGACGTGCTTCACGCCGGACTGGGCGACGGCCTTGTCGACGGCGGGCTGCAGGCCCTTGAGGTAGAGGACGACGTCGGATTCGCCCAGCTGCCCGGTCTGCTTCGGGGTGATCTCCAGGTCGTGCGGTTCGACGCCCGGCTTGGTCAGGGTGTCGACCTTCACGTGGTCCTTGCCGATCTGTTCGGCGAGGAACTGCATCGGGTAGAACGACGACATGACGCCGAGCTTGCCGTCCTTGCCGCCTCCGGCGGCGGAGGCTCCGGAGCAGGCGGTGAGGGCCGTGGCACCGAGGGCTACGGCTCCGGCGAGGGCGGCGGCGGGTATGAGGCGTCGTACGTTCATGACATCCATTTTCATCAAAGATGGAAACGATTGTCAAAAACCCAGGTGGGGGGCCCGGGGGAGGCGCCGTCGAACGGGAACCGATTTGAAAGGGGGGGTGCGGGCGCCGGTAACCTAAAGCCTTCGCCGTTCGTCCTCGTAATGAAGAGAGCACCGTGGCCGCCGACAAGATCGAAACCATCGTCAGCCTGAGCAAGCGCCGTGGCTTCGTTTTCCCGTGCAGTGAGATCTACGGCGGCACCAAGGCCGCCTGGGACTACGGCCCGCTCGGTGTCGAGCTCAAGGAGAACATCAAGCGCCAGTGGTGGAAGGCGATGGTCACCGGGCGTGAGGACATCGTCGGTATCGACTCGTCCGTGATCCTGGCCCCCGAGGTCTGGGTGGCCTCCGGCCACGTCGCGACCTTCTCGGACCCGCTGACCGAGTGCACCTCCTGCCACAAGCGCCACCGTGCCGACCACCTGGAAGAGGCGTACGAGGCCAAGCACGGCCGTGTGCCCGCCAACGGTCTCGCCGACATCAACTGCCCCAACTGCGGCGTGAAGGGCCAGTTCACCGAGCCGAAGCAGTTCTCCGGCATGCTGGAGACCCACCTCGGCCCGACCCAGGACACCGGCTCGAAGGCGTACCTGCGCCCCGAGACCGCCCAGGGCATCTTCACCAACTTCGCCCAGGTGCAGACCACCTCGCGCAAGAAGCCCCCGTTCGGCATCGCGCAGATGGGCAAGTCCTTCCGCAACGAGATCACTCCGGGCAACTTCATCTTCCGCACGCGCGAGTTCGAGCAGATGGAGATGGAGTTCTTCGTCAAGCCGGGCGAGGACGAGCAGTGGCAGGAGTACTGGATGCAGGAGCGGTGGAACTGGTACCGCGACCTCGGCATCCGCGAGGAGAACATCCGCTGGTACGACCACCCGAAGGAGAAGCTGTCCCACTACTCGAAGCGCACCGCCGACATCGAGTACCGCTTCAACTTCGGCGGCAGTGAGTTCTCCGAGCTCGAAGGCGTGGCCAACCGCACCGACTTCGACCTCAAGGCCCACTCCGCCGCCTCCGGCCAGGACCTCGTGTACTTCGACCAGGAGTCCAAGGAGCGCTACACCCCGTACGTCATCGAGCCGGCGGCCGGTGTCAACCGCGCCATGCTCGCCTTCATGCTCGACGCGTTCAACGAGGACGAGGCCCCGAACGCCAAGGGCGTCATGGAGAAGCGCACCGTGATGCGCTTCGACCCGCGCCTGGCCCCGATCAAGGTCGCCGTCCTGCCGCTGTCCCGCAACCCGCAGCTGTCGCCGAAGGCCAAGGGCCTCGCCGCCGACCTGCGCAAGTTCTGGAACATCGAGTTCGACGACGCGGGCGCCATCGGCCGCCGCTACCGCCGCCAGGACGAGATCGGTACGCCGTTCTGCGTCACCGTCGACTTCGACACCCTGGACGACAACGCGGTGACCGTGCGCGAGCGCGACACCATGAAGCAGGAGCGCGTCTCCCTGGACCAGATCCAGAGCTACCTGGGCAGCCGTCTGCTCGGCTGCTAGGTCGCATGCCCTGGACGGGCTGAAACGGCCGGTGGCCCGGTGCGCATCACGCGTACCGGGCCACCGTCGTTTTCTCCGCCTCCGCTCAGGCGGTCTGGGCCTGGGACTGGGCCGCGGCCTCCGCGGCAGCGCGCCGCTCTCCCTCGGCCTTCGAGCGCTTGCCGTAGAACGTGGTCCACGCGGCCAGCAGGCCGAGCACTCCGTAGATCATGATCGGGCTGATGACCACCATGGTGTCGGTGGGCAGCGTGTAGGCCAGGACGACCCGTACCGCCGCCTCGGCGAGGTAGGCCACGCCCCACACGGTGGTCATGACGATCATCGTGCGGCGGAAGCCGTCGAACGCCCACAGGCCGTTCCACCACGCGGTGCTCTCGGGGGTGCCGTCGGTGGCGAACTTGCGGCCGAAGTAGAACATCAGCGGCCGCGGCGCGAGCAGGGTGGCCAGGCAGAGCAGCCCGAACAGGCCGGTCACGCCCGAGTCCTTGATCAGCAGGGCGCGGGCCGAGTGCGCGCCGACGAGCGAGACGACGGCCGTGATCACCAGGAACACCAGGGTGACGACGGCGAATTCGTCGAGCTTGCGGCGCCAGGCGAGGCTGATCACGCTGTCGAGCACCGGCCAGGCGCTGCTGGCCAGCAGCGCGCCGAACTCGCTCCAGCCGTGGTCGTGCAGTTGGTTGTACGTGAGGATCGGCGCGACCACGTTGAGGCCGATGGTCAGAATCCAGCCGAGGGCGGCGGCGCCACCCGAACGGGCCGGAGGCCCGGGCTGCGCTGCCTGAGTTGCTTGAGCGGACAAGGTTCCCCCTGGAACGTGCCTGATGAAGTGCGGTAGGGGGACCGTATGGAGTTTGACGGGGGACAGACAAGATAGACGCGCCCAAAATGATCATCAAGCTGTCCGGAGCGGCTGGTTCCGGACGTTGCGTTGCGTGCGTTGCCGACCCGATCAGGCGCGCAGGCCCCGGATCACGAGGGCGGTGACGGCCTCGAACTCCGTGATGATCGTGGGCGAGAGCCAGTCGGCCGCGTACTGCGGATCGTGGAAACGGCCGGTGGCGTCGAACACCGCCCGGGCGGCGGCCGGCACGTCGGGCGCACTGAGCGAGCCTGCCTCGACACCCTCGGAGATGATCCGGCCCAACTGGTCGATCAGCTGGCTCAGGTGGTGGTCCACCACACCGCTGTTCTCGGCGAGCAGTACCGTGTACGTCGCGAACAGCTCCGGGTCGTCACCGGCCTTGTGCCGCTTGGCCTCGAACAGCGCCTCCAGCCACGCCTCCAGCTTGGAGGGCGCGGCCGCGCCGGGGGCGGAGGCGATCTCATCCAGGCGGACGACGCTCTTGGCGAGCCAGCGGTCGGTGACGGCCTCGCGCAGCGCCGCCTTCGACGGGAAGTGCCGGTACACGCTGCCGTGGCTGACGCCCAGGGCGCGGGCCACGTCCACCACGGTCGCCTTGGTGGGGCCGTAGCGGCGCAGCACCTCCTCGGTGGTCTCGAGGATGCGCTCGGGTGTCAGGGGCTCGGCAGCTGCGGGGGGCATGAGTACGACCGTACCGCCCGCTCAGTGCTCGCTGTCGAGGTGGGCCATCTGCGCTTCCGGGTACCGCTCGCCGGCCGCGGCTCCCGCCGGGACCGCCTCCTCGACGGCCGCCAGGTCCGCAGGGGTCAGCTCCACGTCCATGGCACCCAGTGCCTCGGACAGCCGGTCCCGGCGACGGGCGCCCACCAGCGGCACGATGTCCTTGCCGCGCGAGAGCACCCAGGCGATGGCGGTCTGGGCGACGCTGACCCCCTTGCCCTCCGCGACCTTGCGCAGGGCGTCGACCAGGTCGAGGTTGCGCTGCAGGTTCTCGCCCTGGAAGCGGGGGCTCATCCCGCGGAAGTCGCCCGGCGCCAGCTCCCGGTCGCGGCTGAAGTGCCCGCTGATCAGACCGCGGCTCAGTACCCCGTACGCCGTGACGCCGATGCCCAGCTCGCGGGCGGTCGGCAGGATCTCCTCCTCGATGCCGCGGGAGATCAGCGAGTACTCGATCTGGAGGTCCGCGATCGGGGCCACGGCCGCGGCTCTGCGCAGCGTGTCCGCGCCGACCTCAGAGAGGCCGATGTGCCGCACGTGCCCGGCCTCGACGGCCTCGGCGATGGCGCCGACGGTCTCCTCGATCGGGACGGCCGGGTCGACACGGGCGATCCGGTAGATGTCGATGTGGTCCCGGCCCAGGCGCTGGAGCGAGTAGGCCAGGAAGTTCTTGACGGCCTCGGGGCGGCCGTCGTAGCCGGTGAATCCGCCCTCGACGGTGCGCAGGGCGCCGAACTTCACGCTGATCAGCGCCTGCTCGCGGGCAGCGGCGGGCGCGGTGCGCAGGGCCTCGCCGATGAGCATCTCGTTGTGCCCCATGCCGTAGAAGTCGCCGGTGTCGAGCAGCGCACTCGTTCCGGCGGGGACGGCGTCCAGGTAGGCGTGGATGGTCGCGATCGACTCGGTGCGGTCGGCCTCCCCATACAGGGCGGACATGCCCATACAGCCCAGCCCCAGGGGGAAGACGGAGGGGCCGGTCGAGCCGAGGGTGCGGGTGTTCTCGTTCTTGGTCATGGAACAACCATGGCATGACGGGTGACAGATTTCAATATCTGTCACCCGTCAGGGTTACTGCGCCGCCACCCGCAGGGCGAGCGCCGTCGCGGCGACCAGGGCGAGGGTGGCCGCCGGGGCCAGTTCGAAGTCCTTCACGCGCAGGTGGCTGATGACCGCGCCGATGAAGTAGAGGGTCACGCCGACGGCCGCGGCCACGCCCAGCGGAGTCACCCAAAGGCCTGCGACCAGGCCTATCGCGCCGGCCGCCTTCAGGGTGGCCAGCCGGGGCAGCCAGGCGTCGGGGACCTGGACCTTCTGCATGCTCGCCACGATCGCGTCGTTGCGCTGGAGTGTGAGCGTGGCGGACGCGACCAGGACGAGTGCGAGCAGGCCGGCGACGACGGCGTACGCAATGAACATGAAGAGCTCCAATGATCGGGGGTATTGAATCATTGAATAGCATCAACGATCGAACCTCCGCAACCATTCCCCGGTTGTTACGATGTCTGATATGACGGCAGCTCAGGAGTCTCCGCACCCACCGCAGCGGCTGGGCCTGCTGCTGGCCTGGCACGGCTCGATCACCGAGACCCGCATGAAGAAGGCGCTCAGCGCGGCCGGGCTCACCCCGCGGCACGCGATGACGCTGATGCGCCTGGAGGACGGCCCCATCGGCCAGCGGGCACTCGCCGAGCAGCTCGAGGTGGACCCGAGCGTGCTGGTCGGCATCCTCAACGACCTGGAGGGTGAGGGCCTCGCCCTGCGCCGCCGGGATCCGGCCGACCGCCGCCGCCACAACGTGGCCATCACCGAGGCCGGATCGGCCGCCCTCGCCAAGACGAACGCGGCCCTCGACGAGGTCGAACTCTCCATGTTCGCCGCGCTCTCGCAGCAAGACCAGGACGCACTGCGCGGCCTGCTGGCCCGGATCGACTCGAACGCCGACGACTTCAACTGCGGCGAGTAGGCGGCCTCCCGGACGGCCCGCCCGGTCGTCAGCCGCGCGGCGGAGCTCCGGCCGCCTGCGAGGATGCCATGCCCGTCCGCTCCAGCGTCCGGGCGGTCCGCGCCGCCGTCCCCATGGCCCACCGGCCACTGGTGGCGGCGCCCACGACGAGTGCGAGCAGCCCGCAGCCCGTGATGATCCACCAGGCCGGCCGGGTCGCCTCGACGAAATCGGCGCCGCTCGCCGTCCCGGCCGCCAGGACCGCGCCGATCACGGCCACGCCCAGCGTGCCGCCGGTCTGCCTGCTGGTGGAGGCGACCGCGGCCGCGACCCCCGCCTGGGCCCGGGGCATCCCGGAGACCGCCGTGTTGGTGATGGGCGCGTTCACCATGCCGAAGCCCAGCCCGAACAGCACGTACGCGGTGAACAGCAGCGGTGTCGAGGTCTCCGCGGAGAAGGCGGCGAACAGCACCCCGCTCGCCGCCATCGCCGTCCCCGCGATCAGCAGCGAGGGCCGCGGCCCCCGATTGCCGACCAGTCGGCCCGACAGCGGTGCGCAGAGGAACGTCATCAGGGCCATCGGCAGCATGTAGAGCC
The DNA here is from genome assembly GCF_040682115.1 of Streptomyces sp. NPDC051364. Taxonomy (NCBI): domain Bacteria; kingdom Bacillati; phylum Actinomycetota; class Actinomycetes; order Kitasatosporales; family Streptomycetaceae; genus Streptomyces; species Streptomyces sp. NPDC051364. Next base: position 156,380 of record NZ_JBFBAH010000003.1, on the reverse strand, counting down.
CGGCGTCGAGCGCGCTGAGCCCCCGTACGTCCTGCAGGTACAGGGTGTTCAGGAACAGGAACCCGGACAGCGCGGCAAAGGCACTGATCGCTATCACCGTCGCGCCGCTGAACGGAGCGCTCCGGAAGAACCGCGGGTCGATCAGCGGCTCCGCCCGTCGCGGCTCGTAGAACAGCAGCCCGGCCAGCGAGGCCACGGCCAGGGCCGTGCAGCCGAGGATGACCGGCGAGCTCCAGCCGGCGGTCGGCGCCTCGATGATCCCGTACGTCACGGACCCCAGCAGGGCCATGACCAGCAGTTGGCCCACCGGGTCCGGGCGGCGCGGGTGTCCGGCCCGCGACTCCGGGACGAACCGCAGGGTCAGCGCGAAGGCCAGCAGCCCGACCGGGAGGTTGATCCAGAAGATGGACCGCCAGCCGACCGAATCCACGAGCAGCCCGCCGATCAGCGGGCCCACGGCCATGGAGATGCCGACCACCGCGCCCCAGACGCCGATGGCGCGGGCCCGCTCGCGCGGCGCCGTGAAGGTGTTGGTGATGATCGACATGGCGACCGGGTTGAGCATCGAGCCGCCCACGGCCTGGACCATCCGGAAGGCGATCAGCCACTCCAAGGTCGGCGCCAGCGAGCAGAGCAGCGAACCCGCGGTGAAGACGACGAGCCCCGCGGCGAAGACCTTGCGGCGCCCGATCCGGTCCGCCGTGGAGCCCGCCAGCATCAGCAGCGAGGCCAGGACCAGCGTGTACGCGTCGATCGTCCACTGCATACCGGCGACGGAGGCGTCCAGCTCACGGCGCATCGAGGGCAGGGCGACGTTGAGGACGGTCACGTCGAGGCTGACGATGAGCAGGCTCATGCAGCAGATCGCCAGGACCAGCATCCTCCGGCGGAGGCTCGGCTCGGACATGTTTACGATAGTACGCCTAACTAAAGAAATGCGTGCTGTGCTTCGGCTAAGCGACAATGGGGGGATGACCACGCTCCCCCCGCCGCTCGCGATCGGCCCGCACACCGTGCAGCCCCCCGTGGTGCTCGCCCCCATGGCCGGCATCACCAATGCCCCGTTCCGTACCCTCTGCCGCGAGTTCAGCGGCGGCAAGGGGCTGTTCGTGAGCGAGATGATCACGACCCGCGCCCTGGTCGAGCGCAACGAGAAGACCATGCAGCTGATCCACTTCGACGAGACCGAGAAGCCCCGTTCGATCCAGCTGTACGGAGTCGACCCGGCGACGGTCGGCAAGGCGGTCCGCATGATCGTCGAAGAGGACCGGGCCGACCACATCGACCTGAACTTCGGCTGCCCGGTCCCCAAGGTGACCCGCAAGGGCGGCGGCTCCGCGCTCCCGTACAAGCGGAACCTGCTGCGCGCGATCCTGCGCGAGGCCGTCGCGGGCGCCGGCGACCTGCCGGTCACCATGAAGATGCGCAAGGGCATCAACGACGACCACCTCACCTACCTGGACGCCGGCCGGATCGCCGTCGAGGAGGGCGTCACCGCCATCGCCCTGCACGGGCGCACGACCGCCCAGCACTACGGCGGGACCGCCGACTGGGACGCCATCGCGCGGCTCAAGGAGCACGTGCCTGAGATCCCCGTGCTCGGCAATGGGGACATCTGGTGCGCCGAGGACGCGCTGCGCATGGTCCGCGAGACCGGCTGCGACGGCGTGGTCGTCGGGCGCGGCTGCCTGGGCCGCCCGTGGCTGTTCAACGACCTGGTGGCGGCCTTCGAGGGGCGCCCCGAAGACTTCCACAAGCCCACGCTGCGCGAGGTCGCGGCCACCATGCACCGGCACGCCGAGCTGCTGGGTGAGTGGATCGGCGACGAGGCGCGCGGGGTGATCGACTTCCGTAAGCACGTGGCCTGGTACCTCAAGGGCTTCTCGGTGGGTTCCGAGATGCGGAAGAGGCTGGCGGTCACCTCGTCCCTGGCCGAGCTGGATGCTCATCTGAGCGAGCTCGACCTGGACCAGCCGTGGCCCGACAGCGCGGACGGCCCGCGCGGCCGGACGTCCGGAAACAACCGGGTTGTCCTGCCGGACGGCTGGCTGAAGGATCCGTACGACTGTGCCGGGGTGAGCGAGGACGCCGAACTGGACACGTCCGGAGGCTGAGAAACAGCTGACAAATTATGCCGCCGACGGCGTGACATACGCCACGCATGGGTGGGGTTGCGCTCACATGAGCGCGAAAATCACGGGTAAGACTTCCAAAGGGTGGCACTGGGTGCCACCCTTTGTTCGTTCAAGACTTGAACGCAAATGTATCGATGATCGCTCATCCGAGCGGAAACAAGCCTCGGGAGGCCCTTGATCCTTCGGGAGGTGAACGCTCTTCGTAGGTTCTGGCTACTCATCGGTTACTTTCGATCTGCTGGCGCACGAGTGGTTACAGCCATATGACGACCAAGTGGACGTACCCAGAAGCCTTCGATCTGGGTATGTTCCTGGCCGTCAGGGCAGCCACCGAGTCCTCGAGGAGTCGAGACCCGTGTCGGAAAACAAAGATCAGAAGTTCGTCTACGACTTCACCGATGGAAACCGCGACCTCAAGGACCTTCTCGGCGGCAAGGGGGCCAACCTCGCCGAGATGACCAACCTGGGTCTGCCGGTCCCTCCCGGCTTCACCATCACCACCGAGGCCTGCAAGGTCTACCTCGCCAGCGGTGAGGCCCCGGCCGCGCTGCGCGACGAGGTCAGCGCCCACCTGGCCGCCCTCGAGGCGAAGATGGGCAAGAAGCTCGGCCAGTCGGACGACCCGCTGCTGGTCTCCGTGCGCTCCGGTGCCAAGTTCTCCATGCCCGGCATGATGGACACGGTCCTCAACATCGGCCTCTCCGACGAGTCCGTCGTCGGCCTCGCCTCCCAGGCCGGCAACGAGCGCTTCGCGTGGGACTCATACCGCCGCCTCATCCAGATGTTCGGCAAGACCGTCCTCGGGGTCGAGGGCGAGCTCTTCGAGGAAGCCCTCGACGAGGCCAAGGCCGCCAAGAAGGTCACCGTCGACACCGACCTCGACGCCGCCGACCTGAAGAAGCTGGTCACCCGCTTCAAGAAGATCGTCGCCAAGCAGGCCGGCCGCGAGTTCCCGCAGGACGCCCGCGAGCAGCTGGACCTCGCCGTCGAGGCGGTCTTCAACTCGTGGAACACCGACCGCGCCAAGCTCTACCGCCGCCAGGAGCGCATCCCGAGCGACCTGGGCACCGCGGTCAACATCTGCTCCATGGTCTTCGGCAACCTCGGCCCCGACTCCGGCACCGGCGTCGCGTTCACCCGCGACCCCGCCAGCGGCCACGCCGGCGTGTACGGCGACTACCTCCAGAACGCCCAGGGCGAGGACGTCGTCGCGGGCATCCGCAACACCGTCCCGCTGGCGGACCTCGAGGCGATCGACAAGGCCTCGTACGACCAGCTCATGACGATCATGACGACGCTGGAGACCCACTACAAGGATCTCTGCGACATCGAGTTCACCATCGAGCGCGGCCAGCTGTGGATGCTGCAGACCCGCGTCGGCAAGCGCACCGCCGGTGCCGCCTTCCGGATCGCCACCCAGCTCGTCGACCAGGGCCTGATCGACGAGGCCGAGGCCCTCCAGCGCGTCAACGGCGCCCAGCTGGCGCAGCTGATGTTCCCGCGCTTCGACGAGGACGCCAAGACCACCCTGCTCGGCCGCGGCATCGCCGCCTCCCCGGGTGCGGCGGTCGGCAAGGCCGTCTTCGACTCGTACACGGCCGTCAAGTGGTCCCGCTCCGGCGAGAAGGTCATCCTGATCCGCCGCGAGACCAACCCGGACGACCTGGACGGCATGATCGCCTCCGAGGGCATCCTGACCTCCCGCGGCGGCAAGACCTCGCACGCCGCCGTCGTGGCCCGCGGCATGGGCAAGACCTGCGTCTGCGGCGCCGAGGACCTCGAGGTCGACACCAAGCGTCGCCGCATGACGGTCGGCGGGACGGTCGTCGAAGAGGGTGACGTCGTCTCCATCGACGGCTCCACCGGCAAGGTCTACCTCGGTGAGGTACCCGTCGTACCGTCCCCGGTCGTCGAGTACTTCGAGGGCCGCATGCACGCCGGCGCCGACGACGCCGACGAGCTGGTCGCCGCCGTGCACCGGATCATGGCGTACGCGGACCGCGTCCGCCGGCTGCGGGTGCGTGCCAACGCCGACAACGCCGAGGACGCGCTGCGCGCCCGCCGCTTCGGCGCCCAGGGCATCGGCCTGTGCCGTACCGAGCACATGTTCCTCGGTGAGCGCCGCGAGCTGGTGGAGCGCCTGATCCTCGCGGACACCGACAAGGAGCGCGAGGCGGCACTGAGCGCCCTCCTGCCGCTGCAGAAGAAGGACTTCGTCGAGCTGTTCGAGGCGATGGACGGCCTGCCCGTCACCGTCCGCCTCCTCGACCCGCCGCTGCACGAGTTCCTGCCCGACATCACCGAGCTGTCGGTGCGCGTCGCCCTCGCCGAGGCCCGCAAGGACGCCAACGAGAACGACCTGCGCCTGCTCCAGGCCGTGCACAAGCTGCACGAGCAGAACCCGATGCTGGGTCTGCGTGGTGTCCGTCTCGGCCTGGTCATCCCCGGTCTGTTCGCCATGCAGGTCCGGGCGATCGCCGAGGCCGCCGCCGAGCGCAAGAACGCCAAGGGTGACCCGCGCGCCGAGATCATGGTCCCGCTCGTGGGCACCGTCCAGGAGCTGGAGATCGTCCGCGAGGAGGCCGACGCGGTCATCGCCGAGGTCGAGGCCGCGACCGGCACCAGCCTCAAGCTGACCATCGGCACGATGATCGAGCTGCCCCGCGCCGCCCTCACGGCCGGGCAGATCGCCGAGGCGGCGCAGTTCTTCTCCTTCGGCACGAACGACCTGACCCAGACGGTGTGGGGCTTCTCCCGCGACGACGTCGAGGCCAGCTTCTTCACCGCGTACCTGGAGAAGGGCATCTTCGGGGTATCGCCGTTCGAGACCATCGACAAGGACGGCGTCGGCGCGCTGGTCCGCAGCGCGGTCCAGGCCGGCCGGGCCACCCGCCCCGACCTCAAGCTCGGCGTCTGCGGCGAGCACGGCGGCGACCCGGAGTCCGTCCACTTCTTCCACGAGGTCGGTCTCGACTACGTCTCCTGCTCGCCCTTCCGGATCCCGGTGGCGCGCCTGGAGGCCGGCCGGGCCGCCGCCGAGGCGAAGGGCAGCGACAGCCGCTGACCCCTCCACGGCCCTGACAGGGCCTGCTGACTGCGCGTCCGCCCCCGGGTTCCCTGACCCCCGAGGGCGGACGCGCCCATTTTTTGTTGTTCAACAAATCTTTACGCCAGCAGGCGGTGGACGGATCCCCACCCGTCCACCGCCCGCTGTCAATCTGCCAGGCACGTCGGCGCTTCCCGGTGCGACCGACCGCCAGGCCCCGCAAAGCCCCCCACGGCCTTCACGGAGCGTTTCGGTCGCACTGGAGTGTCCCTGGCGGAGTACAGGATTTCGGTTGTCACGCCCCCGCCGAAAGGGGTTTCAACTGTGGCCGAAAGGGCGTGGTGACGTCGTGTGACGGCATGCATACTCATGGGGCGGGGGGATTGCGGTTGCACAGGTGGGGGTTCGGTGCTGCGTATCCATTTCACTGGAGTGGACCTGGCACGCGTACGGATGGCAGGGCGTCCCGATGCGTTGTGGGAAACGATTCTGAGTTTTCACCGCTTAAGAGACCGGCGCGATGCCCGGCTCTTCGGTGAATGGCGTACGGAAACCCGGAGCAGGTTGAATAGTGAAACACGTTTACTTGGTGCGCTCATACCGAGTCGCGGGTATTTTCCCGATTTCCTGACCCCTGTGGAGGGGCAGTACGGGTGGGACGTGGGACTCGACGCCCTGCGCGGGATCCGCCCCGAGCGGATGCGGCGCGAGCTGACGCTGCTGGGCGCGGGCACGGGCGTGGGAGCCGCGTTCGGCATGCCCTCGGCCGTGAGCGGAGGCGCCGACGCGCCGGTCCCGCGGCGGCTGCGGGACTTCATGGACGGCGGCACCAAGCACCTGCCGAGGCTGCTGGGCGAGCTGCGCGGCTACCACCGGGCGGCCGTGGAGCCGTACTGGACGCACATCCAGGCCCAGATCGAGGCCGAGCGGGCCGCGCGCGGCCGGGCCCTCCTCGACGGCGGCGCAGACGAGCTGCTGGCCTCGCTGCCGCCGATGCTGCGCTGGCGTGCTCCGGTCCTGGAGTGCGACTACCCCGTGGACCGCGACGTACGGCTGCGGGGGCGCGGGCTGCTGCTCCAGCCGTCGTTCTTCTGCCGGAAGACCGCCGTGACCCTGCACGACCCGGAGCTGCCCCCGGTGCTGGTCTACCCGGCCGCCGCGCAGCTTGCCTCGGCGCCCACCGGCGGCGAATCGATTCGGCCCCTGGAGGAGCAGCGCCAGCGCACGCTGGGCAAGCTCGTCGGGCACACCCGCTCGGTGGTGCTGCGGGCCATCGGCGACGGCGCCACCACCAGCGAACTGGCCCGCAGGGCCGGGGTCTCGCTGGCCTCCGCGAGCCAGCACGCCTGCGTGATGCGCGAGGCGGGCCTGGTCACCACCCTGCGCCGGGGCAACGCCGTCCTGCACACGGTGACCCCGCTGGGGGCCGCGCTCCTCAAGGGCGGCGCGGTGGCCTCGTAGCCGCCCACGGCCCCGGACCGGCAATCGCGGTCCGGGGCCGTGGGGAGGGCCACCGTCAGACCCGGAAGGGTCCGGTCACCTCGTACGTGATGCCGCCCGAGGAGCTGCCCGTCGTGCCGCGCTGGCTCGAGAAGTACAGCCGGGTGCCGTCGGGGGAGAAGGCCGGGCCGGTGATCTCCGAGGAGGACTGGCCGGTGATCCGCAGGAACGGGGCGACCACGTCGTCCGGGGTGATCACGCAGATCTCCATGTTGCCGCCGTCCTCGGCCACGTACAGGTCCCCGTACGAGGACCCGGTGACGTTGTCCACGCCCGTCAGCGGGGCCGCACCGCCGGGCACGAGCGAGTCGTCGTAGGCCAGTTCGTACGTGCCGCTCGCCAGGTCGACCTGCCAGACCCGGTTGTCGCCCTTGGTGGTGAACCAGACCGTGTCGCCGGCGTAGTGGCAGCCCTCGCCGCCGTTGAAGTGCTTGGCGCCGGAGACCTGGGTGCGGGTCGTGGTCGGCGAGCCGTCCGGGTCGGGCACGTTCGCCCAGGTGAAGGAGCCGGAGGTGGCGGTGCCGGCCACCAGCACCTGGAGGGTGCCGGAGGACAGGTTGCCCCAGGTCGTGGGCAGGAACCGGTAGAAGCAGCCGTTGGTCTCGTCCTCGGTCAGGTAGATCGCCTGGCGCACCGGGTCGGCGGCCGCGGCCTCGTGCTTGAACCGGCCCAGAGCCGGCCGCTGCACGGCCGCGTTCACCCCGTACGGGTCGGTCTCGTAGACGTAGCCCAGGCTCACCTCCTCGCAGGACAGCCACGTGTTCCACGGGGTTTTGCCGCCGGCGCAGTTCTGCCGGGTGCCGGAGAGGATCCGGTAGGCGCCGGTGACCGCCCCGGAGGAGTTCAGCTTCACCGCGCTCGCGCCGCCGGACGGGTTGATCTCGGAGTTGGAGACGTAGATCCAGCCGGTGCCGTCCGTGAAACAGGCGCCGCCGTCGGGGGCGCTGTGCCACTTGTAGCTCGTGGGGCCGACGTTCTGGCCGGACCGGGCGATCACCCGGCTGCTGAAGCCTGCGGGCAGCTGGATGCCGTTCGCGTCCGCCGCGCCGAGGGCCCCGTAGGGCCCCGCGCCGGGCTGGGCGGGCGCCGCGTAGGCGGCCCCGTGCGTCAGCGTGCCGCCGAAGGCGGCGGCCGAGGATCCGATGACGGCGCCGCGCAGGAAGGTACGACGTTCCACGGTCACTCCTGTGGGAGGAGGGGCTCCGCACCCGGTCAGGCGCGGAGTCGCACGCGCACAGGACCCTACGAGCGCCGAATTGCCGCAGTCTCAACGCGGCGTGACGCGGGGGCGACCGGTTTGCGTTCGATCCGCACGATGTTTCGATCCGCACGATGTGACGAATCGGGGGACTTTCCGCCCTGGAGGGACGCCGCTTCGGCAAGGATGGTCAAGCAATGAACCAGTTCGCCGCGGACAACGACATCTCCGGCCGCGCCGACCTCGCCGTCGTGCTGCGCCGCTTCTACACCGCCGCCTTCGCCGACCGGCGCATCGGGCCGTTCTTCACCGAGATCGCCGGGACGGACCTCGAGGTCCACCTGTGCCGGATCACCGACTTCTGGGAGCGGGCCCTGTTCCGCACGGCCGACTACCGGCGCGACGCCTTCGCCCCGCACGCCGCCCTGCACGCGGCGCGGGCGCTGACCGCCGAGGACTTCGGGCGCTGGGTGCAGCTGTGGCACGCCACCGTCGACGGCCTGCACCGGGGGCCGACCGCGGAGCGGGCGAAGGCGACCGGCGAGCGGATCGCGCTGGCCCTGCACCGGCGGCTGGCCGGGCCGGATCCCGCGCTGCTCCGGAGGGAGGACGCCTGCGGGTTCGTACCGCTGGCCGCGCTGGAACTCCGCTCCACCGTCTGACCTGCGGTGACGGGCCTCGGCCGGCCGCCCCGCGGAGATCATCGGAAAAGTTTTCACGGGAGCGATGAGTTTTCCCGGCGCCCCCGGTCTATCTCTCGAAAGCACACCACACGAGAGAAGAGGGACCGAGATGCCCACCATGATCTTCGTCAACCTGCCGGTCAAGGACATCGATGCCGCCAAGGCGTTCTGGGGCAAGCTCGGCTACTCGTTCAACCCCCAGTTCAGCGACGAGTCGACCGGCTGCCTCGTCATCAGCGACACGATCTTCGCGATGCTGATGACCGAGGCCCGGTTCAAGGACTTCGCCACCAAGGAGGTGGCGGACGCCACCAAGACCACCGAGGTCATGCTCGCCCTGAGCGCGGACAGCCGGGAGAAGGTCGACGAGGTGGTCGACGCCGCCCTCGCGGCGGGCGGCACCGAGCCCCGCCCGGCCCAGGACCTCGGCTTCATGTACGGCCGCGCCTTCGAGGACTTGGAGGGCCACGTCTGGGAGTACGTCTGGATGGACCCGGCGGCCGTCCAGGGCTGACGCCCCGCCACGCACCCGCCAAGTCCGCCCCACGCCCTCGCTACGCCACCGCGCCGGAGGTCACGGCGGTCCGCACCGGATAGGTCCGGACCGCCGCCTCCTCGTCGTCCAGACAGCGGCCCGTGGCGAGGTCGAAGCGCTGCTTCAGCAGCGGCGAGGCCACGAACGGCTTGCCGTCGATGCATCCGACCAGCCCCCGCGAGAGCACGGCCGCCCCGGTGAACGGGTCCTGGTTGTCGATGGCGTACATACCGCCCGAGCGGCCGATGAACACCGCGGCCTGGCTCCCGTCGGGCAGCAGGACCGCCACCCCCCGTCCGGGGGTCAGGTCGGACAGCTCGCACACCGTCAGCCAGCCTTCGGCCACATGCAGTTCCACGGTCATCGGATGCCTCCCACGGCCTCCAGCGGCCGGATGTTGAGAATGGTCAGGTCGGGCTTGACCTGGTCGCGTTCGGGAACGAACTTCACGGTCGGGTCGGGGGCGCCCGGCGCGTTGACGAAGGACACGAACCGGCGCAGCCGCTCCGGGTCCTGGAGCGTTTCGGCCCATTCGTCGCGGTAGTGCGACACGTGGTCGGCCATCAGCGACTCCAGCTCCGCGCACAGCCCGAGCGAGTCGTGCACGACCACGTCCCGCAGGTGGTCCAGGCCGCCCTCCAGCCGGTCCAGCCAGGTCGAGGTGCGCTCCAGCCGGTCCGCCGTGCGGATGTAGAACATCAGGAACCGGTCGATGAGCCGGACCAGTTCGGCGTCGGACAGGTCCTGGGCCAGCAGGTCCGCGTGGCGCGGGGTGGCCCCGCCGTTCCCGCCGACGTACAGGTTCCAGCCGTTCGCCGTCGCGATCACCCCGAAGTCCTTGCTCTGCGCCTCCGCGCACTCGCGCGCGCAGCCGGACACCGCCGACTTGAGCTTGTGCGGGGCGCGCAGGCCCCGGTAGCGCAGCTCCAGGTCGATGGCCATCCGCACGCTGTCCTGGACCCCGTACCGGCACCAGGTCTGGCCGACGCAGGACTTCACCGTGCGCAGGGCCTTCCCGTACGCGTGGCCGGACTCGAACCCGGCCTCGACGAGCCGGGCCCAGATCCGCGGGAGCTGGTCGACGCTGGCGCCGAAGAGGTCGATGCGCTGGCCGCCGGTGATCTTCGTGTAGAGCCCGAAGTCGCGGGCGACCTCCCCGATCACGATGAGCTTGTCGGGGGTGATCTCACCACCGGGGATGCGCGGGACGACCGAGTACGAGCCGTTGCGCTGGAGGTTCGCGAGGAAGTGGTCGTTGGTGTCCTGGAGGGCGGCCTGCTCCCCGTCGAGGACGTAACCGCTCGCGCCGAGGGTGGGGGCGAGCGAGGCGATGATCGAGCCGACGGTCGGCTTGCAGACCTCGCAGCCGTCGCCGCCGCGGGCCGCCTCCCGGCCGTGGCCGTCGAGGAGCTGCTCGTACGAGGTCAGCCGACGGGTACGGACGATCTCGTAGAGCTCGGCGCGGGTGAAGGGGAAGCAGTCGCACAGCCCTTTGTCGGCGGCCGCGGGCAGCAGCTGGCCGATCACCTTGAGGCAGCTGCCGCAGCCGGTGCCCGCTTTCGTGCACTGCTTGACCTCGGGGAGTGTGGCGCAGGCGGTGATCGCCTTCTTGGTGACGTTGTGGCAGGAGCAGATCACCGCGGAGTCGGGGAGCGCCGACGGGCCGAGCGCCGCGGGCGCGCCGAGGCCGGCGGGCAGGACCAGCTGGTCGGGACTGACGGGCGGGACGCTGCCGGTGAGCGGGCGCAGCAGGCCGTACGAGTCGGCGTCGCCGACCAGGACCCCGCCGAGCAGCACCCCGTCGGGGGAGACGACCAGCTTCTTGTAGACGCCGGAGCGGGAGTCGGAGTAGACGACGTCGAGGCTGCCCTGGGTGGCGCCGTGGGCGTCGCCGAAGGAGGCCACGTCCACGCCGAGCAGCTTGAGCTTGGTGGAGAGGTCGGCTCCGGTGAACTCCTTGTCGCGGCCCAGGAGGTCCTCGGCGGCGGTCTCGGCCATCTCGTAGCCGGGGGCGACCAGTCCGTAGACGCGGCCGTCGGTGGCCAGCGCGCACTCGCCGATGGCGTAGACGCGCGGGTCGGAGGTGCGGCAGCGGGCGTCGACGCCGATGCCGCCGCGCTCGCCGACGGTCAGGCCCGAGTCGCGGGCGAGCTGGTCGCGGGGGCGGACCCCGGCGGAGAAGACGACGAGGTCGGTGTCGACGGTGGAGCCGTCGGAGAGCCGCATTCCGCTGACGTGGCCGTCCTCGCCGGTGACGACCTCCTGGGTGCCGACGCCGGTGTGGACCGTCAGCCCCATCGACTCGATGGTGCGCAGCAGGGCCGCGCCGCCGCCGTCGTCGACCTGGACGGGCATCAGGCGCGGGGCGAACTCCACGATGCGGGTGGCGAGGCCGAGGCCCTGGAGGGCGCCGGCGGCCTCGAGCCCGAGGAGGCCGCCGCCGACGACGGCGCCGCTGGTGCGGGTCTTCGCGTACTCCTCGATCGCGAACAGGTCCTCGATGGTGCGGTAGACGAAGCAGCCGGGGGCGTCCTTGCCGGGGACGGGCGGCACGAAGGGGTAGCTGCCGGTCGCCAGGACGAGCACGTCGTACGGGAACACCTGCCCGGAGCGGGAGGTGACGGTACGGGCCTCGCGGTCGATGGACTCGGCGGGGTCGCCGAGGTGCAGCTCGATCCCGTGCTGCTCCATGAAGCCGGCGGGGGTGAGGGAGAGGTCCTCGGGGGTGCTTCCGGAGAAGTACGAGGTGAGGTGAACGCGGTCGTAGGCCGGCCGGGGCTCCTCGCAGAGCACGGTGATCCGGTGCGTGGCCGTGGCCCCGCGCTCGGCGAGTGCCTCGAGGTAGCGCTGGCCGACCATGCCGTGGCCGATGAGCACGATGGCGGGAGTGGGCGTGGGCGTGGCTGCGGCCATGATCAGGAGCCTCCGTCGTCGGTGAGCAGGTGGAACAGGTCGGTCAGGTCCTCCTCGTCCTCCCAGCTGCGGGCGAGGGCGCCCACGCTGGAGAGTTCGCCGAGGAGGACGCCGCCGACGAGGCGGTCGCCGCGGACGACGACCTTCCGGTAGGTCCGGCGGGTGGCGTCGGCGAGGCGGACCACGTCGTCGCCGGGGAGCGGGGTGGTCTCGCCGAACGCGGCGAGATCGAGGGAGCCGGTACCGGTTCCGGTGCCTCCGGCGGTGGTGAGGGTGAGGCGGGTGAGGGCGCGGGTTCCGGTGTATCGGGGGGCGGCGGCGGTACCGGTGGTGCCGGTCAGCTGCGCGGCGAGGGCGTCGGCCTGCTCCAGCGCGGGGCCCGCGAGGCCGTACACCCGGCCGGCGTGCTCGGCGCAGTCGCCGATGGCGTGGATGCGGGGGTCGCCGGTCCGCAGCCGGTCGTCCACGACGATCCCGGTGCGCACCTCGAGCCCGGCGGCGAGCGCGAGCCCGGTCCGGGGCCGCACGCCGCAGGCGAGCACGACGACATCGGCATCGAGCCGGTACCCGTCGGCGAACTCGACCCCGGTGACCCGCCGCCGGCCGGTGTCCTGCGCTGTCGTCAGGCCGCGGACCCGGCATTCCGTGTGGATCTCGATGCCGAGGGCGGTGAGGTGCGTGTGCAGCAGCGCCGAGGCGTCCGCGTCCAGCTGGCGTTCCATCAGCCGTTCGCCCTGCTGGGCCAGGACCACCTGGGCGCCGCGTTCGGCCAGGGCGCGGGCCGCGGAGACGCCGAGGAGGCCGCCGCCGATCACCACCGCGCGCACGCCCTCCCGTACGGCCACGGCCGCCGACAGGGCCAGGCAGTCGTCCATGGTGCGGAACGCGTGGACCCCGTCGGGCAGTTCCCGCCCCTCGGGTTCGAACAGCCCGCGCAGCGGCGGGAGGACCGCGTTGGAGCCCGTGGCCAGGACCAGCGTGTCGTACCGCTCCGTGCTGCCGTCGTCGCAGTGGACCGCCCGGTCGGCGCGGTCGATGCGGACCGCCCGGACACCGCGCCGCAGCGCCGGACCGGGGGCCGGGAGGGCGGTCACCTCCGGTGCGTACCGGCCCGCCAGCACGTCCGCCAGCAGGACCCGGTTGTACGGGACGTGCGGCTCCTCGCCGAGGACCGTCACATCCGTACCGGCACCCGTACCCGTACCCGCGCCCAGCCGCGCAGCGAGCCGCAGGCCCGCGAGGCCGCCGCCGATCACCACCACACGCTGCTGCTCCGATGTCATGGCATGAGCGTGCGCGGCCGCTGTTTCCCCGCCGCATCGCCGTTGTTACCCGGACGGAACGCGCACCTCAGCGCCCGGGTCAAGGGTCGGTGAGGCCTCGTACTGCGGTCCGAGCCGGAGGCCATCGCCGTCGAGCGGCAGGCCGGGCTGCACTACCTGCTCGGGTCCTCGGATGCCTGGGGGCACCTCCCAGCGGTAGCTGGGGGAGATCCGCCGGCCCCGCAGACGCTGCTCGCGCTGGTGCCGGACCTGGCCGAGCACGACGTGTACCTCTGCGGGCCGCCGGGGATGGCCGAGGCGACGCAGAGCGCGCTGCTGCGGGCCGGGGTGCCGGCCGGACGCATCCATTCCGAGTGCTTCGGCTTCTGACCCCGACCTGCTTCCGAGAGGCTGCCGCGCCATGCGTCATCCGCTGCACGTTCCCCTGTCCGTACCGGTCGGGGCCGCTGCATTCGCCGCTCCCGTTCCGTCGGCCGGCAGGGCGCAGGCCCGGCACCGCAAGCCGCGCCGGCCCTCCGCGCTGCGGGCGGGCGCCGCCGCGCCGGCCTCCGTACCGCCCGCGCGACGGCTCGCCGCCGGGCCGGGCCGGGGCTGGCCGGCGTGCCGGCCGCGACCGTGCTGACGGCGACCGTGGACCCGGCGGCTCCGGTGGCTCCGGACCGGGTACCGGCCCGGGAAAGCTCAACCTTTGCGCAAGTTTCCGGGGATTGATGGGTCCTGCACCGATCGGCTTCATAGGGTCGTGGGCGTGCCTGACATATCAATGACGATGATCATCGTGCTGTGCGTGGCCGCCGCGGCGGCCGGCTGGATCGACGCGGTGGTGGGCGGCGGCGGGCTGCTGCTCCTGCCCGCACTGCTCCTCGGCCTGCCGAACGCCCACCCCGCCGCCGTGCTCGGCACCAACAAAGCCGTGGCCATCGTCGGCACCGCGGGCGCGGCGGTGACGTACGTACGCAAGGCCCCGGTGGACGTGAAGATCGCCGTCCGGATCGGCCTGGCCGCGCTCGCCGGATCCATGGGCGGTGCCGCGCTGGCCGGCGGGATCAGCAAGGACGCCCTTCGCCCGCTGATCATGGGGGTGCTCGTGGTCGTCGCGGGCATCGTGCTCTTCAAGCCGGGCTTCGGCACCGCCCCGTCGACCGCGCCGGTCAGCCGGCAGCGGGTGCTGCTCGCCATCGGGCTCGCGGGCCTCGGCATCGGCTTCTACGACGGGCTCATCGGGCCCGGCACCGGCACCTTCCTGGTGCTCGCCCTCACCGCGCTGCTCCACCTCGACCTGGTCACCGCCTCCGCCACCGCCAAGATCGTCAACTGCTGCACGAACGCCGGGGCGCTCGCGATGTTCGCCTACCAGGGCATGGTGCTGTGGCAGCTGGCCGCGCTGATGGCGGTGTTCAACCTGGCCGGCGGCATGATCGGGGCCCGGATGGCGCTGAAGAAGGGGAGCGGGTTCGTCCGTGGCGTGCTGCTGACCGTGGTCGGCGCACTGGTGATCAAGCTCGGTCTGGAGCAGTGGGGCTGACCGGTCCGACCGTCCCTGCTTGCTGCTTGCCGCTCTCCGCTCCCTGCTAGTACGTGCCGGTGAGGTGGGCGAAGACGACCACGTTGCCCTGGTAGCCGGTACGCGGCGAGAAGCCCCCGCCGCAGGTGATCACCCGGAGCTCGGCGCGCGGCGAGGGCCCGTACACGCGGGTGTCCGGAAAGCGGTCGGCTTCGTAGACCTCGACCGCGTGCGCGGTGAACACGGCCGTACGTCCGTCCGCGCGCGGCACCTCGATCGCGGCTCCGCGGTGCAGTGCGCCGAGGTGGTAGAAGACCGCCGGGCCGGCGGCGTGGTCGACGTGCCCGACGACCACGGCGGTGCCGACGGCGCCGGGGGTGGTGCCGTCCCGGTACCAGCCCGCCAGGTCGCGGCGCGCGGGCGGGGGCACTTCGATGCTGCCGTCACGCCCCAGGCCCAGCCCGGTCAGCGGGGCGTCGACCCGGATGGACGGGATCCGGATCCGGGTCGGCGGGGATCCGGGGAGCGGGGCGATGCTGCCGGGGTAGCTCGCCCGGCCGCTCAGCGCCTCTGCGGGGGAGGGCAGCGGAGGCCCGACGGACTGGCCGGATCCGCTGCCGACGAGCCAGATGCCGACACAGGCGGTGAGCGCGACGAGCCCGCCGCGGCCGGCCTGGCCTCTGCCCATGGGTGCCCCCTGGCTGTGTTCCGGGTCCGTGTTCCGTGTGGCAGGCCGTCGCCCGGCCCCGCGAACGGGGGGACCTCGCGGGGCGGGCGACGGGGGACGGTACCGGTCGGACCGCGGCCGCAGCCGCGGTGGGCGCCCGTCAGCTCCGCGTGCCGCTCGCCCGGCGACGCAGGAGCCAGGTACCGCCGACGGCGGCGGCGGCCAGCACGGCCGCTCCCGCCGTGATCTTGGTGGGGTCGACGGTGGTGGTCGTCCCGCCACCCACCCCGGTGCGGACGTGGCCCTGCGGGCCGCGTTCGGTGACGACCAGGTCGCCGGTGGCGAACTTGCCGTCGGCGCAGGTCGCGCCGATGTTGTAGGTGCCGGGGCGGGTGCCGCGGGCGATCTGGAACTGCCCGATGACCACCTCTTTGTGGGTGCCGGGCACCAGCTTGAAGCGGCCGCCGCCGACCGTGGTGGCATCGCCGTCGGCATGGCTGCCCGAGCCGCAGGCGGTGGTGTTCACGGTGACGCTCGCCCCGGGGGCGGCGGATTTCGGCCACACCTCCAGTTTCGCGAAGTCGCCGGGCGCGAAGCCCGCCGTGCCGAGTTCCGCGGCGGCCACCGCGCCGGCGACCGGGCCCGTGAACGCGGCGGCGGTCAGCGCGGTGGCGGTGAGCACGTGAGCGGTGCGTCGGCGCATGGGGACTCCTGGAGGCGCGGGGTCGTGTTCCCGAGGAAACCCGGCCGGGCCGCGGCCCGCCTGCTGATGTTCCATCAGATCTGTCCGGCGGGCGACCTTTGCCGCAGGTCACGGCCCCTGGCTTCGGCCGTTCAGGTGACCCACCCCGTCCGGGTGAGGCCGGGCCCGGGCCGGGGCTCGTACGGGGCTCGGGCCGGGGCCGGGCCCGGCGGGACTCAGCCCGCAGGGAGCGTCACCGTCGCCGCCGCGCCCGCCGGGGCCGGGTTGGACAGGGTCACCCGCGCGCCGATCACCTGCGCCTGGCCGAAGGCGATGGTCAGACCCAGCCCCGTCCCCTGGCCCCGTTCGGCCGCACCCGTCAGGAACCGCTGCGGCCCCTCCCGCAGCAGCTTCGCCGGGAAGCCCGGACCGCAGTCCCGTACGGTCACCGTGTTCCCGTAAACCATCACCGTGACCGGGTCACCGCCGTGGCGACGGGCGTTGACCAGCAGGTTCGTCAGGATCCGCTCCAGGCGGCGGACGTCCGTACGGACCGGGGCCGGGCAGTCCGCCCCGACCACCTCCGCCGCCACCCCCGCCCGCCGGGTGATCGTCGCGACCAGCGGACCCAGCGCGTGCACCGCCAGCTGCGCCTCCTCCCGGCGCGCGTCCAGCCGTGCGACCTCCAGCAGGTCCTCGGTCAGCGTCCGCAGCGCCGCGACCCGGTCCCGGACCAGCTCCGTCGGCCGCCCCGCCGGCAGCAGCTCGGCCGCGGTGTGCAGCCCCGTCAGCGGTGTCCGCAGTTCGTGCGCCACATCGGCCGTGAACCGCTGCTCCGCCTCCAGCCGCTGCTGAAGACTGGCCGCCATCGTGTCGACCGCCGAGGACAGTTCGGCGACCTCGTTCCGGGTTCCCGGCACGCCCGACGCCCCGATGCGCGCGTCCAGCTCGCCCTCGCTGATCCGGCGGGCCGTCTCGGCCGCCGTCCGCAGGTCCTTGCTCAGCCGGCTCGCCAGCAGCGCCCCGCCGATCGCCGCGAGCGTCACGACACCGGCCCCGGAAGCCGCCAGCTGCTTGTCCAGTTCGGCCAGTTCGGCCTGCTCGCCGGCCAGCGACCGGCGTACGGACAGCACGTGGTCGCCGCCGACCGGGCGCGCGGCCCACACCGCCGGATCGGACCCGGACAGGTCGAGGTAGGTGGTGCGCTGCCCCGCGAGGGCTGCCCGGCGCAGCGGCTCCGGCAGGCCGGGGCAGTCGATCCACGCATCGGCCTCGCCGACCTTGTCGTCGTCCAGCCGCCCGGTGAGCTCGTACACCTGGCGTACGCGGATCAGCTGGGCGACGGCGCTCTCCCGCGCAGCCTCGCCCACCTGCCGGGCCCGCGCCTCGTGGATCAGTACGCCGATGGTCACCGCGACGAGCGAGCAGCCGGCCGCGAGCAGGGCGGAGATCTTCCAGCGCAGGCCGAGGGCCCGCAGGAGGTGGCGGCAGCGGATCAGGCCGGGCTTCACTCGCACGCCTCCCCGAACCTGTCGGTGCGCTTCGGCTGGGGGACCTGCCCGCTGTCGCAGTCCGCCTGGGACTTGCTGTAGCGCCGCTCGTCGCTGACGACCCGCATCCGCTCGCCGTCCCAGTGGTAGCGGACGGCCTGCTCGGAGCCGTCGTCGGCGGCGGTGCGCAGCAGCAGGTCGCCGCCGATGGACTCCGCGGCCATCCGTCGGCCGACGGTGAACAGGATGGGGACGATCCGGGTGCCTTCCGCGGTGTACACGGTCAGCGCGGTGCGCCCGGTCTGGGCGTCGGCGGCGACGATCAGCTCCGGCTTCCCGTCGCCCGTGAGGTCGCGGTACAGGGGCGGGCGGATCCCGACCTTGCCGGGCGCGTCGATCCACCCCTTCGCGGCGAACGGCTTCATCTGCTTGTCGGCTTGCACGACGTCCTTCACGTCCACCGCGGGCAGCCCGCCGGGCCCCACCTCCGGCGCGTTCTTCAGCGGCTGCGGCGGGGGCTCCCGGGTGCCGACCGGCTTACCGTGCGCCGCAGGGGTGTGGTCGGTCCACAGCGGCCAGAGCGACTCGGGCTGCGGCTGGGCCGACACGGGCGGCGCGGGCTCACCGGCGCCGAGCCCTCCGGGCGCGGCGCAGCCGCCGACGGCGAGTGCACAGGTACAGGCGCACAGGAGGACGGCGGTGAGCTGTCGGGTGGGTCGCTTCATGAGGGGCCGGGCCAAAGGGGTCTGAGGGAGGACAAGCCGACGGTAGAGGGCGACGGTCACGGCCACCGGGAGGTTGTGTAACAGCGGTGCGTACGGTGGAAGGGCGCAGGCAGACTCGGGACCAAAGTCCCGGACCGCGTGCTGTCCGCCGTAACCGAGGGAGGGCTCCCGTGACATCAGCCGATCGGCCATCGCCGTCGCAGCCGCCACTGGATCCGGTGCATCCGGTGCATCCGGTGCTCGGGGTGCTCACCGTCCTGGCCACGGTCGATTCGGCGGAGGCGGCTGCGGCGCTCGCCCGCGCCGCGGTGGAGTCGCGGCTGGCCGCCTGCGCGCAGATCTCCGGGCCGGTGACCTCCGTCTACCACTGGAAGGACGCGCTCGAGACCTCCCAGGAGTGGCAGGTGCTGTTCAAGACCACCACGGCCGCCTACCCGGCCCTGGAGGACCGGCTGACCGCCGGGCACCCGTACGACACGCCGGAGATCATCGCCACCCCGGTGGTGCAGGGCAGCGCGGACTACCTGGCGTGGGTCGCGCAGGAGGTGACGGCCGGATGACCGCCGAGCTCCCGTTCTTCGTGTACGGGACCCTGCGCCCCGGGGAGGTCAACCACGCCCTGTTCCTGCGGGGCCGCACGGCCGCCGAGGAGCCCGCGCGGCTCCCGGACGCGCTCCTCTACGACGGTCCCGGCTACCCGTACGCCGTCCAGCACCCGGGATCGGAGATCGTCGGCGAGCTGGTCACCCCGGCGCCCGGCGCGTACGAGAGACTGCTGGCCGAACTGGACCGGCTGGAGGAGTACCACGGCCCCGACCGGCCGCTGAACGTCTACGACCGGGTCCGCCGGGACGCGGTCCGCCCGGACGGCACCCGGACCCCCGCCTGGGTCTACCTGGCGGCCCCGCTGCTGGCCCGCCGACTGCGCGAGTCCGGCACCGAGATAGCGGGCGGCGACTGGTTCGGACGGCGTTAGCCGGAGCTCTACAGGCCCTCGGCGCCGCGGTTGCGCAGGCGCTGGCCGTACTGCTGGAGGACCCACAGTTCCTCTTGGACCGCCGCCAGTTGCTCCGTCGGGGCCTGGGAGCCCAGGCGCGACATCGTGCCCTGGACCTCGTGGACCCGGCGGTCGACAGCGCGCAGCCGGACCTGGACCAGCTGGACGCCCGCGTACACCTCGTCCACTGTCTTGGCGTGGATGGCCTCGACCGCCAGCTCGGTGACGAGTGCGCGGACCGTGTCGTTCGGCGCGGCGTCGCGGACCCGAGCCAGGTAGTCGTCGGTGCCCAGGGAGGCGCCGCCCGCGGCCTGGATGGCCTCGCGGACCGCCGCGTACGGAGGGGCGGTGAACTCGTCCACCCCGTACGCGTCGAAGGCCGGCGAGACCAGGGCCGGCCGCTGCAGCGCCAGCTTGAGCAGCTCGCGCTCGGTGCGGTGCGCCGGGCTGCGCAGGTTCAGCGCCGGTCCGCCCGGCGCCGGGCCGGAGAGCGTCGGCGCAGCCTCGTGCGACGAGTGCGAGGACCGGCCGCGGCCCTGCTGCTGCCCGCCGGGCTGGTTGCCCCGATCCCGCGCCCAGCGCGCCAGCTGCGCGACCCGCTTGACGACGAACTGCTCGTCCCGGATGCCCAGCATCCCCGCGAGCTGGACCGCCGACTCGTGCTGGATCGCGATGTTCTTGATGTTGGCGACGACCGGGGCCGCCTCGTCCAGCGCGGCCGCCCGGCCCGCCGGGTTCTCCAGGTTGTGCCGGGCCACGATGTGCCGCAGCGCGAACTCGAACAGCGGGGTCCGCGCCTCCACCAGCCCGGACACCGCCGCGTCCCCCTGCGCCAGGCGCAGGTCGCACGGGTCCATGCCGCCGGGGGCGATGGTGATGGAGGTTTCGGCGGCGAACTTCTGGTCGTCCTCGAAGGCGCGCAGCGCGGCCTTCTGGCCGGCCGCGTCGCCGTCGAAGGTGAAGATCACCTCGGCCGTCGCGTTGTCCATCAGCAGGCGGCGCAGGATCTTGATGTGGTCGCCGCCGAAGGCGGTGCCACACGTCGCGATCGCGGTCGTCACGCCCGCCATGTGGCAGGCCATCACGTCCGTGTAGCCCTCGACCACCACGGCCCGCGAGGTCTTCGCGATCTCCTTCTTCGCCAGGTCGATGCCGTACAGCACCTGGGACTTCTTGTAGATCGCCGTCTCCGGCGTGTTCAGGTACTTCGGTCCGTTGTCGTCGTCGCGCAGCTTGCGCGCGCCGAAGCCGACCACCTCGCCGCTGATGTCGCGGATCGGCCACATCAGTCGGCCGCGGAAGCGGTCGATGGGCTTGCCGCTGCGGCTGTCCTGGGCCAGACCGGAGGTGATCAGCTCCTTGTCGCTGAAGCCCTTGCCGCGCAGGAAGCGGGTCAGGTGGTCCCAGCCGGCCGGGCTGTACCCGACGCTGAAGTGCTCGGCGGCGGCCTGGTCGAAGCCGCGCTCCGCCAGGAACCTGCGGCCGATCTCGGCCTCGGCGCTGCCCAGCTGCTCGACGTAGAACTGGGCGGCCGCCTTGTGCGCCTCGACGAGCCGGATGCGCTCGCCGCGGCCGCTGGTGCCGGCGGTGTAGCCGCCCTCCTCGTACCGCAGGGTGATGCCGGCCTGCCCCGCGAGGCGCTCGACCGCCTCCGAGAACGACAGGTGGTCGATCTTCATGATGAAGTCGAGGGTGTCCCCGCCAGCCTGGCAGCCGAAGCAGTGGTAGAGACCCTTGCTGGGGCTGACCTGGAAGGACGGGGACTTCTCGTCGTGGAAGGGGCAGAGGCCCTTGAGGTTGCCGCCGCCCGCGTTGCGCAGTTGGAGATAGTCGGAGACCACGGCGTCGATCGGGACCGCGTCCCGTACCGCCTTCACGTCGTCGTCGTTGATCCGTCCTGCCACCCGTGAAGTCTACGGCCGGGCGCCGACAAACCCGTCAGGCCCCCTCGGCCGGCAGCAGGGAGTCAAGCGGAATCGATGGGTCCGCCAGCGCCTCGCGGTTGACCTGTGCCTTCGACCGGATCAGGGCCTGGATGTGCTCGGTGACATCCCACACATTCACGTTCATTCCGGCCAGCACCCGCCCCTCCGACAGCCAGAACGCGATGAACTCCCGCTTGGCCGCGTCACCGCGGATCAGCACCTGGTCGTAGCCGCCCACCGGGGCGTACCCGGAGTACTCGAGGCCCACGTCGTACTGGTCGGAGAAGAAGTACGGCACCCGGTCGTACGACACCTCCTGCCCCAGCATCGCCCGCGCCGCGGCGGGGCCGCCGTTGAGCGCGTTCGCCCAGTGCTCGACCCGCAGCCGGGTCCCGAGCAGCGGGTGGTGCGCGGCGGCCACGTCCCCGACGGCGAACACGTTCGGGTCGCTGGTCCGCAGCGAGGCGTCCACGGCGATGCCGCCGCCGTGCTGCCGGTCGACCAGGGCCAGCCCGGAGGTCTCGGCGAGCGCGGTCCGCGGCGCCGCCCCGATCGCCGCCAGCACGGCGTGCGCCGGATGCTCCTCCCCGTCGTCGGTCCGGGCCGCGAGCACCATGCCGTCGTGCCCGATGATCTCGGTGAGCCGCGAACCGAAGTGGAAGCGGACCCCGTGCTCGGCGTGCAGGTCCCCGAAGAGCCGGCCGATCTCCGGGCCGAGCACCGCGTGCAGCGGGGTGGCCAGCGACTCGACCACGGTGACCTCGGCCCCGTACCCGCGGGCCGCGGCGGCGACCTCCAGACCGATCCAGCCGGCCCCGGCGATCAGCAGATGGCCGTTGTCCCGACCGAGGGTGGCCAGTACGCCCTTCAGCCGCTCGGCGTGGGCGAGCCGGCGCAGGTGGTGCACCCCGGCCAGGCCCGTGCCGGGGATGTCGAGGCGGCGCGGCTCGGCCCCGGTGGCCAGCAGCAGCTTGTCGTAGTGCAGCGCCGTGCCGTCGCCGAGGACCACCTTCCTGGCCTCCCGGTCCAGGTGGACCGCGGGCTGGCCGAGGTGAAGCTCGACATCGGCCCGGGCGTACCAGGACGGCTCGTGGACGAAGACGCTGTCACGCTCCTCCTTGCCCTGGAGGTACCCCTTGGACAGCGGGGGCCGTTCGTAGGGATGGTCGCGCTCGTCGCCGATCAGGATCACCCGCCCGGTGAACCCCTCGGACCTCAGCGTCTCGGCCGCCTTAGCTCCGGCAAGCCCTGCGCCGACGATGACGAATGTCCGGTGTGCGTCGACCACCTGATGCCTCCTCATAACCTCTCCGCCACATGCGACCACATGCGAGCGTCCCGCACTGAGCCTGCCGCGTGAAGGGGGAGTGGCCCGATCGGCTCACCCTTCGGACCGGCGCGTGCGCCGCGTGAGCCGGGCGTGCAGGGAGCGCGCAGAGGCGTCCGTGAGCGCCGCGATCTGGTCGATGACCGCGCGTTTGCGGGCTCTGTCGTCGGGCGCGGTATCGAAGATCGCCCGGGACTGCGGGTCCAGTCCCTCGGGTGCGCGGGCGCTGAGCGCCTCGGCGAGTTCGGCCAGGACGATGCGCTGGTCGGCGCGCAGCCGCTCCTGCTCGTCGCGCTGCATCACGTACAGATCGGCGACGGCCTTGAGGACCGCGCACTCGTTGCGCGCCTCGCGCGGGACGACCAGCTCGGCCGCGTACCGGGTCAGCCGGCCGGACCCGTACGCCTCGCGGGTGGCGCCCTCGGCGGCCAGGCAGAACCGGCCGATCAGCTGGCTGGTGGCGTCCTTGAGACGGGCCTGGGCGACGGCCGATCCGTCGTACCCGTGCGGCCACCACTCCTGCTCCATCAGCCGGTCGAGGGCGTCCCGCAGCTCCTCCGGCTCGGTGTCGGCCGGCACGTAACGGCCGATCGCGACACGCCAGATGGCGGTGCGCTCGGGTTCGGCGAAGAGGAGGTTGGGGTCGAGGTGTCCGGCGTGCAGGCCGTCCTCGAAGTCATGGACGGAGTAGGCCACGTCGTCCGACCAGTCCATCACCTGGGCCTCGAAGCACTTGCGGTCCGCGGGCGCGCCGCGCCGCAGCCACTCGAAGACCGGCAGGTCGTCGTCGTACGCGCCGAACTTGACCGAGTCGGGGTCGGTGGGGTGGCCGCCGCGGGCCCACGGGTACTTGGTGGCGGCGTCCAGGCAGGCCCGCGTGAGGTTGAGCCCGACGCTGACGAGCTCGCCGGTGGTCGGGTCCGGCACGAACCGCTTCGGCTCCAGGCGGGTCAGCAGGCGCAGCGACTGGGCGTTGCCCTCGAAGCCGCCGCAGTCCTTGGCGAACTCGTTCAGCGCCTCCTCGCCGTTGTGCCCGAAGGGCGGGTGGCCCATGTCGTGCGAGAGGCAGGCGGCCTCGACGAGGTCGGGATCGCAGCCGAGGGCCGCGCCGAGCTCGCGGCCGACCTGGGCGCACTCCAGGGAGTGCGTCAGCCGGGTGCGCGGGCTGGCATCCCAGTCGTACGAGCGGCTGCCGGGGGTGACCACCTGGGTCTTCCCGGCGAGGCGGCGCAGCGCGGCGGAGTGCAGTACACGGGCCCGGTCGCGCTGGAAGGCGGTCCGGCCGGGCCGTTTGTCGGGCTCGGCGGCCCAGCGCTCGGTGTCGGAAGCGTCGTAAGGGCCGTTCGGGTCGAGGTGACGGACGGGTGCGCTGGCGGTGCCTTCCATGCCTTCCATGCTCAGACGGTAACCGGAAGCACCGACAATGCGACCAATCTGAGCAATCCGCGCCAACGCGGTCTTTATGCGGTGGCCAGTTTCAGGGAGGTCAGGGCGGCCGGGGCGGCCAAGGGGCTCTGCTGCCGGGCCAGCGCCTCGTCGTAGCGCTGGAGTACGAGGCGGGCCAGGGCCGGGTGGTCGCCCAGCGGGGCCGCCGCCGGGCCGGGCGCGGCGGCGGCGCTCTGCGCGGCGAAGCGGCCGGGGGCGGTGAAGTACGAGGCCACGGCGATCCGGTGGTGGCCGCGGGCGGCGAGGGCGCGGACGGCGTCGGGGACGGTGGGGGCCGCGGCGGAGGCGTAGGCCGGTACGACGGCCGCGCCGCCCAGGCGTTCGGAGAGCAGGGCGGCGGTGCGGCGGGTGTCGGCCGCCGACTCGGGGTCGCGGGAGCCGGCGGCGGCGAGTACGACGGCCGTACTCGCGCCGGGGGCCCGGCCGGCTTCGAGGAGGCGCTCGTACAGGGCCTCGACCAGCAAGGGATGCGGGCCGAGCGGGGCGGCGACGCGGGTGTCGAGGTGGGCGGCGCGGGCGGCCGCCGCCGGGAGGTCCCGCTTGACGTGGTGGCCGCGGCCGAGGAGCAGCGGGACGAGCACGGCCGCGCCGGTGGTGTCCCCGAGGGTCTCGCCGAGCAGCGGCCGGTTCAGCTCGACGTGTCCGAGCCGGACGTCGAGGCGGGGGCGGAGCTCGCGGATCCGGTCGAGGAGGGCCAGGACGGTAGGGAGGGCGCGGGGGTCGCGGCTGCCGTGGGCGACGGCGACGAGGGTGGGCTGCATGGGCGGACTCCGTCGGACCGGCCCCCCGCGGTGTGCCATGGGCGCAGTCCGCTGAGCTGCATGCCGAGTTGGGTGGTGATCCGGGTCAGCAGCTCCGTGGCCGTGGCGGGGGGAAACGAGAGGGACAGGGACTCGGGAGGGTGCACCAGCTCCGTCATGAACCGATCCTGCGGGCCGGAGGTTGCGTGGGCATTGCGCGGGGGTGACGGGTGTTTTCCATGTGCTCACCCGCTCATTCGTCCGAGTGAAAGGCGGGGGAGGGGGAACTGGGGGCCGGGCGTAGATCGTCAATGTGTGCGAACGGCGTGTGGCGCAACGGGGGGATCGACCATGAAGCTGAAGCTGAAGCTGAAGCCGGGCTGGACGGGGACGGTGGCGGGGCGGCGGCGGGCCGTCCAGGCGGTGGCGGCCGCGTTCGTGCTGGCGCTGCTGCCGTCGGCATGGACGCATGCGGTGGCCGCGGACCGGCTGCGGAGCACGGCCGATGCGCCGGCCACCGAGGTGGCGGTGGTGTTCGGGGCGGGGCTGTGGAACGGGCGTCCGACCCCGTATCTGGCCAGACGGCTCGATGCGGCGGCCGAGCTGTACCGGACCGGCAAGGCCAAGGTCGTGCTGGTCACCGGGGACAACAGCCGCACCGAGTACGACGAGCCCGACGCGATGCGGACGTACCTGACCGCCCACGGGGTGCCGGGCGACCGGATCGTCAGCGACTACGCCGGCTTCGACACGTGGGACTCCTGTGTCCGGGCCAAGGAGATCTTCGGGGTGAAGCGGGCCGTGCTGATCAGCCAGGGCTTCCACATACGCCGGGCCGTCGCGCTGTGCGATGCGGCGGGGGTGGAGGCGTACGGGGTCGGGGTGGACGACGAGCACGACTCGACCTGGTACTACGGCGGCACGCGCGAGGTCTTCGCGGCCGGCAAGGCAGTGCTGGATGCGGCCTTCAAGCCGGAACCGCGGTTCATGGGGCCGAAGGAACCGGGGGTGTCGCGGGCCCTGGGTGCTCTGGCAAGCTGACGCGCCGTCGGCTGTCTATGCCGATTAGTCATACACGAGTGTGTCCGTCTCGCTGTCAGGGGTGTGGAACCGTGGCTGTTGTGGATCTGAGCGGCAAGGCCGTCGTCATCACCGGGGGAGCCCGGGGGCTGGGCGCGGCGGCAGCGCAGGCCGTCGTGGACGGCGGCGGCAGTGTGCTGATCACCGACGTGCTGGAGGCGGAGGGCGCCCAGACGGCCGAGAAGCTGGGCGGCGCGGCGCGGTTCCTGCGGCACGACGTCACGAGCGAGGCCGACTGGCAGGCCGCCCTCGACCACGCGGTGGCCGAGTTCGGCCGGATCGACGGGCTCGTGAACAACGCCGGCATACCCACCGGGCAGCTCCTGGAGCACGAGAGCGTCGAACACTTCCGCCGGGTCGTCGAGATCAACCTGGTCGGCACCTTCATCGGCATCAAGACCGCGATACCGCTGCTGCGGGCGAACGGCGGCGGCTCCGTCGTCAACATCTCGTCCGCGGCCGGGCTCACCGGTCTGGCGCTCACCGCGGGGTACGGGGCCTCCAAGTGGGGCGTGCGCGGCCTGTCGAAGATCGGCGCGGTCGAGCTCGCCGAGGCGAGGATCCGGGTCAACTCGGTGCACCCGGGCATGACGCTGACCCCGATGACCGCTCCGGTCGGCATCCAGCCGGGCGAGGGCAACTTCCCCGGCGCCCCGATGGGCCGCGTGGGCGCCCCTGAGGAGATAGCCGCGGCGGTCGCCTTCCTCCTGTCCGACGCCGCCGCGTACATGACCGGCGCCGAACTCGCGGTGGACGGCGGCTGGACGGCCGGCCTGACCGTCCGGACCCTCACCGGCCAGTAGTAGCGGCCCCGACCGGACGCGGCCGGCTCCGCCGGGAGGCGGCGGTGGGCGTCGACCGGGCGTCGGCGGCCTCACAGGCGTCCGGCGGGCCTCACCGGGCGTCCGCGGGCACGCTGAGGTGCCCGTACGGGAGGTGTAACCGGAGGCGGCGGCCCGCGTAACACCGCCGCCGCAGGCTGGGCCGTATGCACACCCCGGACTCCGTCACCGCCACGCACTGCCCGTACTGCGCGCTGCAGTGCGGGATGAACCTCCGCCCTGAGCCGGGCGGCGCGAGCGTCGTGGTGGAGGAACGGGCGGATTTCCCCGTGAACCGGGGTGCGCTGTGCGGCAAGGGGCGTACCGCCCCCGCCGTGCTCTCCTCCCGGGTGCGCCTGACCGGGCCGCTCGTCCGCACCCACGCCGGACGGCTGGAGCCGGCCACCTGGGAGGAGGCCCTCGACACCGTCGCCGAGGGCCTCGCCCGCACGGGCCGTACGCACGGGCCCGACGCCGTCGGCGTGTTCGGCGGCGGCGGGCTGACCAACGAGAAGGCCTACGCGCTCGGCAAGTTCGCCCGGGTCGCCCTGCGGACCTCGCAGATCGACTACAACGGCCGCTTCTGCATGTCCTCGGCCGCAGCAGCCCACCAGCGCGCCTTCGGACTGGACCGCGGACTCCCCTTCCCCCTGGAGGACATCCCGCGGACCGGCTGCGTCATCCTCGTCGGCTCGAACCTCGCCGAGACCATGCCGCCCGCCCTGCGCTACCTCACCGAGCTCAAGGCGAACGGCGGCACGCTGATCGTCATCGACCCGCGCCGGACCCGGACCGCCGAGCAGGCCGACCTGCACCTCACCCCCCGCCCCGGGACGGACCTGGCCCTCGCGCTGGGCCTGCTGCACCTGGTCGTCTCCGAAGGCCGCACCGACGAGGAGTTCATCGCCGAGCGGACCACCGGCTGGGAGGAGGCCCGGGCCGCGGCGATGGCGCACTGGCCGGAGCTGGTGGAGCGGATCACCGGCGTGCCCGTCCCGAAACTCCGCGAGGCGGTCTCGCTGTTCTGCGCGCCGTCCTCCGCGATGGTCCTGACCGCCCGCGGACCCGAGCAGCAGTCCAAGGGCACCGACACCGTCGGCGCGTGGATCAACCTGTGCCTGGCCACCGGCCGCGCCGGCCGCCCGCACTCCGGGTACGGCTGCCTCACCGGCCAGGGCAACGGCCAGGGCGGCCGCGAGCACGGCCAGAAGGCCGACCAGCTCCCCGGCTACCGCAAGCTCACCGACCCCGCGGCGCGGTCGCACGTAGCCGAGGTCTGGGGCGTCGACCCCGACAGCCTGCCCGCTCCCGGCCGCAGTGCGTACGAACTCCTCGACGCCCTCGGCACGGAGGTGAAGGCCCTCCTCCTCATGGGCTCCAACCCGGTGGTCTCGGCCCCCCGCGCCGCCCACATCGAGGACCGCATCCGCTCCCTGGACTTCCTGGCGGTGGCGGACGTGGTCCTCTCCGAGACGGCAGCCCTGGCCGACGTGGTCCTCCCCGTCACCCAGTGGGCGGAGGAGACCGGCACCACCACCAACCTGGAGGGCCGCGTCCTGCTGCGCCGCCGCGCCCTGACCCCGCCGCCGGGGGTGCGCACCGACCTGGAGGTCCTGCACGGGCTGGCATCCCGTCTTGGCATCGAGAAAGGCTTCCCCACCGCCCCCGAGGAGGTTTTCGAGGAGCTCCGCCGTGCCTCGGCCGGCGGCCCGGCGGACTACTCGGGCATCTCCTACGCCCGCATCGAGGCCGAACAGGGCGTCTTCTGGCCCTGCCCGGACGACTCCCACGCCGGCACCCCGCGCCTGTTCCTCGACCGGTTCGCCACCGACGACGGCCGCGCCCGCTTCGTCCCCGTCTCCCACCGCGACGCGGCCGAGATCCCGGACGCCGAGTACCCCGTCCTGCTCACCACCGGCCGCGTGGTCGCCCAGTACCAGTCGGGCGCCCAGACCCGCCGCGTGGACGAGCTCAACGCGGCCGCCCCCGGGGCCTTCGTGGAACTCCACCCACGCCTCGCGTCCCGTATCGGCGCGGTCGAGGGCGCCCCGCTCGCGGTCGTCTCCCGCCGCGGCCGCGCCGTGGCCCTGGCCCGCATCACGGACACCATCCGTGCGGACACGGTCTTCATGCCGTTCCACTGGCCGGGCGAGGGCCGCGCCAACTCCCTGACCAACCCGGCCCTGGACCCCATCTCCCGCATGCCGGAATTCAAGGTCTGCGCGGTCCGCGTCGAGCCGGCCTAGGCGTGGCCTAGGCGTGGCCGGAGCCCCCGCGAAGGTCGGGACCAGCGCCGCCACCAGGCGCCGGGCGTAGTCCTCTTCGGAACTGGAGAGGTGCGGGTACTCGGCCGTGAAGTGGCTCCACTCATGGCCGACGTTCCCGTACGCGGCGATGTCCGCCGCGGTCACTCCCGGGTTCGGCAGCGGCTGCTCGGGCGCCAGCCGGAACACCTGGTCCAGCAGCGCAGGTGGGCACCGTGCGGAGTCACCAGGGCCTCCAAGGCGGGCCGGTCGAACGCGGCGGGCAGCAGCAGCTTGAGGTGGTGCTCGAAGTAGCCGCCCCCGGGGCCCGGCCGGTCCGTGGTCCACGGGACCGTCTCCACCTTCACGCGCACCGGATCGAAGCCCGCCGCCCGCAGCCGCGGCACCAGGGTCTCGTGGCCCGTGCGGTCCCGCAGCGTCAGCATCGGCTGCGACACCATCCGGCCCCGGGCCAGCAGGATGTGGGTCACCTTCAACCCCCGCCCCCCGCCCCCCGCCCCCCGGCCCACGCTTCGAGCCGCGCCGGCTCCCCCGGGTCCGGGCAGCGCACCGTCACGTGGGTTTCGTACTCGGACATGGCATCGATCTTCTCGGACATGCGTCCGGTCCGCATCGGGATTCCCGGCGGGGGGTAACCATCCGGTCACGCACCGGACTCAGAAAGTGCTCGCACGCCCCTCGTGGCAGTGATGTGTCGTACCCCACACTGAGGTGCGGTGCCCCCGTCCTCGGAGCCCTGGAGGTCGCCCCCGTGCAGACCCAGATCCTGACCGTCAACGTGAGCCCGTCCGCCCATGACACCGA
This sequence comes from Streptomyces sp. NPDC051364, assembly GCF_040682115.1. Taxonomy (NCBI): domain Bacteria; kingdom Bacillati; phylum Actinomycetota; class Actinomycetes; order Kitasatosporales; family Streptomycetaceae; genus Streptomyces; species Streptomyces sp. NPDC051364. The sequence goes on along the minus strand of NZ_JBFBAH010000003.1, from coordinate 126,615 downwards.
GGCCACTGCGGGTGAAGAGCCCGAGGTCGACGCCGTGGACGAGGAGCCCGAAGAGCCCGAGGTGCTGGAGCTGATCGAGCAGGTGCCCGAGCCGCGCCGGCGCGCGGACAGCGGCGGAGCGAGCCCTTCCGCCGACCTGTTCCGGCAGTACCTGCGCGAGATAGGCAGGATCCCGCTGCTCTCCGCCGCCGAGGAGGTCGAGCTCGCGCGCCGCGTCGAAGCCGGACTCTTCGCCGAGGAGAAGCTGGGCAACACCCCCGACCTCGACCTGCGGCTCGCCCTCGACCTCGACAAGCTCGTCGTCATGGGGCGCATGGCCAAGAGGCGCCTCATCGAGTCGAACCTGCGGCTCGTCGTCTCCGTCGCGAAGCGCTACGTGGGCCGCGGGCTCACCATGCTCGACCTCGTGCAGGAGGGGAACCTCGGGCTCATCCGGGCCGTTGAGAAGTTCGACTACGCCCGCGGGTACAAGTTCTCCACCTACGCCACCTGGTGGATCCGGCAGGCCATGTCGCGGGCCCTCGCCGACCAGGCCCGCACCATCCGCGTGCCCGTGCATGTCGTGGAGCTGATCAACCGCGTCGTGCGCGTACAGCGCCGCATGCTCCAGGAACGCGGGTACGAGCCCACCGCCGAAGAGGTCGCCGTCCACCTCGAGCTGACCCCCGAGCGGGTCCTGGAGGTGCTGCGCCTCGCCCAGGAGCCGGTGTCGCTCCACGCGCCGGTCGGCGAGGAGGACGACGTCGCCCTCGGCGATCTGATCGAGGACGGGGATGCGGCCTCGCCCATGGAGTCCGCGGCGTTCTTCCTGCTCCGCGAGCACCTGGAAGCCGTGCTGTCGACGCTCGGCGAGCGCGAGCGCAAGGTCGTGCAGCTGCGCTACGGCCTGGCCGACGGCCGGCCCCGCACCCTGGAGGAGATCGGGCGGATCTTCGGCGTGACGCGCGAGCGGATCCGGCAGATCGAGTCCAAGACGCTCAACAAGCTGCGCGACCACGCCTTCGCCGACCAGCTCCGCGGCTACCTGGACTGAGTACGGAGAAGGGGTGCCCCCTGTTGAGAGGGCACCCCCTGGCACCACCGGCGAACGGCACGACGGCCGACGCTAGTCGACCTCGGCCACCGCCTGCGCGAACTGCGCCGCGTACAGCCGCGCGTACGCGCCGTCCGCCGCCAGCAGCTCCTCGTGCGTGCCCTGCTCCACGATCGAGCCGTTCTCCATCACCAGGATCACGTCCGCATCGCGGATCGTGGACAGCCGGTGCGCGATCACGAAGGACGTACGGCCGTGCGCGAGGCGGGCCATCGCCTTCTGGATCAGCACCTCGGTACGGGTGTCCACCGAGCTCGTCGCCTCGTCGAGCACCAGGATCACCGGGTCCGACAGGAACGCCCGGGCGATGGTGATCAGCTGCTTCTCGCCCGCGCTGACGCCCGCGCCCTCGTCGTCCAGCACGGTGTCGTAGCCGTCCGGCAGGGTGCGGATGAACCGGTCCGCGTGGGCGGCCCGCGCCGCCTCCTCGATCTCGGCGCGCGTGACCTCGCGCGACGCGCCGTAGGCGATGTTCTCCGCGATCGTGCCGCCGAACAGCCACGTGTCCTGGAGCACCATGCCGATGCCGCTGCGCAGTTCCTCGCGGGTCATCTTCGCGATGTCCACCCCGTCGAGGGCGATCTCGCCGCCCGTGACCTCGTAGAACCGCATCAGCAGGTTGACCAGCGTGGTCTTGCCGGCGCCCGTCGGGCCGACGATCGCGACCGTGTGGCCGGGCTCGACGCTCAGCGACAGGTTCTCGATCAGCGGCTTGTCCGGCTCGTACCGGAAGGCCACCTTGTCGAGCGTGACCTGGCCGCGCAGCTGCTCCGGCTGCTCCGGCACCTCGGCGTCCGGCTCCTGCTCCTCCGCGTCCAGCAGCTCGTACACCCGCTCCGCCGAGGCGACACCGGACTGGACCAGGTTCGCCATCGACGCGACCTGCGTCAGCGGCATCGAGAACTGGCGCGAGTACTGGATGAAGGCCTGCACGTCACCGATCGACAGGGTGCCCGAGGCCACCCGCAGACCGCCGACGACCGCCACCAGCACGTAGTTGATGTTCGAGATGAAGAACATCACCGGCTGCATGATCCCGCTGACCAGCTGCGCTTTGAACGAGGCCCGGTACAGCGCCTCGTTCTGCTCGGCGAAGACGGCCGCGGACTCCTTCTGCCGGCCGAAGACCTTGACCAGCGCGTGGCCCGAGTACATCTCCTCGATGTGCGCGTTGAGCGCGCCCGTGGACTTCCACTGCGCCACGAACTGCGGCTGCGACTTCTTGCCGATCTTCGCCGCGACGAAGACCGAGACCGGAATGGTCAGCAGGGCGACCAGCGCCAGCAGCGGAGAGATCCACAACATCATCGCCAGCACGCCGACGATCGTCAGCAGCGAGTTGAGCAGCTGACCCATCGTCTGCTGCAGCGTCTGCCCGATGTTGTCGATGTCGTTGGTGGCCCGGCTGAGCACCTCACCGCGCTTCTGCCGGTCGAAGTACGACAGCGGCAGCCGCGACAGCTTCCCCTGCAGCTCCTCGCGCATCCGGTACACGGTGCCGTTCATGATGTGGTTCGACAGCCGCGTCGCGACCAGCATGAGCAGGCCGGCGAGGGTGAAGACCACCAGCGCCCAGATCGCCACGACCCCGACGGCACCGAAGTCGATGCCCTCGCCGGGGGTGAAGTCGGTGCCGGACAGCATGTCCGCCATGCCGCCCTCGCCCTTGGCACGCAGCCCGTCCAGCGCCTGCTGCTTGGTGATCCCGGCCGGCATCTGCCGGCCGACGATGCCCGCGAACACCAGGTCGGTGGCCTCGCCGAGGATCTTCGGGCCGATGACCGAGCAGCCGACGCTGCCGACGACGGCGACGACCATGCCCCACAGCTTGGCCCGGTCGTGCGCGATCTGGCGCAGCAGCCGTTTGCCCGAGCCCTTGAAATCCAGGGACCGCTCGGCCGGCCCCATCATCATCCGTCCTCCGGGCCCGCTCATGCGGCCTCCGCCTCCGTCAGCTGGGAGAGCACGATCTCCCGGTAGGTCTCGTTGTCGGCCATCAGCTCGTGGTGGCGCCCCTCGCCCACGACCTGGCCCTCGTCCAGCACGATGATCCGGTCGGCGTCGCGGATCGTGGAGACCCGCTGCGCGACGATGACCACCGTCGCATCCTCGGTCTCGCGGGCGAGCGCCGCGCGCAGCGCCGCGTCCGTCGCATAGTCCAGGGCCGAGAAGGAGTCGTCGAAGAGGTAGATCTCCGGGCTCTGCACCAGCGTGCGGGCGATGGCCAGGCGCTGGCGCTGGCCTCCGGAGACGTTCGTTCCGCCCTGGGTGACGGGCGCGTCCAGACCGCCCTGCAGTTCGGACACGAAGTCCCTCGCCTGCGCCACCTCGAGCGCGTGCCACAGCTCCTCGTCGGTGGCGTCGGGACGCCCGTACCGCAGGTTGGAGGCGACGGTTCCGGAGAAGAGGTACGGCTTCTGCGGGACCATGCCCACCGTCTTCGCCAGCAGCTCCGGCTCGATGCGGCGGACGTCCTCCCCGTCGACGAGCACGTGGCCGCCGGTCGCGTCGAACAGCCGGGGAACCAGGCCCAGCAGCGTGGACTTGCCGCTGCCGGTGGAGCCGATCACCGCCGTGGTCTCGCCGGGGCGGGCCACCAGGTCCACCCCGCGCAGCACCGGGGCCTCGGCGCCCGGGTAGCGGAAGTCGGCGCCGCGCAGCTCCAGCTGCCCGCGGGCGAGGAGCTTGCGGACCGGGTCGACGGGCGGGACCACGCTGGACTCGGTGTCCAGGACCTCCTGGACGCGCTCGGCGCAGACCTCGGCGCGCGGCACCATCATGAACATGAAGGTGGCCATCATCACGGACATGACGATCTGCATCAGGTAGGCGAGGAAGGCCGTCAGCTGGCCGATCTCCATGCCGCCGCTGTCGATGCGCATCGCGCCGAACCAGATGACGGCGACGCTGGAGATGTTCACGACCACGATCACGGTCGGGAACATCAGCGCGAGCAGCTTGCCGGCTGCGAGGGAGACCCCGGTCAGGTCCGCGTTGGCGTCCCGGAACCGGTCCTTCTCGTACTCGTCGCGGACGAACGCGCGGATGACGCGGTTGCCGGTGATCTGCTCGCGCAGCACCCGGTTCACGGTGTCCAGGCGGACCTGCATCTTCCGGAACAGCGGCCGCGTCCTGAAGACGATCGCGCCGACCGAAAGGCCGAGGACGGGGACCACGGCCAGCAGGACGCCCGACAGCTTCACGTCGAGCGAGAGGGCCATGGCGATGCCGCCGATGCACATGATCGGCGCGGAGACCATCAGCGTGAAGGTCATCAGCACCAGCATCTGGATCTGCTGCACGTCGTTCGTCGTGCGGGTGATCAGCGAGGGCGCGCCGAACTGTCCGAGCTCCCGCGCGGAGAAGCTCTGCACCCGGTCGAAGACGGACGCGCGGATGTCGCGGCCGACGGCGGCCGCGGTACTGGCGCCGAAGTAGACGGCGCCGATGTTGCACCCGAGCTGGACGAGGGAGACGCCGAGCATCAGGGCGCCGAAGCGCAGGATGTAGCCGGTGTCCCCGCTGACGACACCGTTGTCGATGATGTCCGCGTTCAGCGTGGGGAGGTAGAGGCTCGCACTTGTCTGCAGCAGTTGCAGCAGGACCAGGAGGGCGATCGGTTTCCGGTACGGACTCAGATGGGTCCGCAGAAGTCGTATGAGCACGCGCAGGCTCCGGTTGGCAGTTCGTGGGGTTCACCCCATCTTCGGCCACCCCGGCTCCGATCCCCACCGCTTTTCGCAAAGGCCGGTCAAAAGGAGTAGACCGGCCGCCGGGCCTACTGCGACGGCAGTAGGCCCCGCGCCCGAGGGGAGGACGGGCTCTACCCCTGGAACGCCCCGGGGTGGATCTGCTCCCGCGTCGCGACGTACTGCTGGCGCACCGCCTGCCAGGCCGGGTACTCCTCGCCCGGCTCGAAGACCTGTGCCGCCGGGCCCGGCCACACCGGAGGGGTGTGCGGGGCCAGCGTGCCCTGCTGCACCCCGAGAGCCCAGGCCGCCTGGCGCGCAGCGCCCAGCGCCGCGTAGTCGGCCGGCGCCGGAACGACGATCTGCGTGCCGAACAGCCCCGGAGCTGCGGCCTGTACGGCGGGCAGCTCGGCCGCCGCGCCCAGCAGGAACACCCTGCGGATCTCGACCCCGCGCGAACGCAGCACGTCCAGCGCATCGACCAGCCCGCACAGCATGCCCTCGAACGCGGCCCGGGCCAGGTGCTCCGGCTTCATCGAGTCCCGCCGCAGCCCGGACAGGGTCCCGGCGGTGTGCGGCAGGTTGGGCGTGCGCTCACCCTCCAGGTACGGGAGGAGTACGAGGCCGTGCGCGCCCGGCGTCGACTTCAGCGCGAGCGCGGACAGCCCCTCGAGATCGGTGCCCAGCAGCTCGGCGGTGCCGCGCAGGGCCCGTACGGCATTGGAGGTGTTCACCACCGGTAGGTGCATGCCGCTGGCGTCGGCCAGCGAGGTGATCAGCCCGCCCGGCTCCGACAGCGCCTCGTGGTGCACGGCCATCACCGAGCCGGAGGCGCCCAGCGAGACCACCGCGTCGCCGGGCCCGAGGCCCAGACCGAGCGCGGCGGCCATGGTCTCCCCGGTGCCCGCGGAGATCAGCAGCCCCTCCGGGGTCATCCCGGCGGCCTCGGCCGGCCCGAGCACCTCGGGCAGCAGCGCCATGTGCCCGAGCGCCAGCTCGACCAGGTCGGGGCGGTACGAACCGGTGGCCGCCGACCAGTACCCGGTGCCCGAGGCGCCGCCCCGGTCGGTGGTCCGCCGGGCGGGGCGGCCCAGCAGCTGCCAGACCAGCCAGTCGTGCGCGGACATCAGCACGGCCACCCGCCGGGCTGCCTCCGGCTCGGCGCGGGCCAGCCAGGCCAGCTTCGCCACCGGCTGCGCGGACTGCGGGACGGACCCCACGGCCTCGGCCCAGGCGTGCCGGCCGCCGAGCGCCTCGATGAGGTCGGCGGCGGCGACCTGGCCACGCTTGTCGTTGCCGACCAGGGCCGGACGTACGAGGGCGCCCTGCTGGTCCAGGGGCAGCAGGGCGTGCTGCTGCGCGGAGACCCCTATGGCCTGGACCCCTTCGAGGAGCCCGCCGCCGGCGGCCTCGCCGAGGGAGAGCAGCCAGGCCTGAGGGTCGGTCTCGTGGGGGTGGACGCTCTCGGGATCGCCCGCGGGCTGCGGATGGGGTGCGTACCCCTGGCGCAGCACGGCACCCGTGTCGGTGTCACAGACGACGATGCGAGTGAAGGCGGAAGAACTGTCCAGCCCGGCGACTATCCCCATACGGAGAATTCTGCCGCACGCCGGGCCGGGATCCGCCGCCCGGAGGCGCCGGATCCCGTCCGGCTCCGGGGGAACCTTCCGGCTCAGGTGTTGCTGGTGCCCCAGTCGTCCTCGGAGCCGCCGCCGGCCCGGTCGCGCAGACCCCGTACCCGCCCGGCCAGGGAGGCGGGGACCGCGTTGCCGACCTTGTCGCTCACGGCGGCGAAGGCCTTCCCGGCGTACTCGCGGCCCGTCTGGCCGGCGGACTCGGCGGCGTTGCGCACCGCCGGGTTCTGCGCGATCTCCCGCGCGGACTTCTTCATCTGCTCGTAGCGCTCGCGCCCCGCGCGCGTTCCGAGCACGTACCCGAGGGCCAGTCCGACCACGAACGTGACCTTGTACCGCATGCCTGCCACCCTTCGTCGTGTGGTGCCCGGCCGGCTGGCGATACCGATTGGCGGAGCACCCCCCTGCTTGCGCTAATCTATGACTCGCAACGGGCGCTCGCCCCCCGGCAAGGCCGGAGGTGGGCTGTTCGGCGCACCGCAGCAATCCCCTGTAGCTCAATTGGCAGAGCAGCCGGCTGTTAACCGGCAGGTTACTGGTTCGAGTCCAGTCGGGGGAGCGCAGTCCCCTGTAGCTCAATTGGCAGAGCAGCCGGCTGTTAACCGGCAGGTTACTGGTTCGAGTCCAGTCGGGGGAGCGTGAAAGAAGAGGACCTCGTGCGGGTCCTCTTTCTTTTTGCCCTGGTCCTGGAACCGGGCAGCCCTCAGAACGGTCTCCCTCAGCAGGCGAAGCCGATCATGCGAGGCATCCGAGGCAGGAGATCGTATGAGCGGCTATGCTGCGGCAGACGGCGCGCACACATGTACGCGCCACGCCGTGAAGGGGCGGTAGCTCAGCCGGTTAGAGCAGCGGACTCATAATCCGTCGGCCGTGGGTTCGAGTCCCACCCGCCCCACTGCGAGCCGCAGGTGAAGAAACGATTGCACCTGCGGCTTTGGCGTTTAAGGGGTCTGTCGGGCCATCAGTCTGTGGTGATCGTCACGGTGAAGGACGGGGTGTCCGCCTGCCGTCCCCGCAGGACGTGGCTCGCTGCCTCCAGGTGTTGGCGTCGACAGGGCGAAACGGTTCACCGGGTTGCGGTAGCTGTGTGAGCCGTCACAGATCCAGGTGCCGCCGTCCTCGCGCCAGTTCGCGGACGTCCACTGGCCCTGCCGGCGCAGGAGCAGGCCGGCGAATTCGACCGGGTCCTCGATGGCGCTGAGGGCGTTCAGCGCAGCGGCGAGACGGGGTGCTGCGGATTCGGGTATGTCGGCATCCCCGAGCATGGGGAAGAGCAGGAGCAGTCGGGCGTCCGGGTCTGTGACACCCGCGCGGGCTTCCTGGTCGGCCGCGGATTCCAGTTCGGGCCAGGACAGGCCTGGTCCCATGAAGTGGCCGTCGTCCACGGCGAGGGTGACGGCCTCCTTCCAATCGGAGTGGAAGAGCAGGTAGTCGACGCCGTGGTCGCCTTCGAGGTTGCGGTAGACGACGTGGATGGCGTACCCGGAGTGCAGGTGCACGGTGAACACGGGCCATTCGTCCGAGGCCGAGACGGTCTCGTGGAGCGTCTGGGCGTCGTCCCAGTCCGCGCCGAAAGCGATGGCCTGCGCTTCCTCGCCCCACAGGCTTGAGCCGAGGTGGCACGGCCAGAAGAGCGGTTGGTCGAGGAACCTCGAACCGTCCGCCAGTGGACCGGCTTCATAACCCGCGATCTCCAGCATCAGCAGATGATCGCATGGCAGGTCGCCGGGCACGGGGCGGGTGCGGCAGGGGGTGGGCGTGGGCGCTGCCGGGAGTGGGGGGTGCTGGCGGGGGTGGCTTGTTCTGGTTGCTCAGCGTCACCCGTTAAGGCGAACCGCGCATGCGATCCCTCCCGTAAGGGGAGCTTTGCCTCGACAGTAGTCACTGTAAGTAATCATCGAGATGCCTGCTTGACTCTGGGGGGTTGCAGTCATGTCAGACAACTGTGCGCCGCGTCCGACCACATCCGCCGCTGTCGACGTCGTGCCGTTGGGCGCCCGGAGCGAGGACATAGTCAAACGCGGCGATCACGCGTTATTCGGCGTGAGTACGGGCAACGGCTACTTCACCCGGCGGCGCCTGGCCGAAGTGGTGTCCTGGGCGGCTGCGCACTTCGCCGTGGTCGACGTCATCCACGCCGACCTGTATCTGGACACGATGTGTGAGGCGCTCGGCTACGGGCGTGCGGACGCCCGCAGGAGCGCCGCCAAGCAGCTGCGCGGCGTCCGGCGGCGGATCCAGGGCGCGTTGGAGGACATCGGCGGCACGGCGGAGCGCGTGCGGGCACGGCCGCTGTCCGCCTTCGTGGACGAGCCCGCCTATCGGGAGGTGCGGACCCGGACACGGGAGGCGTTGCGCACCGATGTGGAACTGCGCGGGATCCGGGACGCGATGGCGCATCAGTTCCTGGCCAAGCGGCTGGATGCGGGAGCCTTCCCCACCGTGGCGCAGGTACAGGCGGCGCTGGACTACGTCGATGCCGAGCTGCCGTTCTTCGTGGACAGCCCGAGCATTCTGGGCGTGCCCTCCTCCGCCCACTGCTATCACGCAGTCCTGGGGATGGGGCGCCTGCTGTTCAGCGACCGGGCCGCCGGTCTGCGGCCGGCACACAACCAGGGCTATGCCGTCGTCGCCTGCCACGACTGACCACTGACCACTGACCACTGACCACTGACCACTGACCACTGACCACTGACGACCGACGACTCGACGAGGAGACAGCAGCATGTCATCAGCAGCCACCGGGCCCACCGGTACACCCACCACCCCCTACGCATCCGTTGCCTGGCCGCTCTCCCGGCGCGGCGACGTCGTGCCCGCCGAGTGCGCGCAGCTGCGCCGGGAGAGCCCGGTCGCCCGCGTACGGACCCTCACCGGCGACGAAGCCTGGCTGGTCAGCAACCACGCTCTCGCCAAGCAGGTCCTGGAGGACGAACGCTTCAGCCTGCGCGAGACGGCCGCTCCCGGTGTGCCCCGTCAGTACGCGCTGACGATCCCGCCGGAGGTCGTCAACACCATGGGCAACGTCAACAGCTCGGGACTGCACCAGGAAGTCTTACGGGCGTTCGGTCCCCGGTCCGGCCCGGCCTCCCCGGAGTGGCTGCGCGAGCAGGCGCACGCACTGATCGACGACATGGTCGCCGAAGGGCCGCCGGTCGATCTGCGGGAGCGGTTCGCCGAGCCCTACTCCGCCGCCCTCGCCTGTGAAGTGCTCGGCCTGCCGCCCGAGGACGGACGCAAGCTCCTGTCCGGCCTGGACCTCGGCTTCCTCACGAGCCCCACCGCATTCGACGGGTGCACCGCCAACTGGGACAAGGACTACGCCTACGTCATGCGGCACGTCCGTGCCGACCGCAACACCCAGCGAGGGCTCATCCGCACCCTGTGTGAGCTGCGGGACGATCCGACGCGGGACGGCACAGCGTTGACCGACCACATGCTCGCAGCCGTGGTCACCTCGCTGTTCGGGGCCGGAGTGATGAGCACCTACGTGTTCCTGCTGCACGCCGTGCTCACCTTGGTGCGGCACCCCGAGGCGATGGACCGCCTGCGGGAGCAGCCGGAGCTGATGCCGCGGGCAGTGGAGGAGCTGATGCGCTGCACCCTCTCCATCGGGGACGGGCTGCCCCGCATCGCCACCGCCGACGTGCAGGTCGGGGAGGTGTGGGTGCGGGCCGGGGAGCTGGTCCTCGTCTGTGTGGAGGGCGCCAACTTCGACCCGGTTCAATTCGAGGACGCCGACACGTTCGACATCGACCGCACCCCCAACGCCCACCTGTCCTTCGGCGCCGGCCGCCACTACTGCCCCGCCTCGGCCATCTCCCGCGTGCACGCGGCTGAGGCCCTCGGCGCGCTCCTGGAACGCCTGCCCGGGCTGCGGCTGGCGCTGCCCGTCGACCAGCTGGTCTGGAGGACGGGCAACATCAAGAGGGTTCCCGAACGGCTGCACGTCCTGTGGTGAGACCGGGCAGAGGCCCCGGGGTCCGCAACGGGCCGGAGCCAGGTGCGTCTGCCGGGGCGTCTGCCGGGTTCAGAAGTTCTCCGTTTCGTCCGCCAAGTGGCGCAGTACGTCGTTCAGGTCCTGGCGGCGGGCGAATGCCGCGCGTTGGCGGTGGGCGCCCGAGCCGTCGCGCAAGAGGCCTCCCAGAGTCTTGGCCGCGTGGTCGAGCTCGCCCGACGCCGCCAGTTCCGGGGCGACCAGTTCCAGCAGGGCCTCCGCCAGGTCCGCCGCCGGGATTTCGGCCCCCGTGTACGGGTCGAGGCCGAAGCCCTCCAGCCCGTCGTGGGCCGCCCGCCAGCGCGCGAGGCGCAGTACGTCTTCCCGCAGCGCCGGTTCGGGACGCTGCTCCGCGATGTCCCGCAGGATGGTCGCCACCAGGGCGCGGACCAGCTCGGCCTGGAGGATCGCCGTGTCGATGTCCGGGGACATGTCGGGCGCCCGGATCTCGAGCGTCGGCCAGTGCCCGGACGGGCGGAGGTCCCAATAGACCATCTTCGTGTCCAGGGCCGCCCCGGAGCCGAGCAGGGTCTGCACCGAGCGCCGGAAGTGGGCCGTGGACGTGAAGTGCGGGGGCAGGCCCGCCGAGGGCCAGCCCGACCAGGCCATCGCCCGCCAGCTGGCGTGACCGGTGTCACGGCCGCCCCAGAACGGCGAGTTGGCGGCCAGCGCGATCAGCGTGGGCAGCCATGGTCTGACCCGGTTCGAGACCGCCACCGCCGTGTCCACGTCGAGGGTGCCGATGTGGATGTGGCGGCCGCAGCTGACGAGGGTGTCGGTGAGCGCGCCGAAGCGGCGGTGCTGCTCGCGCTGGCGCGGCTCGTCGTCGGTCAGGTGCAGCGGCCCTTCCACGGCCACGACCGGCGAGGGCGCGGCCAGCAGCCGGCAGCCGTGGGCGCGGGCCGCCCGGGCGAGGGTACGCCGCAGGGTGGCGAGCTCCTCGCGCAGGACGGGCGCCGAATCGGCGACCGGGGTGGAGATCTCCACCTGGTAGCGGGTGCCCTCGGGGTGCACTTCGTGGGGCAGGCCCGCGGCGGTGGCCAGGACGAGCGGGGCGGCCGGGACCACCCGGAAGGTGCGGGCGTCGACGAGGAGGAACTCCTCCTCGACACCGACGGTCAGCGGGGCCGTGAGAGGGGTCGCGTGGACGCCGTTGTCCGCGCTGCCGGTGCTCGTGGTGCTGTTGCCAGGTTCGATCACTACGCCTCCCTGGACATACGAGTCTTTTCATCATGAGCTGAACACGAGGTGAGGAGCGCACGCCGATTCAGTCAAATGTGCGGCGGCAGTGGCGAGTTACCGGCAAGGATCGGCTCGGTCTGAGACCGCGGATCCGGGTGGGGCGACTGGTGCGCGTGCGGGAACCGGCCGGGGTGCGAACGAGGTGCGGGGACGGGGTACCGGCGGGCTCCTGCCGGGCGCCGGCCCCGGCTCGGGCCCGGCTCCGGCCGCGTTTAATGCCTGGGGCCGTCGAACGGCCGCCGGTTATCATCCGCTGTGACCGGTACGAGCACCCCCACGCCCACACCCACACCCACCCGACGCGCGACGCGGATATTCGCGGACCTGACCCCGCTGCGCACGTCCCCGGACTACCGGCGGCTGTGGGTCGGCGGCACCATCTCCTGGATGGGCCAGGCGATGACCGCCCTCGCGATCTCGCTCCAGGTGTACGACATCACCCGGTCCAGCTTCTCGGTCGGGCTCGTCGGACTGTTCTCCGTCGTCCCGCTCGTCGTCTTCGGGCTCTACGGCGGGGCCATCGCCGACACCGTGGACCGGCGCAAGCTCGGCCTGTACAGCTCCCTCGGCCTGACGGCCCTGTCGATCGCGCTCGCCGGCGCCGCGCTGCTCGACTACCACCGGGTCTGGCTGCTGTACACGGTCGTCGCGCTCCAGGCGGTCTGCGGCGCCCTCAACGGGCCTGCCCGGTCCGCGATGATCCCGCGCCTGCTGCCGGCCGAGCAGCTGCCCGCCGCCAACGCGCTGAACTCGGTGACGATGACCTCCGGGACGATGATCGGCCCGGTGCTCGGCGGGCTCATCGTCGGCTGGTGGGGCTACCAGGCCGCGTACCTGGTCGACGCCGTCACGTTCTGCGCCGCCCTCTACGCGATGTGGCGGCTGCCCGCGATGCTGCCCGAGCGGGAGGGCGGCAAGCGGGGGCGGGCCTCGGTACTGGACGGGCTGCGCTTCCTCGGGACGCGGCCGAACATCCGGATGACCTTCTTCTCCGACATGGCCGCCATGGTGCTGGCCCAGCCGAAGGCGCTGTTCCCGGCCATCGCCGTGCTCTGGTACGGCGGCGACGCCAAGACCGTCGGCCTGCTGGTGGCCGCGCCGGCCGTCGGGGCGCTGCTGGGCGGGCTGTTCTCCGGCTGGCAGGGCCGCATCCGCCGGCACGGGCTGGCCATCCTGATCTCCGTGGCCGCCTGGGGGCTGGCCATCGCCGTCTTCGGACTCACCCGGAACCTGTGGCTCGGGCTGTTCTTCCTGGCCCTGGCCGGCTGCGCCGACACCATCTCCATGGTGTTCCGGTCCACGATGATGCAGGCCGCGACGCCGGACGAGATGCGCGGCCGCCTGCAGGGCGTGTTCATCGTGGTCGTCGCGGGCGGGCCCCGGCTCGGGGACTTCTTCGCCGGGACCGTCGGCGACCGGACCTCCCCGACCATGGCGATCACGGGCGGCGGGCTCGGGTGCGTGCTGGTGCTGCTCCTGCTGGCCCTGCGCTGGCGCGGGTTCGCCCGGTACGACGCGAGGTCGCCGCAGGCGTGATGCATGAGGCTTGATGCGCACCGCCCGATGCGCACCGCCCGATGCGTGCCGCCTGCCGAGTGAGGCCCCGGGACCGCTCAGGCGTCGACCGGCTCCCGGGTGCGCTCGCCGCCCGCATCGCCCGTGTTGGCCGTGCCGGCCGGCTCGAACAGCAGGATCGAGACCTCTTCGTCCGCCGCCGGGCAGTGCTCGACCCCGCGCGGTACGACGTACAGCTCGCCGGGGCCGACGACCACGTCCCCGTCGCGGAGGCGGATCGTGAGGGTCCCGCTGACGACGAGGAACATCTCGTCGGTGTCCTCGTGGGTGTGCCACACGAACTCGCCCTGGAGCTTGGCGGCCTTGACCTCGTAGTCGTTGATCCGGGCGATGCGGCGCTGGGCCCACTGCTCGTCGAACGCGGACAGCTCCCGCGCGATGTTCACGGGGTGCATCGGGTGCGTTGTCATGGGGAGAGACTGCCGGAGGGAGCAGGGGCCGTCTTGTACGTTCCTGGCATGGCCGCGATCCGTCCGCGCAGTACCGTCTCCGCCTGGCAGCCGTCGGTTGCCGGCATCGCCGAGGTCTTCCACGCCCGTTTCACCGACCACGCGTACCCGGCCCATGTCCACGACACCTGGGCGCTGATGATCCTGGACGGCGGCCGCGTCGACTTCGCGCTCGACCGGGAGCGGCACGGCGTCGGGGTCTCGGACGCCGTGGTCCTGTTGCCGCCCGGGGTCGCGCACGACGGACGGACCGTCACCGAGGCCGGATTCCGCAAGCGGGTGCTCTACCTCGACACTTCCGTCCTCCCGGAGCACCTGGCCGGCGCCGCCGTCGACACGCCGCTGCTGTTCGACCGCGCGCTGCTGGAGCGTGTACACGGGCTGCACCTCGCGCTGGGCTCGCAGCAGTCGCCGGCGGAGGGCTTCGAGGCGGAATCGCGGCTGGCTTTCGTTCGGGAGCGGCTGTGGATCCGGCTGGCGGGCCGGGAGGCCGCCCCCGGCGGCGCGCCGGGCGCGGGGCTCGCCGTACGGCTGCGCGAGCTGCTCGACGCGCGGGTGGTCGAGGGGATCACCCTGGAGGAGGCGTCGGCGGTGCTGGGACCCGTACATCCCACGCACCTGATCCGCAGCTTCCGGAAGGCGTACGGGCTGCCGCCGCACGCGTACCTGACCGGGCGGCGGGTGGCCCGGGCGCGGCGGCTGCTGCTGGCCGGGATGCGTCCGGCCGCGGCGGCCGTGGCTGCCGGATTCTACGACCAGGCGCATCTGACGCGGCACTTCGGGCGGTACGTGGGGATCAGTCCTGCACGGTTCGCACGGTCCGGGCGGATGTGAACGGGAGTTGGCGGAAGCGGCGGCCGGTCAGGGAGTTACGCCGGCTCCAGGAGTACGGCCGGGAGGGTGCCGGTCACGATCTCGTCCCGGGGCAGCGAGAGGCCGAAGTGGCGCTCCACGATCCCCAGGGCGGTGCGGTGGACGTCCCTGCGGTCCGCTTCCTCGTCCGGGAGGCCGGCGGCGGTCAGCTCGGCCTGGACGCGGGAGGCCACCTCGGGCTCGCCGACGACACCGTCGTAGCCCCAAGAGCCGTCCAGGTGCAGGTTGAAGGCGCTCAGCACGACCTCGTCGTGGACGTAGGCGAACTGGGGCGGGACCGGCTTGCCGTTCTCCTCCTCGAACTCCAGGTGGCAGATGTCCACGCCGCCGCGGGAGAGCGGCGGCCCACCGCCGAACTCGCCCATCCAGCCCCCGTAGGCGACCGTGTACGACCAGTCGCCGCACCGGCCGTGGCGCAGGCCGATGGAGTCCCACTCGCTCCCGTACCTGTCGGCCATGAGCTCGAGAAGGCCGTCTCCGGTGAGGTCCCCGACGGGGACGGCCGTGTGCTGGGGGCCGAGCACGGTCTCGGTGAGCCGCCCGACGAGTTCCTCCGGGGTGAGTCCGCGCGCCATCACCACGCTGTATCCGCCGAAGGCGATCGAATGCGGGGCTGCCAGCCAGGTCATTCCGTCCGTCATGACGGACATCCTGACCGATGCCTCTGACAACGCGGGGGCCGGCGAGGGCGGTTCGCTCAGGCGGGCCCGACCACGGGCCCGACCACGCCGCGTGCGACGCCGAGGGCGACCAGGTCCTGGGGGCGGATGCGGAGCTGGTCCGCCGTGGACGGCGCCTCGGACGGGGGGCGCTTGAGGATGGCCGCCGCCAGCTCGGGGGCGATCACCGAGAAGTAGCTGTCCGGGGTGACCCAGGTGTTCCCCGGCGCGGCCAGCGCAAGGGCGCCGCCCGAGCCCCCCTCGCCGATCAGGAGGGTGGTCACCGGGACCCCGGCCGCCGCGACCGCCGCGAAGGTGTCCGCGATGGCCGCTCCGGCGCCCGCGTGTTCCGCCGCGGCGTCGTTGGCCGCGCCGGGGGTGTCCACCAGGGTGAGTACGGGGATCCCGAGGCGGTCCGCGAGGCGGATCACGCGGGCCGCCGTACGGTAGCCCGCCGGACGGGTCGCCGTGCCGCACTGGGCCGCGTACGCGACGGCCCGCCCCTCCCGCAGCCCGAACCCGCACAGCATCCCGGGGTCCGTGCCGCCCGCCCGGTCCCCGGAGAGGGGGAGGCGGAGCGCGAAGTACGCGTCCAGGTACGCCTCGGCGCGCGGCCGGTCCGGGTGGCGGGCCTGCCGTACGGCGTCCCAGCCGCCGGCCGGGGGCGGTACGTCCGACAGCGCCTCCGGCGGCTCGACCGGCTCGGCGGAGCGGGGCGCGGCCAGGATGCGGAGCCAGCCGGCCAGGGTCGCGGGCAGCTCGGCGGCGGGGACGACGGCGTCGACGTGCCCGGCGGCGTACTGGCCCTCGGCGGTGTACGCCGCCGGGTCCGCGTCCGCCGGCCGGACCCGGGAGCCCGCGAAGCCGACCTGCGCACCCGGGAGTGCGAGCACGACGTCCGCCCCGGCGCCGAGCGTGGCCCAGCCGCCGCCGGTGGTGGGATCGCGGAGGACGGCGATCTGCGGGAGTCCGGCGGCGCGGGTGAGCACGGACTGGCGGGCCACGCGCTGGAGTTGGGTCAGCGCGAGCATGCCCTCCTGCATGCGGGAGCCGCCGGTGGCGATCAGGGACACGAGGGGGAGGCGGTGTTCGCGTGCGTACGTGTAGGCGGCTTCGAGCCGGTCTCCGGTGCGTTCGCCGAGGGAACCGCCGAGGAAGCCGAACTCGAAGGAGATCACGGCGGCTTGGCGGCCGCCGATGGGGGCGGTTCCGGTGACGACGGATTCCTCTTCGCCGGTCCGCGCGGCGGCGCGGGCGCGGGAGTCGTCGTAGCCGGCCCAGGTGAGAGGCCCGTCGGGGGCCGATTCCCGGTGGGGGGTGGGGAGTTCGGCGAAGCTGCCGGGGTCGGTCACGGAGGCGATGGCTGCGCGGGCCGAGAGGCGGGTCGTCGTCACGGAATCACCCTAGGGGGTGGCTGTCGGGCGGGGGAGGTTGCGTTGGGGCCGGTCATGTCAGGTGGGGGAGGGGGAGGGCGATCTTCAGGGCGTAGGCCGCGACGAGGCCGTAGCCGAGGCGGAAGGTCCAGGCGCGGGCGGCGGGGGAGACCTTGCGGCCGGCGAAGGCGCCGAGCGTGACGAGGGTCTGCTGCCAGAGGAGCGAGGCGGCGGCGACGCCGATGAGGAAGGCGGCGGCGGTGGTGGGGGTGGTGAGGGTGGAGGCCTGGGCGGTGGTGAGGGCGGCGAAGTAGAGGGCGGTGGTGGGATTGACGGCCGTGAGCCCGACAAACCGCCCGAACGCCCTGACGGCTCCGGCTCCGGCCCGTGGCTCGACCCCGGTCCCCGCCCGGGGATCGGCCTCAGCCCTGGGCTCGGCCCCGACCCCATGCTGAGGGTCGGCCCCGGCGCCACGCTTGGGCCCTGCCCCGGCCCAGGGCGTCGTTCCGGTCCCCGCCATGGCTCCGGCCAGGGGGTGTGGCGCGGGCCGAGGGTCAGGCCGGTCGGTGGGTTCGGGCCCTGCGGGAGGCAGTTCCCCACCCCGCCCCTTCCCGAAACTGGGGCTCCGCCCCAGGCCCCGCGCCTCAAGCGCCGGCGGGGCTGAGGGATCGGGGCTGCGCCCCGGATCGGGCGTCTGAAGGGGCGACGGGTCCGAAGGGTCGGGGCCGTGGCCCGGGCCTCGGGGCGCGAGTGGAGGTGGGGCGGAGGTGTGGGCCGGGTGCGGTGCCGCGAGTGGCGGTGGCGTTGACGCCGCGGAGTCGCGGAGGCCGTGGGCCGCGATCGCGAGGAGGACTGCCGCCGAGGCCAGGCGGATCCAGGCCTCGATCGGGGTGACCTGGGAGGCCACCCAGGGGCCCAGCGCTGTGGCCAGGGCCGCGTAGGCGAGGTCGACCGTGGCGATGCCCGCCGCCGCGGCCATCGCCGTGCGGCGGTTCCGCATTGCCTCCTGGAGCAGCAGCACGCTCATCGCACCCATCGGCATCGCCACGCCCAGGCCCGCGACCGCGCCCGACAAGGCGGGGGAGAGGAATTCGCTCATGGAACGGGAGGGTGAGGGGTGGGGGCGTCCGCGCAGCGGCGTATATCGGCCCTGACTGCGAGAATCGCGGTGTGGACCGCCTCGACAGGGAAATCCTCGGCATCCTGCAGCAGGATGCGCGGATCTCGTACCGCGATCTCGGCGTCTGCGTCGGGCTCAGTGCCAACGCCACCGCCGACCGGGTGCGCCGGATGCGGCGGGACGGGGTGATCCGCGGGTTCACCGTCATCGTGGATCCGGCCGCCGACACCCGGGGCGGGCTCGTGGTCTTCATCGATCTGAGCCTGCGGCAGGACACCTCCAACGACGAGTTCGAGCGGAAAGTCGCCACGCTTCCCGGGATCACCGAAGTGGTGCATGTGACCGGGGAGTACGACTACCTCGTACGGGCCCGGGCCGCCGACCCCGCCGCGCTCGACGCGCTGCTGCGCCGGCTCAAGCGGGAGGCCGGGGTGGCTCAGTCCAGCACCCGGATCGCCTTGCGGGCAGCGGTCACACACCGGCCGCCGGGCGCCCCCTAAGCGGTCTCGGGGAAGTGGGGCACGCTCCCGCGTCGTCCGGCACGGTGCCTCGCCGCGTTGTCGCAGCACCCTGGTACGTCCCGTACAAGCGTGCCGCTCCGCCTTGCGATGCACCGCACCGGACGACGCGAAAACGAAACCCCACTTCCCCGAGGCCGCTTAGAGCGCCGACTCCCAGCGCAGGCTCGTCCCCCGCGTGCCCGACTCCGTGCGGCCGTCGTCCGTGACCTTCAGGCGGGCCCGGGTCGGGGTGGCGTCCACCTCGACCTCGATCGAGGTGACCTCCGAGCGGCGGTGGGCCGCGGCCAGGGCGCCGCGCAGGGCGGAGAGGAGATCGCCGGCCACCGGCTCGCGGAGCAGGGCGTCCACCGCGCCCGCGAAGTGGACCGACGGCTGGAAGCCCAAGAGGACCGCCGCCCCGCCCGTTTCACGCAGGACCCGGCCGCGGAACGTCGTCGGGGCATCCGTCGGCGGCTGCTGGAGGGCGAAGATGGCCGTGCGGACCTCCTGGATGGTGGAGTCGAGCTCGTCCACCGCCCGGCCGAGTTCGTCGCCCACCGTGTCCCCGGACGGTGCGGCCGCCGACCTCTTCTTCGTGCTCTCCAGCATCATCTCCGTCGCGAACAGCCGCTGGACCACCAGATCGTGCAGGTCCCGCGCGATCCGGTCGCGGTCCTCGTAGACCGCCAGCTGCTCCCGGTCGTGTTGCGCGTCCGCCAGTACGAGGGCCAGCGCGGCCTGGGAGGCGAACTGCGAGGCCAGCAGCCGGTCCACGGCGTCGTACGGGCGCCCGCCGCGGGCGCGCGGCAGGGCGAGGGTGCCGATCAGCTGGCCGCCGCTCTGGAGCGGGAGCATCATGCTCGGGCCGAAGCGCTCGCGGACGTGCGTGGTCATCCGGGGGTCGGTGGCCGAGTCCTCTATGAAGACCGGCTCCCCGCCGAGGAGTTGTTCCAGCACCGGCGAACCGGGGGCGATCGCGGTCCCGACCAGGTCCCCGGGGTCCCCGTGCGTGGAGGCGGCCACGATCTCCATGCCGCCCTCGGGAGTCGGCTGGAGGACCACGCCGGCCGCCGCGTCGGCGAGCAGCCGGGCCCGTTCGGCCACGCACATCAGCGCGTCCATGGCCGGCCGGCCCGCCAGCAGGGTCGTGGTGACGGCGGCGGCGCCCTCGATCCAGCGCTCCCGGCGGCGCGCGGTTTCGTACAGCCGGGCGTTGCCGATCGCTATCCCCGCCTGCGAGGCCAGGACGCGTACGAGGGCGAGGTCCTCCTCGGTGAACGGCCCGCCGCCCACCTTCTCGGTGAGGTAGAGGTTGCCGAAGACCTCCTTGTGGACCCGGATCGGGATGCCCAGGAAGCTGCGCATGGGGGGATGGCCCGGCGGGAACCCCGCCGAGCGCGGATCCTTCGACAGGTCCTTCAGCATCAGCGGGCGCGGATCGGTGACCAGCGCGCCGATCAGGCCCGAACGCCCGTCGGGCAGGCGGCGGATCGCGGCGCGCTCCGCCTCGCTCAGCCCGGCCGTGTACAGCTCGGTCAGGCGCAGGCGCTCGGGGTCGACGACCCCGAGCGCTCCGTACCGGGCCGTGCACAGCTCGGTCGCCGAGTCCACGATGTGCTGGAGGGTGGTCTGTCGCTCCAGTTCGGAGCCGACGCTGAGCACCGCCTCCAGGAGTGCGGGCAGCCGGGCCCGTTGCCCGGGACCGTCCGGACCGGCGGGCTCGGGCACCGCGTCCGTCATTCGGCCAGTGGGTTGAGGACCATCGGGGCGATCTTCCCTTCGAGCATCATGCCGAGACCGAGCACGGCGCACACGTCCGGCCGTTCCGCGATGGCGACGGGCATACCGGTGGCGTCGCGCAGCATCTGGTCCAGGCCCGGCAGTAGGGCGCTGCCTCCCACCATCATGATCCCCCGGTCCGTCAGGTCGGCGACCAGGTCCGGCGGGCAGTCCCGCAGCACCTTGCCGATGCCGTCGAGCACGGCGGTCAGCGGGGTGTGGATGGCGTCCCGTACGGCGGCGGTGTCGACGTGGACCGAGCGGGCCAGTCCGGTGGCCACGTCACGGCCGTGGATGAGGGTGGAGGTGGGGCCCCCGCCGGTGATGCCGTTGCCGTGCAGGGCGACCTGGAGCGGCCGGACGGCCTGGCTGGGCAGCATCAGCTCGTGCGCGTGGCGCAGGTGCTGGACGACGGCGTGGTCGATGGCCTCGCCGCCGACCGGGATCCGCTGGGCGGTGACGATCGAGCCTAGGGAGAGGACGGCGATCTGGGTGGCGGCGGCCCCGCACACCATGATCATCGTCGCGGTCGGCTGCTCCACGGGCAGGCCGCAGCCGACGGCCGCCGCGATCAGGGTGTCGACGAGTTCGACGCGCCGGGCCCCGAGCCCGACCATCGTCTCCACGGCGGCGCGCTGGGCGAGCGGGTCGGCGTCGTGCGGGGTGCAGGCGGCGGCCCGCAGCCGGGGCTTGCGGCGCAGGGCGCGCCGCAGCTTCTCGCCGAGCAGGTGGCGCAGCATCCGCTGGGCCATCTCGATGTCGACGACGGTGCCGCCGGAGACGGGGCGTACGACGCGGATGTAGTCGGGCGTGCGGCCCGTCATCCGTTCGGCGAAGGACCCGACCGCGATGAGTGCACCGGTGCGGGTGTTCACGGCGGCGACGCTGGGCTCGTCGACGACCAGGCCGGCGCCCTTGACGTACACACGGGTCCTGGCTGCTCCCAGGTCGACGGCGACGTGGCAGCGGCGCAACTGCTCAAGACTGACGGTCACGGCAGATCCTCCCGAGAGCGCTGGCGCAAGAAGACCGGCGACTGCCGGTTGCACTTCATATCTTCTCGGGCGAATGGGGCATATCGCCCGTTGGGCTGCTCCGGCCGGGTGTGGCGCACGGGGTGAGAGGTGCTGCACGGGGGTGGATTTCTGTACCGACAGGCACCACGATGCCCGCACCGTCCGCGCTACTCGTGCGTAACAAGGTAAAGGGGACCCCATGCTGACGCCCCGCCAGAGACTGTTGGCGCTCGTGACGCTCTGCCTGGCGCTCCTCGCGCCCCTCCCGGCGCAGGCCGCCGCCGCTGTGCAGCCGCACAACCCGGTGGTCTTCGTCCACGGCTACAACGCCGACCCGGGCGTCTGGGGCGGCCTGCGCGAGGACCTGCGTGCCGCCGGGTACACCGACGCGGAGCTCTTCTCCTGGGGTTACGACACGCACCGGTCCGTCAACGAGGTGCTGGCCGGGCAGCTCGGCGCGTACGTCGACCAGGTCCGCCGGCAGACCGGCGTCGCGCAGGTCGACATCGTGACGCACTCCTTCGGCTCGCTCGTCGGCCGCTGGTACCTGAAGTTCGGCGGCGGCGCCGCGACCGTGGACCACTGGGTCTCGCTGGCCGGACCCAACCACGGCACCTCCACCGCGTGGGCCTGCGCCCTGTGGGACCAGGCGTGCCGGGACATGACGCCCGGTTCGTACATCGTGAAGAACCTGAACGCGGGGGACGAGACCCCGGGCGCGGTGAAGTACGCGACCTTCTGGTCGAACTGCGACGAGGTCATCAACCCGGACAACAGCGTCCCGCTCGCCGGGGCCGCCAACACGCCGGTCGGCTGCCTCCAGCACAACGACCTGCTGGGGGACGACGCCACCTCGGCGGGCGTCCGGTCCTTCCTCGCCTCGTAGAACTCGCGGCCCGGACCCTCCCGCTCAGACCTCGACCCCGTCGACCGCGATGCGCTGGAGCAGGCCGTACGTGAACTCCGCCACGCACGGCCGGCCCTGCGCGGTGAACGCGAGCCGCCACCGGGTCGGCGCGGTGCCCTCCATCGGGCGCACCGGGGCGAAGGCCCGCGCCACCTCGTCCACCGTGGCCGACCAGGGCCGCAGGTCCTCGGGCGTCTTCAGTACGGGCCCCCGCGCGCCCGGGGCCCGTACCAGCCACTCGTTCCACACCGCCCCGTCCGGCGCGGCCAGCACCTCGAAGCGCAGGTCCGGCCAGAGCGGCACCGGCCACAGCAGGGCCTCGCACTCCAGGTCGCCGATGGTGCGGGCGGCCGTGGACTCCGGCGGGCCGAGCACCGAGCGGTAGCGGGCCAGCGCCCCGCGGGCGCGGGGGGACCGGACCATCGCCTGCCAGCGCTTGTTCGCCTCCCGCTGCTCGGCGAGCGAGGCACCCAGCCGCCGTCGCGCCTCCTCGGCGAGGTCCGGCCGGAAGTCCGCCATCCGGCGCAGCAGCACCAGCTGGAAGGCGGCCGGACCGAAGGGTCCCGAGGGCGCTGAGGCAGTCATGGAGGAAACGATTCCACACAGGACCTCCACGAACCCGCGATACGGATGTTGCGTGGAACCACGTAGCGTGCGGACGTCATGGACTACTGCCACGCCTGTCGGAGGCACCTCAACGGAGCCCTGGCGTGCGCCGGGTGCGGAACCCCTGTCGAGTACCTGCCGCCCGCCGCCGCCGGTGGGCCTCCCGTGCCCGCAGCCCCGTACGGCTCCGCACGGCCGGAAGAGCCCGCCGACCCGTTCGCGGACTCGATCGTCGTGCTGTCCGGAGCGCACAGCGGCCGGGCCGGTGCGCGGCGCCGCTCCACGCACCGCCGGCGCCGCCGGACCATGCTGACGGTCGGGCTGGGCCTGGTGCTCGCGGTCGGCGGCACGGTCGTGCTCGCCCGGATCGTCACCGAGGGGCAGAAGACCGACCGGGCCGCCGAGGTGGTGCTCACCGACGGGAACGGCCCGCAGGAGCCGGCTCCACTGCCGAGCGGCAAAGGGACTCCCGGCGCGCCTTCGGCGCTGAAGCCGGTGAAGGCCTCGGGGGCCGCGAAGGCCACCGCGGGCGGAACGCAGTCGGCCGGACCCGGGGCGTCTGCCGAGGGGACGCCGGAGCCGGGTCCGTCGGCGTCGGCCTCCGCGTCGGGCAAGACGGGGCCGACGAAGGGTGTCACCGGGCACGGGCCGTCCGTAAAGCCCGGTCAGTCGGGGAAGCCCTCGCCGAGCGCTTCCGGGACGGCGCAGCCGCCGTCCCCGACGCCGAGCCCGTCGCCGACGAAGCCGGCGGAGTCGTGCTGGTTCTTCATCTGCTTCTGAGCCGGACGCTTAGCCCCGCCTAGCCCAGCATCCGCTTGAGCAGGTCCCGCAGGACCGCCCGCTCGGCCGTGGACAGCCCGGCCAGCGGTTCGCGCGCGAAGTCCAGCGACTCGCGCAGCCGGTCCGCGGTCTGCAGGCCCTCCTCCGTCGGCGCGGCCAGCTTGACCCGGCGGTCGGCCGGGTCCGGCCTGCGCTCGACCAGGCCGCGCGACTCCAGCCGGTCCACGATGCCCGTGATGTTCGAGGGCTCGCACTTCAGCTGCTGCGCGATCCGCCGCATCGGCATCGGCTCCAGGGACAGCAGGTTCAGTACCCGGGCCTGGGCGCCGGTGAGCTGGTGGCTGGCTGCCGCGTGCTCGTACTCCTCGTGGTAGCGGGCCACGACGGTGCCGATGAGCTCGACAACCTCAACGGTCAGGGGATCTGCGCGACGACTGGGCATGGATCCAGAGTACCCATTTACTTGACAACATGAAATATCCAGGCGCATGGTTGTTTCACGTACTGAAGTATTCGTCGATTCCTCGATTCGGGAGCGCCCCATGTCTCAGATCCCCGCCGTCAGTCGCGAGTGGCACCTCGTCCGCCGCCCGCAGGGCTGGCCCGTAGCCGAAGACTTCGCCCTGCGCGAGGTCGAGGTCGCGGCCCCGGCCCCCGGCCGGATCCTGGTGCGCAACCTGCACATGTCCGTGGACCCCTACATGCGCGGCCGGATGAACGACGTGAAGTCCTACATCCCGCCCTTCCAGCTGGACAAGCCGATGGACGGCGGCGCGGTCGGCGAGATCGTGGCCTCCGCCGCCGAGGGCTTCGAGGTCGGCGACCACGTGCTGCACGGCCTGGGCTGGCGCGAGTACGCCGACCTGGACGCCAAGCACGCCACCAAGGTCGACGCCTCGCTCGCGCCGCTCTCCTCCTACCTCGGCGTGCTCGGCATGCCGGGCCTGACCGCGTACGCGGGCCTCTTCGAGGTGGCCTCCTTCAAGGAGGGCGACTCCGTCTTCGTCTCCGGCGCGGCGGGTGCGGTCGGCAGCCTCGTCGGCCAGTTCGCGAAGATCAAGGGCGCCGCTCGAGTGATCGGCTCGGCCGGCTCGGACGAGAAGGTGACGCTCCTCACGGAGAAGTACGGCTTCGACGCCGCGTTCAACTACAAGAACGGCCCCGTCGGCGAGCAGCTGAAGGCAGCCGCCCCGGAGGGCATCGACGTCTACTTCGACAACGTCGGCGGTGACCACCTGGAGGCCGCCATCTCCTCCCTGAACGTGCACGGCCGCGCCACCCTGTGCGGGGCGATCGCCCAGTACAACGCCACCGAGCCGACCCCCGGCCCGCGCAACCTGGCCCTGGTCATCGGCAAGCGGCTGCGCCTGCAGGGCGTGCTGGTCGGCGACCACGCCGGGCTCCAGCCGCAGTTCGTCCAGGACGTCGCCGGCTGGCTGCGCTCCGGCGAGCTCGTGGCCGACGAGACCGTGGTCGAGGGCGTGGAGAACGCGACCGAGGCCTTCCTCGGCATGCTGCGCGGCGACAACACCGGAAAGATGATCGTTTCCTTCACCGGTTAGGCTCACTGCACACCGTCGTGATCGTGGGCGCGAGTCACGGCGATTACCAGGAGGATCTCTTTACATGTCCATCCAGCAGACCGACGTTCTCTACACCGCTGTCGCCACCGCCGAGAACGGCCGTGACGGCCGCGTCGCGACCAACGACGGCCGGCTCGACGTCGTCGTGAACCCGCCGAAGGAGATGGGCGGCAGCGGCGCCGGCACCAACCCGGAGCAGCTGTTCGCCGCCGGCTACAGCGCCTGCTTCCAGGGCGCCCTCGGCGTCGTCGCCCGCAACGAGAACGCGGACGTCTCCGGTGCCACCGTCACCGCCGAGGTCGGCATCGGCAAGAACGACGAGGGCTTCGGCATCATCGTCAAGATCTCCGCGGTGATCCCGAACGTGGACGCCGCCACCGCCAAGGACCTGATCGAGAAGGCCCACCAGGTCTGCCCGTACTCCAAGGCGACCCGCGGCAACATCACGGTCGAGCTCGCCGTCTGATCCGGCTCGCGCTCCGCGAAGGCCGCACCCCGACCCCGGGGTGCGGCCTTCGCCGTGTGCGGCCGGTCCTAGACTGGACCCATGCGTGATCTTGCGGGGGGATTCGGCTACCTGCTGGCCGGACAGAGATGGGTGCTGCGACACGGCCGCTGGCTGGGCTTCGGCCTGCTGCCGGGGCTGGTCTCGCTGGTGCTGTACGCCGGCGCACTGGTCGGGCTCGGCTACGGCGCCGACGACCTGACCGCCTGGGCCACCCCCTTCGCCGACGGCTGGTCCTCGCCGTGGCTCGGGCTGTTCCGGGGCTTCCTCACCGCCCTGCTCTTCAGCCTCGGGCTCTTCGTCGCGGTCATCACCTTCACCGCCGTGACCCTGCTGATCGGCCAGCCGTTCTACGAGTCCCTCTCGGAGCAGGTCGACCGCAGCGAGGGCGGCGACGCCCCGGAGTCCGGGCTCCCGCTCTGGCGGGAGCTGTGGATCTCGGCCCGGGACAGCCTGAAGGTGCTGGTCCGGGTGCTGCTGTACGGGATCCTGCTCTTCGGGCTCGGATTCATCCCGGTGATCGGGCAGACCGTGATCCCGGCGATCGGGTTCTGCGTGTCCGGGTTCTTCCTCGCCGAGGAGCTCACCGCCGTCGCGCTGCAGCGGCGCGGGGTGGAACTCGCCGACCGGCTCACCCTGCTGCGGACGCGGCGGATGCTGGTGCTCGGCTTCGGCATCCCGCTGGTGCTGGCGTTCCTGGTGCCGCTGGTGGCGGTGTTCCTGATGCCGGGTGCGGTGGCCGGGGCGACCCTGATGGTCCGGGACCTGACCGGGGAGGACGAGGCCCCGGCGGCCGGGGCCGCCGACCCGAAGACCGACACCGACGCGGCCGCCTCCGGGGACGCGCAGGCTCCGGCCGCGGGCGCGGCCGAAGGTTTCGGACCGCCGCCGCCCGCGTACTCGTAGACCGCTCGCCCGTAGATCGCCGGCCCCGCGGGGCTACCGCTTCAGCAGGGTGATCGCGCCGACCGTGTCCTCGCCTGCGTGCGCGACCGGGTCGGCGGCCAGCCGGCGCCGCATCAGCTCGAGGTACGGGGTGATCAGCTCGGCGCTGACGCCCTGTTCCTCGGCCGTGCGCAGCAGGGTGCTGCTGCCCGCGACCTGCATGGCCAGGTTCGACACGACGCCGGTGGTGAAGTCCCCGGAGGTCAGCCGGTCGGCCGCGTTGCCCACGAAGAACCCCATCGCGCCGAGCCACTCGGACAGCAGCGGCGCCAGTTCCTTCGGGGCGATGTCCTCGCCCTCGATCAGCGCGTAGGCGTGCGAGATGCCGGCGAACAGCCCGTACATCCCGCTCAGCAGTGCCATGTCGAACAGCGCGGCGTGGCCGGGGTCCTCGCCGACGAACCGGGCGCCGGCCGGGACCTGCAGGGCGGCGCGGTGGGTGTCGAACAGGGCGCGGGAGCCGCTGTGGAAGACGTACGCGCCGGATGCGGGGACGCCGATCATCGCCGGGGTGCCCATGATCCCGCCGTCCACGAACCGGGCCCCGCGCGCCTCGGCCCAGGCGGCGCGCCTCCGGCCCTCGGCGGGCGTACCGGTGGTGAGGTCGACCAGGTCCTTGCCGGTCAGGTCGATGCCGTCCAGGACCGAGCCGACGCTGGCGTCGTCCAGCAGGCAGAGCACGACCAGGGTGTTCGCCGCCACCGCCTCGGCGGGGCTCGCGGCGACGGCGGCGCCTTCGGCGGCGAGCGCCTCGGCCTTGGCGGCGGTGCGGTTCCAGACGGTCAGGGGATGCCCGGCGGCGAGCCAGGTGCGGGCGAGTGCGGTGCCCATGTCGCCGAGGCCGAGCAGGGTCAGCGGGCGCTTCGTCACGGTGTTGTCGGTCATGCCGTTTAGCCTGGTGGCAGGCCGAGAGGCGCTCAAGTACGCACTTCGGAGTGGGTGGTTACTCCCAGGTGAGCGAGCAGGTGGGGAGGGGTGCGTGATGTCGGTGACGCGAAGGCCCGGGGCGGACCACTGCGGTGTGGCCGCGGCGATGTCCGTGATCGACGGCAAGTGGAAGGTGTCGCTCCTGTGGGAGCTGGAGCAGCGGCCGCGCCGCTTCGGGGAACTGCGCCGGCTGGTCCCGGGGATCTCGGAGAAGGTGCTCGCGGCCCAGCTGCGTGAGCTGGAGACGGACGGCATAGTCCACCGAGAGGTCTACGACGAGGTCCCGCCGCGCGTGGAGTACTCGCTGACCCCGCCGGGCCAGGAGCTCAACACGGCCCTGGAAGCTCTGGGGGCATGGGGGACCAAGCACCGTGTCCCCGGGCCGGCTCAGCAGTCGGCCCAGGTCCAGGTCCAGGTCTCGGTCCAGGTCCAGGGCTAGACCTGGACCTGGGCCGGGGTGCGGGGTTCCACCCACAGGGCCTCGCCGACCGCGCACAGATCGCCTCCGGCGGTGGCCAGGGCCGTGCCCACGCGGTACTTGCGTCCCTCGCTGCCGAGCAGCCAGGCGTACGAGACGAGGCCCGCGCCGACTGGCACCGGCCGCAGCAGCCGCGCGGTCAGGGCGGCCGTGACCGCACCGGCCCGCCGGTCGTCGAGCAGCCGGCCGGCGGCGTTGCCCGGGCAGTCCAGCGCGCCCCACACCAGCTCGGGCGGCAGCAGTCCGTCCGCGCCACCGAGTCCGGGACCGGGGGTCCAGGCGGCGGCCACCAGGGCGCTGCCGGGCACCGGGCCGCAGTGCAGGCGCAGGCCTGTGGCGGGCGTGCGGTGCAGACCGCAGCCGAAGCAGTCGACCATCCCGTCCGGGGGAGCCGCCCGGTACGCGTCGGCCGCCGCCTGCGCCTGCTCCCAGGACGGCGGCTCGGGGGCCTCGACGGCCGGCTCGGCAGGGGTCGCCGCCGCCAGCAGGAGCTCGCCGTCCACCAGCTGGACGCCGCCTTCGGCGGTCGGGGCGAGCCGGACCGGGGCGTCCGTGGGCACCGGCCGGCGGAAGTCCACCCGGACGGTCTCCGCGGCCGCCCGCGCGGCCAGCACCCCGGCCACGTAGCCGCCGAAGGCCACCCCGGGATATCCGCACAGGTGGGCCGGAACCGTGATCGTCTCGAAGTCGGTCATGCCCGCCACCTCATCACATCCGCCATCGCCCCCGCCGCCCGCGGCGCAGGCATCGGTCTCGTCACAGCTGTCGGCCGGGGGCACCGCAACCATCGCCGTTGCCCGTTCGTCCTCCATCCTGGACGGACGCGCACCACGCGCAGGGGCTTCGGAGGTGGCCGGATGGCAGAACAGCCGTGGGGGCAGCCGTACCCGGTCCGCCCGCAGCAGCAGTCCTACGGGCAGCCGTGGCAGCCCGCGCACACCCCGCAGTCCGCGATGCGCGCCTCGCACACCGACCGCGACCGGACGGTGGACGTGCTCAAGGCCGCCTTCGCGGAGGGCCGGCTCTCCCGCGAGGAGTACGGGCAGCGCTTCGACGCGGCGTACAAGGCGCAGACGTACGGGCAGCTCGCGCAGCTGGTCGCGGACCTGCCGGCCGGGCCGATGGTGGCCCCGTTCGGCGCCGCGGTACCGGTGCTGCCGCCCGGCTACGGGCCGCCGCCGGGGCCGCTGCCCATGCCCGTGCCGCCCCGCCCGGTCAACGGGATGGCGATCACCTCGCTCGCGCTGGGTGTGCTCAGCCTGCCGACGCTCGGCGCCGCGGGCCTGGGCGCCGTGATCACCGGGCACATCGCCAAGGCGCAGATCCGCGCGCGCGGCGACGAGGGCGCCGGGCCCGCGACGATCGGCCTGGTGCTCGGCTGGCTGTCGTTGGGCGGCTGGGTGCTGCTCTTCCTGCTCGCCGGCTTCGGGGTCCTCGACTGACCTGCGCCTCACACCGGGCCGCGGGCCGTTCCCTGGCGGTCCCGGCCGCCGTCCCGGGACCCCCGCTCGCCACAGGCGGCCCGATAGTATGCGTGGCGGCAAGAGCCGAGGCTGTCCCACACCGTCCTTGAGTCCGCCGCCCGCGTCCGATCTCCGGACCTGCGGGCCCGGAGCCGGGCAGTGGCTTGCCGAGAACGACCGGCCGTCGCGCCGAGTACCGACCAGCAGTAGGGACACCGTCAGTGACAGTCAGTACCGAGGGGTCGGCGGCCGCGCGCCCGGGCCCCCCGAGCGGACCGGCCGCACACGCCCCCAGCAGCTCCGGATCCTCGGATCCGGCCCCGCGGCGCGCACTGCGCTCCCGCGGCGGGCTCCTGCTGCTGGAGGCCGCCGTGGCGTTCGCCGCGGCACTGGTCCTCCCGCTCCTGGCGCGCGGCCTGGGGCTCAACCCGCTCAACCGGATCGCGCAGGTCAGCGGCCTCGCCGCGATCCAGCTGCGGTTCGCGCTGATCGGGCTGCTGTTCGTCGCCGCCGTGGTGCTGGCGATGCGGCTGCGCGGCGGGCGCCACTTCGACCTGGCCACCCGTCTTGCCGCCGCGGCCATCGCGGGCCTGGCGAGCGGCTTCGTCGCGGCGGGCGCGGTCGTCGCGCTGCTGGGCACTCCGTGGCCGATGTTCGGCCTCAACGGCGACAGCGGCCGGATCGTCGAATGGGCCCACGCCGTCGCGAACGGGCAGCCCTCGGGCTCGCCGGTCTACCCGCCGATGCCGCTCTACACCCTCGGCTACTACGCCGAGTGGTTCCACGGCGGCAACACCGCGTACGCCTTCAAGGACCTGCAGATCCTCGGCGCCGCCGCCTTCGGGCCGCTGGTCTACCTCGCCTGGCGGATGCTGCTGAGCCCGGTCCGGGCGCTCGCCTTCGGTGTCGTGCCCGCGTTCGCGCTGATCGACTCGTACAAGCCGTACAGCCAGACGGTGCTCGTGCTGCTGGTCCCGGTGCTGGTGGCGATGGTGCTGGCGCTGCGCCGCAGCGGCACGGAGGGCTGGCGGCCGCTGCTGCTCAAGGGCGCAGGGGTCGGCGTGCTGCTGGGCGTGCTGTTCCTCACGTACTCGGGCTGGTTCCTGTGGAGTGCGGCCGGCGTGCTGTTCGCCGCGCTGCTGTACTTCCCGTGGAAGACCGGCCGTCTCAAGGGCGCGGCGTTCATGGGCACGGCCCTGGCGGCCTTCCTCGTGGTGGCCGGGCGCTACCTGATGGTCATGCTGAAGGAAGGGCAGACCACCAAGGACTACAACTTCCGCTTCGACAACTTCACCGACCCGGCCTACTACCTGATGTGGCGTACGGACATGCCCGGCAAGGTGGGCGACTGGCCGCCGCCGGGGGAGTTCGGCGGGGTCGGGCTGTTCGCCCTCGTGACCTTCCTCTGCCTGGGCGCCGCGATCTGGCTGGGCCTGCGCAAGCCGCTGGTCGTCACCATCGCCGCGATGTTCATCAGCGCGTGGGTGATGCGCATGTACATCGCCTCGCACATGTACGAGACGCAGACGGTCCAGCTGTACACGCGCACCAACAACCAGCTGCTCTACTGCGGTCTGATCCTCTGCGCGCTGGTGGCGCACCTGGTCTCGCTGAAGCTGGCCGAGCGGCGCACGGCGCCCGAGGCAGCCGCACCTGCATCCGAGGCATCCGGGGCATCCGCGCCCGCCACGGGCCGTACCGGCTTCCCCGGCCGCGAGGGCGCCGTGATCGGAACCCTCTGCGCCCTCCTGCTGCTGCTCGGCACGGTCTCCTCCTCGATGTCCGACCGCTACATGCCCGCGCAGGACGGCACCTACCGGATCCTGCCCTGGGTCTCGCACACCATCCGGCAGCAGGACGGGAAGTGCCCGAAGTTCGCGCCCAAGGGCGAGTGCTCCAAGGACGGCGACCAGAGCTGGCTGAGCTACATCCGATGATCAGAAGGAAGCGATGATCTCCGCACTGAAGCGCCTGGCCGACTGGTCGGCCCGGACCCCCAAGCGGCTCTGGGCCATCGCCTTCGCGCTGTTCTTCACGCTCGCGGCCTCCTGGTCCGCAGCCACCCCGCTCGGCGGCTCCCCCGACGAGCACGCCCACTTCATCCGCGCGGCCGCCGTCGCCCGGGGCCAGATCGGCGGCCCCGAGGTGATGGTTCCGCACATGGTGGCGGGCATCGAGGGCCAGTTCGCCGAGACCGGGGTGCAGCTCCCGGAGTGGTACAAGCAGCTCCCCAAGCAGCACGAGTGCTACGCCTGGCACGAGGAGAAGCCCGCCTCCTGCGCGCCGAAGCTCGGGCACTCCGAGAAGACCGTCCAGGTCACCACCGCGGCCGGCCGCTACCACCCGGCCTACTACCTGGCGACCGGCTGGCCGAGCCTGCTGGTCAAGGGCCCGCACGGGCTGTACCTGATGCGGCTGATGTCGGCCGCGCTCTGCTCGGCGCTGCTGGCCGGCGCGGTGGTCACGGCCGCCGAGTGGAGGCGCCGGCGCTCGGTGGCGCTGCTCGGCGTGTTCACCGCGGCCACGCCGATGACCCTGTACATGGCCGGCATGGTCAACCCCAGCGGCGGTGAGATCGCCGCCGGCATCCTCGTCTGGACCGCCCTGCTGTCGATCCTGATGTCGCCCGATGCACGGCTGCTGAACCGGCGGCTGGCCCGGGTGGGCATCGGCGGACTGGTGCTGATCAACATCCGCCCGCTCGGGCTGATCTGGTTCGCCGGCGCGGTCTTCTTCGGCCTGCTGCTCGCCCACCGCGGCGTCCTGCGCTCGGTGCTGCGCCGCAAGGCCCTGTGGGTCTGGACGGCGCTGCTCGGCGTGGCCACGGCCGGTGCGCTGCTCTGGGCCGGGGCGCACCCCGACAACTCGGTGATCAACACGCCCAAGACGCTCACCGCCAAGGAAGCCGCCCGGCAGACCTTCGGCAACGCCGAGACGTACGTCCACCAGATGCTCGGCTACTTCGGCTGGCTGGACACCCCCGCACCCGCCTTCACCTGGCTGGTCTGGCTCGGCGTGATCGCGGTGCTCACCGCGCTGGGACTGGCGTACGGCCGGCTGCGCGAGGCGGTGGCGCTGATCGGCATGCTGGTGGCGATCGTGGTGGTGCCGGTGGTCGCCCAGGCCTCGCAGGCGGAGAAGCTCGGCATGGTCTGGCAGGGCCGCTACCTGCTGCCGTTCGCCGTGGGCCTGCCGCTGATGGCGGTGCTGATCTGCGCGAGCCGGGCGCCCGAGCAGGGTTTCCCGTGGCGCAGGCTGGTCGGCTTCGGCGCGGCCGGGCTCGCACTGGCGAACGCGGCGGCGTTCTTCTGGACGCTGCGGCGCTTCGCCGTCGGCACCAGCGGCTCCTGGGTGCCGTTCTCGGCGCACTGGGTCCCGCCCGGCGGCTGGATGCTGTGGACCGGCGTGTACACGGCGGCGGCGTTCGCCCTGGTGCTGCCGGCGCTGGTGCGGGACCGCGAGCCGGCTCCGGCGGAGGATCCCGCGGAGCGGAACGACAGCACGCGCTCGGGACGGCACTCGAAGGTGCCGGCGATCGGCTGACCCCGGTCGACCCCGGGTGGCGGGGCCGGCTGCCGGGCCGTCAGGCGCCGACCTCGGCCGTCACCACGGAGGGCGTCCGGTCGTCCGCCTCGGCCAGCAGCGCGCCGCCCGGGGCCCAGACCGCGGCGCGGCCGCAGCCGGTCCACGGGCCCGCCGGCCCCACGTGGTTGCCGAGGACGACGTACAGGCCGTGCTCCTCGGCGATCCCGGGGTACACGGTGGCCCGCTCCCGGATCCCGTCGCCCGTCCCGTACAGGGAGCTCGCCAGGTGCACCCGGCAGCCGTCCGCCGCCGCGCGGCCGGTGAGCTGCGCGAAGTGGTTGTCGTAGCAGACGCCGAGGGAGAAGCGGATCCCGCCGAGCTCGAAGCGGCCCTGGCTCTCGCCGGCCGCGAAGCCGCCCTGCTCGTGCCCGTACAGGTGCTGCTTGGCGTACGTCGTCACGTGCCGGCCGTCCGCGCCGTAGACCAGGGTCGCGATGGCGGGCAGCGGCCCGGCGGTGCGCAGCGCGACATTGACCGCGACGGCGATGCCGGCGGAGCGCAGCGGATCCAGGCGGGGATCGTCGGCGTCCGCCATCCACAGGCCGGGGTCGGCGGCCATGGCCTCCAGCTCGTAGCCGGTGAGCGTGAACTCGGGGAACACGACGAGCTCGGCGCCCTGCTCCCGGGCCTCCGCGGCGAGGGCGAGGCTCCGCTGCGTGTTGGCGGGTATGTCGGCCGGGATGCAGGTGAGCTGGGCTGCGGCGATCTTCACGGGTCCAGGATGCCAGGCCGGCTGCCCGCTCCTACGTCCACCCGGGGGTCGACGGGGGAGCGGGGCCGGGGTGATGCTGTAACAGCCCGCTTGCTCACCGGAGTTGACGGAGGATCGGCTGATGCCCGACTGGATCCAACCGGTCCTCGCCGGCACCTTCCTGGTCGTGTCGTACCGCGTGGTCCGCACGAGCGGGGCCGGACTGCGGGTGGCGGTGCTCCTCATGGCCGTCCTGAACGCAGGCGTGCTGTGGCTGCTCGCGGCCACCGGCCCGCCCTGGGGCGTGGTCGGGGTCGCCCTCGTGTCCCTGGCGGCCGCCGTCCACAGCCTGTTCGCGGCGATGCGGACCCTGATGGCCCGGATCCAGCGGGTCGACGCCGAAGCCTTCCGCGGCCTGGTCCTCCAGGCGGCGAACGCCCCCGGCCCCCAGGTGATGGGCGTGTGCGTCATGTTCGGCGGCTCGCTCGCCCTCACCGCGTTCGCCGACGACGCCCACCCCGAGGGCCGCCAGTTCCACCTCCTGCCCGGACCGGACTGCCCGTTCTGCCTGGTGGAGGATCAGATCCGGGATTTCCTCGGCCCCGCGGACCCGCTGCTCGACGCCTACCGCACCCACCTGCAGGCGGGCAGCAGCCGCCACCTCCTGGTCAAGCGGCGCTCGGAGCAGGAGGCCTGGACGGGACGCCTGCGCGACCGGGTGTACTACCGGATCCCCGCTCCCGCCCGGCGCCCGCCCTGCGCGGTCCACGACCCGCTCCTGGGCCGCCCCTAGGGGTGTCGTCAGCCCGCTTCCGGCCCCCGCAGCAGGGTCAGGAACGAGCGGAAGGCGGCCGGCATGTCCACCGATTCCGGCGCGAGCAGCCACTGGTACTGGAGGCCGTCCATAACCGCGGTCAGCAGCGGAGCCGCCTGCTCCGGGGTCAGGCCCGAGGGGAGCCGGTCGCCGAACTCGGCGCGCAGCACCTGCGTCATCTCGGCGCGTACCTGGGCGTAGCGCTCGGTGAAGAACTCCCGCGCCGGATGCCCGTCGGTGACGCTCTCGCCCAGCAGCGCCGAGAAGGTCTGCACGATCCCGGGGCGCATGGCGTTGTACTCGACCAGCGAGGCCAGCAGGTCCAGGCGCCAGGCGCCGGCCGAGGCGCGCGAGCCGCCGCCGGTGTCCCAGCGGTCGCGCTCCTCCAGCACCGCGACCAGCAGCGCCTCCTTGGTCGGGAAGTAGTGCAGCAGCCCCTGCTGGGTCAGGCCGACGCGCTCGGCCACCGCGCCCAGCGACGCACCGCGGTAGCCGCGCTCCGCGATCACCTCGACCGCCGCGCGCACGATGTCGCCGCGCCGCTCCTCGCTTCTCGCCCTGGCCATCGCCCCGGCACCTCTCCTGCTCACGCCGTGCCCCGCCTCGCCGGCGGCACCCTCAGTACGTTATCGGAATATCACGAACACATTACGAACCCTACCGCTCTACCGGTATCGGGTCCACGATGGGGGCACCCCCGCGGCACCCGCACCACACCCCGCCGCATGCACCCGCACGCACGCACGCATGCACCCGCACGCACTCAACGAGGAGGCACGGCCGTGACCGATGCCGATCAGGTCCGCAACGACGCCGTAGAGGCGGCGCTCGGCAAACTCGACCTCGACACCAAGGCCCGGCTGCTGGCCGGCCAGGACATGTGGTCCCTGCCCGCCGTCCCCGGGATCGGGCTCGAGTCCCTCGTCATGTCCGACGGCCCCATCGGCGTCCGCGGCGTGCGCTGGACCGCCGACGACCCCTCGATCGCCCTGCCCTCCCCGACCGCGCTCGCCGCCGCCTGGGACCCCGCGCTCGCCCGCCGCGCCGGCCGCCTCCTCGCCCAGGAGGCCCGCCGCAAGGGCGTCCACGTACTCCTCGCCCCCACCGTCAACCTGCACCGCTCCCCGCTCGGCGGCCGGCACTTCGAGTGCTACTCCGAGGACCCGTACCTCACCGGCGCCATCGGAACCGGCTACGTGAACGGCGTCCAGGACGGCGGCGTCGGCACCACCGTCAAGCACTTCGTCGGCAACGACGCCGAGACCGAGCGGTTCACCGTCGACAGCGTCATCGCCCCGCGCCCGCTGCGCGAGCTGTACCTGGCGCCCTTCGAGGCCATCGTCGCGAACGCCCACCCCTGGGGCATCATGACGGCGTACAACCAGGTCAACGGCACGACGATGAGCGAGCACCGCTACCTCGTGAACGAAGTCCTGCGCGGCGAATGGGGCTTCGACGGGTACAACGTCTCCGACTGGATGGCCGCCCGCTCCACCACCGGCGACATCCTCGGCGGCCTCGACGTCGCCATGCCCGGGCCGCAGACCGTCTACGGGCCCGCCCTCGCCGAGGCCGTCCGGTCCGGCGAGGTCCCCGAGTCCGCCGTGGACGAGGCCGTGCGCAACGTCCTGCGCCTCGCCGCCCGCGTCGGGATCCTGGAGGGCGCCTCCGCCGCCGTCACCGAGACCCCGGCCCCGATCGACGGCCAGGCACTGGCCCGGGAGATCGCCGCCCGCGGCTTCGTCCTCGTCCGCAACGAGACCGTGTCCGGCGAGCGGCCCGCCCTGCCGCTGGACGCCGCCCCCGGCCGCACCGTCGCCCTGATCGGGGCCGCCGGCCGCGACGCCCGCGTCCTCGGCGGCGGCTCCGCCACCGTGTTCCCCGAGCGGATCGTCTCCCCGCTGGACGGGCTGACCGCCGCCCTCCCGGAAGGGGCCCTGACCTTCACCGTCGGAGCCGACCCCAGCGAGGAAGCCGGCCCCGCCGACAAGGGCTTCGAGCTCAGCGCGGTCTGCCGCGACGCCTCCGGCGCCGTCCTCGGCGAGGGCAGCCTGCCGACCGGCCAGGTCCAGTGGATCGGCGACGACCTGCCCGCGGGCGTCTCGTACGAGACCATGGCGAGCATCGAGGTCACGGGTACGTTCGTGCCGCGCGAGAGCGGCGAGCACACCTTCGGCACCCGCGGACTCGGCGCCTTCGCCCTCGCCGTCGGCGGGGAGACCCGCTGGGAGGGCGTCCAGGCGATGGGCAACGAGGCCGACCCGTTCGAGGCCTTCTTCGGCGCCCCCAGCGAGCGCGCCCGCGTCGATCTCACCGAGGGCGAGGCCGTCGAGGTCTCGCTGACCTTCCAGGTCCCCGACATGGCCACCCTGCCGCTCAAGGCGATCATGTTCTCGCTGCTCCACCTCGGCCCGCGGCGCGACGCCGACGAGCTGATCGCCGAGGCCGTGGCCGCCGCCCGCGCCGCCGACACCGCCGTCGTGGTCGTCGCCACCACCGAGCGCGTGGAGTCCGAGGGCTTCGACCGGCGGGACCTCGCCCTGCCGGGCCGTCAGGACGACCTCGTGCGGGCCGTCGCCGCCGCCAACCCGAACACCGTGGTCGTCGTCAACGCCGGATCCCCGGTGGAACTGCCGTGGCGGGACGAGGTGGCCGCCGTACTCCTGACCTGGTTCCCCGGGCAGGAGGGCGGGGCCGCGCTGGCCGACGTACTCCTCGGGCACGCGGAGCCCGGCGGGCGGCTGCCCACCACCTGGCCCGCGCGGTTCGCCGACGCGCCCGTCACCGAGGTCGTCCCGACCGACGGCCGGCTGGAGTACCGCGAGGGGCTGTTCATCGGCTACCGGGCGTACGAGGCCCAGGGCATCGCCCCCGCCTTCCCGTTCGGGCACGGCCTCGGCTACACCGACTGGGCGTACGAGTCCCTCGAGGTCACCGGCACCACTGCCCGGGTCCGCGTCACCAACACCGGCACCCGGCCCGGCCGTGAGGTCGTCCAGCTCTACCTGGCCCCCGTCGCCACGGCGTCCGGCAGCGCGCAGAGCGCGGCCGTGGAGCGCCCGGCGAGCTGGCTGGCCGCCTTCGCCGGCGTCGAGGCGGGCCCCGGGGAGAGCATCGAGGCCGAGATCGCCCTGCCCGCCCGGGCCTTCGAGATCTGGGACGAGGAGGCCCGCGGCTGGCAGCGGATCGGCGGCGCGTACGAGGTCCGCGCGAGCCGCGCCCACGGCGACACGCGGCTCACGGCGATCCTGGAGGTCTAGACCCCCAGGGCCGGCCGGAAATCACCCATGAACCGGACCGGGGGCGGGCCCTGACACGCGCCCCCGGTCCCCCCGGCCGCCTCTGCCGGTCCGTCAGCGCGGCGGCTCGGCCGCCGTCACCTGGCGGTGCGCCAGCTCCGCGAGCCGGGCCTGCCCGTCCTTGCCCGGGTGGAACCAGTCCCAGCGGCTCAACTGGTCGGCGGCGAACGGGTACTGGAACACCGCACCGCCGTCGTAGCGGCACAGCGCGTCCTTCTTGCAGACCTCGCGGAGCACCTCGTTGTACTCGACCACCCGCGCCCGCAC
The DNA here is from genome assembly GCF_040682115.1 of Streptomyces sp. NPDC051364. Classification (NCBI taxonomy): domain Bacteria; kingdom Bacillati; phylum Actinomycetota; class Actinomycetes; order Kitasatosporales; family Streptomycetaceae; genus Streptomyces; species Streptomyces sp. NPDC051364. The sequence continues at coordinate 88,766 of NZ_JBFBAH010000003.1, read as the reverse complement.
CTGCTCGCGCCGGGCCGTCGCCCCGGACGCCGCCGACAGCGGATCCGCCAGCATCGACTGACAGATCCCCAGCTTCCAGATCTGCCGCACCATCGGGCTGTCCTTGCCCTGCTCCCACAAACGCTGCAGGTCCGGCACGCTGGAGACGTACACCTGCGACGCGGGGGAGGCCGCCCGCAGACCCGCGAGGGCCTTCTCGAATGCGGCACGGAACTCCGCCACCGGCGTCATCGAAGAAGCCGACGGTCGGCAGGCGTCGTTCGAGCCCACCATCACCGTGACCAGGTCGGGCTTGTGTTCCGCGGCCGAAGCCAGCTGACCTGCCAGGTCCGCCATCCGCGAGCCCGTCACCGCGTAGTTCCAGCTGCGCGCGGGCACCTCGGCCTCCCCGAGCAGCCGGGTGGCGAGGGAGTGGACGGCGGGGTCGTTGCCGGTGGCCCAGGAGACCTCCGGGCAGTCCGCCAGCACCGAACAGGCGTCGAAACCCCGTGTGATGGAGTCGCCGACGGCGGCGACCGACGCGGGCGCGGTGTTCCAGCGCGGCCCTGCCTGCGCCCCCCGCTCACCCTCCGTGGCCGACCCGCCCGACTGACACCCGGTCAGCGCCCCGGCCAGGAGGACCGCCGCCGCGCCCGCGCCCGCGAGAGTCCGGCGCGCGCGGCGGCACAGGGCGGTGGTGCACATCGGGTGGTCCCCTCCTCGTCGCCCCACGTCCTCCGGGGGCGTCCTGCTGAGTGAATGCTCTGTGTTTGGCGGCCTCGGACCGACCGTACGTCACACCATGACCCCTGGCGCACGGTAGCTTTTTCCCGTGGTGTTTCGGCCGCAGGTCCCGTAGCGCAATGTCAAATAATTTCCGTTACATTACATCACGTCACATACTGTCCGTTTTCTGGAGTTTATTCCCGACCTCGTCCCACACTGGAGGTCCCGGTGACGACACGTGGAGTTCTGTACGTGCATTCCGCACCGCGCGCGCTCTGCCCGCACGTGGAATGGGCTGTTGCGGGCGTGCTCGGGGTGCGGGTGAACCTCGACTGGATCAGGCAGCCCGCCTCCCCCGGCACCTGGAGAGCCGAGTTCTCCTGGCAGGCCGAAGCGGGCGCCGCGTCGAAGCTCGCCTCCGCGCTGCGCGGCTGGCACCTGCTGCGCTTCGAGGTGACCGCGGAACCCTGCCCGACCGCCGAGGGCGAGCGCTACAGCTCCACCCCGGAGCTCGGCATCTTCCACGCCGTCACCGGCATGCACGGCGACATCCTGATCCCCGAGGACCGGCTGCGCGCCGCCCTCGCCCGGTCGGCGCGCGGCGAGACCGACCTGGAGGCGGAGATCGCCAAACTGCTCGGCAAGCCCTGGGACGACGAGCTGGAGCCCTTCCGCTATGCCGGCGAGGGCGCCCCGGTCCGCTGGCTCCACCAGGTCGTCTGAGTCCCGGGGCATACGGAAAGGGCCCGCCCGGCGAGTGCCGGGCGGGCCCTTTCGTACGTACTGCCTCGCCGACTAGACGCTCCGGAACGCCAGCGTCACGTTGTGGCCGCCGAAGCCGAACGAGTTGTTGATCGCGGAGATCGGGCCCTCGGCCGGCAGCTTGCGCGGCTCGCCGACGACGATGTCCGCGTCGATGCCCTCGTCGAGCTCGTCGACGTTGATGGTCGCCGGGGCGATCCGGTGGTACAGCGCGAGCACGGTCGCGACGGTCTCGATACCGCCGGCGCCGCCCAGCAGGTGACCGGTCATCGACTTGGTCGCGGAGATCGCGATGTGGTCGAGGTCGTCGCCCAGGACCTTGCGCAGGGCCTTCAGCTCGGCCGTGTCACCCTGCGGGGTCGACGTGGCGTGCGCGTTCAGGTGGACCAGCTCGGCCGGGTCGAGACCCGTGTTGTCCAGCAGGTTCTGCACCGCCGCCGCGACACCGCGGCCGGTCGGCTCAGGCTGCGCGATGTGGTGGCTGTCCGCGGACAGCCCCTGGCCCAGCACCTCGCAGTAGACCCGGGCGCCGCGCGCGGCGGCGTGCTCGGCGGACTCCAGGACGACGACGCCCGCGCCCTCGCCGAGGACGAAGCCGTCGCGGGCCTTGTCGTACGGGCGGGAGGCCTGCTGGGGGTTCTCGTTGTTCTTGGACATCGCCATCATGTTGGCGAACGCGGCGATCGGCAGCGGGTGGATCGCCGCCTCGGTGCCGCCCGCGACGACCACGTCGGCGCGGCCGGTACGGATCATCTCGACGGCGTAGCCGATGGCCTCGGCACCCGAGGCGCACGCGCTGACCGGAGTGTGCACGCCCGCCTGGGCGTTGACCTCCAGGCCGACGTTGGCCGACGGGCCGTTCGGCATGAGCATGGGGACGGTGTGCGGGGAGACCCGGCGCACACCCTTTTCCTTCAGTACGTCGTACTGGTCGAGCAGGGTGGTGACGCCGCCGATACCGGAGGCGATCACGGTGCCCAGGCGCTCGGGCGCGATGGCCGCGTCCTCGCCCGCCGGGGCGGTGTAGCCGGCATCCGCCCAGGCCTCACGGGCGGCGATGACGGCGAACTGGGCCGAGCGGTCCAGCTTGCGGGCCAGCGGGCGCGGCAGGACCTCACTCGGGTCCACGGCGACCGGGGCGGCGATACGGACCGGGAGTTCGGCGAAGCGCTCGCCCTCGAGGGGCTTGACGCCGGAACGACCGGCGAGCAGACCTTCCCAGGTCGAAGCGCTGTCGCCACCCAGCGGAGTGGTTGCGCCGATACCGGTGACGACCACGGTGCGATTGGTCGGGCTCACAGGAATTCTTTCTCCACGTCTCAGGGGGTGCTGAATTGTCACGGCGCCACCGCAGGGTGGCGACAAACGCTCGTCAGGCTCAGGCCTGGTGCTTCAGGATGTAGTCCGCGGCGTCGCCGACCGTCTTGAGGTTCTTGACGTCCTCGTCCGGGATCTTGACGTCGAAGCGCTCTTCGGCGGCGACGACGACCTCGACCATGGAGAGCGAGTCGACGTCCAGGTCGTCGGTGAAGGACTTCCCGAACTCGACGTCCTCGACGGGGATGCCGGCGATCTCGTTGACGATCTCCGCGAGACCCTCGATGATCTCTTCCTGCGTGGCGGCCATGTGGCGCTCCTTCTATAGCTAACTGGGGTGAAGCAGGGTCGGGATGTGGATCCCGGGCCCTAGGGGAGGGTAACGACCGTCGCGGCGTAGACGAGTCCCGCCCCGAAGCCGATGACGAGCGCGGTGTCGCCGCTCTTCGCCGCTCCGGTCGCCAGGAGCCGCTCCATAGCGAGCGGGATCGAGGCGGCCGAGGTGTTGCCGGTGGTCTCCACGTCACGGGCGACCGTGACGTGCTCCGGCAGCTTCAGAGTCTTCACCATCGAGTCGATGATCCGCATGTTTGCCTGGTGCGGGATGAAGACGTCCAGGTCCTCTGCGGTGATCCCGGCCGCGTCGAGCGCCTGCTGGGCCACCTTGGCCATCTCGAAGACGGCCCAGCGGAAGACCGCCTGACCCTCCTGCGTGATGGCCGGGAACTTCTCGCCGCCGTCCTTGCCGAGGTACTCGTCCCACGGCACGGTCTGCTTGATCGTCTCGGACTTGTCGCCCTCGGAACCCCACACCGTGGGGCCTATGGCCGGCTCGTCCGAGGGGCCGACGATCACGGCGCCGGCGCCGTCGCCGAACAGGAAGGCCGTCGCGCGGTCCTCCAGGTCGGTCAGGTCCGACAGCCGCTCCACGCCGATGACGAGGACGTACTGGGCGGAACCTTCCACCACGAGGCCCTTGGCGAGCGTCAGTCCGTATCCGAAGCCGGCGCAGCCCGCGGAGATGTCGAACGCGGCGGGCTTGACCGCTCCGACCCGGTGCGCGATCTCGGTCGCGACGGCCGGGGTCTGCTTGAAGTGCGAGACCGTCGAGACGATCACGGCACCGATCTGCTCCGGCGAGACACCCGCATCGGCCAGCGCCTTGCCGGAGGCCTCCACGGACATCGCGGCGACGGTCTCCTGGGGCGAGGCCCAGTGCCGGGTCGCGATCCCGGAGCGGGAGCGGATCCACTCGTCCGACGAGTCGATCGTCTCGAGGATGACCTCGTTGGAGACCACGCGGGTAGGGCGGTAGCCGCCGACGCCGAGGATACGGGCGTACGGGGAGCCCTTGGCAGGCTTGATCTTCGACATGCTGTGTGGGCTCCTTCTCTCAGGCCGCGTGCTCGGCGATGAGTGCCGCGGCCTTTTCGAGATCGTCCGGCGTCTTCAGGGCCACGTTCGGTACGCCCTTGAGCGCACGCTTGGCCAGACCCGTCAGAGTGCCACCCGGGCTGAGCTCGATGATCCCGGTGACGCCCAGCTCGCGGAACCTCTCCATACACAGGTCCCAGCGGACCGGGTTCGCGACCTGGCCGACCAGGCGGGCGACGACGTCGGCGCCCGCGGTGACGACGTGGCCGTCCTTGTTCGAGACGTACGTCAGCTCCGGGTCGGCCGGGGTGAGGGCCTGAGCGGCCTTCTCCAGCGTGGCGACCGCAGGAGCCATGTGGTGCGTGTGGAAGGCGCCCGCGACCTTGAGGGCGACGACCTTCATGGAGCCCTCGGGCTTCTCGGCCACCAGGGCCGCGATCTGCTCCATCGTGCCCGCTGCCGCGATCTGGCCGGCACCGTTGATGTTCGCCGGGGTCAGCCCCAGCTTCTCCAGGTGCGCGACGACCACGTCCTGGTCGCCGCCGAGTACCGCTGCCATACCCGTCTCGGTGACGGCGGCGGCCTCGGCCATGGCCAAGCCGCGGGTCCGTACGAACGACAGTGCGTCCACGTCGGACAGCACACCGGCGTACGCGGCGGCGGTGATCTCACCGACGCTGTGGCCCGCGACGGCACCGAAGGCCGTACGGCCGTGCCCATCGGAGGGGGCGAGCGCGGAAGCGGACAGCAGACCGGCGGCCACCAGCAGGGGCTGGGCCACCGCCGTGTCGCGGATCTCGTCCGCGTCGGCCTTCGTGCCGTAGTGGGCAAGGTCGAGCCCGATGGCGTCGGACCACTCGGCGACGCGGTCAGCGGCGCCGGGGAGGTCGAGCCAGGGAGTCAGGAAGCCGGGCGTCTGTGCGCCTTGGCCGGGAGCGACGAGTACGAGCACCCTCACACTCTCTCTTGTGGATGGTCCCGCCCGCCCGTGGGGACAGGGACGAAGAACCGTCGGGGTAATTGTTGATGTCCGACAAAAGTCTAGGACTGCTGATCGCCGTCGGCCAGACGCCCGAGGATCAAGGCGATCCGCAGCGTGAACGCGGAGCGGACATCGGACGGCGACCAGCCGGTGACGTCGGTCACACGTCGGAGCCGGTAGCGCACCGTGTTCGGGTGCACGAACAACATCCGCGCCGCCCCTTCCAGGCTGCTCGCCTGCTCCAGATACACGCTCAGCGTCTCCAGCAGCGCCGACCCCGCCTCTTCCAGCGGTCTGTAGATCTCCTCCACCAACTGCTCCCGGGCGGAGGGATCCGAGGCGATCGCTCGCTCGGGCAGGAGATCGTCCGCAAGCACCGGCCGCGGGGCGTCCTGCCAGGCCGTGCCCGCCTTCAGCCCGGCCGCCGCGGCCTGCGCGGACTTGGTGGCGTTCAGCAGGTCCGGAACCACCGGCCCCGCTACCACCGGCCCCGCCGCGAACGGCCCGATCAGCGACTTCGCCACCTGGATCGGGTTGTCGCTGCCGCCCGCGATCACGACCAGGCGGTCACCGAGCACACCCGTGAGCACCTGCAGCTTGTGGTGCCGGGCCGCGCGCCGGATCGCCTCGACCGTCAGCTCGCTGTCGCCCTCCGGTGCGGTGCCCAGCACCACGCACACGTGCTCCGGCGAGTTCCAGCCCAGCGCCGCGGCCCGCGACAGCGCGCCCTCGTCGGCCTCGCCGGACAGCACCGCGTTCACGACGAGGGACTCCAGGCGGGCGTCCCACGCCCCCCGCGCCTCGGCGGCCTGCGCGTACACCTGGGCCGTCGCGAACGCGATCTCCCGGGCGTACACCAGCAGCGCCTCGCGCAGGATCGACTCGTCGCCCGGGGCCGCGACCTCCTCGATCGCGGCCTCCATGACCTCGATCGTCGTACGGACCATCTCCACGGTCTGGCGCAGCGTGATCGCCCGGGTCAGCTCGCGCGGAGCCGTCCCGAAGACGTCCGTCGAGATCGCCTGCGGGGTCTCCGGGTGCCGGAACCACTCCGTGAACGCGGCGATGCCGGCCTGGGCGACCAGGCCGATCCAGGACCGGTTCTCCGGGGGCATCGCCCGGTACCACGGCAGGGTCTCGTCCATGCGGGCGATCGCGTTGGCGGCGAGCCGGCCGGAGGACTTCTCCAGTCGGCGCAGCGTCGCGGCGTGCGGATGGGCGGGAGCGGGATGCGCGGGGGAATGCTCACGTTCGGCTTGGGGCACGGGACAAGACTGCCTTATCGGGACGGCGGCGCGGAGTCCGGTCCCACGGCGGCGTTCCGCCGGGGGGCTACGGTGACCCCCATGATTGACGTACGCCGCGGGGCCGACCGGTACGGGGGCGGGGATCCGGACAGCGGGATCACCACCTTGCACGCCTTCTCCTTCGGCCGGTTCTACGACCCGGACAACGTGCGCTTCGGCCCGGTCCTGGCCTGCAACGAGGAGACCCTCGCCCCGGGCGCCGGCTTCGACGAGCACCCGCACAGCCACACCGAGATCGTGACGTGGGTCGTCCAGGGCGAGCTCACGCACAAGGGCAGCACCGGCGAGAGCACCGTGGTCCGGCCCGGCGACGTGCAGCACCTCGGCGCCGGATCCGGCGCCCGGCACATCGAGCGCAACGACGGCGCGGTGCCGCTGCGCTTCGTGCAGATGTGGTTCGCGCCCCTCGCCTCGGGCGGGGAGCCCTCGTACACGCTCGTCCGCGGGATCTGCGACGACACCCCGTACGAGGTCCCCGCGGCCGGCGCCGTCCTGCACGTCCGCAGGCCCGGCGCCGGCGAGCGGGTCGCCGTACCGGCGGCGGAGCGGGTCTACCTGCACGTGGTCCGCGGGGACCTGCGCCTGGACGGGGAGGAGCTCGGACCCGGGGACGCGGCGCGGATCACCGGCGAGCCGGGCCTGGAGATCGTCGCCGGATCCCCGGGGGAGCTGCTGATCTGGGAGCTGACCTAACGGGTGAGCTGCCCTAGCGGGTGAGCAGCCCTGGCCGGTCAGCGGCCGGCGAGCTCGGCGAGGACCGCGTCGGTGAACGGAGGCCAGGCTTCCACGGCCCACGGGCCGAAGGCGCGGTCGGCCAGCGCCACACACGCGGCGCGCGCGTCCGGGTCGACCCACAGGAAGGTGCCGGCCTGCCCGAAGTGGCCGAACGTGCGCGGCGAGGACGAGGCGCCCGTCCAGTGCGGGGCCTTGCCGTCGCGGATCTCCAGGCCGAGCCCCCAGTCGTTGGGGGACTGGATCCCGTACCCCGGGAGCACGCCCTTGAGGCCCGGGTGGACGACGGAGGTGGCCTCCGCGACCGTACGGACGTCGAGCAGCCGGGGCGCCTGGAGCTCGGCGGCGAACCGGACCAGGTCGGAGACGGTCGAGACGCCGTCCTTGGCGGGCGAGCCCTCCAGCGTCGTCGACGCCATGCCGAGCGGCTCGAACACCGCTTGGTGCACGTACTCCGCGAAGGGGATGCCGGTGGCCTTGGCGATGTGGTCGCCGAGCACCTCGAAACCGGCGTTCGAGTACAGCCGGCGCGTGCCGGGCGCCGCCATCGCGCGGTGCTCGTCGAAGGCCAGCCCGCTGGTGTGGGCGAGCAGGTGACGGACCGTCGAGCCCTCGGGCCCGGCCGGCTCGTCCAGCTCGATCGCCCCCTCCTCGTACGCGACGAGTGCGGCGTACGCGGCGAGCGGCTTGGTCACCGAGGCCAGCGCGAAGCGGTGGCCGACGGGCCCGTGGGAGCCGGCCAGGCTCCCGTCGGCGCGTACGACGGCCGCCGCGGCGGTCGGTACCGGCCAGTTCTCGATGATCCGCAGACTCTGCAGGGTTTCCACGCTCTCCATGCGGCCGAGCCTACTTGCTTGGAGTGCACTCCAAGGTTTTAGCGTGGTCGCCATGAGCCTGACGCAGACGCGGTACACGATCAGCGAGGTCGAGGCCCGGACCGGTCTGACCCAGCACACCCTGCGCTGGTACGAGCGGATCGGCCTGATGCCGCACGTGGACCGCTCCCACTCGGGACAGCGCCGGTTCACCGACAAGGACCTCCACTGGCTGGCCTTCGTGGGCAAGCTGCGCGCCACCGGGATGTCGGTGGCCGACATGGTCCGCTACGCGGAACTCGTGCGCGAGGGCGAGCACACCGTCGACCAGCGCCGCGAACTGCTGGAGCAGACGCGGCGCGAGGTGCGCACGCGCATCACGGAGCTGACCGACGCGCTCGCCGTACTGGACTTCAAGATCGGCATGTATGCCACGGTCACGACCGCGGGGAAGGCGAAAGAACAATGACGAAGAACACCACCATCGAGCAGGCCGAACTCGGCAAGGGCGGCCCGCGGGTCGGTGTCCAGGGCCTCGGCTGCATGGGCATGAGCGAGTTCTACGGGGACACCGACGAGGCAGCCGCCCGCGCGACCCTGGACGCGGCCCTTGCCGCCGGGGTCACCCTCTTCGACACCGCGGACGTCTACGGGCGCGGCCGCAACGAGGAGTTCCTCGCGCCGTTCGTGGCCGCGCACCGGGACGGGATCACCCTCGCCACCAAGTTCGCCATCGAGCGCACCGACGACCCGCAGTACCGGGGCATCCGCAACGACCGCGCGTACATCCGCGGGGCCGTGGAGGACAGCCTGCGGAGGCTGGGGACCGAGGTGATCGACCTCTACTACATGCACCGGCGCGACCCGGCCGTGCCGTTCGCCGAGTCGGTGGGCGCGATGGCCGAGCTGGTGCAGGAGGGGAAGGTGCGCCACCTGGGGCTCAGCGAGGTCACCGGCGCCGAGCTGCGCGAGGCGTACGCGGTGCACCCGATCGCGGCGCTCCAGTCGGAGTGGTCGCTGTTCAGCCGGGACGTGGAGCGCAGCGCGGTGGGCGCGGCGGCGGAGCTGGGCGTGGCCTTCGTGCCGTACTCCCCGCTCGGACGCGGCTTCCTGACCGGTGCGTTCACGGACGCGGCGGAGCTGTCGGCGGGTGACTTCCGCGCCTTCCAGCCGCGGTTCACCGGCGACAACGCCAAGGCCAACGCGGCGCTGCTGGAGCCGGTGCGGCAGATCGCGCAGGCGCACGGGGCGACCCCGGCGCAGATCGCGCTGGCCTGGGTGCACCAGCAGGCGCAGGTGCACGGGCTGACGGTGGTCCCGATCCCCGGCACCCGCAAGCCGAGCCGCCTCGCGGAGAACACCGCGGCGACCCGGATCACCCTGACGCCGGCGGAGCTGGCCCTGCTGGAGCCGATCGCCGCCCAGGTCGCGGGCGACCGCTACCCGGACATGAGCTCGACCTCGGCGGCCCGCGAGGAGTAGCCCGCAGCCACCGCGCCGGGGCACCCCCCGGCGCGGTGGCCGGCGGAGGTCAGGCGTCGGCGGCGAAGCGGTCGCGCAGGGCCGCGTACTCCGCGTCGGTCAGCAGGCCCGCGCTGTACAGCTCGCTCAGGTGGTGCAGGCGTTCGTCCGTGCGGGCCGCCGGGACCGCGGCCACCGGGGTGCGGCTGCGCAGGGCGGCGAGGACGGCCGCCGCGAACGGCAGCGACTCGTGCACCGCCCCGTACCCGACGCCGAACACCGCGGCCGCCAGGTCGTGGTCGGGCCGAGGGTCGCCGGTGGCGTCCCGCGGGAGCAGCCGCAGGTGGCCGCCCGGCGCCTCCGGCGAGTTCCACTCGACGCCCGTCAGCGCGGACAGCGGGTAACGCTGGTCGCCCGCCTTCCACTTGGTGCTCGTGGCGCCTGTACGCGACCAGTGGAAAGTGACGGCCGAACCGTCGAAGCCCAGCCGCGCGTCGTACGCCTTCAGCTGCAGCGGCGGCTGCGGCACCTCGACGAGGAAACGTTCCGCCGGATCGGCGGCATCCGGGCCCAGCCGGGCCCGTACGGCGTCCGCGAACTCGGCCGCCTGCGCGGCCCGGTCCCCCGGCAGCACCAGCCGGTACGGATCGCAGGCCGCCCGCAACTGCCCGGCGGCGGCCTCCATCAGCGGATCCGCGCCCGTCCGCGGCACGGCATGCAGGACCACCGCGTCCCGTTTCCCCCCGGACCCGGTCGCGTTCACGCTCACCCCCGACAACGCCTCGAAGGGGATCCGCCGCGCCCCGAGGGCATGCAGGAGTCTCGGAGTCCTCGGCGTTCTTATCCCCCGTGCGAAGCGGATGAGCACCGAGTCCGAGTCGAACTCCCAGACGGCATGATTTCCGGCCAGTACATCACCCATGCGGCACATCGTAAGGGGACGTACCCCTGCGCGTCCCCCTCGATGCAGAGCCCGTTTTCCGAGGCTCTACACGTGTCAGTCCCCGTCTGTCCCGGAAATTCCACGGCGGCACGCATCGTCGCCGGTCGCGCACACAACGGAACCGAACGCACCGGTTCCGATTTTGGCGAAGTTGTCCAGGGATCCCGTACCTGGCTCGAAATAGCCGGTGTGGAGCTTCGCCCCGGCCGAGGACAGCAGCCGCGACCCGAAGTCCGGCGACACCGGGTCCGCCCCGTGGCCGACCCCGCCGACCTCCAGGTGCGGTACGTCGGCGATCCAGTCCCCGGCGTCCCGCGTCGCCCACACCCGCGCCGACGTGTGCAGCTCGGCCGCCGAGCCGGCGCGCATCCCGGGACTGCCCGCCACCACCACGTCCGTCACCCGCTCCGGCAGCGCGTGCGCGGCGACCCCGCACACCACCGAGCCGTAGCTGTGGCAGAACAGCGCCACGCTCGCGTCGCCGGGCAGCGCAGCGGCCAGGGACTCCAGCCGTACGGCCCCGTCCACCGCCATCCGGCCGGTCGCCGCGTCCATGCCGACCCCGGTGGGAGCGGTGTAGCCGGCCCAGGCGATGACCGCGGTCCGGCTGTCGGGAGCCGCCGCGCGCTGGGCCTCGTACAGCGACTGCGCCATGCCGACGGGTGCGGTGAGGCGGCGCTGCGTGCGCTCGAAGGTGAGCACGTCGGTGTCGACGCCGGGGACGACCACCGAGATCCGGCCGGCCCGGTCGACGTCGCCGAACACCTCGGCGACGCGGCCGCCGCCGGTGGGGTCGAAGGCGAGGATCTGCCGGCCCGGCAGGGCCAGGGATGCGAAGCGGTGAGAGCGCCGGCCGGCCGTGGTGCGGTCGGCCGGGGTCAGGCTGACGTCCCGGCTGCGGGCCTCCTCCACGCGCTCGGCCTGCTCGAGGCCCCGCAGGTTGGCCCGGTAGCGCAGCGCGGCCGGCGCCCCGTCGAGGTTCCCGACGACCAGGGGGTACCCCTCGGCGAGCCGGGCCCGCTGGGATCCGTCGAGCTCGGCGAAGAACCGGGCCACGGTCCGTACGGGGGCGTCGGCGGGCGGCACCGGCCGGCCGTCGATCCGGGCCGTGGACCAGGAGGCGAGGGCGGCGGCGCGCAGGGTGGTCCCGGCGTCGGGCCGGTGCACGGAGGTCCAGCCGGTGGTCGCCAGCATGATGAAGACCACCGCCAGCGCGAGCAGGGTGCGCAGGGCGGCGGGGCGCGGGTCGGCGCCGACGGCGGGGGAGTGGGCGAGGCCGGGCAGGTTCACTGGGACCAGCGTAGGAGACCGGATCCGGACACGGCGCCCAGGGTGACCGGGTTCACGGCCGACCGTGGGACCCCGTACGGATGTTCAGCGCCAGTCCGCGGCCAGCGCCGGGCCGATCTGGTCAAGGCAGGCCTCGGCCATCCGCCGGATCGAGGCCACGCTGGAGTCCTCTCCCTGGCCCCACAGGCGACCGGTGACCCTCATCACTCCATAGAACGCGGCGACCGCCAGCCGCGGCCGCGGGTCGGTGTCCACGTCCAGCCCCTCGCGCTCGGCGATCAGCCGGGCGACCCGCTCCTCCAGCCCGGTGGAGCGGCGCAGGTGGACGGCGAGCAGGGCCGGCGTCGACTCGATGAGCCGGTACGTGCGCATGTAGAGGTCGACCGGGACCACGGCGCAGAGGGCCTCGTCGAGGGTGTCCCAGGCGCCGAGCACGGCGCCCCGCAGCGCCTCGAGCGGGCCCTCGGCGGGCGGCCGGGAGCGCAGCGCGGCGACGAAGTGCGACTCGACCAGGTCCTGGACGGCGAAGGCGGCCTCCTCCTTGTTGGCGAAGTACCGGAAGAAGGTCCGCTGGGAGACGTCCACGGCGTCGGTGATCTCGTCGACGGTGGTGCGCTCGTACCCCTGCGCGACGAAGAGGAGGAGGGCGGCGCGCAGCAGCGCGTCCCGGGTGCGCCGCTTCTTGCGTTCGCGCAGCCCGGGCGCCGGCACCGGCCGCTCGTCGGTCATCACCGGGGGTGTCCTTCCCGCATGCTCCGCATGCCGAATCCGACGCCGAGTGAGCGGTCAGGTTACCCGTGACGGACCTGGCAGCCACCGTCCCGTTAACCCGTTGGTGAGGGCAGCGGCCGCTGCGGCCGCCCCGGCCGGCAACCCGATCGGGGACAACCGGCAGTCGGTGCAGCCGCCCCCGCCACCACAGCTCACGGCACAGGCGTCAACCGAGTCCGTACGAGAGCCCCGCGGGACGGTTCCGGCGGGGCCGTCGCCTATCAGGGTGGACCCGCCCGCGGCCCCTTCCGCCCGGCCGTCCTCGCAGGTCAGCGTGGGGTCCGAGGCGCTCCGGAACCGGTCCGGGGAGCCCCGGTCCACAAGGAGTTGACCTGTCATGCGTACGAGTTCACCCGCACGGTCCACCACCGTCCTCGCCGCGACCGTCCTGGCCCTCGCCGCGTTCGTCCCGAGCACGGCAGGCACCGCACACGCCGCCGGCCCGCCGCCGGGCAAGGCCCCCGCCTGCGCCGCCGGGCAGCTGTGCCTGTGGGCGAAGCCGGAGTTCAAGGGCACCCGCCACGCCCACGAGCTGAGCACCATGGACATCAACAGCTGTACGGCACTGCCCGCCGGGACCAGCGCCCAGTCGCTGGTCAACCGCACCGGGCGGCCGGTGACCACCTACCAGTCGGCCGAGTGCGCCGAGACCGGCGAGTTCCAGACCTACCCGGGCGACGGGGTCCAGCTGCCCCAATCGCTCTACCTGGTCAGGGCCTTCAAGGTGTGGGAGCGCTAAGCGGCCTCGGGGAAGTGGGGTGCGTTTTCGCGTCGTGCGGTGCGGTGCATCGCAAGGCGGAGCGGCGCCCCCGTACCGGGCGTACTCGGGTGCCGCGACAACGCGGCGAGGCGCCGTGCCGGGCGGCGTGGGGACGTGCCCCACTTCCCCGAGGCCGCTCAGGCGCCCGCCGCCGGGGCCGTTTCGGGCACCTGGGCCGGTACGTCGGCCCCCGCGCCCGGAGCGGCCGCCTCGCCGAGGCGCCCGATCTCGGCGCGCAGCGCCCGTACCTCCGCGGCCAGTTCGGCGATCGCGGCGGTCTGTGCCCGCTCCACCCGGTCGTCGCGTTCGAAGCGGGAGATGAACCAGGCGGCGATGTTGGCCGTGACCACACCGAGCAGGGCGATCCCCGACAGCATCAGCCCCACCGCGAGCACCCGGCCGAGCCCGGTGGTGGGGGAGTGGTCCCCGTACCCGACGGTCGTCATGGTGGTGAAGCTCCACCACACGGCATCGCCCAGGTTCTTGATGTTGCCGTCGGGCGCGTCCCGCTCCACGCTCAGCACGGCGAGCGAGCCGAACATCAGCAGCCCGACCACGGCCCCCGCCACGTACGTGGTCAGCCGGATCTGCGGGGCCATCCTGGCCCGCCGGCCCACCAGCAGCAGCGTGGACACCAGCCGCAGCAGCCGCAGCGGCTGGAGCATCGGCAGCAGCACCGCGCCCAGGTCCAGCCAGTGGGTCCGGACGAACGCCTTCTTCGCCGTCGACAGGCCCAGCCGCATCAGGTAGTCGGCGGCGAACGCGCCCCACACCACCCACTCGGTGAGCGTGCACGCCCGGTGGACGGCCGCGTCCGCGTCGGGCGCGACGATCGGTACGGCGTACGCGACGGTGAAGGCCGCGGCGAGCACGAGCAGCGGGGTCTGGCTCCGCCGCTCCCACCGCAGCTGGCGGGAGGGTTCCTTCATACGGAGCATCGTAAGGAACAGGTAAAGCGAAGCGGGCCCCCGGCACTGCCGAGGACCCGCCTTGACGCTCGCCCGCGCAGTGCTACGCGTCGCCGCCCGCCGCGCCCGGGTCGGCCGCCGAGACGTCCAGCAGCCGGTACCGGTCCACGGCCTGCTTCAGCGCGGAACGGTCGATCTTGCCCTCCTTGGCCAGCTCGGTCAGCACCGCCAGCACCACCGACTGCGCGTCGATGTGGAAGAAGCGCCGGGCCGCGCCGCGCGTGTCCGCGAAGCCGAAGCCGTCCGCACCCAGCGAGGTGTACGCGCCGGGCACCCACCGTGAGATCTGGTCCGGGACGGATCGCATCCAGTCCGAGACCGCCACGAACGGCCCCTCCGCACCCGACAGCTTCCGCGTCACGTACGGGACGCGCTGCTCCTCCTCCGGGTGGAGCAGGTTGTGCTCCTCCACCTCGACGGCCTCGCGGCGCAGCTCGTTCCAGGAGGTCGCCGACCAGACGTCCGCCCGGACGTTCCACTCCTCGGCCAGGATCCGCTGGGCCTCCAGCGCCCACGGCACCGCCACGCCCGAGGCCATGATCTGCGCCCCGATGGAGCCCGCCGAGCCCGTGGACACCCGGTGGATGCCCTTGAGGATCCCGTCCACGTCGACACCGGCCGGCTCGGCCGGGTGCTGGATCGGCTCGTTGTAGACGGTCAGGTAGTAGAAGACGTCCTCGGACTCCGGGCCGTACATCCGCCGCAGGCCGTCCTTGACGATGTGCGCGATCTCGTACCCGTACGCCGGGTCGTACGCCACACAGCCCGGGTTCGTCGACGCCAGCAGCTGGGAGTGACCGTCGGCGTGCTGCAGGCCCTCACCCGTCAGGGTGGTCCGGCCGGCGGTCGCACCCAGCACGAAACCGCGCGCCAGCTGATCGGCCATCTGCCAGAACTGGTCACCCGTGCGCTGGAATCCGAACATCGAGTAGAAGACGTAGACCGGGATCAGCGGCTCGCCGTGCGTCGCGTACGCCGAACCCGCGGCGATCAGCGAGGCCGTGCAGCCCGCCTCCGAGATGCCGTCGTGCAGCATCTGGCCGGTCGGCGACTCCTTGTACGCGAGCAGCAGGTCGCGGTCGACCGCCTCGTACTGCTGGCCCAGCGGGTTGTAGATCTTGGCGCTCGGGAAGAACGCGTCCATGCCGAACGTGCGGTACTCGTCCGGGGCGATCAGCACGAAGCGCCTGCCGATCTCCTTGTCCCGCATCAGGTCCTTCAGGATGCGCACGAACGCCATGGTCGTGGCGATCGACTGCTGGCCCGAGCCCTTCCTGGCCGCCGCGTACGCCTTGTCGTCCGGCAGCTGCAGCGGCTTCGCGCGCACCACGCGGGTCGGCACATAGCCGCCCAGCGAGCTGCGGCGGTCGTGCATGTACTGGATCTCCGGCGAACCCGGGCCCGGGTGGTAGTACGGCGGGGCGCCGCCCTCCAGCTGCGCATCCGTGATCGGGATGTGCAGGCGGTCGCGGAAGCGCTTGAGGTCGTCGACCGTCAGCTTCTTCATCTGGTGCGTCGCGTTGCGGCCCTCGAAGTTCGGGCCGAGCGTCCAGCCCTTGACCGTCTGCGCCAGGATCACCGTCGGCTGGCCCTTGTGGGCCTTGGCCGCCGCGTACGCAGCGTAGATCTTCTTGTGGTCGTGGCCGCCGCGGCCCAGGTGCAGCAGCTGCTGGTCGCTCATGTTCTCGACCATCGCCCGCAGCCGCTGGTCGTCGCCGAAGAAGTGGTCGCGGATGTATGCGCCCGTCTCGGTGGCGTACGTCTGGAACTGGCCGTCCGGCGTCGAGTTCATCTTGTTGACCAGGATGCCGTCGCGGTCCTGCGCCAGCAGCGGGTCCCAGGAGCGGTCCCAGATCAGCTTGATGACGTTCCAGCCGGCGCCGCGGAACTGCGACTCCAGCTCCTGGATGATCTTGCCGTTGCCGCGCACCGGGCCGTCGAGCCGCTGCAGGTTGCAGTTCACGACGAAGGTCAGGTTGTCCAGACCCTCGCGCGCCGCGATCGACAGCTGGCCGAGCGACTCCGGCTCGTCCATCTCGCCGTCGCCGAGATACGCCCAAACGTGTGACTTCGAGGTGTCGGCGATCCCGCGCGCCTCCATGTACCGGTTCATCCGGGCCTGGTAGATCGCGCCGAGCGGGCCGAGGCCCATCGAGACGGTCGGGAACTCCCAGAAGTCCGGCATCAGCCGCGGGTGCGGGTAGCTGGACAGGCCGTACGGGGCCTTCGACTTCTCCTGCCGGAACGCGTCGAGCTGCTGCTCGGAGAGTCGGTCCAGGAGGTAGGCGCGCGCGTAGATGCCGGGCGAGGCATGGCCCTGGAAGAAGATCTGGTCGCCGCCGTCGCCCTCGTCCTTGCCCCGGAAGAAGTGGTTGAAGCCCACGTCGTAGAGGGAGGCGGAGGAGGCGAACGTGGCGATGTGGCCGCCGACGCCGATCCCGGGACGCTGGGCGCGCGAGACCATGACGGCCGCGTTCCACCGGGTGGCGTTCAGGACCTTGCGCTCGATCTCCTCGTTGCCGGGGAAGAACGGCTCGTCCTTGGTGGCGATCGTGTTGACGTAGTCCGAGCTGCGCATCTCGGGCACGGCCACGCGCTTCTCGCGGGCCCGCTCGATCAGCCGCAGCATCAGGTAGCGGGCGCGCTCACGGCCCCGCTCGTCGACGGCGGCGTCCAGGGAGTCGAGCCACTCCTGCGTCTCCTCCGGATCGAAGTCCGGGACCTGGCTCGGCAGGCCGCCAATGATGATCGGATTGCGATCGGATGCGGAAGCCACGCTGTTCCTTCGCTGTCAGGGGAGTCGTGCCATGGGGTTTCGCCGCCTCCCATCGTCTTACTCTCGGTCGGAATCGTCACCTGTACCACTGGGTAATCACCGGAGTCCGCGGCGATTCGGGGCGCAGTCGGCGGCCGGTCCGGCCATACCGCAACCCTACGCCCAAGATGATCAGAGGGTTCGTAAGCCCGTTCGTCCCTCAAACAGGTAGGAAAGCCGTTAGCGTCGCCGATGATGTCGAATGAGCTGGAATGGTGTGGGATGAATCACCAGACGTCCGCGCGGGAAGGCTGAAAGTTGCGGCGAGACGGCCGTAATCGTCACCGTTTCGACGGTCTCGGCGGCCGGGTACTTGCGCGATCCGCCGCGCCCGTGTGGACTACGCCCAATGCTGCGCGTACGCGCGCCGCCGAAGACATTCACCGAACATGAGCAGGAGGCACCCCGTGAGCGCGACCGCGGACCACGCGGAGAGCCTGGCCGCCCGGCTGGGTTTCCAGTCCGAACAGGTGGTCCAGGAGATCGGCTACGACGAGGACGTCGATCAGGAATTCCGTGAAACCGTCGAGAAGCTCGTGAGCGACCTCGCCGACGAGGACTACGACGACGTCGCCGACGCGGTGTTGCTGTGGTTCCGCGACGAGGACGGCGATCTGACGGACACCCTGGTCGATGCGACCGAGCTGGTCGAGGACGGCGCACTGATCCTGCTGCTGACCCCCAAGACGGGCCGTGACGGCTACGTCGAGGCCAGCGACATCAGCGAGGCCGCCGAGACCGCCGGCCTCTCCCTCGCCAAGGGTCTGCCCGTCGGCAAGGAGTGGACCTCCACCAAGCTGGTGACGCCGAAGGCCGCCAAGTCCAAGCGCTGAGCCGCGCCCCGCAGCCAAGCGGACACGCACCCCGTCGGCCGGATTCCAACCCGGTCGGCGGGGTGCGTGCGTTCCGGGCACCTGATCCCCATAGGCTGGACCCACCCGAACAGCCCAATGCAGGGATGCAGGAACGAAGGGATGCGACAGATGGCGATCGAGGTCGGCAGCAAGGCCCCGGACTTCGAGCTCAAGGACAACCACGGCGCGACCGTGCGGCTCTCCGACTTCCGGGGGGAGAAGGCCGTGGTGCTGCTCTTCTACCCGTTCGCCTTCACGGGGGTCTGCACCGGCGAGCTGTGCGAGCTGCGCGACCAGCTGCCGCGGTTCCAGAACGAGGACGTCCAGCTCCTCGCGGTCTCCAACGACTCCGTGCCGACCCTGCGGGTCTTCGGCGAGCAGGAGAACCTGGACTACCCGCTGCTGTCGGACTTCTGGCCGCACGGCGAGACCTCCCGCGCGTACGGCGTCTTCGACGAGCAGAAGGGCTGCGCGGTCCGCGGCACCTTCATCATCGACAAGGACGGCATCGTGCGCTGGACGGTCGTCAACGGGCTGCCCGACGCGCGTGACCTGAACGAGTACATCAAGGCCCTCGACAGCCTCTGAGCCGGCCTCCGAGCCAGGCTCCGAGTCGGCCTCCGAGCCCCGTCGGGGACCTCGGGCACTTGGTGCACTTCCAGCGGGTTCCGGCATCTGTTCACCGGGAAAGACGCCGGCAGGCGGGAACCCGTCACTAGGATCGAAACGTTGATCCCGGTAGAAACCGCACGACGGGGCACCGCCCCACACATGAACCCAATGGAGGACCCGTGGGAGTCAGCCTCAGCAAGGGCGGAAACGTCTCGCTGACCAAGGCCGCGCCGAATCTGACGGCGGTCATCGTCGGTCTGGGCTGGGACGCTCGCACCACCACCGGCGTCGACTTCGACCTCGACGCCAGCGCGATCCTGACCAACGACCAGGGCAAGGTCGCCAGCGACTCGAACTTCGTGTTCTTCAACAACCTGAAGAGCCCGGACGGCTCGGTCGAGCACACCGGTGACAACACCACCGGTGAGGGCGAGGGCGACGACGAGGCCATCAAGGTGAATCTGGCCGGCGTCCCGGCCGATGTAGCCAAGATCGTCTTCCCGGTCTCGATCTACGAGGCCGAGAGCCGCCAGCAGAGTTTCGGGCAGGTCCGCAACGCGTACATCCGCGTGGTGAACCAGGCCGACAACTCCGAGCTCGCCCGCTACGACCTCTCCGAGGACGCGTCGACCGAGACCGCCATGGTCTTCGGCGAGCTGTACCGCAACGGTGCGGAGTGGAAGTTCCGCGCCATCGGCCAGGGCTACGCCTCCGGCCTGCGCGGCATCGCCCAGGACTTCGGCGTCAACGTCTGAGCCGAGCCTGCCAGCAGTCACCCGTCCGGCGCCGTGCACTGTGTGTACGGCGCCGGACGTGCTTTGCAGCGATCCACCGGCCGAGATCACCGGCCGGGATTCACCACCGGCCCGCCACGCGGGCGCGCCGCGATCACCACGTCGTCCGGGGAGGACCACAACATGGGCGTCACACTCGCCAAGGGGGGCAACGTCTCCCTCTCCAAGGCCGCACCGAACCTCACCCGGGTCCTGGTCGGTCTCGGTTGGGACGCGCGCTCGACCACGGGGGCCGATTTCGACCTCGACGCCAGCGCGCTGCTGTGCCGCGACGGCCGGGTCCTGGGGGACGCGTACTTCGTCTTCTACAACAATCTGAAAAGCCCCGAGGGGTCCGTCGAACACACGGGGGACAACCTCACCGGCGAGGGTGAGGGCGACGACGAATCGATCATCATCGACCTGACCAAGGTGCCGGTCGAGGTCGACAAGATCGTCTTCCCGGTCTCGATCCACGAGGCGGAGGCCCGCCGTCAGAGCTTCGGCCAGGTCAGCAACGCCTTCATTCGTGTGGTGAACGAATCGGACGGCCAGGAGCTGGCCCGTTACGACCTCACCGAGGACGCCTCCAGCGAGACCGCGATGATCTTCGGCGAGGTCTACCGGTACGGCGGCGAATGGAAGTTCCGAGCGGTGGGGCAGGGGTACGCGTCGGGGCTCCGGGGCATCGCTCTAGACTTCGGGGTCAACGTTTCGTAAAGCCGTACAAGACGATGGGGTGCCAGTGGTTCTCAAAACCTTCGGCTGGTCGTTCGCAGTCACTGCGCTCGGTCTGGTCGCAGCGGTGTTCTACGGGGGGTGGACCGGATTCGGGATCGTCGCGATCCTGTCCATCCTTGAGATCTCGCTGTCCTTCGACAATGCGGTGGTCAACGCCGGAATCCTGAAGAAGATGAATGCCTTCTGGCAGAAGATCTTCCTCACGGTCGGCGTGCTGATCGCCGTGTTCGGCATGCGCCTGGTCTTCCCCGTCGTGATCGTCGCGATCACCGCAGGCATCGGCCCCATCGAGGCCGTCGACCTGGCGCTGAACGACAAGGAGATGTACGAGCAGCTGGTCACGGACGCCCACCCGGCGATCGCGGCCTTCGGCGGCATGTTCCTGCTGATGATCTTCCTCGACTTCATCTTCGAGGACCGGGACATCAAGTGGCTCGCGTGGCTCGAGCGCCCGCTGGCCAAGCTCGGCAAGATCGACATGCTCTCGGCGTGCATCGCGCTGATCGCCCTGCTGATCACGTCCATGACCTTCGCCGCCAACGCCCACCAGCACGGCGGGGCCCACGTGGACAAGGCGCAGACCGTCCTGGTCTCCGGCATCGCCGGCCTGATCACGTACATGATCGTCGGTGGTCTCTCCGGCTACTTCGAGAACCGCCTCGAAGAAGAGGAAGAGGCCGAGCACGAGGCCGAGGAAGCGGCCAAGAAGAGCGGCAAGCCCGTCACGGCCGTCGCCATGGCCGGCAAGGCCGCGTTCTTCATGTTCCTCTACCTCGAAGTCCTCGACGCCTCCTTCTCCTTCGACGGGGTCATCGGCGCCTTCGCCATCACCAACGACATCGTGCTGATGGCCCTCGGCCTCGGCATCGGTGCCATGTACGTCCGGTCGCTCACGGTCTACCTGGTCCGCCAGGGCACCCTCGACGACTACGTCTACCTGGAGCACGGCGCGCACTACGCCATCGGCGCGCTCGCCGTGATCCTGCTCGTCACCATCCAGTACGAGATCCACGAGGTCATCACCGGTCTCGTCGGCGTGCTGCTCATCGCCTGGTCCTTCTGGTCCTCGGTGCGCCGCAACAAGCGGTTGGAACTGGAGGGTTCCGCCGCCGAGGCATGATCACGGCGGTAATGCGGAACGCTCCATCTGCGGGGCGGCCGGGCTGGTCTGCGGACCTTCCGGCCGCCCCGTCCGCGTAGGCCGCGCAGTCCGCAAAGCGCTGTCCGCACAGCATGAGGGGGGTAGGGGAATGGGATTCTTCGACGGGATCAGGGGCAGCCGGGCCCTGCAGTTCGACTCGGGCGGCGCCTCGGCGGCGATCGAGCTGACGAAGCGGCATCCGACGGTGTCGCTCACCAAACAGGGGGCGGTCCACGGCAACCTCCGGGTCAACCTGTCCTGGCGCATGCGCAGCTCGGACATCGGCGGCCGCGGCGGCGAGGGCAGCCGGCTTCTGCGCCACCCGTTCAAGCTGTTCAAGCCCGACATGGTGCAGGCGCACACCCAGGGCATGGTCAACGTCGACCTGGACCTCGGCTGCCTCTACGAGCTGGCCGACGGAACCCGGGGCGTCGTCCAGCCGCTGGGCAACCTCCACGGCGACATCAACAGCCCGCCGTACGTGAAGCTCAGCGGCGACGACCGGTTCGGGGCGCCCTCCGGGGAGACGGTCTTCGTCAACCTCGACCACGCCGAAGAGATCAAGCGGCTGCTGGTGTTCGTCTACATCTACGACCAGACCCCGGCCTTCGACCGGACGCACGCCATGGTCACCCTGTACCCGATCAACGGGCCGCGGATCGAGATCCCGTTGGAGGAGCGGCAGCCGCAGGCCCGCTCCTGCGCGGTGCTCACCCTGGAGCACGTCAAGGGCGAGCTGATCGTGCGGCGCGAGGTGAAGTTCGTGTACGGGTTCCAGGCCGAGCTGGACCGGCTGTACGGGTGGGGCCTGCAGTGGGGGCGGGGCTACAAGAGCGCCAAGGCCTGACCGGGACCTGACCGGGACCCTGGGCGGGGGCCCCGGTCAGGCGGGGTGTCAGCGGCGGATGAACTGCGGGCCCTGCACCGGCAGCCGGAACGTCGGGTCGCCGCCCGGTACCGGCACCGGGGCCGGGGACACCGGCTGCGGGTACCCGTACGCCGGCTGCGCGGCCGGCGGGGCCTGCGTCAGCGGCGCCGGCGGGGTCGGCGGGCGCATCGCGGCCGTCTGCTCGGCGGTCGGCCCGGCGGCAGGGGCGGCCCCGGACGAGGCCTCGGCGGCGTTCTCGTCGACGGAGATCCCGTGGTCGGTCGCCAGCCCGACGAGGCCGTTCGAGTAGCCCTCGCCGAGTGCGCGGAACTTCCACCCGTCGCCGCGGCGGTACAGCTCCCCGCAGATCAGGGCCGTCTCGGCGCCGGTCTCGGGCCGTACGTCGAAGTAGGCCAGCGGCTCGGAGCCGCCGGTCGCCGTGGCGTCGTACAGCAGGATCCGCAGGTCCCGGACCTGCTCGAACGGCACGTCCTCGGCCGAGGCCACCACCAGGATCCGGTCCACGACCGGCGGCACCGCACGCAGGTCCGCCTGCACGGCGTCGGTGATCCCGTCGCCGAGCTGCTTCTTGCCGAGCCGCCAGACGGATCCCGAGGGGTGCCGGGGCTGGTTGTAGAACACGAAGTCCTCGTCCGAGCGCACCCGCCCGTCCGGGCCCACGAGCAGCGCCGAGGCGTCGACGTCCGGCACCTCGGGGCCGCCGGTCCAGCGCAGCACCGCCCGGACCGCCACGGCGGTCACCGGGATGTTCGAGCCCTTCTGCATCGCGTGCGTCATGCCCGTCATCCTGCCCTCCCGGGGCGGCGCGGAACAACGCGGCCCCCCGCAGGGCCTTGTCCCGGACGAAAGACCTGGGCATGGTGCAAGAGGGTTACCTGAACTTCATGTGCTTGAGGAACTCTTGACTCATATTCGTACGTACTATTACCGGCCATGCCAGTTGGGCCGCCGAGGCAGTACGGGGGAAGCACATGCGTCACTTTGGGCACGTATCGCCCACCGTCCGTAAGGACCTCTTCCACCAGGAGCCGGCCGAGTTCACCTCCGCCTCGCCCGCCCGCATTCTCGCCGCCGCCCTCGGCGCCACCCTCTACAGCCCCGCCACCCGCCCCCACCTCGCCGGGGACGTCCACAAGCAGGCCGGCCGCGGAGTCGTCTCCATGGTCCTCTGCCTGGAGGATTCCATCAGCGACGCCGAGGTCACGGACGCCGAGGACAACCTCGTCCGGCAGTTCGCCGCCCTCGACGCCGACGGCGGGGAGCTCCCGCTCCTCTTCATCCGGGTCCGCACCCCCGAGCAGATACCCGACCTCGTGCACCGCCTCGGCGGCTCCGCACGAAGACTGGCCGGATTCGTACTCCCCAAATTCACCGAGAAGCGCGGAACGGCCTTTCTCGACGCCGTCGCCCAGGCCGAGGCGGAAAGCGGACACCACCCGCTGTACGCAATGCCCGTCCTGGAGACCCCCGACCTCCTCCACCTCGAAACCCGCGTCGAAGCCCTCGCCGGCATCTCCCGCACCGTGAACCGGTACCGCGACCGCGTCCTGGCCCTGCGCCTCGGCGTCACCGACTTCTGCTCGGTCTACGGACTGCGCCGCACCCCGGACATGACCGCCTACGACGTCCAGATCGTCGCCGGAGTGATCGCCGACGTGGTGAACGTGCTCAGCCGCGCCGACGGCACCGGCTTCACGGTGACCGGACCCGTCTGGGAGTACTTCCGCAGCCAGCAGCGCCTCTTCAAGCCCCAGCTGCGCCGCAGCCCCTTCCTCCAGGAAGGCGCCGAGGAACTGCGCACCACCCTCATCGAGCACGACCTCGACGGGCTGCTGCGCGAGATCGAACTCGACCGGGCCAACGGACTCCTCGGCAAGACCTGCATCCACCCCGCCCACGTCACACCCGTCCACGCACTGTCGGTGGTCTCCCACGAGGAGTTCAGCGACGCCCAGGACATCCTGCGCCCCGAGCGCGGCGGCGGCGGAGTCATGCGCTCCGCCTACACGAACAAGATGAACGAAGTGAAGCCCCACCGGGCCTGGGCCGAACGCACCATGCTGCGCGCCGAGGTCTTCGGTGTGGCGAAGGAGGAGGTCGGCTTCGTCGACCTGCTCACGGCCGGGCTTCAGGTGTGAGCCCGCCCTTGAGTCCCTCGAACACGTTGAACAGCTTGAACAGGTCGAACACGGAGAGAGGCAAGACGATCGACGCGGTGTGGTCGGGAACCTGGGTCGCGGACCGGCTGGGCGTACGCCTGGAGGAGGCCGGCGACCCGGGGTCGCCACGGCTGGACGAGCTGCTCGGGCTGGCGCTGCGGCGCAACCCGAAGCGGGCCCACCTGCTGGTCTCGCAGGTGCTGGGCAAGCACGTCCCGCAGTCCCCGGAGGCCGTTTACGCCGCCGGACACGGACTCGGCGAGCGGGTCCGCGCCCTGCTGGGCGACGATGCCGCCTCCGCGGTGGTCCTCGGGTACGCAGAGACCGCGACCGGGCTGGGCCACTGCGTGGCCGACGGCCTCGGCGCGGCCCCCTGCCTGCACTCCACCCGCCGCCCCGTGCCGGGCGTGGAGCCCGCCGGCGGGTTCGAGGAGGCCCACTCGCACGCCACCTCACACCTGCTGCTGCCGGAGGACCCGAAGCTGCTGGCCGGCAGCGGGCCGCTGGTCCTCGTCGACGACGAGTTCTCCACCGGCAACACGGTCCTGAACACCATCCGCGATCTGCACGCCCGCCACCCCCGCGGGCACTACGTGGTCGTCGCCCTCGTCGACATGCGCTCCCCGGCTGACCGCGACCGGCTCACCGCCTTCGCCGCCGAGCTCGGCGCGCGGGTCGACCTGATAGCCCTGGCCTCCGGCACGGTGCACCTCCCGGAGGGGGTCCTGGCCAAGGGACAGGCGCTGGTCGAGGAGTACGAGGAGCAGGGCGCGGGCTCTTCCACGGCCGGTACGGGCTCTTCCACGGCCGTTGCGGCCGCTACGGCTTCGGCCGCCGCTCCGGTCGGGCGTGTCGTGCTGGACTGGCCCGACGGGGTCCCCGACGGCGGCCGGCACGGGTTCACCCCCGAGCACCGGGCCCGGCTCGAGGCGGCCCTGCCCGCGCTGGCCCGGCAGCTCGCCGGCGCACTCGGAGCCGAGCCCGGGAGGGTCCTCGTACTCGGCAACGAGGAGCTGATGTACGCGCCGCTGCGCCTCGCGCGGGCCCTGGAGGAGTCGGGTGCCGCGGCCGAGGTCCGGTTCTCGACCACCACCCGCTCGCCCGTGCTCGCCGTCGACGACCCCGGCTACGCCATCCGCACCCGGCTCGTCTTCCCCGCCCACGACTGCCCCGCCGACGGGCCCGGCGACCGGTACGCCTACAACGTCGCGGGCGCCGGCTTCGACACCGTCGTCGCCGTAGTCGACACCCACGGGGACACCGGTGCGCTGCACGCCCCCGACGGGCTCCTCGCCCGCCTTGCCCCGCACACCGGCCGGGTCCTGCTCGCGGTGGTCCCCTCGTACACCCCCGACGTTTCCTCCGACCGGCGGGAGCCGATCATGCCCGAGCCGATCCTGCCCGAGCCCCTGCGCGGACCCGCCTTCTCCTCGTACGCCGCCGAGGACTGCGGCTGGCTGCTCCAGGACCTCTCCGACGTGGCGCTCGAGGCCCCGACCGAGGAGCGCGAGGAGGCCATCCAGGCGGGCGGCGCGCACTACGCCGAATCGCTGCCCGTCGAGTACCAGCCGTCCCCCCAGTACCAGGAGCTGTACCGGAGCGCGCTGGCCGCGTCCGCCGCCCGCATAGCCCGGGCCGTCGGCACGGTCACCGAGACGGTCCTCGCCGAGCGGTCCCCCTCCCCGGTCCTCGTCTCGCTCGCCCGCGCCGGCACCCCCGTCGGCGTCCTCATGCGCCGCTGGGCCCAGGCCCGGCACGGCCTGGACCTGCCGCACTACGCCGTCTCCATCGTGCGCGGCCGCGGCATCGACCCCAACGCACTGCGCTGGCTGGCCGCCCACCACAACCCCGCCGACGTGGTCTTCGTGGACGGCTGGACGGGCAAGGGCGCCATCACGCGCGAACTGGCGGCGGCGCTCGCGGCCCATGGGAAGGAAGTAGGGGGCCCGGGCTTCGATCCGGAGATCGTGGTCCTCGCCGACCCCGGCTCCTGCGTGCGCACGTACGGCACCCGCGAGGACTTCCTGATCCCCTCCGCCTGCCTCAATTCCACCGTGTCCGGACTGATCTCGCGTACGGTGCTCAGGTCCGACCTGGTCGGGCCCGCCGACTTCCACGGCGCGAAGTTCTACCGCGAGCTCGCCGGAGCCGATGTCTCCACCGGCTTCATCGACGCCGTCTCCGCCAGCTTCGACGAGGTGGCCGAGGCCGTCGACGCCGAGGTCAAGGAGCTCCTCGCCGCCGACCGCACGCCCACCTGGGAGGGCTGGGCGGCGGTCGAGCGGATCAGCGAGGAGTACGGCATCCACGACGTGAACCTGGTCAAGCCCGGCGTCGGCGAGACGACGCGGGTACTGCTGCGGCGCGTGCCGTGGAAGATCCTGGCGCAGCGCGGCGCCGGGGCCGACCTGGACCACGTACGGCTGCTCGCCGAGCAGCGGGGCGTGCCGGTGGAAGAGGTCGACGGGCTCCCTTACACGTGTGTAGGACTCATCCATCCCCGGTTCACGCGCGGCGCCACGGGCGCCGACGGAAAGGCTGTGGCCTCCAAGTGACTGTCCTGGTAGCCAGTGATCTCGACCGCACGCTCATCTACTCGGCGGCCGCGCTCGGCCTGACCATGCCCGACCCGGTGGCCCCGCGGCTGCTGTGCGTCGAGGTGCACGAGAGCAAGCCGCTGTCGTTCATGACGGAGACGGCTGCGGCGCTGCTGGCCGAGCTGACCGCCGATCCCGCGGTGGTGTTCGTCCCGACCACGACCCGTACGCGCAAGCAGTACCAGCGCATCCGCTTCCCCGGGCGCCCGGCGTCGTACGCGATCTGCGCCAACGGCGGGCAGCTGCTCGTCGACGGCGTCCCGGACCGGGACTGGCGGCGCCAGGTGGCCGCGCGGCTGGCCGAGGAGTGCGCCCCGCTGGAAGAGGTACACGGGCACCTGCTGGCCACGGCGGACCCGGCGTGGCTGCGCAAGGCTCGGGTCGCGGAGGACCTGTTCGCGTACCTGGTCGTCGAACGCGCCCTGGTCCCGGAAGAGTGGGTCAAGGCGCTGACGGAATGGGCCGACGGCCGCGGCTGGACGGTCTCCCTCCAGGGCCGCAAGATCTACGCCGTGCCGCGCCCGCTGACGAAGAGCGCGGCCATGCACGAGGTGGCCCGCCGTACCGGCGCGTCCACGGCCCTCGCCGCCGGCGACTCCCTGCTGGACGCGGACCTGCTGCTGGCGGCGGACGCGTCCTGGCGCCCGGGCCACGGCGAGCTGGCCGACGCGGGCTGGACCGCGCCGACGGTCACGCCCCTGGCCACGGCGGGCGTCCTGGCGGGCGAGGAAATCCTGCGCGCATTCGCCCGGGCGGTCGCCCGGGAGGGTGTCCGCCCGGGCGGCGAAGTCGGCACACTGGGCGCATGACCAAGGGCAACAGCACCAAGATCACCGACGAGCTGTACCGCTACATGCTCGACCACAACCCCCCGCTGGACGAGATCCAGCGGGGGCTGGTGGCGACGACGTACGAGAAGTTCCCGGACGTGGCCGGCATGCAGTCGGCGGAGGAGCAGGGCCCGCTGCTGGCCTTCCTGGTCCGGCTGACGGGCGCCCGGCACATCGTCGAGATCGGCACCTTCACCGGCTTCTCGACCCTGTCGATGGCGCAGGCACTGCCTGCGGACGGCACGCTCGTCGCCTGCGACGTCTCGGAGGAGTGGACCGCGTACGGCCGCGAGGCCTGGGAGGCGGCGGGCGTCGCCGACCGGATCGACCTGCGGATCGCCCCGGCGCTGGACACCCTGCGCGCCATGCCGCAGGAGCCGCACATCGACATGGCGTACGTGGACGCGGACAAGGAAAGCCAGATCGCGTACTGGGAGGAGCTCGTTCCGCGGCTGCGCCCGGGCGGGCTGATCGTCACGGACAACACGCTGTTCCACGGCACGGTCCTGGACGAATCGGTCAAGGGCTCGGCGGCGGGCGTGCGCGCCTACAACGACCACGTCGCGGCCGACTCCCGCATGGAGTCGGTCCTGCTGGCGATCTCGGACGGCATCACCCTGTCGCGCAAGCGCCGGTAGCGCCGGGTCAGCAGCAGCCCCCACCACCGCAGCAGCCTCCGCCGGACGGGGCGGGGGCGCTGCTGGTCCCGCCCACGGCGACGGCGGACAGCAGCTTGACGGTGTCGGCGTGCCCGGCCGGGCAGTCGGCGGGAGCGGACGACTCGGCCATGGGCCGGCTGAGCTCAAAGGTGTCGTCGCAGGTCCGGCAGCGGAATTCGTAACGAGGCATGGCCCAAGGCTACAGAGCGGGATGCCCCCGCCACAGCCTCAGAGCCGGCCCCGCCGCAGTCTCAGAGCCCGTGCAGGACGGCGGCGCGTGCCCGGTCCTCCCGTGCGGCCTGCTCGGGGTTGCGGGCGCGCCAGTACGGATTGTCGTGCGGCAGGGCGCTGCCCACCCGCCCGTACATCCCGAACCACATCAGCATCACGCCGACGATGAAGCTGAACAGCACGTTCTGGATCCGGAAGGCCAGGAAGTTCAGGCCGGTGTCCAGCAGGGCCAGGTTCACGAACCCGCTGGCGATGAAAGCCAGCCCCAGCACGATGTTGAGGGTGGAGGCGAAGTTCCCGCCGATCACCATCCCGACGAAGAGCAGCAGCCCGATGCAGATCGACAGGACGCTCAGCGCGCCGTTGGTGTTCAGCGCGAGCACCCGGTCGCCGCCGGTGTCGAAGAACCCGATCTGGTCGATGAGCCCGAGGATCCCGAAGACGACCAGCAGCAGACCCGTCAGGCCCGCGCCCACCCGGTACACCTTGCTGAGCTTGTGGTCGGAAGGCAGGTGCTCGTCGAGCCGGGCATTGACGGGATGCGCGACGCGCCGCACCAGGTAGGGGACGTGCGGTGCGGGGAGCTCGATCGGCGCATGGGACACGTATGGCGCGTAGTGCTCATGGGGCTCGTGACACCCGTAGGCCGCATGCGGTGCGGTCACGGGGGGTGCGCTCGCGCCGGGTGCGCCGGACGCACGAGACGTATGCGAAATGTGGGCAGCCATCACGCCCTCCTAGGCTCTGTTCCAGCCACCTTCCAGCATCCGCCCATGCCCACCCCGCGACAAGCGCGGGCCACCCCGCGAGAAGCGCGGGCCTCAGCCGCCCCCGCGGGCCGACCTCAGCCGCTCCCGCGCCCGCCGCGGATATCGGAGACGACCCGCCCCACATCTCCCCGCACCTGCTCCATCTCCTGAAGGAAATGCCAGTAGTCGGGATGCCGCTCCTCCAGCGCGGCGAGCGCCCGCTCCATCCGGGCCACCGACTCGTCCAGCGGCCGCGCATGCCGAGGATCGGGCACACTGCGGCCCTCCATCGCCAGCCGCTGCGCATCCCGGATCGCGAAGCGGGTCCGCTGCACCTCCGCCTGCGGGTCCCGCGCCACCGCCTCCAGCCGCGTCAGCCGGTCCTGCGCGGCCGACACCGCCTCGTCGGTCGCATCCAGCGCACCCCGGACCGACTCGACCAGCGCCCCGACGTCCGCCCAGCGCTGCTCCTCCCGCGCCCGCGCGGCCTCCGTCAGCTGCTCCTCGGCCCGCGCCACGTCCCGTACGGCCTGGTCGGGCACCTGCTGCAGGTCCTGCCAGCACGCGGCACTGAACCGCCGGCGCAGCTCACTGAGGACCGGATCCACCCGGTCCGCCCGGTTGCGCAGCGCCTGCGCCCGGGTCCGCAGGCTGACCAGGCGCCGGTCGATCTCCGCAGCACGCTCCGGGAGCCGCGCCACCTCGGCCCGTATCGCCTCCGCGTCACGCAGGATCCGGTCCGCGCGCTGGACGGTCTCCTGCACCCCGTGCTGCGCGGCGCCCTGGTTCAGCAGGGTCAGCTCCGGCCCCAGCGCGGCCAGCCGCGCCGCGAACTCGTCGGCCCGCATCCCCTTGCCGCGTACGTCGTCCAGCGCCGTGCTCGCCGCGAGCAGCGCGGCCCTGGCCCGCTCCCGGGCGGGCGCCACCCGCGCCAGCTGCGTCTCGGCCTTGTCCAGCAGCGGCTGCAGCCCCAGCGCAAATCGGTCCAGCTCGCCCTTGACCCGTACGAGCTCGTCCCGCGCCCGCGTCAGCTGCTCCCGCGCCCGCGCGGCGACGGACCCTTCGAGATCGACGCGATCCAGGTCGTGCGCATCCACAGCCTCGATGTACACGTGACTGACCTGGTCGATCCGCTGCCCGAGCGCGGCGAACCCCTCCCCGGCCTGCCGGGCGGCGGGCGACCCGTCGGCGGCCGCGATGGTCTCCATGGAAATCCGCAGATCCCGCTGTGCGGTATCCAGCTCGTAGAACGCGGCCGCGGCGGCATCCTTCGCCGCCTGCGCATCCGCCCGCCGACTCTCGTCCCGCCCGCCGAACCACCGCCGGGATGCCGTCGTCACAATCCCTCTCCCGTACCGCCTCCGCCATGCCCCGGTCCATTCTCTCCCACGGATGCGGGTTTGCGTGGGGGGTCTGCCTGCCATGTAGGCTGTCCACTCATCCACGGGTGTGTAGCTCAGGGGTAGAGCGCTGCTCTTACAAAGCAGATGTCGGCGGTTCGAAACCGTCCACGCCCACCAGCACGAAGGCCCCCAACCGATCACGGTTGGGGGCCTTTGGCATCTCGTTACGGCGATCTGCGGGTGCCGAGGATCTCCATCACGCGGTCCAGACCGTCGCCCACATGCACAATCACGCCCTTGCGTCATGAGCAGAAGAGCCCGCCACCCGCACTGACCTGACCGCACTCAGCCTTGTGCAGCACCCTTCAGGAGCAGCCGGGTACGGTGCTGGGGCTACCACAGTTGTTGGGCTGGTTGCCGGTGACGGGACTGGCGCTCCGCGTCACCGTGCCGCTGGCTCTGAAGATGCCGCCACCGTTTGCACCCGTTCCCAGCGCGCGGTTGTTGGTCACCGAGCTACCGGTGAGAGTCACCGTGCCGGAGGTATTGAAGTTGCCGCCACCGCGGGAGTTCGTGCCGTTGGCAGTGTTGTCGGTGACCGGGCTGTTGTAGAGCTGCACCGCGCCGGCAACGTTATAGATGCCGCCGCCTTGCGCATTGGTACCGGTGTCGGTGTTGCCCGTGACCTGGCTTCTGTAGAGCGTCATGGTTCCGGCTTGCGCGATGCCGCCTCCCTGCCCGTTGTTACCGGTGACGTCGTTGCCGGTGACTGGGGTGTAGTTCAGCGTCACCGTCGTGCCGACGGCGGCGGCGATCCCGCCGGCCAGGCTGGTTGCATGGTTGCCGGCGATCCTGCTTCCGTCGACGGTCACCGTGCCGGAACCTCCGAATGGGCTGACGAACACGGCCCCGCCGGCACTCGCCGTGTTGTTGGAGAGCGTGCTCCTGTTGAGGCTCACCGAGCCATTGTCGTTATCGATGGCCCCACCCTAGGTGTCGGCGGTGTTGGTGGTGAGGGTGGTGTTGTCCAGCGTCAGTGCGGGACCGGCGCCGCTGAGCCAGACGGCACCGCCCCGGCCGTTGCCAAGGCCAGAGGACGCGTGACCGTTGCTGAGGGTCAGGGTGTTGAGAGTGAGGTTTCCAATGGGGCCGTCGATTTCGAAGAAGCGGAAATTCGCCGCGGTTGCGGCTCGGGTGATGGTGTCGCCGTTTCCGTTGATCGTCACGTTATTCGTGATGACCGGCAGTCCGTTGTCGTCGTTGGGCGGTGTGGCGTCGGTGAGGGTGTAGGTGCAGCCGGGCCTGAGGTTGACCGTGCCGCCTACTGTGGCGACAGCGCCGATCGCGGCTTGCAGGTCGCTCTCACTGCAGCTGGTCAGGTTCACAATCAGTGCCCGGCTGGTGGCACGAGTGGTGCTGCTTGCCTCGGCGGAGGGGGTGCCGGGCACTGGTTTGGTAGGCGCCGTGGCCGACTACGGTACGCCGAGTAGGTCCGGACCCGGTGTGTCGGCTTGTGCGGTAGCGGGCGGCGCAACGGCGCCAAAGGCGGCGAGGGTGAGTCCCATGAGAACGGGGGCGGTACGAGAGATGCTCCGACGCATCGGGGCTCCTTCGGCGGATCGCGAGTCGTTCCCGTGAGTGATACGGGAATATCAACGGAAATGATTTATGTCGGATAAATCA
The DNA here is from genome assembly GCF_040682115.1 of Streptomyces sp. NPDC051364. Taxonomy (NCBI): domain Bacteria; kingdom Bacillati; phylum Actinomycetota; class Actinomycetes; order Kitasatosporales; family Streptomycetaceae; genus Streptomyces; species Streptomyces sp. NPDC051364. Next base: position 56,503 of record NZ_JBFBAH010000003.1, on the reverse strand, counting down.
GTGGGAAGGCAACACACCCAGCTACGATCACAGTTCAACCGAGAGGCCCTCACCTGAATGGCCGCCGGTGATGTTTCGAAACTTCTGGCCGCTCCGCTCGGTGAAATGTGGATCACGCTGAAGGCCGTCGACGAGCTGGCGCGGCAGATTTCCGGGGAACCCGGCAAGCGCCTTCCTGACGTCCGTACGTCACATCAACGACGGCAGTTCCCTTCGACCGGCCGGTCCGTGCGGAGCCCGGTGTGGTCGCGCCGGCGAAGTCACCTGCCCTCACTGCACAGTTCACTGCCGCGGGAGTCTTGACGGCCCGTCGAGGGCCCGTGCGATCGTCGGGGGATGGGTGAGTGGGTGGTGGGGGGTGTCGGGCTGCTGGCGGTCGTGGCCGGCGGCGTGGCGTACGTCGTACTGGACCGCATGGCCAGGGAAGGGTTCGAGCGGCGGCGGGATGATGAGCGGGCGCGGTTGATGGCGCGGGTGGCGGAGCCTGCGGCGGTCGTCGGGGATCCCAAGTACGCCGATGTCGGGGGGATACCGGCCGGGCGGGAGGGGCACGGGGACGCCGAATTCACGTCCGTGCTCGTGGAGTACTACGCGTACGGGCTGACGCAGGCGCGCAGCAGCTTCGCCACCAGCCAGCGGTTCGCCGGGGCCGGCGCCGCCATACTGCTGCTCGGGGTGGCCCTGGCAGTGTGGAAGGCCGAGAGCAGTGGGGATCTGTACCTCGGCGTGGTGATGAGCTCGGTCGGCGTCGTCGTCACGCTCGTCGGGCAGCTGTTTCACCGGCGGGCCGACATCGCGCTCAAGCACATGGCCGATCAGACCGCCTCCCTGCGGGAGGACCGGCGGGCCGCCGCCGCCATGCAGCAGGCCGTCGAGCTGCTCGATGAGGTCACGGATCCTGTATTGAGGGCGCGACTGCAAGCCGGTTTGATCATGAAACTGTCCGGGGCCGAGCTGCCGCAGTAGCGGGATAGTGGGGGTATGTGCCGTTCCATTAAGACCCTGCGCCCGCCCGCCATCCCCGAGAAGGCCACCGAGGAGGAGATCCGCGCCGCCGCGCTGCAGTACGTACGGAAGGTGTCCGGGTTCCGGGCGCCCGCCGCGCACAATCAGGAGGTCTTCGAGGCCGCCGTGGAGGCGATTGCCGAGGCGACGCGGGACCTGCTGGACGGGCTGCAGGTCAGGGGCGCGGTGGCAGCCACCATCGCCTAGGTTCGCCCCGCCCCGTGGTTGTCGTACGGGGCAGCGCCGAGTACGGCTTGCCCGTGCGGGTCCCGTACGGACGACTCGGCGGGCGCCGGCGGCAGTGGCATCGTGGGCTCGGGGCTGCGTCGCCCCGACCGGGGTCACGACATGCGGGAGCGGCGGCGCAGTACCCAGATGCCGGTGCCGAGCGCGCCTGCGGCCATCGCGGCGCCCAGGGCGATCCGGCCGGGGCTCACGGCGCCGATGCTGCCGCCCAGCCCGCCGCGGGCCGCGCCCGTCGTGACCTGGAGGGAGACGGTGACGCGCTGGCCACCGGCGCCGCCGCACTCGAAGGTGACGGAGTGCGCGCCGGTGTTGGCGTTGCTGAAGACGGTGGCGTTGCCGAAGAGGTTCGTGGCCTCGAGGTTGCCCGGCGTCAGACGTACGTCGCCGAAGGCGCTGGACGAGGCAAGGCCGGTCTTGGTCCCGCAGCCGGTGACGTTCAGGCTGACCCGCCCGCCGGGGGCGACGGCGGTGGGGGAGACGCCGGCGGAGGGGGAGGCGGCGTAGGCGACCGTGAGGGGAGTGGCCGCGGCGAGGACGAGGGTCGCGGCCGCGACCCTTGCAAGGAGGCGGTGGTTCGGCAGCTGGGCGAGCGGCTTGGCGGGCATGGAGAGAACTCCTCGGGCTCCTCGAAACGGCACGGCCAGGCCACGGATGTGACGCGGATTCGGTTGCGCACCGTGATGTGGACGCTAGGAGCCCGGGCCCGGGGCGGCGATCGGGGCCGGGTGAACGGGTGAGCCGCTGCTCCGCCCGGGGGAATCGGGTACGAGCGGGCTGCGGGCTATGCCGGTGTCGGGGCGGGGCGCCGGACGACGAAGGCCGCCAGGGCCCCCGCGGCGAAGAGGGCGATCACGGAGACCGCCGTGCCGAGCCAGGCGGCGCCGAGCCACTGGGTGCCGAAGTAGCCCAGAGCCACGCTGTACCCGGCCCAGGCCATGCCGGCCAGGACCGACCAGGGCAGGAACTCCATGGCCTTGCGGTGGGTCTTGCCCGCGCCCAGGGACACCACCGAGCGGCCGGCCGGCGCGAAGCGGGCGATCACCACAAGGGCGCCGCCGCCGCGGGCCAGGGCCGTGCCCAGGCGTTCCTGGGCCCGGGTGAGGCGGCGGGACCGGGCGATGACGCGGTCCAGCCGGGCCCCGCCGCGGCGGGCCAGCCGGAACGCGGCCATGTCACCCAGTACCGACGAGGTCGTGGCGATCACCAGCAGCGCCAGGATGTCCGGCACCTGTGCCGGAACCGGCACCGGCCCGGCCGCCCCGGCGGCTGCCGCAGCCGCCGCAGCGGTGATCACCAGAACCCCGCTCGGCAGTACCGGCAGGAAGACGTCGAGCACGACGGACAGCGCCACCACGGCGTAGATCCATGGGCTCGTGGTCAGCGACCCCAGAGTCTCAAACAAAGCGGGACTCCCCAGTCCGATTGACGTGCTTCGGCGTGAAGCGCCGCGACGTCGCGGGGGAGCGGCAGGGGCGGCTTGACAGCCATACAGCGTACGCCTGGCGTTGGTGCGCCGTACGCCCGGGGGCTTCCCGGGCCCACGGTGTGTCAGCCCCGTCTGTCCTTCTCGGGCAGTGAGTTGCGGTGTGCGGCTTTCGCGCCTGTTGTGCCGTCAGCGTGGTCCGTGCGGTCCGTGTGGTTCGTGCAGTCCGGTGCGGCTGCGCTGGCGGTTCCGGTCGTGCCGACCGGCCCCCTGCCTTATTCAGTCCGCCGCCGTCAGCTCTCGGTCCAGGACCGTCACCAGCCGGGCCCGCTGCTGTCCCTTCCGGGCCTTGTGCGCCTGGTCCAGCCGCAGCCGGGCAGACCGGCCCGCCAGCGTCAGCGTCATCAGCTGGTTCCCGAACCACGGCCCACCCGTACGACGCCAGCTCAGCGGCGGACGCCCCGTCCGCCCGTGCCGCGAGAACCCGCGCCCCATCCACCGCCCCGCCCGTGACCAGCCCAGCCGGAAGCCCCACTTCACCACGGTGTGGATCGAGTTGTGCACCGGCGAGCACGTCAACTGGAACACCCGCGCCGTACTGGGTATTCGGGGCTCGGCCACGTACGCGTGATGCACGTCCCCGGAGAGCACGCACACCGTCGCCGGCGCCCGCGGCCCCGTCCCGACCTCCTCGATCAGATCGCTGAGCGCCGAGAACGAGGCCGGGAACGCCGCCCAATGCTCCAGATCGCTGCGCCGCCGCAGATCCTCCCCGATCCGCGCCCACCGCGGCCCCCGCTCACCGCGGCACAGCGCGGCATTCCACACCTCCGCGTCGTGTATCAGCGGCGGCATCAGCCACGGCAGTGACGACCCTATGAGGAGGTGGTCGTAACCGCCGTGCCCGGCGAGGGCGTTGTCGCGGAGCCACTGCTGCTCCGCCGGATCGAGCATGGCCCGCCCGTCCTCCGCGAGCACCCGCGCCGCCCGCGTGTCCACCATCAGCAGCCGCGACCGGCCGAAGTCGCGCCGGTAGCTCCAGCGCACCGAGCCCGGATCGGCATCCGCCGCGGCGGCGAAGGCCCGCAGTGCATCCGTGCCGTCCGGGGTCTTTCGTACGGCCTCGTACAGCGGGTCGGCCACGAGCTCGGCCGGCGAGAGATTGCCCAGGTGCTGGTACACCCAGTACGACATCAGCCCGCTGAGCACCCGCTCCTGCCACCACGGCGTCGCCCGCATCTCCGCCAGCCAGGCCGCGCTGGTGTTCCAGTCGTCCACGACATCGTGGTCGTCGAATATCTGCAGGCTGGGGACGGTGGAGAGCAGCCAGCGGATCTCCGGGTCGAGCCAGGACTCGTAGTACAGCCGCGTGCACTCCTCGTAGTCCGCGACCTGCGCGCCGGGCGCATCCCGCAGGTCCCGACGGGCCGCGATCCACTGTCTGGTCTCCCGGGACAGCTGGTCCGCGTACACCTGGTCGCCCAGCAGGAGCAGCACATCCGGCCGTACCTCGTCCGGATCGGCGGCCAGCCGCGCCGCGAGGGTGTCGAGGGCATCCGGACCGTGCGGCCCGTGCCGGCCGGCCGGCGGCGCAGCCTGTCGGCACGACCCGAACGTCACCCGCAGCCCGGGGGCCGGCCGCCCGGCTGCCGTGACGGCGGGCGTGGTGATCGTGCTCGGCGGAAAGGCCGTCCCCGCCGGCGGCCAGACCTGCGCGCCGTCGAGCAGCACCTCGTACGCCGTGGTGCTCCCCGGGGTCAGGCCGGTCACCGGCACCAGGGCGTAGTGGTGCCCGGCGACCTGGAAGGTACGCACGCTGCCGCCGGCCCCGTCGGCGCAGCGCACTTCGGCCGTGCACGGGCGGTCGGCCTCGACCCATATCGTGGCCGAACCGCCCGCGTCCCAGTCGACATAGCGAAGCAGCGGCCCCAGACGCAATCCGGCCATGCAACTCCCCCTCCTCCGTAGCCCTTTCGATCACGGTACGACGGGGAGGGGGAGCGTGGCCTCCCCCTGGCGGGGGAAAGGCCGGGTGATTGGTCGGCGGCGGGGTCGGCAGCCGGTCGGGTGGCCGGTTCGGCCTCCGGTCGGATTCCGGTTCGGCCCGGCCCCGTCGGCGGATCAGCAGCCGTTGAGGATGTTCACCAGGGCCGTCTTCTCGCCGGAGTCCATGCTCAGAGCCCAGTACTGCTTCACCTGGACCCACATGCGGGCGTACGTGCAGCGGTAGGCGGTCCGCGGCGGCAGCCACTTGCCCGGGTCGAGGTCGCCCTTGGCCTGGTTGACGTTGTCGGTGACCGCGATGAGCTGCGGGCGGGTGAGGTCGTTGGCGAACTGCTGGCGCTTGGGGGTGGTCCAGGAGCTGGCCCCGGAGCGCCAGGCCTCGGCGAGCGGGACGACGTGGTCGATGTCGAGGTCGCCGGCGGCGGTCCAGGTGGCGCCGTCGTACTCGGAGTACCAGCTGCCGCTCACGGAGGCGCAGGCCGAGTCGGTGACGACGTTGACGCCGTCGCGCTTGAGGACCGTCTCGCGGGTGTTGCAGGTTCCGGAGACGGTGCTCCAGTGCGGGAAGAGGCTGCGGCTGTAGCCGCTGAGGGAGCCCTCGGTCTGCGGGGTGACCGTGGCGAGGTAGGAGCGGGCGGCCGCGGCGCTGATGGGGGTGGGCGGGGCGGCCTGGGCGACGGGCGCGTTCACGAGGGAGGTGAGGGCGGCGAGCGTGGCTGCTGACGCGAGCACGCCGGCTCGACGCGCGTAGACAGTGGATATGAGGGTTTTGAGGGCCATGAGGGGCTCCCTGGGTGGGGGGGGTGTGGCCGGTCAGCCCCGGAGGGGCGCGGCCATGGTGGCGGCGCCAGATTGCGTGGCGGCGGGCGCAAGGTTACAGGCTTGCGACATGAGCACGTCAGGTGTGTGTGCGGACAACTCCCCGGGATTAAGCGGAAGTTGTGCTTCCGGGCGGGAAGTGGGGTGGAGGTGGGGCAGTTGTGGCCGGGTGTGCTGCCGGGTGTGCTGTCGAGCGGGTGGGCCGGATGCGGCGAGCGGGGCGGAGCCGAGAGGGGACCAAGGGCCTATTTCGGGCGGCGGGGGCCGTCGCGTATTCTGTGGGGAGCAGAAGGGGAGTAGCTCTTCGCCGGACCGTCGACATACTGCTGGGTCACCCCAGCCGGCGCCCGGAGGCAGGCCGCACGCAGCGGCCGGCCAGCGAGACCTTCGGCCGCAGTGCCCTGTTCCTGTTCATCTGCACCCGTCCACACACGGGTGCGTGGACGCAGTCAGGGCGCCGCCGAGCCGAAGCGACCCCTGAAACACCCCAGGTCTCTCGGTACCGATGGCGTCCTGCCCGACCGATTGAGGTTCCGCCCCCGTGTTCAGCAGCACCTTCAGCATCACCGTCACGGCGATCGCCTTCGGAGTCGTCTTCCTCGCGGAGCTCCCCGACAAGACGGCCCTCGCCGGCCTGATGCTCGGCACCCGCTACCGCGCCTCGTACGTCTTCGCCGGCGTCGCCGCCGCCTTCGCCGTACACGTCGCACTCGCCATCGCCGCAGGCAGCGTGCTCACCCTGCTCCCGCACCGGCTCGTCCAGGCCGTCGTCGGAGTCCTCTTCCTCGCGGGCGCGGCCATGCTGCTCCTGAAGAAGAGCGACGGAGACGAGGAGGTCAAGGCGCCTGCCGACCAGTCCTTCTGGAAGGTCTCCGGTGCCGGATTCATGCTGATCCTGGTGGCCGAGTTCGGTGACCTGACCCAGATCATGACCGCCAACCTCGCCGCCCGCTACGACAACCCCGTCTCGGTCGGTATCGGCGCGGTCCTCGCCCTGTGGGCGGTCGCGGGCATCGGAATCCTGGGCGGGAAGACCCTCATGAAGTACGTGCCGCTGCGCCTGATCACGAAGGTCGCGGCGGGCGTGATGGCGGCGCTGGCCGCGTTCTCGCTGTACGAAGCCATCGCGGGCTGAGGGGGGTGCTGAGGGGGGTGCGGACGGAGGTGTGTACGCGGGTGCGGACAGGGCGCGGGGATATCCCGTTGCGGGAGGCGGACGCACGGGGCACGCTCGCGGGCGTGATCGACAGCACTGACTCCGCGTCCGCGCCCGGGCTTGTACCTGTACCGCCGACGGCCGGTCGGGAGCCCGAACCCGACCGACGCTTCGGCTGGTCCAACATGTTCGTCCACCCCGACGAGGACACCCGCACCGATGGCGGCTTCCAGGGCGAACGCGCCGTCCTCGCCGGTTACCTGCGCGACCAGAGGCTGACGCTGGAGCTGAAGTGCGCCGGACTCGGCGCCGAGGCGATGGCCCGCCGCTCGGTGGAGCCGTCGAACCTCTCCCTGCTGGGGCTCGTACGGCACCTGGCGGGGGTGGAGCAGCACTGGTTCCGCCAGGTGATGGCGGGCGAGGACGTACGGCGGCACTACCGCTCGGCGGAGGATCCGGCGGCGGACTTCACGGAGGCGGTGGCCGACCCGGCGGTGGTCGCGGACGCGTGGGCCACCTGGCGGGCCGAGGTCGCCTTCGCGGAACAGCTGGTGGCCGAAGCCCCGGACCTGGGTGTTGTGGGCGACGGCGGCGGACAGCCGATGGAGCTCCGCGAGGTCCTGGTCCACATGATCGAGGAATACGCCCGCCACAACGGACATGCCGATTTCCTGCGCGAGCGGATCGACGGGCGGGTGGGGCAATAGGGGGGTGGGTGGTTGGGGGGCTGCGCGGTACGTGGTACGGCGGGGTCTGGCGTGCTCGGCGTGAGCAAGCCGGTCAGGGTCTCGGCGGGCGGGGGTTCCGGCCGGACCGCACCGGAAGGACAGTGGACTGGCGGGACGCCCCCGGGCGCTCTCCCGACGCCGAGTGCGCGGACCCCGGCCCGGGCGTCCCGGCCGGCCCTTGCAACGCGGAGTGTGCGGACCTCGAACCGGAGGTCCCGGCCGGGACCTCCGATGTGGAGTGCAAGGACCCTGCCCCGGATCTTCCGGCCGGCCATCCCGGCGCGGAATGTGCGGAGCTCGCCCCGGAGGTCCGGGCTGGCCTGCCCGGCCCGGATTACATGCACCCCGGCCCTGCAGGCCCCGCCGGCTTTCCACGCGGCGTACGCGGACCGACCCCCGAAGCCCCCACCGGCTTCTCCGTCGCCGGGTCAGCGGCTCGCGCCGACCCCGAACGCCGACCCCGACGCCGAGCCCGGCTCAGGCCTCCGGCGTCAGCGTCAGGTGGATCGAGCCGTCCGGGGTGGTGGTCACGCAGACCGAGGTGAGGTCGGGGACGTGGGCCGTCGGGGCGTGGGCCGCGGCCCGGGGGCCTATGCCGATCACGCGCATGCCCGCAGCCAGGCCCGCGGCGATGCCTGCTGCGGAGTCCTCGAAGACGATGCAGTCCGCGGGGTCCATACCCAGTTCGGCGGCGCCCTTGAGGAAGCCCTCGGGGTCGGGCTTGCTGGCCTGGACCGACTCGGCCGTGACCCGTACCTCGGGCATCGGCAGGGCGGCGGCGGTCATCCGGGCCGTGGCCAGGGCCGCGTCGGCGGAGGTGACCAGGGCGTGCGGCAGTCCGTCGATCGCCGCCATGAACTCCGCGGCTCCGCCGACCGGGACCACGCCGACGGTGTCGGCGGTCTCGCGGGCGAGCATCACGGTGTTCTCGGCGTAATTGAGCTCCATCGGGCGCTCTGGCAGGAGGATGGCCATCGTGGCGTAGCCCTGGCGGCCGTGGACCACCTTGAGGGCCTCCTGCGGATCCAGCCCGTGGGACACCGCCCAGTCGCGCCAGCAGCGCTCGACCACCGCGTCGGAGTGGACGATGGTGCCGTCCATGTCCAGGAGCAGGGCCTTGGCGGTGAGGACGACGGGTGCGGTGGTGGTGCTGGCCGACATCGGCGGTGCTCCAGACGGGGCGGGAAAGAGAACAAGCGGTTCCGCCCACCGGTCAGGGAGTGCGGGCGGAACCACTTTGTTTCCACACGATACAAAATATGGGGCGGTCCGCGCCACTCCGCCACGAATCAGCCCGTGCCCTCCAGGGCCCGACGCGTCTGCGGACCGTAGACGCCCCAGTCCTCGTCGATGTAGTTCTGCCACTGGAAATCCGAGACGGCGTCCTCCGTGCGGCTGTCGAACCTGCCGTTGATCTTCCCGCGGTAGTAGCCCCGCCCCGCCAGGAGCCGCTGCATCTTCTCCACCTCCGGGCCCGAATCCCCGTACCGCAGCGTCGGTGCCTGCGGGGGTGGTGCCGGGGCGCTCGGCTTGCTGCTGCTCGTGCTCGGCGACGGGGTCGGGGACGGGGGTGCCGAGTTGCGGGAGGCGGTGGGCGAGGCGGAGCGCGATGCCGACTTGGAGGCGCTCGGTGACGGCGAAGCCGAAGCCGAGCGGGACGGGCTGCTCGTGGGGGCCGGCTGCGTCGGGCCGGCCGGAGCCAGGCTCGCGGCGGGCGCGGAGGGCTTGGCGTCCAGCAGGACGGTGTCGCTGTCACCGGAGCGCGGGAGCATCCCCAGCGCCAGGGCCGCCGTGCCGACGGCGACCACCGTGCCGGCGCCGGCCAGGACCGTCGGGAGCCGCCGTCGGCGGGACGGGCCGGTCCGCTTCTCGGGGCCCCCTCCCCCTCCCCTCCCCCCGACCCTCGTACCGGTTGCCGGGGTGGCTGCCCGGAGCTGGACCGTCTCGGCCGGCCAGAGCGCCTGCGGCGGCGCGTCCGGCCAGGCCACGGGTATGCCGTACGCCGGGGTGTCGTCCCCCGGCTGCGCCTCGGCGGGACGGGCGTACCCGCCCGCGGGACCGGCCACCACGCCCCGCACCGGCTGCGGGGGCGGCGGGGCGTCGGACTGGCCGGGGTCGGGCAGCGTCACGTACGGACGGATGCGCAGTGGCTCGAAACCGGCCACCGGCGCGCACCCGCAGTCGACGCCCACGGCGCCGCATTCTGGACAGCGCTCAGCGCTCACTGGAATCCCTCCCTGGCCATTGCCTGCGATTATGCAGACCCTCCGGGGCCTGCCCAACCCGCCCGAGAGGCCATAACCGGCCACACCGCTCAGGATGGACATGTTGATCCGGCCCGAGGAGGAACGGATGGCTCAGGACGTGACCGCGGACGCCGCGGACCCCGCTCCCCACCCGCAGAAGTCCGGCCCCGCCGCCGAACACACCTCCCGCGAGGTTCTCGTCTCCATCGGCGCCCTGCTGCTCGGCCTGCTCATCGCCGCCCTCGACCAGACGATCGTCTCCACGGCGCTGCCGACGATCGTCAGCGAGCTGGGCGGGATGGCTCACCTGTCCTGGGTCGTCACCGCATACATGCTGGCCGCCACCGCCGCCACACCGCTGTGGGGAAAACTCGGCGACCAGTACGGACGCAAGAAGCTGTTCCAGGGCGCCATCGTGCTCTTCCTCATCGGATCGGCGCTGTGCGGGCTCGCCCAGGACATGCCGCAGCTCATCGGATTCCGCGCCCTGCAGGGCCTGGGCGGCGGCGGACTCATCGTGCTGTCGATGGCGATCGTCGGCGACATCGTCCCGCCCCGCGAGCGCGGCAAGTACCAAGGCCTCTTCGGCGCCGTCTTCGGCGCGACCAGTGTCCTCGGACCGCTGCTGGGCGGCCTGTTCGTCGACAACCTGTCCTGGCGCTGGGTCTTCTACATCAACCTCCCCATCGGTCTCGTCGCGCTCGTCGTCATCGCCGCGGTCCTGCACATCCCCGTGCGGCGGTTGAAGCACGTCATCGACTACCTCGGCACGTTCCTCATCGCCTGCGTCGCCACCTGCCTCGTGCTCGTCGCCTCCCTCGGCGGCACCTGGGGCTGGGGCTCGGCCCGGATCGTCGGCCTGGCCGTCCTCGGCGCCGTACTGCTCGCCGTCTTCCTCTTCGTCGAGCGGCGGGCCGTCGAACCCGTCCTGCCGCTGGGGCTGTTCAGGATCCGCACCTTCACCCTCTGCTCTGTGATCAGCTTCGTCGTCGGTTTCGCGATGTTCGGCGCGATGGTCTACCTGCCGACCTTCCTCCAAGTGGTCCAGGGCGTCTCGCCCACCATGTCCGGCGTCCACATGCTGCCGATGGTGCTCGGCATGCTGATCTCCTCCACCGCCTCCGGCCAGATCGTCAGCCGCACCGGACGGTGGAAGGTCTTCCCGATCGCGGGCACGGCCGTGACCGCGGTCGGGCTGCTCCTGCTGCACCAGCTGCAGCGCACCAGCGGCACCTGGGAGATGAGCGTCTACTTCTTCGTCTTCGGCACCGGACTGGGTCTGGTCATGCAGGTGCTGGTACTGGTCGTGCAGAACGCCGTCAGCTACGCCGATCTCGGCGTCGCCACCTCCGGCGCCACGTTCTTCCGCTCCATCGGTGCCTCCTTCGGTGTTGCGATCTTCGGCACGGTCTTCACCAACCGGCTCGACGGCAAGCTCGCCACCGCCTTCACCGGGCTTCCGGTGCCGCCCGGTTCGGCCGCGCTGGTGGAGGCCGATCCGCGGGCCATCGAACGGCTGCCCGCCGAGCTGCGGCCCCGCGTGCTCGACGCGTACGCCTCTTCCATCACCGACGTCTTCCTCTACGCCGTGCCCGTCGTCCTCGTCGCCTTCGTCGTCGCCTGGTTCCTGAAGGAGGACGTGCTCCGGGTCTCGGTCACCGCTCCCGACGTCACCGAGACCCTCGCCTCCAACCCGGTCCACCGCTCCTCCCACGACGAGGTCGCCCGCGCGCTGACCGTCCTCGGGACCCGCGAAGGCCGCCGCCACGTCTACGAGAAGATCACCGAGAGGGCCGGCTTCGACCTGCTGCCCGCGGCCAGCTGGCTGCTGCTGCGGATCAAGAAGTACGGCTCGACCGAGCCCGCGCTGCTCGCGGAACGGACCACCGTGCCGCTGAAGGTGATCACGGACGCCGCCCGCCAGATCGAGGAGCGCGGACTCGCCGTACGGGACGGACTGTCCCTGGTCCTGACCGGGCGCGGGCGGGAGTACGCCGAGAAGCTGGCCGAGGCCCGCGAGGAGTCGCTCGCCGAACTGCTCGGCGACTGGTGGGGCCCGGACCGCCCGACCGACCTGGTCAAGCTGGTCAAGGAGATCAACGCGGAGCTCTGCGGATCCGACGCCGAGGAGCCCTACGACTCCCTGCCGCGCCGGGACCACGCCGCGCACTGACCCCGACGGGCGGCCAGGCAGGACGCCGACCGGGCTCAGACCAGGGGCTTCTCGAACCAGTGCTCCGCGTACTGGCCCGCGTTGTACGCCGGTATCTCCGCGTACCCGTGCCGCGCGTACAACGCCCGGGCTTCCACCAGGTCCGACCGGGTGTCGAGCCGGACCCGCTCGGCGCCCAGCGCGCGGGCCTCGTCCTCCAGGGCGGCGAGCAGGGCCGCCCCGCCGCCGGTGCCGCGGGCGCGGGAGTCCACGTACACCCTGGTGAGCTCGGCGGTGACGGGGTCGAGCAGCCGTATGCCGCCGCAGGCCAGAGGCCTGCCGTCCAATCGGCCGACCACGAACTGGCCCGTCGGCGGGACGAGCCCGTCGTCCGGGTCGTCCCGCAGGCCCTTGTCGATCTCGGCCTCGGTGACGGACCGTTTCCAGTACCGGCCGGCGACCTCCGCGTAGTACGCGCGGCGCAGCGCGGTGGCGTCGGCGGTGGCGAAGTGCTCGGCGACGACGGTCCAGTTGCCCGCCTCGCGGGGGGTGGCGACGGTGGAGCTGTTGCTCGTGCTGTTGATGTTCATGGCGCCATTGTGGAGTCCGTGCGCGGCTCGCCGCGTGGAATATCCACAGGTGCGGGCCGATGATAGGAAAAGACGTATATCACTCACATGGAGGGCGTGAAACGCCATGTCCGAACACCCTGACGCTGCCCTGATCCGCCGCGGTTACGAGGCCTTCGGCAAGGGCGACATGGAGACGCTGGGCACCCTGATGACGGCCGACGTCATCCACCACGTGCCCGGCAGCAACCCGCTCTCGGGGCACCACAAGGGCCGTGAAGCCGTCCTCGACCTGTACCGGCGGTTCGGCGAGGAGACGAACGGCACCTTCCAGGTCGATCTGCACTCGGTGCTGGTCGACGGGCGCGGCCACGGCATGACCTTCCACACGGCGCGCGGCGACCGCGGCGACCACGGGATCGAGATCCAGGGCGGCCTCTTCTTCACGATCGTCGGCGGGAAGATCACCGACGTCGACCAGTGCACGCAGGACATCGACGAGGAGGACCGCTTCTGGGGCTGATCCCCGGACCTCCTCGCCCCGCCCCGACGCGAGCCCCCGGCGTGGGCCCCTGGCGTGGGCCCCTGGCGTAGCCCGGCGGCTGCGCCGCCCCGGCTCAGGCCTGCGGCTTCGGCGCCGCCTGCTGCACGACCTCGAACGACCACACCGTCGAACCGGAAGCCGCCGGCTTCGGCCGCTCACCCGCGCCCGCGCCCGCGCCTGAGCCCGCGCCCGCACCCGCGCCGCCGCCCTGGTGGGCCGCCTTCATGGGCCCCTCCATCCACGCCTGGAAGTCCTCCTCCGACCGCCACCGCGTGTACACCAGGTACTGGTCCGTCCCCTCGACGGGACGCAGCAGCTCGAACCACTCGAACCCGTCCGAACCCTCCACGGCGCCCGCCCGCGAGGCGAACCGCTGCTCCAGTACTTCCCGCTGTTCGGCAGGCACGGTCAGTGCGTTGATCTTCACGATGCTCATGCCCGCCATCCTAGGGATCGCGTGCGGGATATCGTCCTCCCAGGTAATGAAGTGGTGCATGAAACGCGGCAGCCAGGCGAAGTCAAGGTTGCGGTCAACAGGGCGGGAGGCCGGCGAGGCGTGGCTAACGCGGCAGAGCACGGTGGTGCGAACGGACATGCCGGGGTCATAGGCGGTAGCGGCAGGCTGGGGGCGGCGCGGTTCCTCCTGTGGGCGCTGGCCGGTGTCCTCGCCGTCAGACAGGCCGCCGCAGTGCTGCGCGTGCCACCGGGCGAGTGGCTCAGCGAGTTCCAGCTCCCCAGCAGTTTTCCCGGCTCGCTCTACGACGGCGGCCAGTTCACCGGGACCCCCTTCGCCGGGATGGTCCTGAGGCCGTTCCTCGGGCTTGCGGCGCCCTCCCTGGAGTTGGCCTGGACCTGTGTGACGCTGCTGTTCGTCGCCGCCGTCGGGCTGGTCGCCGCGCGCGGCCTGCCCGACCCCGTGCCGCGGCGCACCGCGCTGCTCGCCGCGCCCGTGCTGGTCGGCCTGATGATGGTGTCGCTGCCCGTCCGGGCGGCCGCCTCGCCGGGCCAGACCGCCGTCCTGCCCGTGCTGCTGGTGCTGCTGGCCGTGTTCCGGGTGCCCGGTGAGCGCCCGGCCGGCTTCCTCGTCGGCCTCGCCGCCGCGCTCCAGCCGGCCCTGCTGCTGTTCGCGCCGCTGCTGTGGCTGACCGGCCGCCGCCCCACCGCCAAGGCCGCCGCCGTGACGTTCGCCGCAGCCACCGCCCTGTCCTGGGCGGCCCTGCCGCGCGACTCCTGGACGTACTGGGTCCACCACCTGGCCGGCACCGGCCTCGGCGGCGCCCCCGACAGCCTCGCCAACCAGTCCGTGCACGGCGCGCTGCTGCGGCTGGGCCTGAGCGGCCCCCTCGAGATCCTGCTGTACGTGGCCCTCGCGGCCGGGATCGTCTGGGTCGGCCTGCGCCGCGCGGCCCGCTACGCCCGCGACGGCCAGCTGCTGCTCGCCGTGGCCGTCACCGGCTGCGTGGCCGTCGCCGTGGCGCCGGCCGGCTGGCGCCACCAGCTGCTGTGGGTGCTGCTCGCGGTGGCCGGCAAGGTCGGCAAGCGGGCGGCGGACCGGCCCGTGTGGCCGGTGGCCGTGGTGCTCGCCATGACCCTGCCCAGCGACGTGCTGCTGCCCAACCTGGCCGCGCTGGCCCCTGTACGGGACAACGTACTGCTGCTCGCCGCGCTGGCGGCGGCCTGCGCGGTGCCGTTCCTGCCGCGCTCCTCGCCGTACTGGCGCGAGCCCGTCGCGACGGCGTACAGCCGGCCGGCCGCCGCCCGGTGGTCGCGGGTGCCGCTGATGCCGTTCTGGCGGCGCGTGCTGTCGCGCCCCAACCTGTTGCTGGAGCTGCTGCTGATACGGGTGGGGTACTCGCTGTACTCGCACATCCGGGCCGCCGCGCCGAGCAGCCGCAGCGTCGCCGAGGGGAACGGGAGTCAGATCCACGCCGTCGAGCGGGCGCTGGGCATCGACATCGAGCACGCCGTCAACCACGCCGTCGTGAACCTGCCCTGGCTGGAGAAGTTCTTCAACTTCTACTACACGTCGTTCCACTTCGTGGTGCCGCTGACGATCCTGGCGGTCCTGTACTGGCGCAGGCCGGGCGACTACCGCTGGGCCCGCGCCTCCCTGGGCCTGGCCACCGTCCTCGCGCTCGTCGGCTTCTGGCTGTACCCGCTGGCGCCGCCGCGGCTGATGCCCGCACTCGGCTTCATCGACACCGTGCACGGGCCGCAGGATCTGGCCCATCCGCAGTACGGGGCGATGACCGCGATCTCCAACCAGTACGCGGCGATGCCCTCGCTGCACTTCGGCTGGTCGCTGTGGTGCGGGATCGTGATCATCACCCTCGCGCCGAAGGGCTGGCAGAAGCTCCTCGGGGCGCTGCACCCGCTGATCACGGTGTGCGCGATCGTCGCCACCGCCAACCACTGGGTGCTCGACGCGGTCGGCGGCGCGGTCGTCATCAGCGCCGGGTTCGGGCTCGTGTACGTACTGTCGGGGCCGCGCGGCGCCGTCCTGCCGGCCGGGCTGAGCGTGCCGCGGCCGCGCGAGCCGGAGCGGGTGGGCGCCGCCACGCGCAGCCGGGCCTGAGCAGCCGCGCCCGACGGGCGGATTCCGCAGCGCGAAGGGGTGCCGGGGCAGGCCGTGTGCCCGCCCCGGCACCCCTTCGGTGGATCGCCGCGTCCTGTCAGGATCCGCCGTCGGCGGCCCCTGCGCCACCCGGGGTGATCAGCGGACCGCCGCGCCGCCCGCGGAGAGCCGGTCCACGACGAGAGCGATGGCGGCCTCGGCGGTGTCGGTCTCGGCGATGACGGTGGTCAGGCTGGGGCTGCGCACCCGGAAGCGGCCGTCGGGCGTGGGCTCGACGGCCGGTGCCTCCACCTCGAAGGGGTGGCGGGTGCGGGAGCTGAACCACAGGGTCCACTGGCGGGTGAACGGGTACAGCCGGCGCAGCTGCGGCTGCGCGGAGGCGGCCTCGATGAGCTCGATGACACCGCGGCAGAGCGTCTCGGGCCCGCCGCGCTCCTGGATCAGCCGCCACGTCGTGGGCAGCCGCTGCCAGCGGGCATCCACCCGGTGAGCGGTGTCTGTATCGGCAGCGTGAAGGTTCATCCGCGCAGTGTGACGCCCCACCGGTCTCAGGACAACGGTCCGGAAGTCAACAATCCGGCATACGCGCGCCCCCGATGCGCCCTGTCCGCCCGCCGGGCGCGCCCTCGGCGGCATTCCAGCGGACGGCAGGGGCCGGGGCGTGGGAGGAGCGGCCCCTGCCGCCGTGGAACCGGTACGGCCACGGACGGCACGTGCTCAACCGTGGCTGACCCGGAGCTCCTTGATGCCGTTGAGCCAGGCGGCGCGCAGCCGGCGCGGCTCCTCGCCGGTCAGCCGCAGGTCGGGCAGGGTGTCGGCCAGCGCGTTGAAGATCAGGTCGATCTCCATGATGGCCAGGGACTTGCCGAGGCAGAAGTGCGGGCCGCCGCCGCCGAAGCCCAGGTGCGGGTTCGGGTCGCGGGTGATGTCGAAGCGGTCGGGATCGGTGAACACCTCGGGGTCGTGGTTGGCGGAGGAGTAGAAGAGCCCCACCCGGTCGCCCGCCTTGATCTTCTGCCCGCCCAGCTCGGTGTCCTGGGTGGCCGTGCGCTGGAAGGACACCACCGGGGTGGCCCAGCGGACGATCTCCTCGGCGGCCGTCGCCGGCCGCGTCGCCTTGTACAGCTCCCACTGGTCGGGGTGGGTCAGGAAGGCGTGCATGCCGTGGCTGATGGCGTTGCGCGTGGTCTCGTTGCCGGCGACCGCCAGCAGCAGCACGAAGAAGCCGAACTCGTCGGAGCCCAGGTTGCCCTGGCCCTCGGCCGCCACCAGCTGCGTGACGATGTCCTTGGCCGGGCACTCCTTGCGGGCGGCGGAGAGGTTCATGGCGTAGCCGATGAGCTCCACGGCCGCGTTGGAGCCGACCTCCTCGGTGATCGCGTATTCGGGGTCGTCGTACGCGATCATCTTGTTCGACCAGTCGAAGATGCGCAGGCGGTCCTCCTGCGGTACGCCGATCAGTTCGGCGATGGCCTGCAGCGGGAGCTCGCACGCGACCTGCGTGACGAAGTCGAAGCTGCCGTCGGCCGAGGCTTCCAGCGCCTGCGCGACGATCTTCCGGGCCCGGTCGCGCAGGGCTTCCTCCAGGCCGCGGATGGCCCGCGGGGTGAAACCGCGCTGCACGATCTGGCGCACGCGGGTGTGTTCCGGCGGGTCCATGTTCAGCATGATCAGACGCTGGGCATCTATCTGCTCGCGCTGGATGTGCTCGTTGAAGCGGATGATCGCCGTGTTGGTGGTGGAGGAGAACAACTCCGGGTGCGTGGATACGTACTTGACGTCCGCGTGCCGGGTCACGACCCAGTAGCCCTCGTCGTCGAAGCCGGTGATGCCGTGCTGCTGGGGGCACCACCACACGGGTGCGGTCTGCCGCAGCTGTGCGAACTCGGGGAAGGGGACCCGGTCCTGGAGGAGGTCGGGGTCGGTGGCGTCGAAGCCTTCGGGCAGCGCGGGACAGGGCATCGGGCGACTCCAAAGTCTGACGGCCCATCAGAAGTTGGCTTGAAGGTAGTAACGAGTTCTGGAAGTGACAAGGGTCCTCACGTCAACTGTTGCGTGTGGAATCCGTGTAAGCCGCGTGCAAGACCCTTGCGTGCCGGGCCTCCGGGTCATAAGACTGCGAGGAGAACTAGAACGCGTACTAGTTCGGGCGGGGCGCCGGGACGGCCCGCCGCGCCGGCACAGTGCAGGAGAGGACGAGCTCATGGCCGCGGAACCCGTCATCGTCGAAGCCGTACGCACCCCCATCGGCAAGCGCGGGGGCGCGCTCGCCAACCTCCATCCCGCCTACCTGCTCGGCGAGACGTACCGCGAACTCCTCGCCCGGACCGGAATCCAGCCCGACTGCGTCGAGCAGATCGTCGGCGGCACCGTCACCCACGCCGGCGAGCAGTCCATGAACCCGGCGCGCAACGCCTGGCTCGCCATGGGCCTGCCGTACGAGACCGCCGCGACCACGGTGGACTGCCAGTGCGGCAGCTCCCAGCAGGCCAACCACATGGTCGCCAACATGATCTCCGGCGGGGTCATGGACATCGGCATCGCCTGCGGCGTCGAGGCGATGAGCCGGGTGCCGCTGGGCTCCGGCTCCAAGCACGGCCCCGGCAAGCCCTTCCCGGACGAGTGGAACGTCGACCTCCCGAACCAGTTCGAGGCCGCCGAGCGGATCGCCCGCCACCGGGGCCTGACCCGCGAGGACGTCGACCGGCTCGGGCTGCTCTCCCAGGAGCGGGCCGCCACCGCATGGGCCGAGGAGCGGTTCAAGCGGGAGACCTTCGCCGTCCAGGTCCCGACGACGGAGGAGGAGCAGGCCGCAGGGCAGGGCATGTGGCGGCTCGTCGACCGCGACGAGGGGCTGCGCGACACCAGCATGGAGGCGCTGGCCCGGCTCAAGCCGGTCATGCCGACCGCCGTGCACACCGCCGGGAACTCCTCGCAGATATCCGACGGGGCCGCCGCCGTGATGTGGGCCTCACGCAAGATGGCCCGCGCGCTCAAGCTCAAGCCGCGCGCCCGGATCGTCGCCCAGACCCTTGTCGGCGCCGACCCGCACTACCACCTCGACGGGCCGATCGACGCGACGCGGGCCGTGCTCGGCAAGGCCGGGATGTCCCTCAGGGACATCGACCTGGTCGAGATCAACGAGGCCTTCGCCTCCGTCGTCCTCAGCTGGGCCCAGGTCTTCGAGCAGGACCTGGAGAAGGTGAACGTCAACGGCGGCGGCATCGCGCTCGGCCACCCCGTCGGCGCGACCGGAGCCCGGCTGATCACCACCGCGCTGCACGAGCTCGAGCGCCGCGACAAGGAATTCGCGCTGATCACCATGTGCGCGGGCGGCGCGCTGGCGACCGGGACGATCATCCAGCGGCTGTGAGCGCGTGAGCGCGTGAGCGCGTGCGGCGCGCACCGCGCGCACCGCGCCCACTGAACCCTGTGGGATGGGAAACAGAAGGCCCCGGTGGCCGGACCTGGGGAGGTCCGGCCACCGGGGCCTTCGCACTGCTCGTGCAGCAAAGCGCTTACCGGTGGCTTAGTACCAGTGGTTGGCCTGCCAGAAGTTCCAGGCGCCGACCGGGCTGCCGTAGCGGGAGTTCATGTAGTCCAGGCCCCACTTGATCTGGGTGGCCGGGTTGGTCTTCCAGTCCGCACCCGCGGAGGCCATCTTCGAGGCCGGCAGGGCCTGGGCCAGGCCGTACGCACCCGAGGAGGCGTTCGTGGCGGTGTGGTCCCAGCCGCTCTCGTGGGAAATGATCTTGTCGAAGGCGGCGAACTGGGCCGGGTCCTTGATCATCTGGTGCGCGATCGCCTTGGCGCTCGTCGGGGCCGCCTGAGCGGGAACCGTGGCGAGCATGGTGCCGGCGACGCCCAGGGCGACGATGGAGCCGGCGAGGGCCTTCTTGGAGGCGGCGATGCGACGGATGACGTGGGACACGGATGAAACCTTCCGCAGGGGACAAGGGCGGTCGCGGGCATGTCGAGGACATGCGTGAGCCACTCACGCAGAGGAGAGGGGTTCGTCGGGCGGGGGGTGAAGACCCCGGCCGCCGTAGCGACAACACCAGTTAGCCAGGTCCCCGAGGCTCTGGCAACGACCCCGATTACTAGCCGCCCTCGCAGCCGGGGGCCGTTGGGCCGGGGGCGGGGGTGCCGGCGTTCTCGCAGGTGAGGGCCGGTTCCCGGGTCGAGGGAGGGGGTCTTGAGGGCTACTACCCCGCGTCGTATGTGACGTGGGTCCTATGGGGTGAGTCACCGGGACAAGGCCCGAATGTCACCTTCTGTGGTGGTTCGTTACGCGAAATGGTGTGTGCGCCGGGCCACTTTCAACCCGAACCGAAGGAAACGGGCGCCTCGAACGCCGCTTTTCGTACCGCCCGCCGCAATGCTTTCAGCAGCGTGCCGCCGACCGCGAGCGTCAGTACGACGGTCAGCGCGGCCCGGCCCAGGTCCCAGCCCAGCGAGGTCGCCGCGCAGTACGCGGCGAAGCGGGCCAGGTTGGCGGCGACCGGATCCCCCGGGTGGAAGGAGATGCCCTGGCCCATGCCCTGCAGGAGCACCCAGCCCTGCAGGTTCATGACCGTGCCGTACGCGAACGAGCCCACGAACCCGTACGCCGCCAGCATCAGCAGCTCCGCCCGGCCCCGGATCCTCCCCCAAGCTCTCGGCTTCGCTCGAGCAGGGGGGACCCCCGTCGCGCCGGGCAGCAGCCCGGCGCCCAGCGAGAACCAGCCCATCGCCAGCATCTGGAACGGCATCCACGGCCCGACCCCGCCCGTGAGCAGGGCGGAGGCGAACATCGTGACCGAGCCGAGGACGAAGCCGAAGCCCGGGCCGAGGACGCGGCCGCTGAGCACCATCAGGAAGAACATCGGCTCCAGGCCGGCCGTGCCGGCGCCCAGCGGTCTCAGGGCGGCCCCGACCGCGGCGAGCACGCCGAGCATCGCCACCGCCTTGGCGTCCATGCCCTGGTCGGCGATGGTCGCGACGACGACGGCGACGAGGAGGGGGAGCAGCGCCGCGAAGAGCCAGGGGGCGTCCTGGGAGTGGGCGAGGCCGGACTGGCGGTCGGCGAGGAGGGGCCAGCCGAAGGCCGCGATGCCGATGAGGGTGACGAGGAGCAGGGCGGTGGCGGCGCGGGGGCCGATGCGGAGGGGGCGGGAGGGGGTGCTCATGAGGTGGCCTCTGACTCTGACTCTGCCTCGGCCGGGGCTTTCAGGGCATTCGCGACCTGGGTCACCGTGAGCCAGTGGCCCGGGGCCAGGATCTTGGCCACCTGGGGGGCGAAGGCCGGGGACGACACGACGACCTCGGCGGTCGGGCCGTCCGCGACGATCTCGCCGCCGGCGAGGATCACCACCCGGTGGGCCAGCTCGGCGGCGAGCTCCACGTCGTGGGTGGCGAGGACGATCGCGTGCCCGTCGGCGGCGAGGCCGCGGAGGATCTCGATCAGGCGGGCCTTGGCGGCGTAGTCCAGACCGCGGGTTGGCTCGTCGAGCAGGAGCAGCGCGGGGCGGCCGGTGAGTACGAGGGCCAGGGCGAGGGCCAGGCGCTGGCCCTCGGAGAGGTCCCGGGGATGGGTGTCGTCGGGGACGTCCGGGAGCAGGGCGGAGACGAGGTCCCGGCAGGTGCCGGGGGCCGCGCCGGCGTCGGCGTCGGCGGCGGAGCACTCGGCGGACACGGTGTCGGCGTACAGGAGGTCGCGGGGTTCCTGCGGGACGAGGCCGACGCGGCGGACCATCTCCTGCGGGGCGGTGCGGTGGGGGATGCGGCCGCCGACGGTCACCGTGCCGGTGGTGGGGGCGAGCGTGCCGATGAGGGTGGCGAGGAGGGTGGACTTGCCGGCGCCGTTGCGGCCCATGAGGGCGATGGTCTCGCCGGGGGCCACGGAGAGGTCGATGCCGTGGAGGACTTCGGCGCGGCCGCGGCGGAGGGAGAGGGCGGTTGCCTTGGCCACGGAGGCGGGATTGCCGGTGCCGGTGCCGGTGCCGGTGCCTGTGCCTGTGCCAGTGCCGGCTCCGGGCGCGGGCGCGCTGCCGGTTCCGGCGCCGGTGGCGGGGCTGGGGGACGGCTCGCTCCGGCGGAGCAGGCGGGCCAGGATGCCGGGGCGGGGGACGGGGCGGGGGACGGGGCCGCTGCGCGGGGCTTCTTCCCCACCCCGCCCCTTCCCGAAACCGTGGGCTCCGCCCCCGGACCCTCCCCCTCGCTGCGCTGGGGGGACCCCCAGCGCCTCGAACCCCGGCTGGGCTGGATGGTGCTGCGGAGCCGGGGCGCCCGACGGGACCGGGGACTCCGGCTGGGCCGGGGCGGGCTGAGGGGTGGGAGACGTCGGCCGGGGCGCGGAGGGCGGCGGTGTCGGGGATGGCAGAGGGGATGCGGGCGTCGGGCGGGGTGAGCGAGGCGGCCACGGCGGCGGTTGCGGGGTGGAGGCCTGGGAGGCGGCGGAGGTTGCGAGGGTGAGGCGGGAGCGGAGTGGAGCGGACCGGCGGCGGGCGTCGCGGATCGAGAGAGGGAGGGGGGACCAGTCCGCCAGGCGGCCCAGGGCCACCACCGGGGGGTGGACCGGGGAGACCGCCATGATCGAGGACGGGCTGCCGAGGACCGGCGCCGCGCCCGGGGACGGGAGGAGGAGGACCTGGTCCGCGTACTGGACGACGCGTTCCAGTCGGTGTTCCGCCAGCAGCACCGTCGTGCCCAGGTCGTGGACCAGGCGCTGGAGGACCGCCAGTACCTCCTCGGCGGCCGCCGGGTCCAGCGCCGACGTCGGCTCGTCCAGGACCAGGACCTTCGGGTGCGGGGTCAGGACCGAGCCGATCGCGACCCGCTGCTGCTGGCCGCCGGAGAGGGTGGCGATGGGGCGGTCACGCAGTTCGTTCAGGCCCAGCAGGTCCAGGGTCTCCTCGACCCGGCGGCGCATGACGGCCGGGGCCAGGCCGAGGGACTCCATGCCGTAGGCGAGCTCGTCCTCGACCACGTCCGTCACGAAGTGCGCGAGCGGGTCCTGGCCGACCGTGCCCACGACATCGGCGAGCTCGCGCGGCTTGTGGGTACGGGTGTCGCGGCCGGCGACGGTGACACGGCCCCGCAGCGTGCCCCCGGTGAAATGCGGGACCAGGCCGGAGACCGCACCGAGGAGGGTCGACTTGCCGACGCCCGACGGGCCGACCAGGAGCGTGAGCTCGCCCTCCGGGATCACCAGGTCGGCGTCGCGGAGGGTGGGCTCCGCGGCGCCGTCGTACGTGACCGACACCTGCTCGAAGCGGATCACAGTGCTGTTTCCTTCGGAGGTACGGGCGCCACGAAGGCGGGGAGCAGGCCGATCAGGATCGCCGCCGCCGGCCACAGCGGGAGCGTGGGGGAGACCAGGGGGACGACGCCGGGGAGGAGGGCGTCCGGGTCCACGGCCGCGGCATGGATGAGGACGGCCGCGACCGCCGCACCCGACCCGGCGACCAGCCACGCCCGCCACCCCCAGCGGTCGGGCCGGTAGCGGGTCCGGATGCTGCGCCGGCCGCCGAGGCGCAGGCCCGCGAGGGCCAGGAAGAGGCCGATGAGCAGGACCGGCAGCCCGTACGCGGCGCCCTCGGCGGCGAGCAGCCCGTACGTGCCCGCGCACATGCCGAGCAGGCCGCCGAGGGTGAGGACGTTGGTGGTGTGCCGCACGGCGGGCGGGACCTGCGCAGTACGGCCGTAGCCGCGGGCGTCCATCGAGGCGGCGACGGCGACGGAGCGCTCGAGGGCGCCCTCCAGGACGGGCAGGCCGATCTGGAGGATCGCCTTGACGCCGCCGGTGGGGCGGCCGCGCAGGCGGCGGGCGGTCCGCAGGCGGGCGACGTCGGCGACCATGTTCGGCGCGAAGGTCATGGCGACGACGACGGCGACGCCGGCCTCGTAGAGGGCGGCCGGGAGGGATTTCAGCAGCCGCGCCGGATTGGCGAGGGCGTTCGCGGCGCCGATGCAGACGAGGAGGGTGGCCAGCTTGGCGCCGTCGTAGAAGGCGAAGATGAGCTGCTCGGCGGTGACGCGGCCGCCGATGCGGATGCCCTGGGCCGCCCAGGCGGGGAGCGGGAGCTCGGGGAGGGTGAGCAGGACGTGCGCGCCGGGGATCGGGGAGCCGAGCAGCACGGAGAAGAGGAGGCGCAGCCCGATGACGAACAGGCCGAGCTTGAGGAAGGCGCCGTAGGAACGCGCCCAGGGCGCGGAGGTCCGGCGGGCGGCCACGACGTAGCCGGCCACGCCGGCGATCAGGCCGAGGAGAAGGGGATTGGTGGTGCGGGAGGCGGCCGTGGCGAGGCCGAGCGCCCAGAGCCACCAGGCTCCCGCGTGCAGGGCGTTCCCCCGACGGGCCTGCGGCGCCACCACGCGGCGGACCCGGCTTTTCTCGTACGCCGGCCAGGACCCGGGGTCGCCCGCCCCGGCGGGCCCGGGCCCGGCCGGGATCACGTCGCCGACTGCGGGCCGGCGGGTCCGACCCGTACCCTGCGCCCGCGCCGCTGTCCCACGGGGACCGCCCGGGGCGCTGGCTCCGGCGGAGCCCGTGGGGTGGGGGGTGTCGGGGGTCATCGCCGGCGGCGGGATTGCCAGACTGCGGCTGCCGCCAGGGCGGCCACCGCCGCCAGGCCTGCCAGGAGGCCCGTGGACGGGCCTCCGTCCTTGGGCGCGGTGTGCGTCGGCTCGGGTTCCGCGTCGGCGATCTGTTCGCCGCAGCCCTGCTTCGGGTAGCCCGACACCGCGCACAGCAGCGCCGCGCTGTTGTAGCGGAGCGGCTTGGCCACCTCCGCCAGGGCCTCGGCCGCCGTGGCGTCCGGGGCGACCCGGGCGCAGGCCGTGCGCGGGGTGTCCTGCGGCGGGGTGTCGCCCGCCGGGGCGTCCGCCGGGACGCCGGAGTCGACGACCACGGCGATCCGCTTGCGGCCCTCCACGGGCGGGGTGGCTGCGCAGACCGACGCGAAGTCGGCCGCCGCGCGCGGCTTCGCCGCCTCGGCCGCCGCGTCCTGACTCACCGCGAAGCGGAAGCCCAGGGCCGCGCCGTCCGCCGGGCGGGCCGTCGAGGGGCCCTGCGTGGCGTACTGCCACTGGCCTCCCGAACCCTCCCAGAACGACCAGTAGCGGTAGCCCGCCGCCAGCGCGGGCGAGGTCGCCAGGAGGGTCAGGAGGATGCCGAACACGAGGGCCCACGGGGTCAGGCTGCGGCGGCGCATCAGAGCTGGTTCTTCTTCCGGCGGCCGCTCAGGAGGACGCCGATGCCCATGCCGGCGGCCAGGCCCGCGCCCACGATCCACCACACGTTCTGGTCGGACGACTTCGAGTCCTCCTTGGGCTTCGGCGCTGCCGACTCACCCGTCTGCTGGGCCGGGCCCGTTGCGTTCAGGGCGGTCACCAGGTCCGTGCCGCCGAACGACCTCGGGTCCGTGCCCGTCGCGTGTGCGGCCAGCACCAGGGTGCCGAGCGCGGCCGGGTTGCCCTGGGCCCACTGCGCCGAGTTGGCCTTCAGCCACTCCAGCGCGCCCGCAGCCGACTGCGTGTGCCCGGCCGCGGCCAGCGCGATCACCGCGTCGGCGGTGTTGCCGGTGTCCGCGGTCGGCTGGTCGGCGCCGGGGGTGACGGCCGTGAGGTGGCCGTCCTTCTTCAGCGTCTCGGCCAGGTAGCCGGCCGCACCCTGGGCGGCGGTCGCCGGGTCGGTGGCGCCCGCCGGGCAGGCGAGGGCGGCCGCGGGGGTGTCCGTCGAGGCAGGGGGCACGAGCGACCCCTGGCCGAGGCCGGCCAGGACCGCGGCGGCCGTGGCGTCGGCGTTGGCCGGGAGCTTGCCGTCGGCCGGCTGGTACCCGAAGGCGCCCCGGTCGGCGGCCGGCTCGGCGGCGCAGCCCAGCTGGAAGGCGAGCAGGCCCTCGTACGCGGACTTGCCGGCCTTCGACTTCACCTCGGCCGGCGTCTCGCCCGCCACGGCCAGCGCGCTGATCACGATGGAGGTGGAGTTGCCCTCGCTCGGGGTACCGGGGACGAAGGCCCAGCCGCCGTCCTCGTTCTGGACGGACTTCAGCCAGTCCACGCCCTTCTTCACCGCCGCGTCCTGGCCGCCCAGCCCCTTCAGCGCCTGCACGGCCATCGCGGTGGCGTTCGTGTCGAACATCGTCTTGTCGTCGCAGGCAGCGCCCGCGTCCGCGCGGAAGGAGGCGAAGCCGCCGTTCGCGCACTGCTGGCCGACGAGCCAGGCGACGGCCTCCTTGGCCGGCTTGACGCCGACCGTCTGCTGGGCCAGCAGCGCGAAGGACTGCCGCCACACACCGTCGTACGTCGGGTCGTTCTTGCCGAACAGCCCGGACGGGATCACCGGGGCCGGCGGGGCGGAGGGGGAGGGCGCGGCGAGGGCTGCGGGGGCGGCGCCCACGCAGAGCACGGCGGAGGCGGCGAGCGCGGCGGCGCTGCGGCGGACGTTCATGGGGGCGGGTGCCTCTCGTGCTGGGGAGCAGGAGGCAGGCGCGCACAGGGCACCGGGCTCCGGCTCCGTTTACCTCGACGGTGCCGGCCGCCGGGGGCTCCGGCGGCGCGAGCCGCGCACCTCGCGTACGGGGCGGTCCGGCTCCCCGCCCGGCGGGGCCGGGGCGGGTCACGGTTGCGGGTCAGCGCCGGAATTTCACCGGCTTCTTCCCGTACGGAAGGGTGGACGACGCGCTTACTGTACCGGCCCGTAGCAGTCCGGAAGGGTGGCGTCGGCCCGCTGCGCCCCTTACCGGCGGGCCTGCCGTCACAGTGCGCGGTACGTGACCGGGTCGCTGCCCGGGACCGCCTCGGCCCGGCCCTGCTTCACCAGCCGCCGCAGATGGGCCTCTGCTTCGGAGACGGCGATGTTGCGGGAGCCGTACGGGATCTGCTCCCAGGGCCGGTTCCACTCCATGCGCTCCGCCAGCCCCCACGGGGTCAGCGGCTCGGCCAGCAGTTCCCACAGCCCGGTCAGCCGGTCCTCGTGGTGGCGCAGCAGCTCGCGGACCCGGGCCGGGGCGTCGGTGAAGGCGTGCTGGTGGGCGGGGAGCACCTCGGCGGGGTCGAGGCGGCCGATCCGCTCGAGGGAGTCGAGGTAGTCGCCGAGGGGGTCGGTGACCCGCTCGGACGACGGGTCCTCGTAGAGGCCGATGTGCGGGGAGATCCCGGGCAGCAGGTGGTCCCCGGAGAAGAGGCGTCCGTTGCCGGGGAGGTTCGCCGGGTGCTGTTCCTCCAGGTGCAGGCAGACGTGGCCGGGGGTGTGCCCCGGGGTCCAGATGGCGCGCAGCCGCCGCCCGGCGAGGGGGAGTGGCTCGCCCGGGACGATCTCCCGGTCGGGGACGGCGGCCCGGAGTCCCGGAAGGGTGCGCATGCGGCCGCTCGCGCGGGCGGCCCTCAGGGGTGCGAGGTGCTCCTCGGGGGCTCCGGCGGTGGCCAGCTTCTCGCTCATGTAGTCGAACCAGACGCCGGGCTCGGCGGAGCGGGTCCGTACGACGACCTCGGTGTCGGCGGCGTGCATCGCGATCCAGGCGCCGGAGGCCTCGCGGACCCGGCCGGACAGGCCGTGGTGGTCGGGGTGGTGGTGGGTGATGACCACGCCGTGGACGTCGGCGACCGGGATGCCGAGGGCGCCGAGGCCGGCGACGAGGGTGTCCCAGGACTCGGGGTCGTCCCATCCGGTGTCGACGAGGACGGGGCCGCGGTCGGTGTCGAGGACGTGGACCAGGGTGTGGCCGAGCGGGTTGTCGGGGATCGGGACCTTGATGCCGTGGACGCCACCGCCGTGGTCGGTGACATGCGGGGTGATGGCCGGGATGACGGGGGGCGTGGCCCCGGGTCCGGTGGGCGGTGCGGCCTGCGGCGGCGTGTCCTGCGGCATGAGGGCTCCCTGTC
The DNA here is from genome assembly GCF_040682115.1 of Streptomyces sp. NPDC051364. Classification (NCBI taxonomy): domain Bacteria; kingdom Bacillati; phylum Actinomycetota; class Actinomycetes; order Kitasatosporales; family Streptomycetaceae; genus Streptomyces; species Streptomyces sp. NPDC051364. Next base: position 29,171 of record NZ_JBFBAH010000003.1, on the reverse strand, counting down.
TGCGCCCGGCCGCGCCTGCGCCGCCCGGCTCACTCTCACGAGAACGTGTTGCAGTAGTCGCCCAAGTCGACCATCTGAGGCCCGTTCTGACTAGTCGTAACCCCTCGTTGGATCTTCCGGGCTGTTCCGTCCTGGCCGTGGACTCCTAGAACTAGAACTGGTATCAGTTCGGGAACGCCAAGCCGCAGGAGGCAGCAGCCATGACCGAGCTCGTGGAACACGGACACCTGTTCATCGGCGGGGAGTGGACGGATCCGCTGGGCACCGACACGATCGAGATCGTCTCCCCCCACACCGAGCAGGTCATCGGCAGCGTCCCGCACGCCTCCCGCGCGGACGTGGACCGCGCTGTCGCGGTCGCCCGCCGGGCCTTCGACGAGGGCCCCTGGCCCCGGATGTCCCTGGACGAGCGGATCGCCGTCGTCACCCGGATCAAGGACGCGATCGCCGTCCGGCACGAGGAGATCGCCCGGTCGATCAGCTCGCAGAACGGATCCCCGTACTCCTGGAGCGTCCTCGCGCAGGCGCTCGGCCCGATGATGGTCTACGACGCCGCGATCCAGGTCGCGCGCGCCTACCCGTACGAGGAGCACCGCCAGGGGGTGCTCGGGCCGATCCTGGTGCGCCGGGAGCCGGTGGGCGTGGTCGCGGCCGTCATCCCGTGGAACGTGCCGCAGTTCGTGGCCGCCGCGAAGCTGGCTCCCGCGCTGCTGACGGGGTCGACGGTGATCCTGAAGCCGTCCCCCGAGTCGCCGCTGGACTCGTACATCCTCGCCGACATCGCCCGCGAGGCCGGGCTGCCGGAGGGCGTGCTGTCGATCCTGCCCGCCGACCGGGAGGTCAGCGAGTACCTGGTCGGCCACCCCGGCGTCGACAAGGTGGCGTTCACCGGCTCGGTCGCGGCCGGCCGGCGCGTGATGGAGGTCGCCGCGCGCAACCTGACCCGGGTCACGCTCGAACTCGGCGGCAAGTCGGCCGCCGTGATCCTGCCGGACGCCGACCTCGAGTCCACCATCGCCGGGATCGTCCCGGCGGCCTGGATGAACAACGGGCAGGCCTGTGTGGCCCAGACCCGGGTGCTCGCCCCGCGCAGCCGGTACGAGGAGGTCGCCGAGGCGCTCGCGGCCGCGGCCGGCGCGCTGGTGGTCGGCGACCCGCTGGACCCGGCGACGCAGCTCGGGCCGCTGGTGGCCAGGCGGCAGCAGCAGCGGTCGCTGGACTATATCCGGATCGGCCAGGAGGAGGGCGCGAAGGTCCTGGCGGGCGGCGGCCGCCCGGCCGGGCTGGAGCAGGGCTGGTACGTGGAGCCGACGCTGTTCGGGGACGTGGACAACTCGATGCGGATCGCCCGCGAGGAGATCTTCGGGCCGGTCGTCTGCCTGATCCCGTACGGGGACGAGGCGGAGGCGGTACGGGTCGCCAACGACTCGGAGTTCGGTCTGAGCGGCAGCGTCTGGACGGGGGACGTCGAGCACGGCATCGACTTCGCCCGGCAGGTGCGGACGGGCACGTTCAACGTGAACACCTTCAGCCTGGACATGCTGGGGCCGTTCGGCGGCTACAAGAACAGCGGTGTGGGGCGGGAGTTCGGGCCCGAGGGGCTGAGCGAGTACCTGGAGCACAAGATGATCCACCTGCCGGCGGGCTACGCGGCGGGTGCCTGATGGGTGACCGCTGGCAGGTCGAGGTGGACCGGGGGGTCTGCATCGGCTCGGGCATGTGCGTGAACCACGCGCCGGAGGGCTTCGTGCTGGACTCGGCGCGCCAGTCGCATCCGCGGGATCCGGAGACGGACGCGAACGAGCCGGTCCTGACGGCGGCGGAGGGCTGCCCGGTGGAGGCCATCATGATCACCCTGGCGGCCACCGGCGAGGCGGTGTTCCCCCCGGAGGAATGACCGAAGAGGCGCCGGGCGGCGGCCCGGGCGGCGGACACCCCCGTCCGCCGCCGGGGCCGCTGCGTGCGTACAGCGGGATCAGGCCTTTCGCGCGGTCCCGGTAGCCCCGCCGGCCCCGCCGGCGGCCGGCGGCGCCGTCATGTCGATCAGGCGGCACACCGTCTCGATGTCGATCTTGACCTGGGCGATCGAGGCGCGCCCCGAGAGCCAGGTGATCAGCGCCGAGTGCCAGGTGTGCTCGATCACCCGGACCGCGGAGAGCTGCTCCGCCGTCGGCGGGGCGTCCAGGCCCATCGCGTCCAGGATGATCGCCGTGGTCAGCCGGGACACCGTGTCCACCTCGGGGCTCACGCTCCGGTCGGCGAACGTCAGGGCGCGGACCATCGCATCGGCGAGCTGCGGTTCCCGTTGCAGGGCGCGGAAGGCCCGCATCAGCGTCTCCGCGACCCGCGCCGCCGGGTCGTCGCCCGCCGGGGGCCGCTTGCGGAGCGTCGTGTGCATGTGCTGGAGCTGGTCCTGCATCGTCGCGACGAGCAGGTGCACCTTCGACGGGAAGTACCGGTACAGGGTGCCCAGCGCGACCCCGGCCGCCTCCGCGACCTCCCGCATCTGGACGGCGTCGAAACCGCCCCGGCTGGCCAGCTGGGCGCTGGCGTGCAGGATCCGGCGGCGGCGCGCCTCCTGGCGCTCCGTCAGGGGAGGGGACGCCGTCGTGGCGACGGCTTTCGCATCCGCTGTCATCTGTCCCGTTCCATGGCGTTCCGTGTCGTTGCGGTGCTGATTTCCGGGCTGTTCACATCGTGATCGGCAGGCGATCGGCCGGTGATCGACAGCCAGCATGTCAGGCGCCGGAGCCGTGGCGTGAATCACCTGCTCCGCCTCTTACGGTGTGGTTTCCGGCCGGTAGATTCAATGGTCTTCGACGGATCAAGTCTGAAACTTGTTCTACATTATGCGAGCGGTTACGCTCCGGCGAAAGTGCAGGGAGAAGGGGGCCGAGAGTGACCGCTGAGGCCATGGTGACGAGCCCTTTCGCGGGTTCCGCCACCGACGGCGACCGCCCGTTGCGCATCGCACTCCTCACCTATAAGGGGAACCCGTTCTGCGGCGGCCAGGGCGTCTACGTCCGGCACCTCTCGCGGGAGCTCGTGAGGCTGGGGCACTCCGTCGAGGTCATCGGCGCGCAGCCGTACCCGGTCCTCGACACCGGCGCCACGCTCACCGAACTGCCGAGCCTCGACCTGTACCGGCAGCCCGACCCGTTCCGTACGCCGAAGCGCGACGAGTACCGGGACTGGATCGACGCGCTCGAGGTCGCCACCATGTGGACGGGCGGATTCCCCGAGCCGCTGACCTTCTCGCTGCGGGCCCGGCGCCACCTCGCCGCCCGCGCGGGCGAGTTCGACGTCATCCACGACAACCAGACGCTCGGCTACGGCCTGCTGGCCGACCTCGGTGCGCCGCTGGTCACCACCATCCACCACCCCATCACGGTGGACCGGAAGCTCGACCTCGAAGCCGCGAAGGACCGCAAGAAGCGGCTCTCCGTCCGGCGCTGGTACGCCTTCACGCGGATGCAGGGACGGGTCGCCCGCCGGCTGCCCTCCGTGCTGACCGTCTCCGGATCCTCCCGGCAGGAGATCGCCGAGCACCTGGGCGTGCGGGACGAGCGCATCCACGTCGTCCACATCGGCGCCGACACCGACCTGTGGTCGCCCGACGCGTCCGTCGCCGAGGTGCCGGGGCGGATCGTCACCACCTCCAGCGCCGACGTCCCGCTCAAGGGCCTCGTCCACCTCGTCGAGGCGCTCGCGAAGCTGCGGACCGAGCAGCCCGACGCCCACCTCGTCGTCGTCGGCAAGCGCGCCGAGCAGGGTCCGGTCGCCCGCGCGATCGACTCGTACGGGCTGAAGGACGCGGTCCGCTTCGTCAAGGGCATCACCGACACCGAGCTCGTCGACCTGGTGCGCAGCGCACAGGTCGCCTGCGTGCCGTCGCTGTACGAGGGCTTCTCGCTGCCCGCCGCCGAGGCCATGGCCACCGGCACCCCGCTGGTCGCCACCACCGGCGGCGCGATCCCCGAGGTCGCGGGCCCCGACGGCGAGACCTGCCTCGCGGTGCCGCCCGGCGACGCGGGCGCGCTGGCCGCCGCACTGGGCCGGCTGCTGGGCGATGCGCAGCTGCGGGCCCGCCTCGGCGCCGCCGGACGCGAGCGGGTGCTGGCCCGGTTCACCTGGGCCAGAGCCGCCGAGGGCACCGCCGCGCACTACCGCGCCGCCATCGAGCAGGCAGCCGGCCGCGCCCGCCGCGCGCGGTGACCTTCCGCCTTTTCCACACCACCCCCGAACACCCCCGCGACCGCGAAGGCAGGACCCCGTGCTGACCGTCGATTTCTCCCGGTTCCCGCTCGCCGCAGGCGACCGTGTGCTCGATCTGGGCTGCGGCGCCGGCCGGCACGCCTTCGAGTGCTACCGGCGCGGCGCCCAGGTGGTCGCAGTCGACCGCAACGGCGAGGAGATCCGCGAGGTCGCCAAGTGGTTCGCCGCCATGAAGGAGGCCGGCGAGGCCCCGGCCGGCGCCACCGCCACCGCCATGGAGGGCGACGCGCTGGCCCTGCCCTTCCCCGACGAATCCTTCGACGTCGTCATCATCTCCGAGGTGATGGAGCACATCCCCGACGACAAGGGCGTGCTCGCCGAGATGGTCCGCGTCCTCAAGCCCGGCGGCCGCATCGCCATCACCGTGCCGCGCTACGGCCCGGAGAAGATCTGCTGGGCGCTCTCCGACGCGTACCACGAGGTCGAGGGCGGCCACATCCGCATCTACAAGGCCGACGAGCTGCTCGGCAAGATGAAGGCCGCGGGCCTCAAGCCGTACGGCACGCACCACGCCCACGGGCTGCACTCCCCGTACTGGTGGCTCAAGTGCGCGTTCGGCGTCGACAACGACCAGGCGCTGCCGGTGAAGGCGTACCACAAGCTGCTGGTCTGGGACATCATGAAGAAGCCGCTGGCCACACGGCTCGCGGAGCAGGCGCTCAACCCGCTCATCGGCAAGAGCTTCGTGGCGTACGCGACGAAGCCCCACCTGCCCGTCGGCGCGACGAAGTGAGCTCGCCCGGGCGCACCGAACGCCTGGTCCTGGACGGGGTGCTGACCGCCGAGGAGGCCGCCGGGACGGTGGCCGGCATCCTCGCCGCGCAGCGCTCCGACGGGGCCATCCCCTGGTTCCGCGGGCACCACCTCGACCCGTGGGACCACACCGAGGCCGCGATGGCCCTGGACGCGGCCGGCGAGCACGAGGCCGCGGAACGGGCCTACGACTGGCTGGCCCGGCACCAGAACGCCGACGGCTCCTGGTACGCGGCCTACGCCGACCGGCCGGACGGGGTGGACACCGCCGAGCCGCAGGACGCGAGCCTGGAGAGCAACTTCGTCGCGTACATAGCCGTCGGGGTCTGGCACCACTACCTGGCCACCGGCGACGACCCGTTCCTGGATCGCATGTGGCCCGTCGTCTACGCGGCGACCGAGTTCGTACTCGGACTCCAGCAGCCGGGCGGCGAGATCGGCTGGAAGCGGGAGGCCGACGGCACGCCCGTCACGGACGCGCTGCTCACCGGCTCCTCCTCGATCCACCAGGCGCTGCGGTGCGCCCTGGCGATCGCCGAGCACCGCGAGGAACCCCAGCCGGACTGGGAGCTGGCGGCGGGTGCACTCGGGCACGCGATCCGGCGGCACCCGGAGCGGTTCCTGGACAAGTCCCGCTACTCGATGGACTGGTACTACCCGGTGCTGGGCGGCGCGCTCACCGGCGCGGACGCGAAGGCGCGGATCGAGGAGCGCTGGGACGAGTTCGTCGTCCCGGACCTCGGAGTGCGCTGCGTCCTGCCGAACCCGTGGGTGACGGGCGGGGAGTCCTGCGAGCTCGCCCTCGCCCTGTGGGTGACGGGCGAGTCGGACCGGGCGCTGGACATCCTGCGCTCGATCACGCACCTGCGCGCCGACAACGGCATGTACTGGACGGGCTACGTCTTCGAGGACAAGGCGGTGTGGCCGGTCGAGCAGACGACCTGGACGGCCGGGTCGCTGCTGCTGGCCGTGGCCGCGCTGGGCGGCGACGAGGCCACCGGGGCGGTGTTCGAGGGGCTGGAGCTGCCGTCCGGACTCGAGCCGGACTGCTGCCGCTAGCACCCTGTCCGGCGGCCCGTCGGGCCGGATGATGCGGGCGGGCCGCGGAGCGCGCCACCCGGGAGAGCCGATCGGGTTTCCCGAGTGGCGCACCCCGGGGCCCCGGGTGACGCTGCGGGGGAGACACCTCACTCCCCGGAGGCAACCGTGTCCGAACCCAGCGTGTCCATACCCAGAACTTCCCGACTGCGCCGCGCCGTCACGGCGCTGCTCGTGTCCACCGCGCTGGTCGCAGGAGGCACCGCGTGCAGCAGCGGCGCCGACGGCAGCAGGGGCCAGCGCGAGGCCGTCCCCGTATCCGTGGCCGCGCAGCAGGCGGTTGCCGACGAGGCGCTCGCCGCGCAGGTGCTCGCCGCAGAGGCGGTTGCTGCGCAGGAGGTCACCGACGAGGTGCCCGCCGCCGAGCCCACGCCCAGCACCCCGGCGGAGAAGCAGAAGTTCTCCAAGGCGCGCTTCGTCGCCAATGCGGGCCTCGCGGCCGGGGCGACGTACCAGTGGATCATCAAGCCGTACCGCGCGGGCAAGTTCAAGAAGGGCGCCAAGGGCCGTACGTTCGCGCTCATCAAGGCGGGCCTCGCAGGCGCCTTCGCGTACAACCGGCTGAAGGCGGCGGCGGACAACGCCAAGGGCGACCCGCTGCTGTCGAAGGCGGTGGCCCCGCTGACGGCGGGCATCGCGTCCCTCAAGGGCCTGGGCTCCAAGCTGCGCAAGGGCAATGCGGGCGATGCCGACATCGGCTCCTTCGAGGGCGTCATCAACGGCGTCAAGGACGCCGGCAAGAGCGCGGGCGCCACGGTGACCGACAAGGTCCCGAGCGCCGGCCAGCTCAGCGGTGGATAGGCCTCCGGATCCCGCGGGCAGGCCGGACGGGCAGCGTCGCCCGCCCGGCCTGCCCGTCCGGCTGCCTGCTTCAATGGGCGGATGATCGAGTTCCTGGCCCTTGCGGCCGCCGCCGTCGGCGTCGGGTGGCTCGTCCGGCGCAGGCACCGGCAGCGGGTCGCCGCCGGGAGCCCGGACGGGATCCCGTGCATGGCCCGGCACCCGGCCGGCGCGGGCCGCTGGCGGATGGGCCGGGTGTTCCCCGGCCCCGGCGGGGCCCGCTGGGTGCCCCGGCGCGGTGAGCCCGTACCGCTGCCCGGCGGCCGGGCCACCGGGGTGCGGGTGCCGTCCGTGAAGGAGGGCATCTCCATCAACCCGGGATCGCGGATCGTGGCGTGCACGTACGGGACCGTCGAGGACGACGCGGGCGGCGAGGGCGGCGAGGGCGGTGAAGGCGGCGCGGGCGGCGGGAGCATCGAGATCGCCGTCATGCCGCTGGATCTGAGGGAGTTGCTGGCAGCGGTGCCGCCGCCGGAGGCGGACACGCCCTCACCCTGACACCCCCGCCCTGACACGCCGGGAGCCCCGGTCACCGCGGTGTGCGCGGTGGCCGGGGCTCCTGACGTGCTGCGGTGTGTGTGATCAGCCCTCGCTGAAGTAGCCGAGCAGGTCGGAGATCACGTGGGTGCTGCCGCCGAAGCTGTTCCCGATGACGACGCGGCCGTCGGCCGCGGGGGTGGTGACGTGGTTGGGGACGGTTTCACCGGGGCGGGTGTTGAGGCTGCTGACGCCCGGGCGGATGCTGCCGTACCCGTACACGGTGAGGAAGCCGGGGCCGGTGGAGTCGGTCGCGGTGACGTTCAGCGCCGCGGCGATCGCGTTCGCCGGGATCCCGGTGACGGTGGTCGTCGCGCCGGGGGTGAGCTTGCCGGTGCTGCGGGTGTCGGCGAGGCGCTGGGGGACGACGGGGGTGAACAGGCCCTTGGCGTCCTTGGCGTAGTAGCCCACGGCGTCCAGCACCAGGTGGGTGGAGCCGGAGTTGGTGTACAGGGTGATGGTGCCGTCGGGGCCGACGGGGACGATGGCCTGGTTCGACTTGTCCTTTCCGGGTTCGAGGTTGAGGTTCGAGGTGGCCGGCCGCCTGGTCGGGTCCGGGTAGGCGATGACGTGGGCGTTCTCGGTGGCGCCGGTGCCGGTCATGTTGAAGGCGACGGCGGTGGCGTCGGCGGGGATCCCGTTCACGCCGGCGACCTTCACCGTGCGGGTCTGGCCGCCGCTCAACGGGCGGTCCGTGACGCGGGTGTCGAGGAAGCGGGTCGGAGTGAGCGGGGAAAACCGCTGCCCGGCGTTCGGCTGGTAATAGCCGACGAAGTCCACGATGAGCGCGGCCTTGCCGGAGTTGAGCTGCGCGGAGACCAGGCCGTCGGCGCCGATGGGCACGGTGACGGTGTTGGAGGAGGTGCCGCCCGCCTTGACGTTGACGTTCGAGGTGGCCGGGCGGGGCTGGCCCGAGGGCCAGACGCTGAGGTGCGTGTCCTCGGTGGCACCGGTGACGGTCACGTTCAGGACCACGGCGGAGGCGCCGGCCGTGTGGTGCGGGCCGGAGCTGTAGTAGTGGACGGGAACGTCGACCGGCGTGGCGGTGCCGCCCTGGACCGGGGAGCCGGTGGTCCGCGTGTCCAGGATGCGGTACGGGGCGACCGCGACGTAGCCGGCCGGGGTGTAGGCGACCTGCACGGTCCGCTCGGCGGTGGAGGTGGCGCCCTTGATGTCCGTGAGGGTCACGGTCACCTTGTACGTGCCGGGCTGCTTGTAGGCGTGCTGGACCGGGTCCAGCGTGCTGCCGGTGTCCTTCGCGCCGTCGCCGTAGTCCACGTCCATCCGCGCGATCGGCCACGGGGCCGCGGCGCTCTGCGGGTCGACCTGGACGGACAGCGGTGTCACGAGCCGGTTCGGGTCGCTCGCGCTCGGCAGGTACGGCTCCGCGATGAAGGCCGCGGCCAGCGGAGCGGCCGGGGTCACCTTGATCGACTGCTGGCGGTAAGCCTCCTTCCCCGCGGCGGTGATCGCCTTCACCTGGACCGTGCACGCGCAGGGCGACTGGTAGACGTGCTCGGCGGTGGCCGCCTTGGTGACGACCGGAGCCGTCCCGTCACCGAAGTCGTAGCGGTACGTGAGCGTTCCGGGCCAGTTGTTGTCCGCCACGGCCTTCACCTGGACGGTGGTGCCGACAGGGGCCCAGCTCTGGGCGATCTCCAGTTGGACGCCGCGCACCTCGTCCTGGGACTCGTGTGCGCCGCGGTCGATGAACCCGCCGTCCTTGCCTGTGTTGGGCACGCGCGGGTCGTCCGTCGTCGGGTACCCGTTGTAGTCGGTGGGCAGGACGCCGGGCGCGGTCGGGTCGCCGGAGTCGACGGTGGGGGAGCGCTCCCACGGACCGACGTCCGAGGTCGTCGGGGTCAGGATGTCGTGCGCGCCCTGGCCGGTCGCGGCCTGGAACGCCGCCGGGGTCGTGTGGACGACCTCGGCCCACTTGTAGGGGACCACCCCGTCCGCCGGGAAGCCGGCCAGCAGGTTGTAGTCGGCGCGGGTGCCGGTCGCGGAGTCCTGACCCACCAGGATGCCGCTGCGGGGACCGGGGTTGACGCACGACTTGGGGGTGCTGGTGTGGATCAGGTTGTTGAACGCCCCGGAACCGGTGGAAGCGCTGCGGAAGGAGACGGCCGCATCACAGCTGAGGTAGAGGGTGTTGTTGGTGACGATGGTGCCCGGGCCCCAGACCGCGTCGACCGCTGCCGTGATGCCGCCGCGGATCTGGTTGCGGCTCAGCACGGTGCCCCGGGAGCCGCCCTCGATGCGGACGGGGTTGAGCAGGTAGCTCCTGCTCACGCGCACGTCGGCACTGCCCCAACCGACGACGACGGAGGCGGGGTCGGTCGTCGAGACGCTCGTGATCCGGTCCAGCTCGACATCGGTGGAACGGCTGACCTGGACCCCTCCGGGTGAACTCAGCCCGCGCACCACCACGTGGGAGGCGCCTTGGACCTTGAGGCCCTTGACCCGGGCGAGGCTGCCGGTGTTCGGCCCGGCGACGATGGAGATGGGCTTGCCCGGCTCCCCGGAGCGCTCGATGGTGACCGTTTCGTCGTACGGCTTGTTCGCGAGGACCCGAACGGTCTGGCCGGGCTGCACGACCTTGGTGGCCGCCGAGATCGTGCAGAACGGAGTGTCTTCGGAACCGGGTCCGGTGTCGGAGCAGTTGGGGAGGTAGGCGTTGTTCACGTAGAGCGTGGACGGGTTGTCGGCCGCGGCGGCGGCCGGAATCCCGAGAAGGGTGACCAGACCCGCGGTCAGCAAGACGGTCGCACGAGTGGGACGCAACAGGGAGTTCCTTCAAGCAGAGGACGAGCGGCGTCGATCATCATCTACTTTCGGTCAGTCCCTGTCACATCTGATTTCCGCATCGGAATCACCGGCTGTTGAGTTCGGCCAGGACGCGGAGGGTGTGGGGGTCCGGGGCTGTCAGGAGCAGGTCGGTGACCGGGCCCCCCCGCCACAGCTCGAGGCGTTCGGCGATCCGCTCGCGCGGCCCGATCAGGGAGATCTCGTCCGCGAACGCGTCCGGGACGGCGAGCACCGCCTCCTCCCGGCGCCCGGCGAGGAACAGCTCCTGGATGCGGCGGGCCTCCTCCGCGTAGCCCATCCGCCCCATCAGGTCGGCATGGAAGTTGCGGGCCGCGTGGCCCATCCCGCCGATGTAGAAGCCGAGCATCGCCTTCACGGGCAGCAGCCCCTCGGTGACGTCGTCGCAGACCTTGGCCCGGGCCATCGGGGCGATCATGAACCCCTCGGGCAGGCCGGCGAGCGAGGCCTGGTAGACGTCCGTGCGGGTCGGCGACCAGTACAGGGGAAGCCAGCCGTCCGCGATCCGGGTCGTCTGGGCGATGTTCTTCGGGCCCTCCGCGCCCAGCAGGACCGGCAGGTCCGCGCGCAGCGGGTGGGTGATGGGCTTCAGCGGTTTGCCGATGCCGGTGCCGTCCTCCCCGCGGTACGGGTGCTGGTGGAAGCGGCCGTCGAGCGCGACGGGGGCCTCGCGGCGCAGCACCTGGCGGACGACGTCGACGTACTCGCGGGTCGCGGTGAGCGGGCTCGCGGGAAACGGGCGCCCGTACCAGCCCTCGACCACCTGGGGGCCGGAGAGGCCCAGGCCCAGCATCATCCGGCCGCCGGAGAGGTGGTCCAGGGTCAGGGCGTGCATGGCGGTGGCGGTGGGGGAGCGGGCGGCCATCTGCGCGATGGCGGTGCCGAGGCGGATCCGCGAGGTGTGCGCGGCGATCCAAGTGAGCGGGGTGAAGGCGTCCGAACCCCAGGCCTCGGCGGTCCACACCGAGTCGTAGCCGAGGTTCTCGGCCTCGGTGGCGAGGCCGAGGTGGGCCGGGTCGGGGCCGCGGCCCCAGTAGCCGAGTGCGAGTCCGAGGCGCATGTACGTCCCCTCCGCGATGCCGTGGTGGCGCCGTGCGTGCCGCGCCACAGCCGTATCTGACGATGCGTCAGGTGACTGTAGGGCAACGGCCCCCCGCCCGGAAGGGCGGGGGGCCGTCGGGGCGCTGCACCGGCCGTCGGCGCGGGGTCAGCCGCGCTGGATGCCCGAGGTGTCGTTCAGGACACCGCGGCGGCCGTCCTGGGTCTGCGCGATCAGCGTGGCGGGGCCGCGCTGGTCCACCGCCAGGTACCAGGTGCCCGGGGCGAGTTCGGCGATCGGGGTGGGGGAGCCGTCCTCGGGGAAGAGGGGGCGGGCCACCGGCACCGCGAACCAGAACGGGGTGAAGTCCCCCGCCGGGGCGGGCGCCTGGTCCTGCGGCGCCGGGGCCGGGGCCGGGGCCGGGGTCGGGGTCGGGGTCGGGGCGCCGCCGTACGGCGGGGCCGGCTGCGGGGTGGCCCCGTACGGCTGCGGCTGCTGGCCGCCCGGGTAGCCGTACCCGGTGCCGGGCTGGGGCTGCGCCCCGTACGGCGCGGGGGCGACGGGCCTGGCCTCCGGCACCAGCGCGCCGGCGAGCGCCGGGACCTTGCTGCCCGCGACGGCCACACCGGCCAGCGCGAGGGTGGCCAGGAAGGCGATGATGCAGCCCGCGCCGAGGTCGGCGCCGCTCGGGCTGGTGATCAGGGACCAGAGGGAGGACCAGGCGGCCGCAACCGCGAGAACCGTCCCCCACGCGGCCAGGGGCAGGCCCGCGAGCTTCCGGGTCTCCGGCTGGAAGCGGGCCGCGATGATCAGGCCGGCCGCGATGAAGCCGAGCAGGAAGATGGTGGGAAGCGCCAGACGGTAGACGTCGGTGTCCCACACGCTCGGCAGGTCGAGGCCGGTCGCGGAGTAGAAATCGAGGAACGAGGCGATGAACAGCAGCGCCGCTGCTCCGATCACCACGCCGTCGCCTCGAGTGAGGGAGCGGATGTTCACGTCTTAGGTGTCCTTCTCGGTCTCGGTCGTCTCGTGGTGCCGCGGTCCACGTGCAGGAGCGGGGCGGGCGGGACCATGGTACGGAGGTTCCCCGCGGCCGAGAGGATCGGGGCGGCAGGCTGTCCCGGTGGGACTACCCGCCCAAGAAGCCGACGATGCCGTCCGCGATGCCCTGGGCCGCCTTCTGCCGCCACTCCGGACTCGTCAGCAGCGCCGCGTCCTTGGCGTCACGCATGTTGCCGCATTCGATGAACACCTTGGGCTGCGTGGAGAGATTGAGTCCGCCGAGATCGTCGCGGACGACCAATCCCGTGCCGCTGCCGAGGTAGTTGGCGGGGGCGGAGCCGGTGGTCCGGGCGAAGTTCGAGGCGATCCGCTCGCCGAGGTCCCGCGAGGGGCCGACGATCTTGGCGGTGTCCGCGGCACCTCCCTTGACCTTGGCCGGGAGGATGATGTGGTAGCCGCGGTTGCCCTCGGAGACGCCGTCCGCGTGGACCGAGACCACGGCGTCGGCGGTGGCCTCGTTGCCGATGCGGGCGCGCTCGTCGATGCAGGGGCCGAAGGGGCGGTCGGCCTGGTGGGTGAGGACCACCTTCAGGCCCTTGGCCTCCAGGACGGTCCGCAGCCGGCGGGACACGTCGAGGGTGAACTCGGCCTCCATGTAGCCGGAGTTCGTGGTGGTGCCGGTGGTGTCGCACTCCTTGCGGTTGGTGCCGATGTCGACCTTCTTGTCGATCTCGGAGGTGTGCTTGAAGTTGCCGGTGTTGTGGCCGGGGTCGATGACCACGGTCTTGCCTGCGAGCGGGCTCTTGGCGGGGCTCTGGCTCTTGGCGGGGCCTTCGGCGGGGCCTTCGGCGGGGCCTTCGGCAGGGGCGGAGCTCGGGGTCGCCGCCGCGCCGTCCGTGGGGGAGGCGGCCGGCATCACGATCCGCGGCGGGCGGGCGTCGTCCGCCCCCGCCCCGGTCGTCACCTGTACGAGGACCCACCCCGCCAGGGCGGTCGGGGCGAGCACGGCGGCTCCGACGGCGAGGCCGGAGCGGCGTGCGAACCACCGCCGCTCCGGGCTGACCGAGGAGGCGGACTCGGGGGATGGGGGACTGTCGTCGTAGGGCACGTCGCGATGCTAGACCGGCCGCCGGCCGGCGGCGCGGACCGTGGGCCATACGGGGGCGTGGTGTGGTTATCCCGTTATATGGCCGGATGTGCCGAATGGCCCCGGCGGGTCGGCAGCATGGCCCTCCGGGCCCCCGGGGCCGGCCGCGCCGTCCTCAGATGCCCGGGGCGGTGCGGCGCAGGACGCGGAGGGAGTCGGTCACCGAGACCTCCTCGAAGGCACCGGAGGCGAGGGCGCGCAGGTAGATCCGGTACGGGGCCTGGCCGCCGTCGGCCGGGTCCGGGAACACGTCGTGGATGACGAGCGTGCCGCCCTCGGCGACGTGCGGGGCCCAGCCCTCGTAGTCGCCCGTGGCGTGCTCGTCGGTGTGGCCGCCGTCGATGAAGACCAGGCCGAGCTTCCCGCCCCAGGCCGCGGCGACCTGCGGGGAGCGGCCCACGATCGCGATGACGTGGTCCTCGAGGCCCGCCCGGTGGAGGGTGCGGCGGAAGGTCGGGAGGGTGTCCATCAGCCCGACCTCCGGGTCCACCACGGTCGGGTCGTGGTACTCCCAGCCGGGCTGCTGCTCCTCGCTGCCGCGGTGGTGGTCGACCGTCATGGCGGCCACGCCGGCCTCGCGGGCGGCGTCGGCCAGCAGGATGGTGGAGCGGCCGCAGTACGTGCCGACCTCCAGGAGGGGCAGCCCCAGTGCCGCTGCCGCGGTGGCGGCCTCGTACAGGGCCAGGCCCTCGCGTACGGGCATGAACCCCTTGGCGGCCTCGAAGGCGGCGAGGGTCTCCGGCTTGGGGGTGGCCATGTGTTCCTCCGGGATGGGGGTGGGGTGGTGCGGGTGGGCTGGGCGGCCCATGGTGCCTTACCGGCTGGTAGGGCACCATGCCGGGGCCCTCCGGGGTGGGGGGTGGGATGCCGCTGCGCGGGGCCGTCTCCCCGCCCCGCCCTTTCACCGTTTCCCGGGGGCGAGCCCCGGAGCCCCGTCGGGTGCGGCGCCTCCCCCAGACTCCTTCCGGGGGCAGCGCCCCCTGGGGGTCCCGGCCGGCCGGCAGTGGCCGCCCGCCGTGTACGAGCTGATCGCCGCGCAGCGGGCCGAGATCGACCGGCTGCTCGGCGGCGAGGCCCCTGCGGTCGCGAAGGCACCCGAGCCCGAGCCGGAGCCCGAGCCCGAGCCGGAGCGGCGTCCGGCCCCGGTGGACTTCTCCGAACGGGCCACCGAGGAGGCCGGCCCCGGAGTGGTGCCCCAGGCGTCGTCGCCGCGGCCGGACTCGAGTTCCCGGGGCAGGGCTGCATGGGTGGCCGGCGGTGTGCTGGCCGTCGGCATCGTCGTCGTGGCCGCGTCGTTGTGGCCCGAGGGCGGGGGCGGATCCCCGACGGGGAAGGGGAAGGCGCCCGCCTCCGCCTCCGCGCCCGCTTCCGTGGCCATCGCCGTCGGCCTCGGCAAGTACGCGAGGATCCCCACCTGCGAGGAGATGGCAGGGCGGTTGCCCAAGGGGCGGACCGTGGCCAAGGACCGCCATGCCGAGCAGGCCAACACGGCGCAGACCAGCTGCGCCTGGTATGCCTCCGACCCCTCCGAGCCGCCGACCGAGGTGGTCCTGTGGGACCTGCTGCTCAGCCGCTTCGGAATCGAGCTCGCAGCCGACGAACAGCAGCGCCACTTCAACACGGCATGGAGCGGCGGCGACCGGGAGACCGGTCTGGGCGTCGGTGACGAGGTCTACTGGACGGACAAAGGATCCAAGACCGTTTGCGCTCTCGCCGTCCGCGACGGCAACCTCACCGTCGACGTGACCCTCACACGCGAACGGCACCCCGGGTCGTCGTGTGAGCAGGATGCCAAGAAACTCGCCCGTACCGCGCTGGCGGCCGTGCCGCGCTGATCCGCCCGGAACGACGGCCTACACGGCGGCCGGGACGAGGTGCGTCCGCAGGAGCATCTGCGCCGCGTGGTCGACGAGATGCCGCATGCCGGGTACGTGGTGCTCGTCGCCGTCCAGGGTGGTGAGCAGGCGGTGCGCCTCCGCGCGGAACGCGTCGAGGTCCGCGGTGTACCGGTCGAGCGCGGCCGGTGCGAGGAGGAGGCGGGTCAGCTCGGCGCGCGCGTCCTCGGAATTCCGCGCGGCGGCGCAGCAGCCGAGGACGTCCTCCCGGTCCCGGGGCGTGGCGGCGTCATCGAGGACGCAGGTGAGCAGATAAGTGACCGTCCCGTTGAGGAGGTCCTCATTGCGGCCGGACAGGATGTCTTCCTGGTCGTTGAACAACTGCCACAGGATGCCGAATATGTAGCCGAACTCCCGCCACAGTTCTACTCTTTCGTCACTCGCGCCCGACAATATCGCCGCCATCGCCGTGATCATCGAGAACGGCCCGCCGGATTTCCCGCGGTAGGCCTCGACCACCGAGTTCCGGGTGGCGCCGTCGGCATCTCCGTCGATGTCGGTCAGCTGCCCCTCGGCGCCCACCACCCAGCCGGTCGCGATCTCGGCGGTCAGCGCGCCCTGGACCGCCGCCGGCACCGGGAGGGACCGGATGATCTGAATCGGCAGCACTGCCCCGCTGAGCACCGAGGCCAGCAGCGCCTCGTTCTGGCTCAGGCTGTCGGAGGCGGTCGTACCGTGCCCGTCGGCCAGGTCGTCGAGGTAGCAGGCCGATGTCCACCACAGCACGTGCACGGCGGACAGCGGGACGGCCGGTCCGGGATCCCCCGTCTCGATGGCGTGCACCATCATCGGGAGGACGGACAGGGGATGCCTCAGTTTTTGATGCCGGAGGAGTCTGCTCACCGCGCTCTTGGCGGCGCCCGTACCCGAGGGCGGGGCGAGCCGTAAGAGGGCGGTTTCCAATTCCGCCTCGATGTCCAAGGAGACTTGCCGGTGCAGGTCCACGTACGTCACGCAATTCACAGGCGATTTCCTTCCTGAAGTGAAATGGGGTCGGCGTTAACGCCCCAGATTGGATCATTTGGTACTGAGGGGATCTAGAGCGATTTCCGGACTTGGCCGGTATTGGCCCGTGCCGGTTCGGTACCGGGTGGGTCGCATTCGAACCACACCGTCTTGCCGGTGGCCGTCGGCTCCGCGCCCCAGCGGTCGGTCACGGCCCCGACCAGATGCAGCCCGCGCCCGCCGTCGGCGAGCTCCCCGCCGTCGCCGCGAGCCACGCGCACCAGGCTCGGGCAGTCGTCCGTCAACTCGACCCGCAGCCCGCCCGGCCCGCACAGGATGAGCACCGAGCAGGCCCGCCCGGGAACGTGCCGGACGACATTCGAGACGAGCTCGGTCAGCGCCAGCTCGGCGGCGTGGGTCAGCCCGGCCAGGCCCCAGCTGGCCAGGTAGATCCGCAGGATGCGCCGCATGTGCCGGGCCGAGTGCTCACTCACGGTGAAGCCCATGTGGTAGCTCTCGCCAAGTCCGGCTGCTGAGTGCTCAGTTACGTGATTCACGTCACCAGGGTGGGGTGGTGTGGTTACGCTCGGCTACGGACCGAAACGAACGCCGCAAGGCGTGTACTTGGGGGTGACCGCCTCATGGTCAACATCCGCGATCTCGATCCCAGCGCGTCCCCGCTGGACTACTACGGCGCGGAGCTGCGCCGGCTGCGGGAGGAGGCCAAGCTGAAACAGTGGCAGCTCGGGGACATCGTGTTCTGCACGGCCTCGCTGATCGGCCAGATCGAAACGGCGAGGAAGGTCCCGACGCGGGACTTCTCGGAACGGGTCGACGCGGCGCTCGGTACGGACGGGGCACTCTCCCGGCTGGTGGGGCTGGTGTTGCGGAGCCAGCTGCCGACCTGGTTCCAGGCGTACGCCGAGATGGAGGCGAGGGCTGCATACATCTCCACCTTCCAGGCGCAGTTGGTCTACGGGCTGCTGCAGACGGAGGAGTACGCGCGGGCCGTGCTGGGCGTACGGACCGAGGGGGACCTCGACGCGAAGGTGGCCGCCCGGATGGAGCGGCAGCGAGTACTCGACCGCGAGAACCCGCCACTGATGTGGGTGGTCATGAGTGAGGCCGTACTGCACCAGGAGACTGGCGGCCGGGAGGTCATGCGGAACCAACTCGCCCACTTGTTGGCCCTGCGGAGGCGGGAGTGGGTGCAGGTGCAGATCCTGCCTTTCGAGGCCGGCGCCCATGCGGGGCAGATGGGCTCTTTCACCGTCCTGCGGTTCGAGGACGACCCGGACCTCGTCTATACCGAGGACTTCATCCAGGGCCATATGACGGCCAATCCGCAGGCTCTCAGGGAGGGTTCGCTCCGTTACGATCATTTGCAGGCCGCCGCGCTCTCCGTGGAGGACTCGGCGGCACGGATCGCCCGCGTAATGGAGGAGCGTTATGGACACCATCCAGGAGCTGACGGGCGCGCGGTGGCGTAAGTCCTCGTACAGCGGGGACACCGGCGGCGAGTGCGTCGAATGCGCCCCCCTCGGCGCCGCCGCCTGGCGCAAGGTCTCGTACAGCGGTGACACCGGCGGTGATTGCGTCGAGGTCGCCTCGCAGCCCTGCCTGATCGCCGTCCGGGACTCCAAGAACCCTGAAGGCCCCGCCTTCACCGTGAGTCCTGCCGCCTTCGCCGTGTTCGTCGGCGCCCTCTAGGAGTGGAGTACATAGGGCCGTTCCGGACGGTCTCGGTGCTCGGCCGGGGCGGGATGGGCCGGGTGGTGCTGGGGGTGGGGCCGGACGGGCGGTTCGTCGCGGTCAAGCAGGTCCATGCCGAGCTGGCCGAGGACGAGGGGTTCCGGGCGCGGTTCCGCCGCGAGGTGGATGCCTCGCGGCGGGTGGCCGGCGGCTACACCGCGGCCGTGATCGATGCCGATCCCGATGCCGAGGTTCCGTGGCTCGCCTCGCAGTTCGTGCCGGGGCCCTCGCTGAGCCGGGCCGTGGAGACCGCCGGGCCGCTGCCCGAGGAGGCGGTGCGCCGGCTGGCCGCCGGGCTCGCGCACGCCCTGGCCGACGTACACCGGGCGGGGCTGATCCACCGGGACCTCAAGCCGTCCAACGTGCTGCTCGCGGAGGACGGCGTACGGGTCATCGACTTCGGCATCGTGCGGGCGGTGGGGGACCAGACCCGGATCACGCACGCGGGCGCGCTCATCGGCTCGCCCGCGTACATGTCGCCCGAGCAGGTCCTGGGGCAGGAACTCGCCCCGGCCAGTGACGTGTTCTCGCTCGGCGCGACCCTCGTCATGGCCTGCACGGGGAAGCCGCCGTTCGCCGGGAGCTCGGTGCCGCGGATCCTGCACGAGGTCGTGCACGCCGAACCGGACCTGGGCGACGTACCGGCCGGGCTGCGTGACGTGGTCACCCGGTGCCTGGCCAAGGATCCGGCCGACCGGCCGACCCCGGGCGAGCTGCTGACCGCGGTCGGCGAGCTGGCGCCCTCGGCGCGGCCGTGGCCGGAGGCGGTGAACATGCTGATCCGCGAGCAGGTGGACGTGACCGCCGGCGTGGTCAACGGGGCCACGGCTCCCCGGACCGACGACGGGGCGGCACCCTGGTGGCGTCGCCGGTGGCCCCGGCCGTTGATCGTGGCGGTTGCCGTGGCGGGGGTCGTGGCCGTGGCCGGGCTGACCGTGGGGCGGCAGTACCTCGTGGATACCTACCGCGAATTCATATCGGATGTCCGGTCGACAGGGCTGGCGCAGAAGCAGGACAAGTACCCGGCGATGCCCCCGTCCTGTGAGCAGGTCCGGGCCAAGGTGCGCGTGCCGTCCGGGTTCGACCAACCGGACGGGTTCGGGCCGGTCGAGAAGTCCGGCTCGGCCTATGCCCGCTGCACCTGGACCAACCGGACCGGTGACGAGATCGAAGCGGAGTGGACGTTCTTCGCGACCAGCAAGGGCGAGGGCACCGGGGCCGAGCAGGCGAAGCACCGCCTTGAGATCTTCAACGAACCCGGCGAGACCCGGCGTGACATCGACCTCGGGTTCGCCGACGAGGGCCTGTGGCAGCCGCCGCCCAAGGACGACAGATTTCCGAACTGTCGTCTGTACGTACGGGACGTCAACATGACGCTCCACGTCTCGGTGACGGGCCCCCGCTACCCGACCGGCACGTGTGCGGCCGTCACGCGGGAGCTCGCAGCCTCGGTCGTGGAGTCGGTGGGGAGCTGATGAGACCGCTCAGGGAGTCCGATCCGGCCACGGCGGGACCGTACCGGCTGCTCGCCGAGCTAGGCCGGGGCGGTATGGGCCGCGTGCTGCTCGGCGCCGCACCGGACGGGCGGCTCGTCGCCGTCAAGCAGGTGCACGCCCGGCTCGCCGACGACGACGGT
Organism: Streptomyces sp. NPDC051364; assembly: GCF_040682115.1. Lineage (NCBI taxonomy): Bacteria > Bacillati > Actinomycetota > Actinomycetes > Kitasatosporales > Streptomycetaceae > Streptomyces > Streptomyces sp. NPDC051364. Next base: position 9,426 of record NZ_JBFBAH010000003.1, on the reverse strand, counting down.
TTCCGGGCCCGGTTCCGGCGCGAGGTCGCCGCCTCGCGGAAGGTGTCCGGCGCCTTCACGGCCGCGGTCCTGGATGCCGACGCGGACGCGGACGCCCCGTGGCTGGCCTCGGTGTTCGTGGCCGGGCCTTCGCTGGGGGCCGCGGTGGAGAGCGCCGAGGCGCTGCCCGAGGAGACCGTACGAAGGCTCGCCGCCGGGCTGGCGACGGCCCTCGCCGAGATCCACCGGGCGGGGCTGGTGCACCGGGACCTCAAGCCCGACAACGTGCTGCTCGCCCGGGACGGGGTGCGGGTGATCGACTTCGGGATCGCGCGGGTGGCCCGGCCCGGCGAGATCACCGAGCTGACGCGGGCCGGGACGGTGATCGGCTCGCCCGCGTTCATGTCGCCCGAGCAGGCCGAGGGCGGCGAACTGACCCCGGCGAGCGACGTGTTCTCCCTCGGGTCCGTCCTGGTGCTGGCCGCGACGGGGCGCAGTCCCTTCGCGGCGGCGACGGTGGCGCTGACCCTCTACAACGTCGTGCACACCGAACCCGACCTCCTCGGCCTCCCGCCGGGTCTGCGCGGGCTCGTCGCCCGGTGCCTGGCCAAGGATCCGGCGGCCCGGCCGTCCCCGGCCGAGATCCTGGGCCTGACCGGCGCGGCCGACAGCACGCAGTGGCCGCCCGCGGTCGAGCGGATGGCCGCCGCCCAGAACGAGGAGATCGACGGGCTGCTCCGGGACCCGGACGCCGCGGCTCCCCCGCTCGAGGGCCAGGACGTGGACCCGCACGCGGCGACCGCGACCGCGACCGCGGCGGCCGTCCGCCCGGAGCGGGCCCACGCGCCGCGCGGCCGGCGGCTGCGCCTGCGCCCGCGGAACCTGATGCTGGCCGCGGGCGTCCTCGTGGCGGCCTGGGCCGGGGTGACGTACGGGTTGCGCGCGCTGGAGGAGCCGCCGCCGGTCGAAGCGGACCGGTATCTGAGTGTGCCGCTCTGCACGGAGGCGGCCGGGAACCTGCCGCTGCCGCAGCAGGAAATGCGCCAGGCCGGTGACAACGAGTCACCCGTGAAGTCGTACGCGGCCTGTGACTGGGTGGTGGCCTTCGATGCGTTCGCCGGCGAGGAGGAGCCGAAGCCGCACGCGTACGTCAGCTGGTCCGTGGAGCGCAGCGGCCGCGTCCCGGGCAGCGGGACGGAGCGCACGCGGTTCAACCTTGGCACCGGGCGGCCCGAGACCGGTCTCGGGGCGGGGGACGGCGCGCGCTGGTCGACTCCGATGACCGCGCAGACCTGTTCGCTGGGCGTGAGCGACGGCAACCTCCTGGTGCGGGTGGCCCTCGGCGGTCCGCAGCATCCCGCCGCGACCTGCGAGAGCGAGGCGAAGGAGATCGCCCGGGCCGCGCTGGCGGCCGTCCCGCGCTGAGCCCGGCGGATCCATCGAAGCAGAACACGTTCCTGTTCTGACCTTCCGTCAGAATGGAACGTGTTCTAGCCTGCCGCGCATGGGCATCGGAATCACTGGGGAACAGCGGGAGTTGGCCGGGGCCGTACGCGGCTGGGTGGCGCGGGCCGTGCCGCCCGAGGAGGTGCGCAAGCTGCTCGACACCCCGCCGCAGACCGGGGCGCGGCCCGCCTACTGGGACGCGATGGCCGCGCAGGGGCTGCTCGAGCCGCACCTGGAGGGCGGCACCCTGCTCGACCTGGCCGTCGTCGTCGAGGAGGCCGCCCGGGCGGCGCTGCCCGGGGCGTTCCTGCCGAGCGCGCTGGCCTCCGTACTGCTCGACCGGGCCGGGTCCGAACCCCTCGACGGGCGGGTCGGCGCGGTCGCCCTCGGCCCGGGGACCCTGACCGCCATCGCCGTCGAGGGCGGCGGGTACCTGCTCGACGGCGACGCACCACCGGTGCTCGGCGCCGGGGAAGCCGACCTCGTGCTGCTCGCCGCCGAGGCCGCGCACGGCACGTGCTGGTTCGCCGTGGACGCCGCCGCACTGGACATCCGTACGCACGAGAGCGCCGACCCGACCCGGCCCACCGCCGGGGTGCGGGCCCGCGCCGTCACCGTGCCGCCCGGGCGCCTGCTCGGCCTGGACGCGGCCCTGGTCCGGGACCTGGCCTGCGCCCTGTTCGCCGCCGACGCCTGCGGCACCGCCGGCTGGGCGCTGCACACCGCCGCCGAGTACGCCAAGGTCCGCGAGCAGTTCGGCCGGCCCATCGGGCAGTTCCAGGGCGTCAAGCACCTGTGCGCCGACATGCTGGTGCGCCTCGAACAGGCCCGCGCCCTGGCCTGGGACGCCGCCCAGGTGATGGACGAGTCGGCTCCGGTGCGCTCGCTCGTGGCCGCCCTGGCCGCCGGGAGCGCGCTCGACGCCGCCTACTCCTGCGCCAAGGACTGCATCCAGATCCTCGGCGGGATCGGCTTCACCTGGGAGCACGACGCCCACCTCTACCTCCGCCGGGCCGTCGTCGCCCGCCAGCTCCTCGGGCCCGGCGACGGGCACCGCGTACGGGCCGTCCGGCTGGCGGCCGCCGGAGCCCGGCGCGAGCTGCGCCTGGAACTGCCCGCGGAGGCGGAGACCCACCGCGCGAAGGCCCGTACCGCCATCGAGGACGCGCGCGGACTTGGTCCGGCGGCCGCCCGGCGGATCCTGGCCCCCACCGGGTACGCGGCCCCGTACCTGCCGCCGCCCCACGGGCTCGGCGCCGGCCCCGTCGAGCAGCTCGTCGTCCAGCAGGAACTGCGCGCGGCCGGGGTCAGGCTCGCCGACCTCGGGATCGCCACCTGGGTCGTGCCCTCGCTGCTCGCCTACGGGACCGACGCGCAGCGGGAGCGGTACCTGCCGGCGACCCTGCGCGGGGACGTCACCTGGTGCCAGCTGTTCTCCGAGCCGGGGGCGGGCTCGGACCTGGCCTCGCTGCGGACCAGGGCGGAGCGGACGGCGGACGGCTCCTGGAAAGTGAACGGACAGAAGGTGTGGACGAGTTCCGCGCACAGCGCCGACTTCGGGATCCTGCTGGCCCGCACCGACCCGGCCGCCCCCAAGCACAAGGGGCTCGGCTACTTCGTGGTCGACATGAAGAACACCCCGGGGATCGACGTGCGCCCGCTCAAGGAGATCACCGGCGAGGCCCTCTTCAACGAGGTCTGGTTCGATGACGTCCTGCTGCCCGCGGACGCCCTCGTCGGCGCGCCCGGCGGCGGGTGGAAGGTCGCCCGCAACACGCTCGGCAACGAGCGGGTCCACATGGCCGACCAGATGACCTTCGACACCGGACTGGAAGCGCTGATCGCCCGCTCGGCGGAACTCGACGGCGCGTACCGGGCGCGGATCGGGGCGCTCACCGCCGAGGCGCACGCCCTGGCCTGCATCGCGCTGCGCACCACGCTCCAGCAGGTGTCGGGGCTGGAGCCGGGCGCGGGTGCCTCCGTACGCAAGCTCGTCCAGACCCCGCACCAGCAGCGGACCGCCGAGCTCGCGCTCGAACTGCTGGGCCCGGCGGGCGCGGTACGGGAGGGGGCGGGGGAGCGGGCGGTGCACGGGATGCTCATGTCCCGCTGCCTGACCATCGCCGGGGGCACCACACAGGTCCAGCTCAACGTCGTCGCCGAGCGCATCCTCGGCCTCCCCAGGGACTAGGGGGTGTCTTGTGGATCATGCCGGGCTCGCGGCGTCCGGTGCCTCGCCTCGCCATGTTCTCGTCGGTCGCCAATGTCCCCCGGCTACCGCTGGGAGGTGCCCCACCGCAGTGGCTCCCTCCTCGGCCTTGCGATCCACGGCACCGGACGCCGCTCCCTGATCCGGCCTGATCCACAAGACACCCCCTAGGAGTTGTCGGGCATGAAGTCATACATCGTGGGCGTCGGCATGACGAAGTTCGAGAAGCCGGAGTCGAGGGACTGGCAGTACTGGGACATGGCGAAGGAGGCCGGGACCGCGGCGCTGGCGGACGCGGGGATCTCCTACGAGGAGGTCGAACAGGTGCCGGTGGGGTACTGCTTCCAGGCCTCCACGGCCGGGCAGCGGGCCGCGTACGAGCTGGGGCTGAGCGGGGTCCCGGTCTACAACGTGAACAACAACTGCGCGACGGGGTCGACGGCGCTGATGATGGCGCGGCAGTTCGTGGAGGGCGGGATCAGCGACTGCGTGCTCGCGCTGGGCTTCGAGAAGATGAAGCGGGGCGCGCTGGGGGGTGGGGCCGACGGGGGTGCCCGCGGCGGAGCCGCTGATGATTCCTTCAAGACCTCGCCGGTGGCCCGGCACTACGGGATCATGGCCGCGGGCCACGGCTTCGAGATGTCCCCGCCGACCGCGCAGATCTTCGGGAACGCGGCGCGCGAGCACATGGAGCGGTACGGGACCACGGCCGCGCAGCTGGCGGCGGTGGGGGCGAAGAACCACCGGCACTCGGCGAACAATCCGAACGCGCAGTTCCAGGACGTGTACACGGTGGAGGAGATCCTGGCGGCGAAACCGATCCACGAGCCGCTGACGAAGCTGCAGTGCTCGCCGACGTCGGACGGGGCAGCGGCTGCGGTGGTCGTCTCGGAGCGGTTCGTCGTCCGGCACGGCCTGCACGACAAGGCGGTGGAGATCGTCGCGCAGGCGATGACGACGGACACGGAGGAGTCGTTCGCCTCCGGCTCGTGCATCGACGTGGTCGGCAAGCCGATGACGGCGGCGGCGGGGCGGGCGGTGTTCTCGTCCTCGGGACTCGGCATCGAGGACGTGGACGTGATCGAGCTGCACGACTGCTTCTCGATCAACGAGCTGCTGACGTACGAGGCGCTGGGCATGTGCGAGGAGGGCGCCGCCGGGAAGCTGGTGGAGTCGGGCGCGACGACGTACGGCGGGCGGTGGGTGGTGAACCCGTCGGGCGGCCTGATCTCGAAGGGCCACCCCCTGGGAGCCACCGGGCTCGCGCAGGCGGCGGAACTGGTCTGGCAGCTCCGTGCCGAAGCGGGCCCCCGACAGGTCCCGCAGGCCCGCATCGGCCTGGCCCACAACATAGGCCTCGGCGGCGCGGCCGTCGTGACGCTACTGCGGCGGGGCTGACCCCAACCGCTGCACGTGTTCGTGGGCCGCTCGCGGCGCCGGACGTGTCTCGTGGTGCTGCCGAAGCGGCTGTTCACCGCCCCGGGCGAGAGCGACCTCCTCGCCGCCCTCGCCCGCTCGCGCGCAGGCGACCGCTCTTGGCGCCCAGCGGCCGCGGCGCGCCGGTCAGAGCTTCTCGATGTCCTTGTGCACCACGTCGGAGTCGGGGTGGCCGGCGGCCAGGCGCACCTTGAGCGGGTGGCCGGCCGGCGCCTTGATGATCCGGTCGGGCGACTCCTCCAGGCCGGTGCCGTTGCAGGACGGCTCGCTGGTCAGGTTGCTCCAGCCGTTCGGGTCGTGCGGGTCGTTCCACGACACCCAGGCGCAGTCGCGCTCGCCGCTGAGGATGTGCACCGAGATGATCCTGACCGAGTTCACCGCGCCGTCCACGCGCTCGTAGGTCACCGTTCCGGTGTTGTGGTGGAAGCCGTTGCCGGCCTCCAGGGGGACCGTGAGGACCGGGCCGGCCGGGGTGTCGGCAGCGGCCGGAGCCGCTCCTGCGGCGAGCGCTGCGGCCACCAGCGCGAGGGCGGCGGGCAGGGCGGTTATGCGCATGATTCCGTCTCCACGAAGCTAGGCTGAGGGAGCCTCATCCTGGTCCAGTACGCGGACCGGCGCTGCGGCGGAATCCGTCAATCGGTGGCCGGGAAGGGCCGTCCCGCCCGCCGCTCTACGGTTCCAGCGTCGGGTCCGTGACCGTCTCGCCCGTCACGGCGCGGCGGACGGCGCCGGCCAGCGCCCCGGGAGGGTCGTCCCGCAGCACCACCCCCGCCGCTCCCGCGGCGAGCGCCCCTTCGACCAGGCCCGGCCGGGCCGACCCGGCCAGCAGCAGCACCCGGCACTCGGGTGCCTCGCGGCACACCGCCGCCACCTCCGCGAGCACCTCCGGGCGGTCCGCGTCCATCAGCGCCACGGCCGGACAGGCCGTCAGCGCCGCCGCGCCCACGTCCGCACCGGGCGCGACCCGGGCGACCACGTCGAGGTCCGGCTCCAGCTTGAGCAGAACCGCCAGCGCGCCGGCCGACGTGCCCGGACCCTCCGCCAGCAGGACCCGCAACGACCTCACCGTACGGAAATTCCGGGGCATCTCGTCCACCCCGCCACCCTAGGGCCCCGACCCCCGAGTGCCCGGCAACACGCTCCGGCCAACGTCATCCTGACGTGGAGTCAGGAGTCTTCCCAACTGCTGGGGCGTGCGTTATACATTCCTTCACCGGCTCGACCTAGAACGCGTTCTAGAAGACGGCCGGTCCCGCAAACGACCTCGGTGCGGCCGACGGTGCGGACGACCGCACCGAGGTCTTCCATGCAGAAGCAAACGGGAACCGAAACAAGGAGCAGCATCCTCAATGCCGATCGATGCCGCCAGGGCCCTCGCCGCAGACCCCCGCCAGGGGGACATCGCCTGGGACCACAAGGACATCCAGCTCTACCACCTCGGTCTCGGCGCAGGCATCCCTGCCACCGACCCCGACGAGCTGCGCTACACCCTCGAGTCCAAACTCCACGTACTCCCCAGCTTCGCGACCGTCGCCGGTGCCGGGATGGCCATGATGGGCGGCCTCGCCGCCCCCGGGATCGAGGTCAACCTCGCCCACGTCCTGCACGGCGGCCAGTCCATCGAGCTGCACCGCCCCATCCCCGTCAAGGGCAGCGCCACCTCCTCCGCCAAGGTGGCCGCCCTCTACGACAAGGGCAAGGCCGCCGTGATCGTGCTGCGCACCGAAGTCGCGGACGCCGACGGGCCGCTGTGGACGAGCGACGCGCAGATCTTCGTACGGGGGGAAGGCGGGTTCGGCGGCGACCGCGGACCCTCCGTCAAGACCGAAATGCCCGAGCGGGTGCCCGACCGGGTCGAGGAGCGGCACATCCGCGAGGAGCAGGCGCTCCTGTACCGGCTCTCCGGCGACTGGAACCCCCTGCACGCCGACCCCGAGTTCGCCAAGCTGGCCGGCTTCGACCGGCCGATCCTGCACGGCCTGTGCTCGTACGGGATGACCCTCAAGGCCGTCGTCGACACGGCGCTGGGCGGGGACGTCTCGCGGGTCCGCGCCTACCGCACGCGCTTCGCCGGGATCGTCTTCCCCGGCGAGACCCTGCGGATCCGGATGTGGGAGGAGCCGGGCCGGGTCCGGGTCTCGGTGACCGCCGTCGAACGGGACGACGCGCCGGTCCTCGCCGACACCGTCGTCGAACACGCGTAACGCCCGACCACAAAGGAGCCGCACCGTGCGCGCAGCACTGCAGAGCGAGATAGGCCAGGACAAGCTCGAGGTCGTCGAGGACATGGAGACCGCGGGCTTCGGCCCCGGCAAGGTCCGTATCCGCATCAAGGCCACCGGCCTGTGCCACTCGGACCTCTCCGCGATGAGCGGCGTGCTGCCGCAGCCCGCCCCCTTCATACCCGGCCACGAGGGCTCGGGCGAGATCGTCGGCGTCGGCGACGGGGTCACCACCCACGCCATCGGCGACCGGGTCCTCGTCTGCTGGCTGCCGCCGTGCGGGCACTGTCCCGCCTGCAAGCGCGGCCAGGGCCACCTGTGCCTGGAGTCCTTCGCGAACGTGGCCACGCCCAACTTCCGCCGCACGGGCGGCGGGGACATCTTCGGCTTCGCCGGCACCGGCACCTTCGCCGAGGAGATGGTGGTGCCCGCCGCGTGCGCCGTACCGATCCCCGACGACCTGCCGTACGACATCGCCGCGCTGATCGGCTGCGGGGTGACCACCGGCCTCGGCGCGGCCATCAACACCGCCAAGGTGGAGGCCGGGTCCTCGGTCGCCGTCATCGGCTGCGGCGGAGTCGGCATCTCCGTCATCCAGGGAGCCAAGGTGCAGGGCGCGGCGCAGATCATCGCCGTGGACCCGGTGGCCTCGCGGCGCGAGGCGGCGCTGCGCTTCGGCGCGACCGAGGGGGTCGCGCCGGAGGCCTTCGCCGACGCCAAGAACCGCATCACGGGCGGCGAGGGCTTCGACTACGTCTTCGAGGTCGTCGGCAAGTCCGCGACCACGCAGACCGCGTACGAGATGACCCGGCGCGGCGGCTCCGTCGTCGTGGTCGGCGCGGGCGCGCTCGACGACAACTACTCGATCAACATGTTCTCGCTGTTCTTCGACGAGAAGAAGATCCTGCCGTCGATGTACGGGGGCGGGGACGTGCTCCGCTCGTACGAGCGCACCATCGCGCTGTGGCGGGCGGGCCGGGTGGACCTGGCGGGCCTGATCACCCACCGGGTGCACCTCGCCGAGATCAACGACGCCCTCGACCAGATGCGCACGGGCGTCGCCCTGCGCACCTGCATCGAACTCTGAGAGGAATCCGGTAGATGTCACTGCCACTTGAGGGGCTCTGCGCCATCGTCACCGGCGCCGGCCGCGGGCTCGGCCGGGCCGAGGCGATCGAGCTCGCGCGGCTCGGCGCGAGCGTGGTCGTCAACGACTTCGGCCAGAGCGGACGCGACGGCTCCGGGGAGGCCTCGGCCGCTCCGGCGGAGGAGGTGGCCGCCGAGATCCGCGCCGCGGGCGGCCAGGCGGTGGCGCACCTCGGTGACGTGGCCGACTTCGAGCAGGCGCGCGAGCTGGTCGAGCTGGCGGTGAGCAGCTTCGGGAAGCTCGACATCCTGGTCAACAACGCGGGCATCCTGCGCGACCGGATGGTCTTCTCGATGTCGGAGGAGGAGTGGGACTCGGTCATCCGGGTCCACCTCAAGGGCCACTTCAACACCACGCACTTCGCCTCCGTGCACTGGCGCGAACGCTCGAAGGCGGCGGGCGGGCCGGTCTACGGCCGGATCGTCAACACCTCCTCCGAGGCCTTCCTCGGCGGCTCGGCCGGCCAGCCGAACTACGCGGCGGCCAAGGGCGGCATCGTGGGCCTGACGACCTCGACCGCCCTGGCCCTCGCCAAGTACGGGGTGACGGCCAACGCCATCTGCCCGCGCGCCCGGACCCGGATGACGGAGGACGTGTTCGCGGGCTTCCAGGTCCCGGAGGAGGGCAGGCTCGACCCGCTGGCCCCCGAGCACGTCTCGCCGCTGGTCGGCTACCTGGCCTCGCCGGCCTCGGCGAGGGCCAACGGGCAGCTGTTCGTCGTGCACGGCGGGATCGTGGTCGTGATGGAACGCCCGAAGGTGGCCGCGAAGTTCGACACGGGCAAGGAGGCCTTCTCCTACGAGGAGCTGGACGAGCTGCTCACCCCGCACTACGACTCCCGTCCGGCGAACGAGACGTTCGCAGCAGTGGAGGTCCTGGGCCTCAAGCACGACTAGGGTCTGTTGCGAAAGTGGATCTTGATCGGTGATGATCATGGTGTGGCGCGTGGAGATCTGACGGATGCACAGTGGGCAAGGCTGGAGCCG